>NZ_JBXAPO010000002.1:113041-957177 GCF_058804065.1 Bradyrhizobium sp. GW821-FHT13H05 | reverse complement strand
CCCGGACGCAGCGCAGCGCTTCTTCAGCGGTGCGCTGCGTCCGGGGCCCATCGGAGCTTCTGGGTCCCGGCTCTGCGCCGCACCGCTACGCGCTGCGTCGCGTCCGGGACACGAGGGTGGAGTTACGGCACCACCGGCGTTCCCGCCGGCAGCGCAATTCCCTTCTCGCCCGCGACCTGCCGCAGCAGGTCGGGGCGGTCCGAGATGATCCCGTCGACACCGATCTCGATCATGCGCGCCATGTCCTCGGACTTGTTGACGGTCCAGACCACGACGCGCAGTCCGAGCGTATGGGCTTCCGTGATCAGTGCCGCGGTCACGTCGCCGAAATAGGGCGACCAGATCGCGCCGCCCGCAGCCTTGATGGTTCGCGGCAGCGAGCCGCCGTGATCGGCCGGACTGAAACCCGCGGTCCAGTTGGTGGCCTTGTCGAGTGCGACGGTCTGGCCCGAGCCGCGCTGGAGCGTCAGGTACACGGTCGGCATATCAGGCGCCTGCTGCTGGACGAGCCGCAAGGTCCGCCAGTCGAACGACTGGATCATGACGCGGTCTGAAAACTTTTCGGTCGCGATCAGCCCGAGCAGCTTTGCGACGAAATCTTGCGGATCGCGCGATTCCTCCGGATGGTTCGGATCGATCTTGGTCTCGATATTGAAGCGCATGCGGGTGTTGCCGGACTTGCGCACCAGCGCGAACAGCTCGCTCAGCGTGGGAATGCGCGTGCCCGGCACGGCACGCTGGTCGGGGAATTGTTTGGCGTAGGCACTGTCGGGACGGATCTGGCCGACGTCATAGGTCATGACCTCTTCGCGCCGCAGTTTCACGAACGGCGTGCCGGGCGGGGCGATGTAAGCGCCGCTCGCGTCCCGTGTGATGTCAGGATTGAGCCCGCGCTCATGCGAGATGACGACCTCGCCATCGGCGGTGATGCCGACGTCGAGCTCCAGCGTGTCCACGCCCATCGACAGCGCGTTGGCGAAGGCTGGCAGGGTATTTTCCGGCATCAGCGCGCGCCCGCCGCGATGTGCCTCGAGATCGAAGGCCATGGCCTCTCCCGCGATCAGGATCGAGATCGCAGCCAGAACTGTCGCAGCAGGTGACGGCATCACAGACCGAACGGCAAGAGGAAGGGGCGGAATTCACACGGATTTTGGCGGGCAGAGCCTATTCTATAGGCTTTTGCGCCTGTTGAAACCCTGGGCTGCGGCTTGGGTTGCGCCCGCCCGGCTTGTATATACTCATGGAGGCCGCCCTGGAATTCCGACCGTGCAACAGAAACGCGATCACCGCATCATTCGCAGCCGGCATTTTCACAAGATGCAGCGGCGGCATTTCATCGTCTTCGACGTCCTGCCCTTCGTCGGTACGCTGATTGCGTTGGGCTTGCTGCTCTATCGTCCGATCGGCGCCATGGAGCTCGGCCTGTTCTTCGGCTTCTGGCTGATCACCGGCCTCGGCCTCACCGTCGGCTACCACCGCCTGTTCACCCACCGCGCCTTCGCGACCTCCACGACGATGAGCGCGATCCTGATCATCATGGGATCGATGGCGGGCCGCGGTCCCATGCTGTCCTGGGCGGCGATGCACCGGCGGCACCATGAGTTGTCCGATCACGACGGCGATTTGCATTCGCCGCGGCTGCATGGCGACGGCTTGCTCGGCCGTCTGCGCGGCTTCATTCATGCGCACCTGACCTGGATGATCGCGCACGATTATCCCAACGTCGCGCATTACGTGCCGGACCTGATGGCGGACCGCAGGCTGGTCGCCGTCAACAGCTACTATTACAGCTGGGTTGTGCTCGGCCTGCTGCTGCCAGCTGTGATCGGCGGCCTCGTGACGATGAGCCTGTGGGGGGTGCTGAGCGGCTTCTTGTGGGGCGGCGTGGTTCGCATGTTCGTGGTCGAGCAGACCTTTTCCGCCATCAACTCCATCATGCACACTTTTGGTGCGCAGCCTTTCGTCACCCGCGACGACAACAGCCGCAATCTCGGCCTGATGGCCTGGCTCGGCTGGGGCGAAGGCTGGCACAACAATCACCACGCTTTTCCGTATTCCGCGGCCTTCGGCCTGCGCTGGTTCGAGTTCGATCCCGGCTTCATCTTCATCCGGGCGCTGGAAGCGCTCGGGCTTGCCTGGGACGTCAAGGTGCCGAGCGAGGAGAAGATCGCGCGGCGCATGTCGCGGCAGCCGGGCGATGCCGCGCCCGACCTGGAAACGGGCTGAGCATCATCGGCCGGCGTGAGCGCCGGCGATGGTGCAGCCTTGATCCGATGCTGTTCAGCGACTACCCCTTTCTCCTGGTCTTCCTGCCGGCGGCGCTGCTGATCTACCGTCTGGCCGATCCGTATCCGCATCTGCGGGTCGGCGTGCAGGTCGCGTTGTCGCTCGCCTTCTATGCCTGGGGCAGCCCGTCCTTCATCCTGCTCCTGATCGCCTCGATCGCGATCAACTGGATCGCATCGGTCGCCTATGGGCGGGTGAAGTGGAAGGCGGTGCTGACGCTCGTGATCGCGCTCGATCTCGCGGTGCTGGCGCTGTTCAAATACGCCAACTTCCTGCTCGCCAATCTCGGCCTTGTGCTTGGCACGACGCTGCCGGCGCTCGACATCGGGCTGCCGCTCGGCATCTCCTTCTTCACCTTCCATCACATCATGTATCTGGTCGATCTGAAGCGTGCCCGGGCGCCGCTCTACACGCTCGACCGCTACGCGCTCTACATCGCCTTCTTCCCGCAGGCGATCGCGGGGCCGCTGGCGCGCTGGTCGGAGGTGATGCATCAGTTCGGCCAGCAGGTCTATGTGCCAGGCTGGCAGCGCCAGTTCTGCATCGCGACCTGCTTCATCGCGCTCGGCCTGCTCGAGAAGGTCGTGATCGCCGACGGCATCGCGCAACTGCTCGATCCCGTCTACGTGCAGGCCGCCAACGGGCCGCTTGCGAGCGGCGATGCCTGGCTCGCCTTCTGCTTCTCGTTCCAGATACTGTTCGACTTCTCCGGCTATTCCGACATCGCGATCGGCCTTGGCCTGCTGTTCGGCGTGCAGCTGCCCTACAATTTCAATGCGCCGCTGCGTTCGACCAATATCCAGGATTTCTGGCAGCGCTGGCACATCACCCTGATGCAGTTCCTGCGCGACTACGTGTTCTATCCGCTGGTGAACACGCGCCTGTTGCCGCGGCGCTTGCTGCCGGTGCAGTTCTTCGGCGCGATGATGATTACGATGGCGCTGTGCGGTCTGTGGCACGGCGCAAGCTGGACCTTTGTGCTGTGGGGCGTGCTGCACGGCCTTGCTCTCGTGGGCTGCACTTTGTGGCGCCGCTATGGTCCGGATTTCCCGTCATGGCTCGGATGGGTGCTCACCGTCCTGTTCGTGCTCGCGACCGGCGTGATTTTTCGGGCGGGATCGGTGGAGGCGGCCTGGCATGTTTTCGTCGGGCTGGCTTCGCCGCTGCCGCTGGAGCGCGGCGGGCAATTGTGGCCGCTGGTGGCCGCGCCGTTGTTCGCCTTCTTGCTGCCGGCGAGCCAGGACATCGTCGCATTCTTCACCCGCCGTCCGAATGTGGTGATGGCGAGCCTGCTCGGCATCGGGATTCTGGCCCTGCTGATTCAGATCGGCGAACGAGGGATACATGAGTTCGTCTATTTCCAGTTCTGACGTCTCACCCGGATGGGGGCGTAGCCTTGCGGCCTGCTTCGGCACGCTGGTGCTGAGCGCTGCGTTGATTGCGACGCTCGTGATCCTGGTCGATCCCTATGACAGCGGCCGGTTTGGCGCCTTTGGCATTGTCGGCGTGAGCGATCGCAACCCCTGGACGGCCAATGCCAGCCGCGCCCGCGACCCGCAGTTTGATTCCGCCATCCTGGGCAATTCCACCGGGCAGTTGCTCGAGCCCGCAAGACTGGATGTGGCAACGGGTCTGCGCTTCGTTCAACTCGTCGCGCCCGGTGCCGATCCGCGCAGCGACCTCGCGATCCTCGATTTCTTCGCCAGACACCACCACACGATCCGGGCCCTGGTCGTCTCGGTGGATCAGCCCTGGTGCAGCAACACCGTGCTGCCCCTGCCGAAGGACCCGTTTCCGTACTGGCTCTATGAGGGCGGCGCGCTGCGCTACCTTGGCAATCTCTTCACCTGGGCCGCGCTCGATCGCTCTTTCCAGCGCATCGCCATCGCGCGCGGCGCACGCCAGCCGGTCCGCGCGGACGGTTATTGGAATTACGAGGAACTATGGGCGCCCGGCGCGAAACACCCCACCGCCGCGGAGCCCGCGAAGGCGGCGCCGTTCACGGGAAAAATCACCGATAGTTTTCCCTATGCCGGCATGCTGGCGGCTGAGATCGCAAAACTTCCGCGCGATGTGTCGGTCGTGCTGGTGATGCCGCCGACCTTTCACACGATGGTGCCTGTGCCCGGCAGTCGTGATGCCGCGGTTCATACGGCTTGCAGGGAGGCCTACCGCGCCATCATCAGCGGGCGCGCGAACAGCAACCTGATCGACTACCGCATCGGCAACGCGCTGACGCGGGACCCCGCGAATTTCGCCGACCTCGTCCACTACCGCGCGCCCATCGCGCGCAGGATTGAAGAGGGCATTGCAGCCAGCCTGCGCGCCGGTGAGGCGGCCGAGATCAGCTTCTGAAGCCTAGCCGATCTCCTCGAACCCGCCGTCGAGCCAGAGTTTTCGCGCCAGCGTGCGCTGGATCTTGCCGCTGGTGGTCTTCGGCAGGGTGCCGGGCCGGATCAGAACGATGTGACGTGCGGAGAGCTCGTGGCTGTCGGCAATGGCTTCGCGGATCCGGTCCTTGATCTTGTCGCTGTCGATCGCATGGCGTGCGGTGCGCTCGACCTCCTGCACGATGACCAGTGTTTCTTCGCCGCTCTCGTCCGGCACCGAGAACGCCGCGCCGCAGTTCTCGCGAAGTGCGCTGTCCAGCGTCTGCACCGTGCGCTCGATGTCCTGCGGATAATGATTGATGCCGCGGATGATGATGAGGTCCTTGATCCGCCCGGTGACGAACAGTTCTCCTGATGCGTCGAGGAAGCCGAGATCGCCGGTGCGCAGCCACGTGCCGTCCGCGCCGGCGATCTCCGCGTTGAGGCCGTCGCGCGTCGCCTCGTCGTTGCGCCAATAGGCGCGGGCGACATTGGCGCCGCTGACCCAGATCTCGCCAATGCGGTCGGCGGGCAGCCGTGCGCGGTCCTCCGGGTCCACGATCGCGATCCGCTCGCCGGCGAGGGCGCGCCCGCAGCCGACGGCAATCTGGGTGTCTTCTCGGCTGGAAGGCGGCTCCGCAGCATGCGCCTGAAGCGCCGTGCGGCTGACGCTGCGTGTGACGTGACCGTCCCCGCGCGCCCCGCCTGAAATCAGCAGCGTCGCCTCCGCCATGCCGTAGGCCGGATACATCGCGCGCGGATCGAAGCCATGCGGTGCAAATGTCTGGACAAACCGTTCAATGGATTCCGCATGGACGGGCTCGGCGCCGTTCAGCGCGATCCTGAGCGAGGAGAGATCGACGCCCTCCATCTGGTCGGCGCGATAGCGGCTGACGCAGAGGTCGAAGCCGAAATTGGGGCCGCACGCGACCTCCGCGCGATAGTGCGAGATCGCGCGCAGCCAGCCGAGCGGCCGCTGCATGAACGCGTTCGGCGCCATCAGTACACAGGTTGCGCCGACATAGAGCGCTTGCAGTGCGTTCAGAATCAGCCCCATGTCGTGATAGAGCGGCACCCAGTTGACGTAGGTGGACTGCCCGGTGTTGCCGAGCGCGAGCCGGATCATCTCGAGATTGGCGAGCAGATTGGCATGGCTCACCATCACGCCCTTGGGCTCCGACGTCGAGCCGGAGGTATATTGCAGGAAGGCGATGGCGTCCGAAGTCGGCTCGGGCAGATCCGCTGACACGCCATGATCGGCGAGATCGACCTCGATCCACCGGATGTTCTCTTGCGCAAAGCGTGCCTGCAGATCGCCGCGGAGCGCGAAAGCTGACGTGGTGAGCGCCAGCGACGGCGTGCAATCGGCAAGGATCGCGGCGCTGGCATCACGCGCGCTGTTTCGCCGGGGCATCATCATCGGCACTGCGATGATGTCAGCCATCAGGCAGCCGAAGAATGCCACCAGAAATTCGAGGCCGGGTGGAAACACCAGGATCGCACGGTCGCCGGGCCGCGCGACTTTGGTCAGGCGCGAGGCGAGCGCCGTTGCGCGCTCATGCAGTTCGCGGAAGGTGAGGGTGGTTTCCTCCGTCCCGCGATCGGAGACGAAGACATAGGCGCGGTCGTCGGCCTGCTCTGCCGCGCGCTGGGCCAGCACAGCCACGAGCGAGCGGAAGGTTTCCATCGGGCTGCGCCGGTTTCAGCCGCCCTCAGGCGGCGGTGCGGATCGCGCGCTTGTCGGCGAGAAATCGCGACAGCGCCTCTACGGTCGGATGGTCGTAAAAGTCGTCGGTCGACAATTCGATGTCGAGCTTCTCCTCCAGTTCCATCATGAGATAGACGAGCATCGCCGAATCGAGGCCGAGGCGGTTGAACTTTGTGGCGGTGTCGACCCGATCCCTCGAGATTCGCAGGATGTTGGCCAGAGCGGTCACGCAGAAATCCGAAATCTGCTCGCGAGTCATGTCATTTCCCAGAAACAATCAGAAAGACAATACGGGCGACCCCAAGGTTGTCAATTTGGCTGAAACGCCGCGGCGTTGAAGGTTGGGGACTGTTGCCTTCCTGCGTCGCTCGGCTGCTCAATTCATGCACAAGCCGGCGCTATCTCCAACTGTCGACAGGGCCAATGGCTGCCCGTATCCTCCCGAAATTGCCTTTCGATGCGCGTGACGGGGTTTTCGCATGAGCCGCGCCCGCTTGTTTGCCGCATTTTTCCTTCTGGTCCTGCTGTCCGGGCCGGCCTCCGCCCAGCGCGGCAATGATTTTGATTCGCTGCTGGCGCAGATGAATGCGGCCACGCAAACCGGGCGCTGGGCCGACGGGCTCGCCGCCGCCCAGAAGCTCGAAAACCTGGTGCGCCGCCGGCAGGGCGCCGACACCATGAACTATGCCGGCGTGCTGCACAACGAGGGCATGTTCCTGCACAATCTCGGCCGCTACCCTGAAGCCATCGACAAGCTGAATGCGGCGCTCGCCATCAAGCTGCGCAACAACGACGTCGCCTCGACGCTACGCACCTCGCACATCCTGGTCGGATCGCTCGGCATGCTCGACCGCCGCGCCGATGCGACCAATGTGGCCGAACGCGCGCTCGCGCTGGGCACAAGCGCTTTCGGCGCCAATGACGTGCGCCTCGCGGACACGCTGGCCGCGCTCGGCGGCCTCGCGCGTGACAAGGAGAATTTCAAGGAAGCGACCGGCTATTTCGAACGGGCGCTCGGCGCACTGCAAGCCGCCAATGCGCCGCCCTCCGACGTTGCCTCGGCGATGGACAGTCTCGGCGACGTCTACGGCCTGCTCGGTCGGTTCGACGACGGCGAGCGGCTGCTGACGCAGGGGCTCGATTTGCTCGACCGCAGCTTTGGCAGAGGCGCCGAGGCCGCGCCGAACTACGACAAGATGCTCAACGATCTCGGCAACCTCTATTCGGACGCGGGCCGCCTGACGGAAGCCGAGGCGGCGATGCGGCGCTCGCTCGCGATCACCCGGATGCGCAATGGGGAAGCGCATCCGAACACCGCGGCGGCCATCGGCAATCTCGCAACTGTGCTCGAGCATGAGGCGCGCTATGCCGAGGCGGAAAAGCTCTACCAGCAGGCACTTCAGGCCTATGAGCGGATCTACGGTCCCAACCATCCGACCACCGCGATCGGGCTGAACAATCTCGCCAATGCCTATTCCGCCCAGGGCAGGAACGAGGCGGCCGCAGGCCTTCAGGAACGTGTGCTCGTGATCTACGAGAAGGCCTTTGGCCCTGACAGCCCCGATGTCGGCCGCGCCCTGAACAATCTCGCCAACAGCTATGCCAGCCTCGGCCGCAACGATCAGGCGCTCGGTCTCTACCGCCGCTCTCTGGCCGTGATCGAGCGCAAGTTCGGCGAAGGCAGCGGCCCGAGCGCGCTGGCGATCGGCTCGCTGGGACAGTCCCTGATGGACGCCGGCCAGTTGGATGAGGCCAGGCAATATCTCGTCCGATGCCTCGAGATCGACGAGCGCATGCTCGGTGGCAAACATCCGCAGCTCGTCAAGGATCTGCGCGCCGTCGCGCTGCTCGATCTCAAGAGCGGCAATGTGGCGGACGCGCGCAGCCGGCTCGACCGCGCGCTGGCGATTGCGCTGGACAGGCTCGGTCCGCGCCATCAGGACACCATTGCAACCCTGATCAACCTCGCCGACGTCGATCGCCGCGAAGGCAAATGGCCGGACGCCCTGGCGCGGCTGCGGTTGGCATCCGCCACGCTCAACGCGCAGCGGAATACGCAATTCACCCGCTTCACCGAGCTCGATCCCTGGCTGATCGAGGCGATCTGGCGCGTCACGGATGGCAAGCCCGACGACGCGGCAAAGGACGAGGCTTTTGGCGCCGTGCAACGCGCGCACGAGACCAGCGCGGGCGCCGCGCTGGCGCAGATGGCGGCGCGGTTCGGTGCCGGCAATGACGCGATCGCAGGGTTGGTGCGACGGCAGCAGGACCTGAAGGTGAGCCTGGAGACTCTCGACAAGCGCGTGACGTCCGAACTCGGACAGGCGGACGGCAGGCGTAACGACGCACTGATCGCCAGCCTGCGTGCGCAGGCGGCGCAGACGCACAAATTGCTCGATGACATCACGGCGCAGCTCGACCGCAACTTTCCCGCTTACGCCGATCTGTCCAACCCGCAGCCGCTGTCGATGGCACAAACGCAGGGCCTGTTGAAACCGGACGAGGCGCTGGTGACGTTCATCGCGCTCAGCGACAAGACCTACGCCTTTGCCGTGACGCGCGAGACGAGTGCGCTACGCCAGATCGCATTCGGCAACCGCGAGATAAGCGACCGTGTCGCACATCTGCGGCAGGGGCTCACTGATCCGGAGGCCGCCAAGGCGTCGTTCGACCTCGATGCGTCTTTCGAGCTCTACGCCGCGCTGTTCGGACCGATCTCCGCAGATATCGCCGGCAAGCCGAAACTGCTGATCGTCCCGGTCGGCGCGCTCACCAGCCTGCCGTTTCATGTGCTGGTGACGCAGAAGCGGGACGCTGTGTCCGCCGATCGTTACCAGCAGGCCGCGTGGCTGCTCAACGAGCGCGCGATTACGGTGCTGCCGTCGGTGCCGAGCCTGCGCGCGCTGCGGAGCTTTGCCAAGGACTCGCGGGCGCAAAAGCCGTTCATCGGGTTCGGCGATCCCGTGTTGCAGCGCTCGCCGGGTGACAAGCGCACGGGGCGCAACGTGCAGCCGTACCAGAGCTACTATGACGGCTCCGCCGTTGACCTCGATCGGCTGCGCGCCGGCCTGCCGGCGTTGCCGGAGACGGCAGGCGAGCTCCGGGCCGTGGCGCGCGCGCTCGGCGCTTCGCCGCAGGACGACGTCAAGCTCGGCCCGGCGGCAACCGTGACCAGTGTGAGCGCCTTGCCGCTCGATCAATACCGCGTCGTCGATTTCGCCACCCACGGCCTTGTCGCCGGCGAGGTCAATGGCCTCAGTGAGCCGGCGCTGGTGCTGACGCTGCCGAACCGGCCGACCAGCGACGACGACGGTTTGCTCACCGCCAGCCGCATCGCAAAACTCAAGCTCGATGCGGACTGGGCGGTGCTCTCCGCCTGCAACACCGCGGCCGGCGACAAGCCCGGTGCGGAGGGTCTCTCAGGCCTTGCGCGCGCATTCTTCTATGCCGGCGCACGGGCGCTGCTGGTCTCGCACTGGCCGGTCGATTCCGATGCGGCCGTGCGCCTGACCACGGGGGCGTTCTCGGAACTCACAGCGCATCCCGGCGTCGGCCGCGCCGAGGCATTGCGGCGGTCGATGAAGGCCTTGATCGCGGACCGGTCCTCGCCGCGCAACGCCGATCCCGCGGTGTGGGCGCCGTTCGTGCTGGTCGGCGAGGGCGGTTGACGGCAGCCGCGAAGGAGCGAAACTGATCCGCAAAAGAAGATCGGTTCCGGGAGCGATTCACATGCGGCATGTCTTCATCGCAATAATGGCGGTTCTCATGGTCGGACAGGCGGCAGCCAAGGATGTGCTTTCGGGGGCGAGCCTCTATGAAGATGTGAAGCGCTATGCCTCCTTCGGTCTGCACCGCTTCGGCTCGCCTGGCGATCGTGCGACGGCGGACTGGATCGCCGGCGAAATGAAGCAGGCCGGGTTCGAGGTCAGTTTCCAGCCCGTCGTGCTCGGGCGGCAATATGTCGTCGAGCGGGCCAGCGCCGAGGCTGATGGCACGAGGATCGAGGCGACGCCGTTCTGGTGGCCGCCGGAGGACAAGGCCAGCTTCCATCTCGCCGCGCCGCTCGCGCGCGATGGCGATGTCACCGGCAAGGTCCTTTTGCTCGATCTGCCGTTCGATCGCGGCGCCTATCTGGGGCCGACCCACCGTGCGGCGATCACGGAAGCCGCGGCAAGGAAGCCGGCGGCCATCCTGCTGACGATCGGTAATCCCGCCGACGATCGCTTCGCCTATAACGTCACCCAGGAGGATGCGCCCTGGCCGGTGCCGGTGATCGTGGTCGGTGCGGCATCGCGAGCGGTATTCGAGCGCGCGCTTGCCTCAGGCGCGCCGGTTACCTTCGACGTCAATGGCCACTACGAGCGCGATGTTGCCGGCCGCAACGTCATCGCCGAGATCGGGGCCGGCCACGGGCCGACCGTCGTTGTCTCCACGCCGATGACCGGCTGGTACTCCTGCGTCTGCGAGCGCGGTCCCGGCATCGCCAATTTCCTCGCACTGGCGCGCACCGTCGCTGCGGAAAAATGGCCGGCGCACTTTGTCTTCATCGCCACCGCCGGGCACGAGATCGGCCATGGCGGCATGGAGCTGTTTTTGAAGCACGGCGCGCCAGCGCCGAAGGACACGCTGGCATGGATTCATTTCGGGTCGTCGAACGCCTGCTATGCCTTTGCGGAAGGCGCCCGCACCGAGCGCCCCGAGCAAGAGCGTTATCTCGTGCTGAGCAAATCCGCAGTCGCGCTGACCGACGAGGCCTTTGCAAAAGTCGAAGCCAAACGCCTGGTGACGGAGAAGCAGGCGGTCGGTGAGCTGCGCGACGTGCATGCGGCGGGCTACGCCAATTTTCTCGGCATGGCCGGGCGCCATCGCACGTTCCACACGCCCTCGGACGATCTCGGCGCGACCGGGCCCGAGATCCTCGAGCCGGTCGCCCGTGCCTTCGTCGATGCTGCGCGAAAGATCGTTGAACGCGGCAACGCCGCGTTCCGGTAGCGTCAGTTCTGATAGTAATAGCCGCGCGGCTGGTAATACTGCCGGGGCTGGGGCTGATAGTAGGTGCCCTGCTGGCCATAGCCCTGATTGTAATATTGCTGCGGCTGCTGTTGATAGACCTGCGCGTCATAGAGCGGGCGGCTGGCCGAACGCGGTGCGGGATAGCGCGCGCCGGCGTCGCTGCCGTCGGCCGGATAGATGTAATTGTCGTCCTGCGGCATGTAGCGGCGGGCCGGCTGCGCCGGCGGCGCGAGATTCACGGGATCGCCCGATGTGGCGTACTGCTCTTCGGCGGGTTGCGGAGCGCGGGCGACCGCGGTGGGGTTGCGGCCACGCGGATTGCGCGCCAGCGCTACCTGCGCCGAGCCGGTCAGCGTCACCGTGGTGTTGAGCACGCCCTGCTGCTGCACCAGCGCATAGAGCGTCGAGGCGTTCTGCCGCGACAGCCGCACGCAGCCGTGCGACGCCGGTGAGCCGAGGCGGCCGACCGAGTCGGTGCCGTGGATGGCGTGCCCGACCTTGGTGAAGAAGATCGCGTGCGGCATCGGCGCGTCGTCGAATTCCTTGGAGTAGTGGTCCTCTTCCATGCGGAAGGTGCGGAACGCGCCGTTCGGCGTTTCGCGCGAGGGGATGCCTGTCGACACCGGCCAGTGATAGCGCGCGACGCCGTCGACGGCGACGGTCATCTGCTGATTGTCCTTGTCGACGGTGATCTCGACCTTGGCTTGCGCGGTGCCCGCGCTCAAAAGCATCAGGGATGTGAAAGCAATAAAAAACGAACGCATCTGACTTCTGGCCTCCGGCCTGTTCGCGCAAGCGCCGCGGCTCTCCGTCCCCCGGCGTGCACTATGCCCGCAATCCGGCTTTCGTTCCCGCGGCCCGCCTGCCCATCGTTAACGCTACGCCGGGCGTAAGCAAGGTCGCTTTGTGCCGCGCCGCCCGTGGCGATGCTGACATTTTCGCGAGCGGATCCGTTCATGTTGGCGCCAATTTGTCATGAAGACGCAACCAATTGGCCGCATCGGCGTTGAGACGGAGCCCACCTTTGCCAGCGGCTTTCGCCGCGGGCTCACCCCTTAGGAAACGTGATGAACAAAGCTCATGTCGCCGCCGCGTCGTTGCCGTCGGGCTTGCCTTGCCGCTTGCTCCTTGCAGGTGCCGCTATCGTTCTGACCCTGACGTGCCTGCCGCATCCTGGTCATGCCCAAGGCATCGTGCGCGGCGCTCAGGATGGTGCCTATGAAGGTAACCGTATCGCCGGACCGGTGGGCGGCGCGGTCGGAGGTGTCGTCGGGGCCGGCGTTGGCGGAGCCGTAGGTGCCGTGGATGGCATCCTCGGCATTCCCTATCACGGCCATCGCCGCTGCCGCGGATATTACGACGGCTATAATCGCTTCCACTGTTACCGGTGAACCGACTGTCGTTACTCCAGGCGCGCGACTTCGTCGCGCCCTGGAATGCAGCTCAATTCTTCAGCCGGTACCCGGTGCGGAAAATCCACCAGATCGCGGCGAGGCAGATCACCAGGAACGCCGTCGTCATACCGATGCTGACGGCGACGCTGACATCGGCGATCTCGTAAAAGCTCCAGCGAAAGCCCGAGATCAGATAGACGACCGGGTTGAGCAGCGCCACCGTGCGCCACGTCGGCGGCAGCATGTCGATGGAATAGAAGCTGCCGCCGAGGAAGGTCAGCGGCGTCACCACCAGCATCGGGATCATCTGCAGCTTCTCGAAGCCGTCGGCCCAGATGCCGATGATGAAGCCGAACAGGCTGAAGGTCACCGCCGTCAGCACCAGGAAGGTCAGCATCCAGACCGGATGGTGGATGTGCAACGGAACGAACAGCCCGGCGGTCGCCAGGATGATCAGGCCCAGAATGATCGACTTGGTCGCGGCGGCGCCGACATAGCCCAGCACGATCTCGACGTATGAGATCGGCGCCGACAGGATCTCGTAGATCGTGCCGGTGAATTTCGGGAAGTAGATGCCGAACGAGGCGTTGGCGATGCTCTGCGTCAGCACCGAGAGCATGATCAGGCCCGGCACGATGAAGGTGCCGTAGCTGACGCCCTCGACCTGGCTGATGCGCGAGCCGATGGCGGCACCGAATACCACGAAATAGAGCGACGTCGAAACCACGGGCGAGACGATGCTTTGCAGCAGCGTGCGCCAGGTGCGCGCCATTTCGAACAGATAGATGGCGCGGACAGCGCGATAGTTCATGACGTCCTCACGAGGTCGACGAAGATGTCCTCGAGCGACGATTGGGTCGTGTCGAGATCGTTGAAGCGGATGCCGGCATTGCGGAGGTCGCTCAGCAGGCTGGTGATGCCGGTGCGCTCGCCCTTGGTGTCGTAGTCGTAGACCAGCGTCGCGCCGGAATCGCAGAGGTCGAGCTCGTAATGGGCAAGACTCTCGGGCAGCACGGAGATCTTGCCCTGCAAGTGCAGCGTCAGCCGCTTCTTGCCGAGCTTCTGCATCAAGGTCGCCTTGTCCTCGACCAGCACGATCTCGCCCTTGTTGATGACGCCGATGCGGTCGGCCATCTCCTCGGCTTCCTCGATGTAGTGCGTGGTGAGGATGATGGTGACGCCGGACTGCTGAAGCGTGCGCACCACTTCCCACATGCCCTTGCGCAGCTCGACATCGACGCCGGCGGTCGGCTCGTCCAGGAACAGGATCTGCGGCTCGTGCGACAGCGCTTTCGCAATCATCACGCGGCGCTTCATGCCGCCGGAGAGCGTGATGATCTTGTTGTCCTTCTTGTCCCACAGCGAGAGGTCCTTGAGGACCTTCTCGATATGCGCCGGGTTCTTCGGCTTGCCGAACAGGCCGCGGGAGAAGCTTACGGTCGCCCACACGCTCTCGAAGGCGTCGGTGTGGAGTTCCTGCGGGACGAGGCCGATCAGCGAGCGTGCCTTGCGGTAGGAAGTCTGGATGTCGTCGCCGCCGACGAGGACCTTGCCCTCGCTCGGATTGGCGATGCCGCAGATGATCGAGATCAGCGTGGTCTTGCCGGCGCCGTTGGGGCCGAGCAGCGCAAAGATCTCGCCGCGCTTGATGTCGAGATTGACGTTCTTGAGCGCCTTGAAGCCGGACCCATAGGTCTTCGACAGATTGGCGACGGAAATGATGGAAGACATGATGGCCGCAGGGCTGGGGGCAAGACTGGGGAAGGGGGAGGCTGGAACCGGCCCGGGCGGGGCAGGTCAGCGGAGCCCTGAGATAGGAAGGCCCTTGCCCGGTCGCAATTGGCCGGAGAAAAATGGCCTCAAAACAGGCCCTTCGGTGGCAGGTTTCGGGCAAGTGTTGCGCTATGGCCACGGGCTGCTGCTAAGATTGTCGCTCACGCGGCTCTTTGTTGCGTCTGCGAGCAGGCCATGGCTACGATTCCGGCCAATCGCAAAGCGTATTGTCCCCAGGGAAAAGATCGATGAGACCGAACGGCCGTCACACCGCCGGCGCCAGCCAATTGCCCGCCCTCCGTGTGTGGGCGATCTGCCTGCTCCTGCTGTCAGCTGTTGCCATCAGCCCGACCACCGCCAAGGCGGCGCCGAGCCAGGCTGCGGCTGCGACCACGCATGTCTACCTGCTCCGCGGCGTGCTCAACATCTTCTCGCTCGGTCTCGACACGATCGGCTCCCGCCTCCAGGCGCAGGGCGTCCCGGTGACCGTCGCGAACTTCGTGTCCTGGTCCTCGCTCGCCGATGAGGCCGCGGCCAACTACAAGGCTGGTCGAGTCAGGACCATCGTCCTGGTCGGGCATTCCTCCGGCGCGACCGCGCTGCCGGACATGATCGCCAAGCTCAATCAGCTCGGCGTGCCCGTGAAGCTGGCGATCGGCCTCGATTCCGTGTTCAAGACCAAGCTTTCGACCGGCGCCGAGCGCTACATCAACATCTATATCGGCGATGGCCCCGGCGAGCCGGTGCGGGCCGCGGCCGGCCTGCGCGGCAAGCTCGACAATGTCGACGTACGCGGCACCGGTGTCGGACATATCTCGATCGACAAGAACGAGGCGATCCAGCGCCGCGTCATCGGCGAGATCGACGCCGCGATCATGCGCTCGCGCGCTCCGGCGCCCGTCGCAGAACCCGGCGCACCCGCCGCACCGCGGCAGGCGCGCTCCGCGGCGGCAACGGCGCCCCGGAACTGAAGTTTCCTGCCAGAAACGAGCTGACCTCGTCATGCCGCCGTCGACTTGATTGTCGTCGGCGGCATTGTCCTGTCTGGGCACTGAAAGCGCTTCGCAAGGGCTCCTCGGGCGAGCCGAGCGGAACCCGGCGTTCAATCGGGTGTTGTTGCACCATGGCCCAGAAACGCAATGCCGGTCCGATGTCAGTTCAGCCCGAACGCACCTGGGCAGCGCGGCCTGTTGGCGGGAATGCGCCCGCCGTGAAGCCGCGCTTGCGATCGAACCATTTGAGCGCGAAGCGAGCTGGCATGTTAAGACAGCAGGCACTCCGGATGCAGCGTGCGTTGCTCGCCGGCAGGAACGACGGCGGCAAGAGCCCTTTGAAGTGATGAGCCGGTCTTGCGGCGTGCCGTCCGTTTGGGGCCAGAACACGTGAAGATATTTCAGTGCCCGTCATGCCTTCAGCCTGTCGCGTTCGAGCACGTCGCGTGCGCGAATTGTGGCACCCAGCTGGTGTTCGATCCTTCGTGCATCAACCTGACGAAACTCGCGCTCAATCAGTCCTGCCGCAATCGCGAGATCATCGGTTGCAACTGGTGTGTCGAGGGTGCGGACTGGTACTGCGCCTCCTGTCGCCTCACGCGGACCATCCCGCATCTTGGCAGCACCAGGAACGTCATGCTTTGGCGGCGGGTGGAGGAGGCCAAGCGCCGTCTTCTCTACGATCTCCGTCGGCTGGGGCTTCCGCTCGTATCCCGCAGCGGTGACCGTGTGGTGTTCGACATTCTCTCCGACGAGATCAATCCGATCCTGACGGGGCATCTTTCGGGCGTGATCACGCTCAATCTCGCAGAAGCCGACGATGTCGAGCGCGAGGCCCGCCGCGTCGCGTTCCGGGAGCCGTACCGCACCCTGCTCGGGCATTTCCGGCACGAGATTGGACACTTCTACTGGGACCTGCTGGTCAACGGCACGGCATTCCAGGCGCCGTTCAAGCTGATCTTCGGCGACGAGACGCAGGATTATCAGGCCGCGATCAGCGGCTACTATGGACGCACCGATCGTTCATTCGACCGGAGCGGCTTCATCAGCGAATACGCGACGTCCCATCCCTGGGAGGATTGGGCGGAAACGTTCGCGCATTTTCTCCACATCCTGTCGACACTCGACTCGCTCGCAGGCCTGCCGCTGTCGCTGGACGAGCGCGCACGGCAGACCCTGGTGGACCCCTATCTGGAGAGCGACTTCGAGGCGCTGCTGGCGTTGTGGACCCCGCTCTCCCGCGGCCTCAACGAGCTCAACCGGTCGCTCGGGATGAGCGACGCCTATCCGTTCGACATTTCGCCGGCGGTGAAGGGCAAGCTGCACCTCGTGCACATGGCGATCAGCGCATTCCGCGAGCAGCAAAAGCTGGCGGCGTAACGTCGCAAAGAACAGCTTCCGTTACGTCAGGAAGCCGCGAATGGCATCCGCGATCTCGCTGGCATGCGTCTCCAATGCGAAATGACCAGTGTCGAAGAACTGCACCACGGCATTGGGATTGTCGCGCTTGAAGGCCTCGGCGCCAGGCGGGATGAAGAACGGATCGTTCTTGCCCCAGGCTGCGAGGAATGGCGGCTTGTGCGTGCGGAAATATTCCTGGAAGGCGGGATAGAGCGCGACGTTGCTCTTGTAGTCGCCGAACAGGTCGAGCTGTACGTCGTCCGAGCCGGGGCGCGCGAGATAGAATTTGTCGAGGTTCTGGCCGTCCGGCGACACGGTCGTCGGATCGGAGACGCCATGGGTGTACTGCCAGCGCGTCGCCTCCGGCGTGAGGAAAGCGCGCAGCGCCTCGCGATTGGCGGGCGAGGGGTCCTGCCAATAGGCCTTGATCGGAGTCCAGCCGTCGCTGAGGCCGTCCTCATAGGCGTTGCCGTTCTGCGAGATGATGGCCGTGATGCGCTCGGGATGACGCAACGCAAGCCGGAAGCCGGTCGGCGCGCCATAGTCGAACACGTAGACCGCGAAGCGATCGAAGCCGATCACTTCGGTGAAGCGATCGATCACCTTTGCGACGTTGTCGAAGGTGTAGCTGAAGGTCTCGCGCGAGGGCATGTCGGACTGGCCGAAGCCCGGCAGGTCAGGCGCCACGATATGAAACCTGTCGGCGAGCAGTGGGATCAGGTCGCGGAACATGTGGCCGGCGCTCGGGAAGCCGTGCAGCAGCAGGAGCTTCGGCGCACCGGCGGGACCGGCCTCGCGATAGAACACCTTGAAGCCGTCGACGTCTGCAGTGCGGTAGGTGGTCTGGGTCATGGCCGTCTCCGTTGCCGGTAGTAACCTTTTAAATGCTATTATGGAGGTTACTTGCGGATGTCGTAACTTGTCAATGGCCATTTTAGAGGTTACTTAGGTCCGGCATCTCTCTGACCGGTCAGGGACCAGTTCATGAACAGACCGCCCGCCATGTTCATCGCCGACTCGCTCGGCCTCGACTTCCTCAACTCGGTGGCGACGCCGGTCGAAACGCCCGTCGACTGGATCGACGATGGCGACGGTCTGATCGACTGGCTCGCCCAGGCGAAGCTGGTGCCGGCGGACGAGTTGGAGGTGCTGAAGGCGCGCGCAATGCCAAGCGAGTGGGACAGGGTCGCGAGTGAGGCACGCGCCTTGCGCGAATGGTTCAGGGGCTTCGTGCGCAAGCATGCGGGCCGGCCGCTCACGGCGGCGGCTCTCAAAGAACTGGGTCCGTTGAACGGCCTGTTGGAACGCGACGAGACCTTCAGCCGGATCGAATCCGGACACGGCGATGGCGGCGCTCTGTCACTGCGCAGGAAGCGGCGCTGGCGATCGCCCGAGGCCTTGCTGCTGCCGGTCGGCGAAGCGATGGCGAAGTTTGTCTGCGAGGAAGACTTCACCGACGTGAAGGCGTGCGAAGGCCATCATTGCACCATGCTGTTCGCCGACCATACTCGCAGGCGTGCGCGGCGGTGGTGCATCATGGCAGTCTGCGGCAATCGCGCCAAGCAGGCGGCGCATCGCAGTCGGCTCAAGAGCAGGCAGTAATCGACGAGATCCCGCTGCTTCAGCAAGCGGACGCTCTATCGCTTCCTGACCAGTTTGAGCTGACGAGCAGTGCTTTGAGGGCGCGGCTTGCTCGCCGTGCTCTGCGCTTCAGGCGGCCTCAGGAAGCGGACGAGCATTGTCCTCAGATGCTCCACGCTCTTCCCGATATCCAGCTTGGGATCGCGGATTGGCATGGCGCGGGATCCGTCGATGAGGGCGATCAGGATGTTCGCCGTTGCGTCCGGATCGAGGCCGGCATCAACCCGTCCCTGGTTTTGTGCCTGGCGCAGGAAGTCGCTCCACATGCGCCGGACTGCCGCGGTGTGCCGTTCGATGACCTTGGCGAATTCGGGATTGCGGGCGGCCTCCGCGAGGCCGTCCAGGTTGAGGATTTGAGCGGGACGAAACCGCAGACTGGTTTCCTCGATGTCGGCGAGCAGCGCCTCGACCACGTCGGGGGCGGCGAGAATCTTTTCGAACCGCGCAGCCGTACGAGCGAGACCCATGTCGATCAACGTCTCGATGATCGCCACCTTGCTCGGAAAGTAGTGATAGAGGTGCCCCGGACTGATCCCGGCCTCGGTGCAGATGTCCGTCGTGCTGGCGCCACGGAAGCCGTCCCGGGTGAAGCAGCGAAGCGCCGCGCCGAGAATCTCGCCGCGCTTCTGCTCATGCTTGACGGGGTCGACTTTCCTCAAACCGGACATCTCCATTCACACTCGCCCCGTTTAGCACGACGATTCGCCACGAGAAAATCAAAATTAGAGAGTTCCATCTATTTATGTTGACGAACGTTGCGGGGCGTGACAGTGATTATTAGAGTAATCTCTCTAATAATGCGCCGATGCGGGAATGGGACCATGCGCTTTCCACGGACGGCCCTGATGAGCGTCGCGCTGGCTCTCGGTGGGTGCGCGGCCGCGCCGCTCGAACGCGCCGGTTCGCTTCGAAGCTACGACCGGATGTCTGACGCGAACGGGCTGGTGACGCGATCGCAGATCCGGGTGAACAAGAAGGATGTGCTGGCCGCGAAGACGATCCGGATCGCATCGACTGTCTTTCCCGCGCGCGCCGACGTCCCCTTGAATGAAAAGGAGCGGCGCCTGGTCGCGAACGCGATCAGCCGCGAGCTGTGCCTCCGCCTGAGCGAGCGTTTCCGCATCGTGTCTGCCGATGATGACGCTGACCTCACGGTGCAGGCGACGGTGACGCATGCCACGCCGACCAATCCGACCGCCTCCGGCGCGTCGAAAGCGCTGTCGATTGCCAAGACCGTTGTCCTTCCCGCCGTGCCCGTCCCGGTGCCGCGGCTTCCGGTCGGGCTCGGCGGTCTGTCGGTCGAAGCGGAAGCGCGCGACTTCGCGGGGTTTCAGAAAGCGGCGATGGTGTGGGCGCGCAACGCCAACTCCATCTCGAATTCTGCGCGGGTCGCCAACGAAGGCGATGCCTACGATCTCGCCGCTGATTTCGGTGCGGACTTCGCCAAGCTGGTCACCACAGGAGAGTCGCCGTTCGGCGGCATGCCTGCGCTGCCTCCGATGGACAGCATTCCCGTGCGGTTTGGTGGTGCGCCCAAATATGTCGCCTGCGAGGCGTTCGGACGGTTTCCCGGCATCACCGGCTTCGCAGGGCAGGGGCTCGGCCTGCCGCCGGCCTGGACGGATTCCGGCGCCAAGGAAAGTCCGACCAACAATCCGGCACCGGCGCCCCAGGTGACTTCAGAGCCGGCGCTCACGCAATGATCCGGCAATGATCCGGATGCATTGCCTGTTGCGCCCGACTTCAACAACTTTTCGTAGCCGACCAGAGTAGAGGACATGACCCGAGGAACAATTCGCCCCCTGCGCCAAAGTGCAGCGCGCGTGAGCGCGAGCAGCATTCCGCTCTTTACCGCTGACGAAGCGTGGAGCCGGACGAACGCGGATCGGCGTGCAGCCGGCGAGACGGACGACCAGGACTCGATGCTCGAGCCCGGCTTCTGGATGACGGCCCTGGTCGCGTTCCTGCCCACGGTCGCGGGCTGCCTCTATCTCTTCCTGACCCAGGGATGAGGCGCGTATCGAGCGCGGCGGCCCTGTCCGCCGTCCTGACGCTGCTGCTGGCGGGGTGTGCGTCGAGCGCGAATCTGCCTCCTGTCTATCAGCCCTCGCGTCCGCCGGCCTCTAAGGCGGTGCAGGAGGGCGTCAGGAAAGCAGCCGCCGAGGCCAAGCTGACCGGCGGACTCGAGACATCAGCCGTCCGCCATGCCGACCATGGTCCGGGATCGTATTTCGTCTGCCTGAGGCAGCGCGAGCCGTCAGCCGGCAAGCGTCCCGTCTATTCGGTCTTTTTCGATGATGATACCTACAAGGGGATCCAGACTTCGGTGATTCTCGAGGCCTGCGAAGCCGAGCCATGGGTTCCGTTCAATTGATGATGCTTGGGCGGTCAGAATGAGCACCCGGGGCTGCGGGTGTTGCGGGCCTGGTTCCGTGCCCCAAAAACCACCCAATCGGCGGTCACTAAGCGCCTTGGCGGAGGCCTTTGCCTCCCGCGGTGGGACTGCTGGACTGATGATTGATTTGAGGCGGTTAGTCGTGCTGGCAGCGGCCGCGCTGCTCGCTCTGGGCACCGGCATGGCCGTTGCCTCACCGGCCAAACCGAAGCGCGCGGCGACCGCAACCGCTGCGCCGCCGCCACCCGCCCCGCCCGCCGAGCCGCTGCCGCCGCCAAAAATCTACCTGTTCCGCGGCGCCATGGGGCCGATCTTCTCGACCGGCATGGACCGGCTCGGCGAGAAGCTGACGAAGGCCGGCTTCTCGGCCGACGTCAACGAATTCACCATCTGCCGTTGGATCGGCGATCGTGCCATCTCCAGCTACAAGGAGAGCCCGGCGCCGATCGTGCTGATCGGCCACTCGATGGGCGGGCTGTGTTCGGTCATCATCTCCGAGATGGCGGCCAAGGAGAACATCCCGATCAGCCTCGTCATCGCCATCGATCCGGCGCATGCGACCGACGACGTGCCGCTCAATGTCGAGCGTTTCATCAACATCTTCCTCTCCGACAGCGTGCTCGGCGGCGGCGACGTCGTGGCTGTGCCCGGCTTTCGCGGCCATTATGCGAGCTACGACCTGAAGGAAAACAGCCGCGTCTCGCACATCAACATCGAGAAGTCGGACGACATCCATCGCCAGATCGTCGAGATGGTGACGCAGCTTCCCCGCATCCCCCCGCAGACCCAGGCCGACGCCGTGCCGCTGCGCTATCGCGTGCCCGGGGATACGCTGGTGGAATTGTGGGACAGCGGCGTGCGACTGCCGGTCCGCCGCGGTGACACCATGGAGAGCATCGCCGCAGCCAATCGCGTGCCGCTCTGGTCGCTCGCACAGAGCAATTCGCTTGCAGAGAACGCGCAGCTGACGCCGGGCCAAACCATCATCGTCCCGCGTCATCTGACGCCGCCGGAGCCTGCCGCCGCGATGGCGGCGCCGCCGCCTGGGAGGAAGTAGTTGTTCTTCGCCTCTCCCCGCGTGCGGGGAGAGGCCGGCGCGCGAAAGCGCGGCGGGTGAGCGGGACTCTCCACGAGTCCGTCTGTTACCGATTTTGTGGAAGCAGCCCCTCACCCCGACCCGTAAGAACGGGGAGAGGGAGAGAACTACACATTCGACCCGTGGATCGCGTCGATCACTGCGTCGGTCACCTCTTTCGTCGTCGCCTTGCCGCCGACATCAGGCGTCAGCACGCCGGCGGCGCAGACGCGCTCGACGGCCGTCATCAGCCGCACGGCCGCGTCCTTCTCACCGAGATGCTCGAGCATCTGCGCGCCGGTCCAGAACGTTGCGACCGGGTTGGCGATGCCCTTGCCGGTGATGTCGAAGGCCGAGCCGTGGATCGGCTCGAACATCGAGGGGAAGCGGCGCTGCGGATCGATGTTGCCGGTCGGCGCGACGCCAAGGCTGCCCGCCAGCGCGCCGGCGAGGTCGGAGAGGATGTCGGCGTGCAGGTTGGTCGCAACGATGGTGTCGAGGCTCTTCGGATGCAGCGTCATGCGCACGGTCATGGCGTCGACCAGCATCTTGTCCCAGGTCACGTCGGGGAATTCGGTCGCGACTTCGGCTGCGATCTCGTCCCACATCACCATGCCGTGGCGCTGCGCGTTCGACTTGGTCACGACGGTCAGGAATTTGCGCGGCCGCGACTGCGCGAGCTGGAATGCGTAGCGCATGATGCGGGTCACGCCGACGCGGGTGAACACCGCAACCTCGGTGCCGACCTCTTCCGGCAGGCCCCTGTGTGCGCGGCCGCCCATGCCGGCATATTCGCCTTCCGAATTCTCGCGCACGATCACCCAGTCGAGATCGCCGACCCCGACATTGCGCAGCGGCGAGGCAACGCCCGGCAGGATTTTTGTCGGCCGCACATTGGCGTATTGGTCAAAGCCCTGGCAGATCGGCAGGCGCAGGCCCCACAGCGTGATGTGATCGGGCACATCAGGCGCGCCGACCGCGCCGAAATAGATCGCGTCGAACTTCTTCAGTTCAGCCAGACCATCGGCCGGCATCATCACGCCGTGCTTCTTGTAATAGTCCGAGCCCCAGTCGAACGTCTTGATGGTGAAGGCGAGGTCGCCACTGCGTTTGGCCAGTGCTTCCAGCACGCGGACGCCGGCCGAGATCACCTCGGGGCCGATGCCGTCGGCGGGAATGGCTGCGATCGAATGGGTGCGCATGAAGATGCTCCGTTTGGGATGTTAGCGGGATTGCGGGACGGGTTCGACGGGCGCGGTCTGCGCGCGCGACAATAGCAGGGTCAGGACCGCCGAGAGAATGAGCAGGCCGCTGACGAAATAGAGTCCGCCGACGAAGCTGCCGGTCTGGTCCTTGATCCAGCCGATCATGGCGGGGCCGACGAAGCCGCCGAGATTGCCGATCGAGTTGATGGTGGCGATGCCGGCCGCCGCGGCAGGACCGGATAGGAACAGCGTCGGCATGCTCCAGAGCGGCGGTTTTGCCGAGGAGATGCCGATGTTCACGAGCGCGAGCGCGACCAACACGGCGACGACGCCGCTCGCGAGCCCGGCATAGGCGAGGCCTACGGCGGCGATCAGGCAGGCCCACACCACATGCCAGGTACGCTCGCCGGTGCGGTCCGAATGCCGCGCCCACAGGATCATGGCGATGACGGCGGCGGTCGCCGGCAATGCGTTGAGGAAGCCGACCTGGAGCGAAGACAGGCCGAACTGCTTGATGATCTGCGGCGCCCAGACGCCGAGCGTGTAGAGCCCGGCCGAGGTGCCGAAATAGATCAGCGACAGCGCCAGCACGCGCGGATCGGCGAGCCCGCGCCAGATGCTGTGGCTCGCCGTCGCGGCCTTGCTGGTGGTCTCCACGTTCATGGTCTCGATCAGCCAGCGGCGCTCGTCATCGGCGAGCCATTTCGCCTTCTCGGGACGATCAGTCAGGAAGCCGAGCACGACGAAGCCGAGCAGCACCGCCGGCACCGCTTCCAGCACGAACAGCCATTGCCAGCCCTTGAAGCCGAGTAGTCCGTCCATCTCCAGCAGCGCGCCCGAGATCGGCGAGCCCAGCACGGTCGAGAGTGGTGCTGCCGCCATGAACAGCGCGGTGACAGCGGCGCGCTGGCGCGCCGGGAACCAGTAGGAGAGATAGAGGATAATGCCGGGAAAGAAGCCGGCTTCGGCAACACCGAGCAGGAAGCGCAGGATGTAGAAGCTGGTCGGCCCTTGCACGAACGCCATCGTCGCCGAGACGATGCCCCAGGTGATCATCACCCGCGCGATCCAGATCCGCGCGCCGATCTTGTGCAGGATGATGTTGGAGGGCACCTCGAACAGGAAATAGCCCCAGAAGAAGATGCCGGCGCCGAAGCCGTAGACCGCGGGCGACAGGCCGATGTCCTTGTTCATCGTCAGCGAGGCAAAGCCGATATTGACGCGGTCGATGAAGGCCACGAAGTACAGCAGCATGATGAAGGGAACGATGCGCCAGGTGATCTTGCGCAGCACGCGCGTCTGAATCTCGCTCGTCATCCTGGCCTCCCTCAAGTTCTGGTTTGTTGTTGTGAGACGGACCCATGGGGGTCCATGCAGGTCACGAGCCTAGGCGGGGGAGGCGCAGGGACTCAATTGGCGCTGGTTTATACAAAAAAATGATATAATCCTTGCCGGGGGAGACGAGAGGACCTGGGATGGAATTGCATCAGCTCAGATGCTTCGTGGCGGCAGCCGAGCAGTTGCATTTCGGCCATGCGGCGCAGCAGCTCCAGATGCTGCCCTCCGCCCTCGGCCGGCAGATCAGGCTGCTGGAGGAGGATCTGGGCACGCGGCTGTTCGCGCGGACGACGCGCGCCGTCTCGCTCACGGAAGACGGCGCGACACTGCTGCGCGACGCCCGTGCGATCCTCGCCAAGGTCGAGGCGGTCGAGAACAATTTGCGCAACCGCTCGCGTGCGGGCGCTGCCCGGCGGCTGCGGGTCGGCGCCATCGACAGCGCCGCGGCGGGATTATTGCCACCGCTGTTGCGCGATTTCCGCGACAAGCATCCTGAGATCGCGGTGCAGCTGCTCGAGGACAAGACCGTTCGGCTGCTGCCCAAAATCCTCACTGGCGCGCTCGATCTCGCCTTTGTCCGTCCGCCCGACAGTGCCGACAAGCGGCTCGAATTCCGCGATCTGCTCCAGGAGACCGCCATCGTCGCATTTCCGCAGCGGCATGCGCTCGCCGAGCGCAAGTCGGTCACGCTGGCGCAGATCTCCGACGAGGCGATGCTGGTGCCGGACCGCCGCTCGCGGCCGCACAGCCACGACCTCACCATCAAACTGTTCGAGCAGGCCGGTCTGACGCCGCGCATCGTGCAGGTCGCCGACGAGAAGCAGACCATCATCCATCTGGTGGCAACGAAGCTTGGGGTCGCGATCGTGCCTCGCTGGACCACGCGAATGGCGGTGACCGGCGTCCGCTTCGTGCCGCTGCGGCCGAAACAAATCGGCCCGGTCGGCCGGCTGCCGCTTGCGGCCGCCTGGCTGCGCGGCTCGCGCGATCCGGCCCGCGATGCCATGCTGGCAGTGCTGGCGGCGCGCCTGCGCAGCTATGCGCGAGAGGCGTGAGCAGCTATGACATTGGCCTGGACAGAAGGTGGAAGGTGATGACGGATCAGAAAGCTTCGAGCGAATTGCGGGTGGCCATCGCGGGCCTGGGCTCGATCGGCACCAAGATCGCGACCGCGCTCGATCAGGGCATCGAAGGGCTGGTGCTGTCGGCCGTGGCCGTGCGCGATCCCGCCAAGCATCAGGCGTTTCTGGGCGGCCTGCGCCGTCCGCCATCCGTGCTGCCGATCGACCAGCTCGGCGAGGCCGCCGACATCGTGGTCGAATGCGCGCCGAGCAGCCAGCTGCGGGCGATCGTCGAGCCGGCGGTGAAGCGTGGCAAGGCCGCGGTCGTGGTCAGCGTCGGCGGCCTGCTCGACAATTTTGATCTGGTCGATCTCGCGCGGGCCAATGGCGGCCGCATCATCGTGCCGACCGGTGCGCTGATCGGGCTCGACGCCGTCAACGCCGCGGCCATCGGCACCATTCACTCCGTTAAAATGGTGACGCGCAAGCCAATCGACGGCCTGAAGGGCGCGCCGTTCATCGTCGAGAACAAGATCGACATCGACAATCTGCGCGAGCCTCTGAAACTGTTCGAGGGCAGCGCGCGCGAAGCGGCGAAGGGCTTTCCGGCCAATCTCAACGTCGCGGTGGCGCTGTCGCTCGCGGGCATCGGGCCGGACCGCACGCAGGTGCAGATCTGGGCCGACCCGACCGTGACCCGCAACGTTCACCGCATCGAGGTCGAGGCGGATTCGGCGCGCTTCTCGATGTCGATCGAGAACATTCCGTCCGAAAATCCCAAGACGGGGTTGATCACCGCACTGTCCGTGATCGCACTGCTCCGCAAGCAGCGCGCCACGCTCTGCGTCGGGACGTGATTTCTTGGCCGAGGCGACGGTGCGCTCCCTCTCCCGCCTGCGGGAGAGGGCAGGGGAGAGGGTGTCTCGACAACGAAGAGCCTCCCAGAGGTGAGAACCCTCTCCCGGCGCTTCGCGCCGACCTCTCCCGCAAGCGGGAGAGGTGACCGCCGATGCCGCAATCGACTCGACCTCAACTCGCTTGGCCCTAAGCCCCCGTCACGCGCCAGATCACGTTGCCGACGTCGTCGGCCATCAGCAGCGACTTCTTGTCGGGGCCGATCACGACGCCGACCGGGCGGCCGTAGGATTCCTTCTCGTCCGGGGACAGGAAGCCCGACAGGATGTCGCGACCGGGGCCGGAGGGTTTTCCGTTCTCGAACGGGATGAACACCAGCTTGTAGCCGGACAGCGTGCTGCGATTCCACGAGCCGTGCTGGCCGATCACCATGCCGTCGGGGAAACCGGGCAGGGTGCCCGCGGGCATCCAGCACAGGCCGAGCGAGGCGGTGTGGCCGCCAAGCGCGTAGTCCGGGGTGAGCGCCTTGGCGACCATCGCAGCATCCTGCGGCACGCGGTCGTCCACCGTCTTGCCCCAATAGCAATAGGGCCAGCCATAGAAGCCGCCGTCGCGCACCGAGGTGAGATAATCCGGCGGCGTCTCGTCGCCGAGGCCGTCGCGCTCATTGACGACGGTCCACAGCACGTTGGTGTTCGGCTCCCAGGCAAGGCCGACGGGATTGCGCAGGCCCGCACCAAAAATGCGATGCGTGCCGGCGACGAGATCGAGTTCGTAAACGGCTGCGCGGCCTTCCTCGACCTCCATGCCCATCTCGGCGATGTTGCTGAGCGAGCCGACGCCGGCGTAGAGCTTCCTGCCGTCGGGGCTTGCGAGCAGGCTGCGCGTCCAGTGACCGCTCGGCTTGAAATTGGTGAGCCGCTTGCCCGGCGCGGTGATGCGGTCGGCATTGGCGACATAAGGAAAGGCCATCACGCCGTCGGTGTTGCCGACGTAAAAAGTGTCGCCGACCAGCGCCATGCCGAACGGCTGGCTGAGATTTTCCATGAAGGCGCCACGGACTTCGGCGACACCGTCGCCGTCCTTGTCGCGCAGCAGCGTGATGCGGTTGGCGGAAACGCCGAGCGCTGCGGCGCGCCGCATCGTCGCCTGCATCGCGTAGTGAAACACGCTGCGCGGCGCGCCCGCAATTTGCGTCGCTTCCGCGATCAGCACGTCGCCATTGGGCAGCACCTCGATCCAGCGCGGATGGTCGAGCCCGGTCGCGAACGCATTGACCTTGAGCCCAGGTGCGGTGGTCGGCTTGTGGCCCTCGCTCCAGCCGCGCGCAGTCGGCATCTTCAGCGTCGGGATCGCGCCTTGCGGCTTGGCTTCGGGAATGGCGGGGGTCTGGCCCCAGGCGGGCGCGAACTCGGTGCCCGTCATTTTGCGCCATTGCAGCGCGATGCCGCCGATGAACGCGACGAACTGCGCGAAGATACTGGAAAAATTCATGAGAAGCCCCTGTCGAACCCTGAAGGCACAGTCAGACGCCGGATCGCCCAAGCCCCGCGCGGGCCAAGGCCTAGTATTCCTGCCTGATCGTCGACCTCTCCAGATCCACGATGAAATGTCGACGTGCCTCGTTGCGCGCGCATCCAACTGGCTGGCGGCAAAAAGGTCAACCGCCGGGGAACGCGATGGACGTCTATTCCCGCGGAATGGCAGCCGATCAAATTTGCATGGAGAGGGGGCGATCTCGGTTTCTGGCTAACCGCTCCAGGCGCACCTCAGGATGGCGGGACTGGTCGCAGTGCTTGCGGAGAAAGCGGAAGGCGCGGCCCGCCTTTACCGCGGCGACAAAAACGGAATGATCATCGGCACGCGGCGGCAATAGGCGCCATACGCGTCCTCGCCGAGCTCCTTCGACAGGAACACTTCTTCCATCCGGCCCTTCTGCCACATGCCGAGCGAGATCAGGATGGCGCCGAGGATCGTCGTCACCAGGCCGATCGCAACGCCGGTCACCAGCATGCCGAAGATCAGCCCGGTGTAGATCGGGTGGCGCACGATGCCATAGGGGCCGGTGTCGATGACGCGGTGATCTTCCTTGTGGGTGATGGTATTGGACCAGAACTTTCCGAGATGCAGCCGGCCCCACCAGGCGAAGGCGATGCCGGCGATCGAGAGGATGGCGGCAACGGCGATGCCGGTGTTGCCGAGCACCCAGAGCGGCTTCCAGCCCAGGATCTCCGCAATCCAAGGCGTGTACAGGATGCCGCCGACCAGGATCGGCAGGCGATAGCGCTGCGACTCCAGCGTCATGACCTGCTTCTTGGTCCGCCCCTGCCAGAACGAGGCGCCCACCCAGCTGGCGAGAAAAGCGACCCAGATCAGGGCCAGGAGCTCAGTCGGCCAGGTCGTGGTCCAGCCGCCCCAGGCGACAGAGAGAAGCTTGCTGAAATCGAAGGACATGAAGGTTCTTTGCGTTTGGGCGGCGGCTTCAGCTCGCGCGCGAGGACAGCGCGTGGTGCTCGATGGCGCCGGAGGGCCGCTGGCCGTTGCGGGCGAGCAGGTGGGTGATGGTCTCGCGCAGCACGGGCTCGATCGGGCGCGGCGAATAGCCGAGCTCGTTACGCGCTTTGCCGATCGAAAGGTCGCTCGCGGCCAGCGCAATGCGCACGCCCTCGGCGGTGCCGTTGGGCGGCCGGCGCGTGAAGTTGTCGGACAGATATTCGAGCATGATGCCGGAGAGCTCGGCGATCCGGCCGGGCACGACGACCGGGAACTGCCGGCGGCCACTCATCGCCGACATCATCCGCAGGATCTGGCCGAGCCGGACGCAGTCGCCGCCGAGGATGTAGCGCTGGCCGATGCGGCCGCGCTCCATGGTCAGCACGAGGCCCATCGCGACGTCGCGGACATCGACGAGATTGACCAGGAAGTTGAGATGCGGCTGCACCTTCTTCTGGAGGAAGTACCAGAGCATCGCGGTCGGCGGCGTCAGATTGTGGTCGGCAGCGCCGATCGGCATGGTCGGCGTGCCGATCACGAGCGGAAAGCCGCTGGCCGCAGCCTTCGCCGCAAAATGCTCAGCGAGCGACTTCGACCGCGTATAGGCGCCGGGCATGGCGTCGGCCGGCTGCAGCGCCTCCTCGGCCGGAATGCCGTTGAGGTCGGTATAGGGGAACAGGATCGATTCCGTCGAGCAGTGCAGAAAGCGCGACACGCCACGCTTCATCGCGGCGGCGAGCACGATTTCGGTGCCGCGGCAATTGACGTCGTGAAAGTCCTGCTTGTTGGCGACCCACATGCCGGGCAGGCCGGCGAGGTGATAGACCTGATCGACGCCGGCCAGCGCGGCATCGACCGCGGCGCCGTCCAGCACCGAGCCATGAACATATTCGACGTCGGCGTTGGCCGCGGCCGGTGCCCGGACATCGAGCACGCGCACGCGCTGCCCACGGGTGCGGAGCGCTTCGACGAGATGATGTCCGATGAAACCGCTGCCACCGGTAACCAGTACGAGAGCCATGAAGAAGGTTTGCTGTTTCGCTTCTGGAGCTATCGGGTTGAAAGGGAGTTGGTCGGAACAGGCGCCAGAATCGCGGCAAGGTCGCGACGGAAGCCCAATGCAATGAACAATTTCGCCATGACAAACATCGGTCCAAGCAGGAAATGCGCGGGATGGTCCACCATCGAAGGCTGCCGTTCCTCGAAAACCCTGTGGCCGACGATCTGTGCGGCGACGCCAAATCCGATCAGCACCGCAAAAATCGACCACATCATGACGATCGAGACCTGATTGCCGATTGTGGTTGCGACCGAAAGCAGCACGATCATCGCCGCGAGGATGCCGAGGCCGATCCCGGCGTCCAGCATCAGCCAGTAGGCCAGCACGGGCAGGGCCAAAATCACCGCCAGGCTCACCTCGACCCCGAAGACGGAGAAATGCACGAGGGTCAGCGGCAGCACGGCGCCGGTGAAGAGCAGGAGGATACCGATAACGTGCATCGCGCAGTTCCAGGGATCGCGATGATATTCGACGTAATCGGCCAGTTGGCGTTGAAAATAGCCAGCCATCTCAGTCTCGTGCAGCATTGGGGGCGGAAGGACGAACAGAGCCTATAGCACCGGATAGGGCAGTGCACAAACCGGTGCTATTGTCGCGCGAAACCGTGCTGTCGCGCTGTGAGACAGGTCACAAAACGGTCAGGACTTCAAAGGGTTCCGTCAGGCGCCGAGGTATGCTCGCTCAGTGCTTCTTGGCGGGCTTTTTCGCCGCAGGCGCAGGTGCCGCAGCCGGGTGCGCGGGCGCCTCCTCCGGCACCTTGGCATAGGTTGCGATTTGCAACTGGCCGTTGACGGCGGAGGTCGGCTTGGCCCGGTCGAGAAACTGCTCCTCGCCGAGGCCGATCGGGTGCAGCCGCTTGGTCGAGATCTTGAACGTGTTCACCAGCACGTCGCGGATCGCGTCCGCCCGGCGCTGGCTCAGGATCGCGTTGGCCTCGCGCGTCTTCGAATTGGACTCGACGTGGCCGACGATCAGGAAGGTGTAGGGCAGCAGCGAGGCGTGAACCAGCGCGTCCGCGATGCGGCCGACGGTCTGGTAGGAGGCCGGCTGGATGATCGGGGTGTCGGCATCGAACTGGATCTGCGCGTTGAAGGTCGGCAGCTTGGCGAGATCAGGCGCGATCAGCGGCCGGTTCACCGGACCCGGATCGTTCTTGATCCTGGCCTTGGCGCGCTCCATCACCTGCAGCTTCAGCGCGGGAAGATCGACCTCGGCGGCTTCCTCGAAATGGTTGAGCTTCTCGACGATGTCGTCGCGGGTCGGCGGCGCCGTCTGCGCGCTTGCTGTGCCCGCGAGCAAAGCGAGACCAAGAGCGATGCTGATTCCGGCGGCGGAGAATCCCCTGGCGCGCATCAGCGATACCCCGCGTCGTCGACGGCCTTCAGGCAGTTGTTGCTGATGCCCTTGGGCGTCGAGACCAGGCAGGGGATCGACTTGCTGGTCTCCTTGGTCGAGCCGCCGCAGACCTTGACGATCTCGCGCTGGCAGGCGTTCGCCACCGTGACGCGCGCGGCAACCCGCTTCTGGATGGCGTCGAAGGCGCCGAGATAGTCGCTCTGGCACTGCTGGGACAGCACGTCGCGGTTGCGCGACAGGCATTCCTTCAGCCGGGTGGAATCCGGATTGACGCCGCGGCAATTGGCGACGATTTCCGCGCCGCAACTCTTGGCCAAAAGCCCGATCGAATCGCCAAAGCTCATGGTCTCCGCCGCGCTAAGCGACGGCATAACCAATGCCAGCAAGATCAGTGTGATGGAGCCCCGGACCATGGGCGCATCTGATACGGGGAAGTTCGCGGTGGTCAAGGGGCGTTCGGGCGAGAACTGTCGAGAGTCCGGCGAGTGCGGCGAACAGTCCTCACTCCGTGGCCTCGGTGAGGGGTGGCCATTCGATCAGGGCGATTGTGTGTTTCCCGAGGTCGTCGGTAAATTCCGGATCGGCCTTGAGCTGGTCCAGCGTCCGCGGCGGGGGAAGCTGGCGGCCGTCCTCGGCCAGCTCCTGAGCGTAGAATTCGAGAGCGTCCGGCGCGCTCTCGAGGGCCTCGTCGACGTCGTCGCCGCCGGAAATGCAGCCGGGCAGGTCCGGAAACCACAAGCTGACGGCGTCGTCCGGGCCGGCATCTTCGATGATGGCAACGTACTGAGGCATGTCAGCCTCACGCCCGCTGCACAAAGCTGTCCACGACCTTCTTCTCGCCGGCCTTGTCGAAGGCGATGGTGAGCTTGTTGCCGTCGATCCTGGTGACGCGGCCGTAGCCGAATTTCTGGTGGAAGACGCGGTCGGAGAGCGAGAATTCGGACGTCGTGCCGGTGGATTTGGCGACCAGCTCGCCCTCGATCGTCAGCGGCCCGCGGCGGCGCGAGGAGAAGCTGCCGAAATCGGGGCCTGCCGATGAGGAGGACGAGAACGTCGCGGCCTCTTCCTCGAAGCCGCTGTGTCCGCTACCGCCATTGCGGCCACCACCCCGGTTGCGGTTGCCTTCTCGGTTGGCCTGCGCACGCTGCCAGCCCGGTGTCGAATAGGTCGAGCCGAACGCCTCCATGTCGTCGAAGCGCGAGGCGCCGTAGCCCCCGGTGCCGCCCCAGGCCGAGCCGCCCTTGGATTCGGTGATCTCGACATTGGCCGCCGGCAATTCGTCGAGGAAGCGCGACGGGATCGTGGTTGTCCAGGTGCCATGGATGCGCCGGTTGGTCGCAAAATAGATCATGGCCCGGCGGCGGGCGCGGGTGATGCCGACATGGCCGAGCCGGCGCTCTTCCTCGAGGCCCGCGCGGCCCTGTTCGTCCAGCGTGCGCTGGCTCGGGAACAGGCCTTCCTCCCAGCCGGGCAGGAACACGTTGTCGAATTCGAGGCCCTTGGCCGAATGCAGCGTCATCAGAGACACCGCGTCGTCCTCGGCGCCGTTGTCGCGGTCCATCACGAGGGAAATATGTTCGAGGAATCCTTGCAGGTTCTCGAACTCCTCCATCGAGCGCACGAGTTCTTTCAGGTTCTCCAGCCGGCCCGCAGCGTCCGCCGAACGGTCCTTCTGCCACATCTCGGTGTAGCCGCTCTCGTCGAGCACGATCTGGGCGAGATCGGTGTGTGCGGTGACCTCGCGTGCGGCGCGCCAACGGTCGAACTGGGCGACGAGATCGCGCAAGGAGCCGCGCGCCTTGGGCTTGAGCTCGTCGGTCTCGACCACGGCACGCGCCGCCTCGAACAGCGGAATGCGGCGCTTGCGGGCGTGGTCGTGCAGCATCTGCACGGTGGCATCGCCCAGGCCGCGCTTGGGCGTGTTGACGATGCGCTCGAAAGCGAGATCGTCGGCCGGCGAATTGATCACGCGCAAGTAAGCCAGCGCGTCGCGGACTTCGGCGCGCTCATAGAAGCGCGGGCCGCCGATGACGCGATAGGGCAGGCCGAGCGTGACGAAGCGGTCTTCGAACTCGCGCATCTGGTAGGAGGCGCGCACCAGGATCGCGATCTCGTTCAGCTTGTCGCCCTGGCGCTGGATCTGCTCGATCTCCTCGCCGATGCCGCGGGCTTCCTCTTCCGAATCCCAGGAGCCTGTGACCGTGACCTTCTCGCCCTCGACGTCCTCGGTGCGCAGCGTCTTGCCGAGCCGGCCTTCATTGTGCGCGATCAAATGCGAGGCCGCTGCAAGGATGTGGCCGGTCGAACGGTAATTGCGTTCGAGGCGGATCACCTTGGCGCCGGGGAAATCGTGCTCGAAGCGCAGGATGTTGTCGACCTCCGCGCCGCGCCAGCCATAGATCGACTGATCGTCGTCGCCGACGCAGCAGATGTTCTTGACGTGCTCCCTCGCCCCGCTTGCGGGGAGAGGGTCGGGGTGAGGGGGAGTCTCCACGAGTTCGCTGCTTGGAGAGTCCCCCTCACCCGCCGCGCCTTGCGCGTCGGCCTCTCCCCGCAAGCGGGGAGAGGCGAAGGAAGAAGCTGTCGGCGCCTGCGACAAAAGCCGCAGCCACAGATACTGCGCGACGTTGGTGTCCTGATATTCGTCGACCAGGATGTATTTGAAGCGCTGCTGGTACTGCCGCAGGATGTCCGGGTGCTCGCGGAAGATGCGGATATCTTCCAGCAGCAGATCGCCGAAATCGGCGGCGTTCAAGATCTTCAGCCGCTCCTGGTAGCTCGCATAGAGCTTGCCGCCCTTGCCGTTGGCGAACATGGCAGCTTCGCCTGACGGCACCTGCGACGGCATCAGGCCGCGGTTCTTCCAGCCGTCGATCAGGCCGGCCAGCATGCGCGCCGGCCAGCGCTTGTCGTCGATGTTCTCGGCCTGGAGCAGCTGCTTGAGCAGCCGGACCTGGTCGTCGGTGTCGAGCACGGTGAAGTTCGACTTGAGCTGCGCCAGCTCGGCATGGAAACGCAGGATGCGCCCGCCGATGGAGTGGAAGGTGCCGAGCCACGGCATGCCTTCCACCGCGTGGCCGAGCATCTGGCCCAGCCGGTGCTTCATCTCGCGTGCGGCCTTGTTGGTGAAGGTCACCGACAGGATTTCGGCGGGCCGGGCCCGGCCCTGGCTCAGGATATGGGCGATGCGCGTGGTCAGCACCCGCGTCTTGCCGGTGCCGGCGCCGGCCAGCACCAGGACCGGGCCGTCCAGCGTCTCGACCGCCTCGCGTTGCTCCGGATTGAGGCCGGACAGATATTGAGGACCCACCGAGGCGCGCGCACGCGCGGCGATGCCGCCGGCTGCGGGTTGGTGGTCGGGTACGCCTGTGATCTTGCTCGGCTCGGTCATGCGAATCATTGGCCCACGATGGCACCACGCCGTCGCGGGAGGGAGCCTTCATAACAGGGATTGGTGCCTATATGGGGCGCCGGGGCGGGGTTTTCCACGTGCGCGGCAGGCCGATTTGTTCCTGCTGGCGACGCGAATTTCCAGCGGCAACCGGCCGGAACCAACGTTCCGCGTCGGAGATTGTTTGGGCAAGTGAGGCGCGCCAGCCGCGCCGATCGCAGACAGTCATCCAAACAGAGGTTCGGGCCATGCTGAGCTGGGTTGTGACGTTTCTGGTTATCGCACTGATCGCCGGTATTCTGGGCTTTGGCGGCATCGCCGGCGCATCGATCGAAATCGCCAAGATCATCTTCTTCATCGCGATCGTTCTGTTCCTGGTCTCGGCCGTGGTCGGACTGGCGCGCGGCCGCAGGGTCTAGCGCCTTCACCTCTCCCCGTCGGGGAGAGGTGAACCAAAATCGGCTGACGATATTTGAGCCACTACCGTTTCGAGGGCATCGTCACGCTGCGGCCGATGCCCTCGGGCCGCGCCAGGGTACTGTGAACCTTGGCGATGCCCCCGATGCGCTGCTGGATATCGGGCGGAAACGCCGCAACGCGCCGCGCTGTCATGTCCATATGCAGCGACATGTTCTCGGACGTGGCGGACAGCCAGCCCTCGGTGCCGTGCCGCATCTCTTCGAACGTATGCAGCCGCTTGTCGTCGGCTTCCAGCAGCCACACCAGGATCTGCACGGGATCGCGGAGATGGATCTCGCGCAGATAACGGACATGGCATTCGGCGGTGAAGGTCGAGCCGTGGCGCTCTTTCTTGTAAGTAGGACCGATCCCGAGCTCGAGCCAGAACTCGTCGATCGCACGGTCGAACATCACGTTATAATAAGCCATGTTGAGATGGCCGTTATAGTCGATCCATTGCGGCTCGATCTGCATGATCGAGGAGCGGAACGGCTCGGCCTTGGTCGCTGCGGCAACGGTCTCCGGCATGTGTTCTTCCCTAGCTATGCGTCCGGTCGCTTGACTTGACCGGTTAGATGTCCTTTGCCACGGTCTCTTCTCGTCGGAGGAATTTCCGTGGGTACGACCATCACCAATAATCCGCCGCGGCCGGAGCCGAAAGCCCTCGCGAGCGCATTGGAGCAGCTTGCCGCACGCTTCGGCAACCGCCTCATCACCTCGCAGGCCGTCCGCGAGCAGCACGGCCATACCACCACATGGATCGTCAACCAGCCGCCTGACGGCGTGGTGATGGCGCAGGAGACCGCCGACATCCAGGACGTGGTGCGGATCTGCGCCAGGAATGGCGTGCCCGTCATTGCCTTCGGCACCGGCACCTCGCTCGAGGGCCAGGTCAACGCGCCCGCGGGTGGCATCTCGATCGATCTGCGCGACATGAACAAGGTGCTGGCGGTGCACGCCGAGGACCTCGACTGCGTGATCCAGCCCGGCGTCACCCGCAAGGCGCTCAACGAGCATCTGCGCGACCAGGGGCTGTTCTTCCCGATCGATCCCGGCGCCGATGCTTCGCTCGGCGGCATGGCCTCGACCCGTGCCTCCGGTACCAATGCGGTGCGCTACGGCACCATGCGCGACAGCGTGCTGGCGCTGAAGGTGGTGCGCGGCGACGGCGAGATCATCACCACGGGCACGCGCGCCAAGAAGTCATCGGCCGGCTACGACTTGACGCATCTGTTCATCGGCGCCGAAGGCACGCTCGGCATCATCTCCGAGCTGACCATTCGCCTGCGCGGCATCCCCGAGACGATCGCGGCCGGCGCGGTGTCGTTCGAAACCGTGCATGGCGCGTGTCAGGCCGTGATCCTGGCGATCCAGACCGGCATTCCCGTGGCGCGCATCGAGCTGCTCAACGCCGCGCAGGTGAAAGCCTGCAACGCCTATTCGAAGCTGACGCTGCCGGAGACGCCGCTGCTGCTGATGGAATTCCACGGCAGCGAGATCGAGGTCGCCGAGCAGTCCAAGGCCTTTGGCGAGATCGCCAGGGATTGCGGCGGCGGCGATTTCTCCTGGACCACCAAACCCGAGGACCGCACAAAACTGTGGCAGGCACGGCATGACGCCTATTGGTCCGTGAAGGCGCTGCGGCCCGGCGACAGCATCGGCGTGGTCGCAACCGACGTCTGCGTGCCGATCTCGCGGCTGGCCGAATGCGTCGGCGAGACCGAGGAAGATCTCAAGCGGCTCAATCTGTTGTCGCCGATCGTCGGCCATGTCGGCGACGGCAATTTCCATTGCTCGCTGGTGTGCGACACCAACGATGCCGACGAGATGGCGCGCGGCGAGGAATTCATGCATCGCCTGGTCGAGCGCGCGCAGGCGATGGACGGCACCTGCACCGGCGAGCACGGCATCGGCCAGGGCAAGCAGAAATACCTCAAGGCGGAACTCGGCCCTGAGGCGCTCGATGCGATGCGCGCGCTGAAGAAGGCGCTCGATCCCCAGAACATCTTCAACCCCGGCAAGATCGTGCCGGAGGCATAGCGCGCGGCGTGATCGCCGTTTATGCTCGCTCCATCATCACGGAGCGGGCAATGCGCTGGTTCGCGCGCAAGACGCGACAGGACATCTGGGACGAAGCGATAGAATGGCCGCTCGGCGATATCGAAGCCGCCGATCGCATCCGTGCGATCTGTGAGGCCGCGGCCGCAAGTGCCGCAGGTTCAGCGCGCAACGACAAGCGCGCCAGCGAGCGATACGAGCGCGCGGCCAAGGTCGCGATGGAAATCGCCATGAAGATCGCGGACGCACTGATGCGCGACGACGCGGTGCATCGTATTGTCGATCTCTGCATGAAGGCCAACGACCTCAAGACGGCGCAGATCCTGTTCCGCGCGATCCACGCCAGCTGGATCCGCGAGACGATACAGCGGGATCACCCAACGCTGGTGCAGTGAAGGCGGTGCGCTCCCTCCCCCGCTTGCGGGGGAGGGCTGGGGAGAGGGTATCTCCGCAACGGGACAATCCCTAGAGGAAAGAACCCTCACCCGGCGCTACGCGTCGACCTCTCCCGCAAGCGGGCGAGGTGCACCGAGACCGCGGCACGATCGGTTCGACTCAGAACCCGCTGACTCTACTTCGCCAGCTTGCGCACGGCCTCGTCCACGCTGCGGAAGACGTGCGCGCGGGGCAGCGCATCGAACAATCTGAAGCGCTCGAACGCGGCCTGCGCGCGCACCGATTCCAACCGCGCCAGCGCAACCGTGACGCCCTGTTCGCTGCACGCCCTGAACACGTCGAGCAGGATCTGCGCGGCGGTGAAGTCGATCTCGACCATGCCGCTCGCTTCCAGCACGAGGAGCTGCGGCGTCCCGCTGCTGAGCACCTTGGTCACGTCGCTGCGGAAGCCCGGCGCGTTGAGGAAGGACAACGGCGCCTGGAGGCCGATCACGGCGACGCCTTCGATGCGTTCGCCCTCGATGTGCGGATGCGCCGGCCACCAGATCGTGGTGCCCGGCACGCGCTCGAACTCGACGAGTCTCGCGCGCGTGGTGCTCCAGATGCCGTGCAGCAGCGACAGCACGATGCCGAGGAAGGCGCCCTGCTGGATCGGCAGCACGATGATCAGCGCGGCGGTCGCGACGATCAGCAGGAACTCGCTCGGGGATTGGCGGTAGATCGTGACGATCTGCTTCAGACGAATGATGCGCAGCGCAACGAACAGCAGGATGCCGCCGAGGGCTGCGTCCGGAACGTGCTGCAGCAGTCCCGTGCCGAACGCGAGCAGCGCCAGCACGATCGCCGCCGCGGCAAGGCCCGCGAGCTGCGATTGTCCGCCGGTCTCGGCGACGATGCCCGTTCGCGGCGGGCTGGCATTGACCGGAAACGCGCCGAACAGGCCGGATAGCACGCTGCCGGCGCCGGCGCCGAGGAAATCGCGATCGACATCGGCGGGCTTGTCGGGGTCGGACGGGAATGAGCGCGTCGTCGCGGCGGTCTGCACCATCACCACGATCGTGATCACGAAGGCGAGCGACACCAGATGCACCCAATGCTCCGGCGCAAGCTCGGGCAAGGTGAGCCGCGGCAGCGTTCCCGGCACCACGCCGACCACGCTGACGCCCTTGCTTTCGAGGCCGAGACCGATCGTGGCCAGCGTCGCGGCGACGAGCCCGATCAGCGCTCCTGGAATTCTTGCGCTGATCTTCTCGGAGACGAAGACTGTTGCGAGCACACCGAGGCCGATGCACAGCGTGAAGGGATTGCTGCGGCCGAGCTCGCCAGCGAGCACGCCGATGCGATCGAGCGTCGGCCCGCTCGGCGACTTCAGTCCCAGCACGCCGGGCAATTGCGACACGATGATGTGGACGGAGATGCCGGCGAGGAAGCCGACCATCACCGGGACCGACAACAGGTTGGCGATGCCACCGAGACGAAAGGCGCCGCCGGCGAGCATCATCGCGCCGACCATCAGCGCCAGCGCGATCGCAAACCCCTGGTATTCGGGCGAGCCGGTAGCGGCGAGCGCCGCGAGCCCGCCGGCGAAGATCGGTGTGATCGTGGAATCGGCGCCGCAGGACAGGAAGCGGTTGCCGCCGAGCAGCGCGAAGCCGAGCGAGCCCGCCATGAAGGCGAAGAAGCCGATCTGCGGCGCGAAGCCGCCGAGCCGCGCGGTCGCCATCTGCTCGGGGATCGCGATCGCCGCCAGCGTCAGCCCCGCCATCAGGTCGCCGGGCAGCGAGTAGGATGCGAGCGAGCGGAAAAGCGGCCAAGAGTCCTTGGCAGGCGTGTCGTGCGGCATCGATGTGGAATCCCCGGAAAGGCTGACGTCGGCCGATCAGACTACAGCATTTCCGGATTGGAAGGAGGCGAATGAGAATATCCGCAACTCTCGTGTCCCGGACGCGGTGCGGCACGACGTGCCGCTCCGCAGAGCCGGGACCCATCGTGCCGCACGGTACGCTGCCGCATGGGCCCCGGCTCTGCAGGGCACCGCAAGAGCGCTGCGCTGCGTCCGGGGCACGAGAGGTGCGGATACTCTCAATACCTGCTGCGGTTGCCGTAGTCGCCGCGTCCGTAGCCGCCACCACCACGGCCGCCCATGCCCATGCCGAGACCGATCCCGACACCGATTCCGACGCCTAGGGCTTCGGGCGGCGGGCCGGGCGGCGGCGCGCGTTCGTAGACCACTTCGTCCGGCGGCGGCCGGCGCGGCTTCGGCGGCGTCTCGACCACCTTGCGCTTCGGCGGGGTGTCGTCGACCCGCTTCTTGATCAAGGGCGCGACCGCCGGGTTCACCGGCGAGGCCGGCGGCGTGGGCGTCGAGCACGGGCAGGTCGGCGCCATTGCCACGGCGACCGGGGCAGGGGTCGCTGCGGCCGCAACCGGCAAGGCATAGTTGCGGTTCTGCACGCGAAGCAGCAGCCGGCGCGCGGTCGCAGCCAAGTCGCTGTTGTCCCAGTTGTTCAGATAAGCCTCGAACGAGGCGCGGGTGTTGATCGCGGTGGCGCGCTCCCAGGCCAGCATCTGGCGCCGGCGCTCCAGCACCGTACGCAGGCGCGGCGCGCGGGCGTCCTGCGTGTACAGCTCGATATAGGCCTGATACGCCTCGATGGTATCGTCGGCGATCACGAGCTCATAGGCAGCCTTCGGCTCCTTGCCCTGCAAATCCTTGCGCCAGTCCGCGACGCTGCGCGTGCCGCCGGCCAGCGCCATGGCGGATGCGCCGGGAATGGGAGGCTGCGGGCTGCTGCTCTCGCCGCCGAAGAACTTGAAATCGGTCGTCAGCGACGAGCTTTCCCACGGAATCTGCCGTCCGTCGGTCGATTGCGCGACGGCGATGCGGATGCGCTTGAACACTTCCTCGATCGGCAGGTTCGGTTGCTTGGCAACCGAGAGCGCCGCCGTGGTGTAGGGGCTGTCGATGCCGGAGCCGTCTTCGGCTTCGGCACCGGGCGAGGTCGAATAGGAAATGAAGGAGCCGGGCGCGCCGGCCTTGGTGTCGACGATCGCAAGCCCGTGGCCCGCGCCGCTCAGCGCAGGGAACGGGTTGTTGCGGCAGGCATCTAACATGAAGATGCGCGCCCGCGTCGGCAGCGCGCCGAGCGTGTTGAGCAAATCGTTCAGCCGCACGCCCTGGAGCGGAATGTCGGCCTCGCGCTTGGGATCGAGATCGACCGGCACCAGATAGTTCTCGCCGTCGATCTGCAGGCCGTGGCCGGCATAGAACACCAGCGCGACGGTGTCGGCGCCGCTGGCGCTGACCTTGCCGGCGAAGTCCGAGATCGCTGTGCGCATCTCGCTCTGCCCGAGGTTGGCCGCCGTGGTGACGGTGAAGCCGGCATTGCCGAGCAGTTCCGTCATGCCCTTGGCGTCGTTGGCGGCGTTGGGCAGCTCCGGCACGGTGCGATAGGCGGACTGGCCGATCACCAGCGCAAGCCGCGCTTCGGCCGCGGCCTCCGTCGGCGCCATCAGTTGCGTGAGCGCAACAAGGCCGGAGGCAAGGAACAAACTGCGAAGGACCGGACGGCGCATGGTGTCAACTCCATCGGCAATGCGCGCGAAGATGTCACCTTTTCTAGCCGTTCGCCATGACCCTGTCTGTGCACTGGATCACGCTCCGGGCTGGAGCAAATGGGCAGCGGAACTGCCGGAGCTGGCGCCTCAGGCCTTGCGTCGTCAGAACAGGTCGCGATCCCAGGGCGGTTCAGGCGCGAAATGCGCGGCAAGAAAGTCGATGAAAGCGCGCACCTTGGCCGGCGGACGCCGGTCGGGCAGGTAGACCGCATGCACCGCCGAGGCCTGGATTTCCGGCTGGTCGAGCGGAAGCGCGACCAGCGTGCCGGCGCGAAGGTCGTCGGCGATGATGAAGGTCGGCTGCCGCGCCAGCCCGAGGCCGGCCAGCGTCGCGGCGCGCAGCGCATCGCCATTATTGGCGCGCAAGGTGCCGCTGACCTGGACGCGGATCTCGCCGTCGACGCCGAACAGCCACTCCGCCGCGCTTGCCTGCTGCGAGAGCGTGTAGCCGAGACAATTATGCGCGGCGAGGTCGGCGACACTGCGCGGTGTGCCGTACCTGGCAAGATATGAAGGTGCCGCGCACACCACGAGGCGGTTCGGCGCGAGCTTCCGCGCCATCATGCTGGAATCGCGGAGCCTGCCGATGCGGATCGCGAGGTCCCAGCCTTCCTCGGCGAGATCGACGAGGCGGTCGTTGAGGCCGAGCTCGACGGTGACCTCGGGATGCCGCGCCAGGAACTCGGCGATCACTGGCGCGATCTGCCGCGTGCCGAACACGACGGGGACGTTGACCCGGAGCAGCCCGCGCGGCTCGACGCGCTCGCGCGCAACCGCGGCGTCGGCGGTCTCCATGTCGGCGAGGATGCGCTCGGAGGATTCCAGATAGCTCCGTCCGGCCTCGGTGATCGACAGCCGCCGCGTGGTGCGGTGAAACAGCTTGGTGCCGAGCCGCGCCTCGAGCGCGGCGACATGCTTGGTCACCATGGTCTGCGACAGGCCCATGGCCCGGGCCGCCCCCGACAGGCTGCCGATTGCCGCCACCTTGGCGAACACTTCCAGGCCGGTCAGCCGGTCGAGCATCTATTTCACTCTGCTGGTGTGAGGTATAATTCCAAAATAGCCAATTATCATTCGAATGGGAATAGATCATAGCGCAGTGCAGCAAAGGAGACTGCCATGATCGATTCCCGTACCGCCCCCTACGCCGCGCTGGTGCTGCGCGTGACGCTGGGTGCGCTGTTCCTCGCGCACGCCAGCCTGAAGCTGTTTGTGTTCACCCCGGCCGGCACCGCAAAGTTCTTCGGCAGCCTCGGCTTCCCGCCCGAGCTCGCCTATCTCATCATGACGGTGGAAGTCCTCAGCGGCTTCGCCCTGATCCTCGGCGTCTGGACCCGCTATGCGGCGCTGGCCGGCATTCCGATCCTGCTCGGTGCCATCTTCACCGTGCACGGCGCCGCCGGCTTCTTCTTCACCAATCCGAAGGGCGGCTGGGAATTCCCCGCCTTCTGGGCGATCGCGCTCGCGGCGCAGGCCCTGCTCGGCGACGGCGCCTATGCGCTGCGTCCGTCCCGCGATGTCGCGGCGGCAAGCGGCCAGCTCAGCGGCGCGCACTCGCGCTGAGGTCCCGGCATCTGCACAAACATGGAAGCCGCGGGATCATGGTCCCGCGGCTTTCGTCATTTTGCTGCGTGCCAAACCATCAATCTGCGTTCGGCATTGATCCATACCTGAATTGGATCGATCCGCGTCAAACTTGCATGGCGGGCTTTGTCGCTGCCGTGCGGCATGATCGAAAAAACCTATGAAAGCAGGCGTTCCGCTGCGGTCTCTGCCGAAGCGCCTGCGTCTCTCGCCATCGCGGTGCCCCGGCCGCAACCCTTGCCTGTGCCGTCGCTTTGGCCATACAGTCGATGCAAAGGCCACGGCAACGATCGCGGCCGCGAACAAAAATATCGGGGAGAGACCGCACCATGACCATCGTGCCCGTGAACCGTCGCGCGTTCATCAAGTCATCGGCGGCGGTCACCGCCGGCCTCGTGCTCTCTCCCGCCATCATCGGCCGCGCCGAAGCTGCGACGCTGAAGCTGAAATGCTCCTCCTCGCTGCCCAACGATCCCAAATACGCCAACGGCCGCGTCTACTACGACAACCTCGTCAAGAACCTGAAGGCGAACGGCCTCGGTGAGCAGATCGAGGTCGCGTTCTTCCCGGACAACCAGCTCGGCCAGGAAATCGACGTCATCAATTCGGTGAAGCTCGGCGTCATCGACCTCATGGTGTCGGGCTCCTCGATCTCGGCCAATCTGGTGCCGCTGGTCGGGACCTTCGATCTCGGCTTTCTGTTCTCGAGTTTCCCCCAGCAGACCAAGGCATTCGATTCCGGCGCCGCCAAGCCGATCGAGGACGCGCTGCTCAAGGGCGGCAATATCCGCATCATCGCCTGGGCCTATAATTTCGGCTCACGCAGCGTGCTGGCGAGGAAGCCGGTGAAGACGCCGGAGGATCTCGCCGGCCTCAAGATCCGCACGCTGCCAAATCCCGTCATCACGGAATGCCTGCGCCTGATGGGCGCTGCCGCGACGCCGCTGGCATTCGGCGAAATCTACACGGCGTTGCAGGCCGGCGTGCTGGATGGGCTGGAGCACGATCCGCCGACCATCCTGGCCAGCAAGTTCTTCGAGACCGCAAAATTCTATGCGCTGACGCAGCACAATTTCTCGCCGCTCGCGATCTACTTCAGCGACATGACCTACAACCGCATGGATCCGAAGCTGCGCGACGGCTTTCTCGATTCCGCGAAGAAGGCCGCGATCGACACCCGGGCCCATGGCCTTGCGGTCGAGAAGGAAGCGCTGGCGGCCTTGACCGAGAAGGGCGTGACGGTGGCCGAATGCGACCGCGAGGCGTTCAGGAAGCGCGTCGCGCCGCAGCACGAGAACTTCATCAAGGCGCGGCCGGACTCCAAGGCCGTCATCGACATCATCCGCGCGACGCAGGCCTGAGATGGCGATGGCGAGCGCCGTGTCTCTCTCGGGCGAGCGGCACGGGAGCATTAGTCTTTTGCTTCGTCTCAGCGACGCGATCGCGGCGGTCTTGCTTGCCGCCGATCTCGTGGTCGTCTGCGCCTCCGTGCTGCTGCGCTTCTGCTTCAACGCGCCGGTCGAATGGGCTGACGACGTCGCGCGAGGCTTGATGGTCGGCTCGGCCTTCTTTGGCGCTGCGAGCGCGCTCGCGCGCGGCGAGAATGTCGGCGTGTCGTTCTTCCGCGACCTGTTACCGGTCCGCCAGCGCACGCTGGTCGACGCCGCCAGCGCGCTGCTGGTCGTGCTGATCTCGGGTTATGTCGCCTATAACGCCATCAAGCTGGGATCATTGACGGCTGGCCAGACCACCGGCTCCGGCCTGCCGCTGGAGCTGACCTTCTATCCGATGGGCATCGGCGCGCTGTTCATGACGGTGTTCGCGATCGATCAGCTCTGCGCCAGGCCGCTCCCTGATATCGTCAGGGGTCTCGTTGCGATCGCCATCGTCACCGGCCTCTATCTGGCCTGGGATTATCTGTCGCCGTCCTCGGTGCCCTCGGCGGGGACGCTGATGCTGATCGGCTTCTTCGCGACGCTGTTCGGCGGATTACCGATCGGCTTTGCGCTGGCGCTGGCCGCGCTGATCTTCATCTGGGTCGAGGGCGCGCTGCCCGGCGTGATCTTCGCCCAGCAGATGGCGCGCGGCATCGACAATTTCGTGCTGCTCGCGATTCCCTTCTTCATCCTCGTCGGCTACCTCATGGAAGCCAACGGCATGTCGGTGCGCCTGATCGAGCTGTTGCAGCGCGCGGTCGGGCGCATGCGCGGCGGTCTCAACGTCGTGATGGTCGCCTCGATGGTGCTGTTCTCCGGCATATCGGGCTCGAAGATGGCCGATGTCGCTGCGGTCGGCTCCGTCTTGATCCCGGCGGCGCGCCGCTCGAAGCAGAATCCGGGCGGCGCGGTGGCGCTGCTCGCGGCCTCCGCGGTGATGGCGGAGACGATTCCGCCCTGCATCAATTTGATCATCTTGGGTTTCGTGGCGAACCTGTCGATCGGCGGTCTGTTCATGGCGGGGCTGCTGCCGGCGGCGCTGATGGCGCTGGTCCTGATCGCCGTCTCCATCATCTTCGGCAAGCCGCCAACGGAAGTCGAGGACGTCGAGCCGCAGGCGCCCGTGTCGGGCCTGTGGAGCGGCGCGATCGCGGCGTTCGGACTGATCTTCATGATCTTCTTCGGCTTCAAGAGCGGCTTTGCGACCGCGACCGAGATATCGGCCTTCGCCGTGGCCTATGCGCTCGTCGTCGGCAGCCTCGTGTTCCGCGAGCTCAGCTTCAGAACGGCCGCGCACAGCTTTGTGCAGGCCGCGACGCGCGCGGGACTCGTGCTGTTCATCGTCGCCGCCGCGCAATCGCTGGCGTTCACGCTGACCCTGCAGCAAGTGCCGCATGCAGTCGGCGACTTCATGCTCGGATTGTCCAAGACCAGCGGCACCTGGCTGTTCATCCTGCTCGCGATCGCCGTGCTGATCGTGATGGGCTCGGTGCTGGAGGGCGCGGCCGCGCTGATCATCTTCGGGCCGCTGCTGTTGCCGGTGGCCGTGCAGCTCGGCGTCGATCCCCTGCATTTCGGCGTCGTGCTGGTGATTGCGATGGGCATCGGCCTGTTCGCGCCGCCGCTCGGGCTCGGGCTCTACGGCGCCTGCCTGATCGGCAACGTCCCGATCGAGCAGACAGTGAAGCCGATCATGGGTTATCTTGGCTTGCTGTTCCTCTGCCTGCTCGTCATTGCCTTCGTGCCATGGCTCTCGACCGCGCTGCCGCGGGCATTCGGCTATTGACGGAGTCTTGTCGTGAAGGTCCTGCTCGCACACACGCCGGAGATGCGGCGCAATTACTACGGTAACCGCAGCCTGAACGGCTTGCGCGCGGCCGCCGAGGTGATCCTGCACGAGAGCGACGAGACTCTGGACGCAGCCGGCCTCGTGCGTGCTGCGAAAGATGTCGACATCATCGTCGCCGATCGCATGACCGAAGGGCGCACCGAGATCTTTGCGCAACTGCCGCGCCTGCGGGCCTTCGTCCGCTGCGCCGTCGATATCCGCAATGTGGATGTCGATGCGGCCTCAAACGCCGGCGTGCTCGTGACCCGTGCCGGTCCCGGCTTCGTGCAGGCGGTCGTCGAGCTTGCGGTCGGCTTCATGGTCGATCTCTCCCGCGGCGTGTCGCGGACGACGGCCGACTACCAGGCCGGCCGCAAGCCGGAGGCGCGTATGGGGCGCCAGCTCGCCGGCAGCAAGATCGGCATCATCGGCTATGGCAGCATCGGGCGCTACCTCGCCGAGGTCGCAAAAGTCCTGCGCATGGAGGTGCTGGTCGCAGACCCCTTTGCGACGATCAGCGACGGTGCGATCAAGCATGTCAGTCTCGACGAGCTCCTCGCCGCATCGGACTACGTGGTCTGTCTCGCCATCGCCAACGAGCAGACCGAGAATCTGATCGGGGAGGCGGCACTGGCGCGCATGCAGGCGCATACTGTCTTCATCAATCTCTCCCGCGGCAATCTCGTCGACGAAGCGGCGCTGGCCAAGGCGCTGCGCGAGAATCGTATCGCGGGTGCGGCGATGGATGTCGGCCGCGCGCCCGACCAGATGCCGGCGCCCGAACTGGCGAAACTTCCCAACGTCATCGCCACGCCGCATGTCGGCGGCCTGACGCCGCAGGCGATCGAATACCAGTCGCTGGAAACCGTGCGGCAGGTGGAAGCGATCGTCAAAGGCGAGGCGCCGCAAGGCGCGGTCAACGCCGACCGCTGGACGCGGCGGCCCTAAAGCCTGTCCACCGCCCTGAACGTCCCGTCCTTCTGGATCACCGTCAGAAACACTTTTGGCGGCGTGTCGATCATGTGCATGCCGACGGTGACGACGTTGCCGCTGATGTCGAAGCGGCCGACATCGTTGATAACGCGCAAGAGGCTCGCGCGCGTCGGTTGCGGTCCGGCCTTTTCCAGCGCGGCGGCCGCGAGGCGGCCGGAGAGATAGCCTTCGAGCGATACGAAATCCGGCGTCAGCGTCGGGTCGACCGCCTTCTGCGCCGCCTGGTAATCCGCGACGAGTTTGAGCGAGCGATCCCACGGAAACGGCACGACCTGCGAGACGATGACGCCCTCGCCGTCGGGGCCGAGCTCCTTGGCGAGCGCATTGGCGCCGACGAAGGAGATGTTGACGAAGGTCGGATAGGCGCCGCTGCGGTGCGCGAGCTTGATGAACTCGGCGCAGGGCCCGTAGGTCCCGACCATGACGATGGCCTCGGGCTCGGCGCGCTTGATCATCCGCCAGGCCGAGGCGACGGCGCGGGTGTTGCGCTCGAAGGTGCCTTCGGAGGCAAGCTCGAGGCCGCGCTTGGCGAGCGCGCGCTTGACGCCGGCAAGACCATCGCGGCCGAAGGAATCGTCCTGGTAGAAGATGCCGATGCGGGTGAAGTGGCGATCCTCGGTGAGGTGCTTGACCCATGCCTCGGCCTCCGCGCTGTAGCTCGCGCGGATGTTGACGACGTTCGGAAGCTCGAGGTCGCGCAAAAATTCGGCGCCGGTGAATGGGCCGATGAAGGGGACGTTCCGGGCGCTGGTGATCGGGATGGTCGCGATCGCGGTCGGTGTGCCCACCGCACCGATCAGCGCGAACACCTTGTCGTCCTCGATCAGCCGCAGCGTCTGCGCCACCGAACGATCGGGATCATAGCCGTCGTCGCGGCTGACGAGCTGGAGCCTGCGGCCATGGACGCCGCCCTTGTCGTTGATTTCGGTGAACGCGGCGACGATGCCTTGCCGCATGCGCTGCCCGAGCGCGGAGGAGGGGCCTTCGAGCACGGCCGCCTGGCCGAACAGGATCGCATCGTCGCTGACGCCGACCTCGTCGCCTTTCGCCGGCAGCAAGGCTGCGGCCAGCAATGCGATGATCAAGGCGAAATATGTCGCGGATCGCGATCGTGTCATGTCGATGCTTGTCGGATAGGGACGGTTCCCGGAAACGATAATTCTGTCGGCTGAACAGGTCGCTAAGGCGTGCCGCAGTGGTGATCCGTAAGACTCCGGGTAAAACCGGTAACTTATTGCCAGACTGCGGCAATCTGCTGGGCAATCGTTAACTAAGCCGTGCAATGCGGGACGACCGGGTTCCGAAATTTCGCACTTTTTAACCCCGATCCTTGTCCGATAGTGGCTTCGGCGGCTCAACCAGAAGTACGAGCTGCCGCACGGATGGGGACTTGCGGATCAAGATGGGCGGTCGCGATCAGAACGATCAGGATCGGGGGCGGAAGACCGGATGGTGGCGTGCCGCGCCGCTGCTCGGGCTCTATCGCCCTGCGCTGGTCGCGGTTGCCGTCGGTCTGCTGTTCTCGATCGTCGGTGCGGCCGCCGTTGCGCGGTGGGAAGACCGCGTCAACAAGATCGAGTTCGAGAACGCCGCCGAGACCGAAGCGATCGTCATGCAGAACGGCATGAGCGAGTACATCTCCAGGCTCGTCGCGTTGCGCACGCTGTTCGAATCGACCAACGAGGAAATCACCCGCAGCGAATTCGAGACCTTCAGCTCGCGCCTGTTCGAGCGCCATCCCGGCATGCTGCGCATCGCCTGGCTGCCGCGCGTCAACCGCAAGGAGCGCGCCGAATACGAGGCCGCGGCGATCACTGACGGCGTATCGGGCTATCGCATCAAGTCGCTCCAGGGGGACGCCTTCGCGGCCGCGCCGCAGAGCGACGAATATTTCCCGGTGTTCTACTCGACCCAGCCGAAGACCTCGTCGGTCTATGGCATGGATTACGCGACCATCCCGGAGCGTCGCGCAGCGCTGGAGCGCGCGCGCGACAACGACCGGGTCGCTGCCATCCGCACGCGTCTCTACGAACCCAAGGAAGGCGGCCGGCTGCCCGACGTCCTCGTCGCCATTCCCGTCTATGCCAAGGGGACCTCGCGCGAGACGGTTGCGGACCGGCGCCGCAACCTCGCCGGCTTCGTCGTCGGTATCTTCGATCTGCCGCTGCTGATCCAGTCCATTCGCGTGACCACCGGGGCAAGTCCCGCGGTCAGTATGAACATCTATCCGCCGTTCACGGGGCAGATCGTCAGCCTGGAAGAAATGCTGCCGGATTTTTCGTCGGCCGCCACGGCGCCGCAGTCGATGCGGGATATCGCGCGGGCTCTGCACTGGTCGGGCGGCCTCAAGATCGGCGACACCGACTGGCAGGTGCGCGCCGTGCCGACGGCCGGCGGCGCGCTGGAGACGGCCTATGACCGCGCGGTCGCGGTCCTCATCGTCGGCATGTTGCTGACGTTGTCGCTCTCGACCTATCTGATGCTCGCAAGCCGCAATTCGCGGCGGCTCTCGCTGGCGAACCGTCGGGTGCTCGAGCTCGCCCAGACCGACATCCTGACAGGCCTGCCGAACCGCGCCTTCTTCCTCGCCCGGCTCGACGAGCTCAACGGCCAGCTCAACGACGGAGGTTCGACCTTCTCGATCCTGATGCTTGATCTCGACCGCTTCAAGAACGTCAACGACTCGCTCGGTCACGGCGCCGGCGACATGCTGCTGCGCCAGGTGGCGCAGCGGCTGAAATCCGCGCTGCGCGCCGGCGACGTGCTGGCGCGGCTCGGCGGCGACGAGTTCGCCATCATCCAGGAAGCCTGCGAGGACCAGCGTGCCGGCTCGACCGAGCTGGCGGGGCGGATCGCAAAGCTCGTATCCGAGCCGTTCCTGCTGCCGGGACATCGCGTCGAGATCGGCACCAGCATCGGCATTGCGATCGCGCCGGATCACGGCAGCGACCAGGAGCAGTTGCTGAAGAAAGCCGACCTTGCGCTCTACCGTTCGAAATCGGCGGGCCGCAACTGCTTCACCATCTACGACGAGGCGATGTCGGCCGAGCTCGAGGCGCGCAGCACGCTGGAAGGCGATCTGCGCGACGCCATCGCCCGCTGCCAGCTCGAGGTGCACTACCAGCCCTTCGTCGATGCGCACAGTGGTGAGCGGCGCGGCTTCGAGGCGCTGGTGCGCTGGCGGCATCCGACACGCGGCCTGATCCCACCGGATCAGTTCATTCCGCTCGCCGAGGAGACCGGGCTGATCGTTCCGCTCGGCGAGTTCGTGTTGCGGCGCGCCTGCGCGGATGCGGCCGGCTGGCCCGCGGGCCTCGCGGTCGCCGTGAACCTGTCGCCGATCCAGTTCAAGGAGGCCGAGCTGTTCGGGATGATCTCCGCGGCGCTCGCCGATTCCGGCCTGCCGCCGCAGCGGCTGGAGATCGAGATCACGGAATCCGTCCTGCTGGAGCGCGGTGTCGAGAACCTCGCCTTCATGGAACGGCTGAAGCACATCGGCATCGAGTTCGCACTCGACGATTTCGGCACCGGCTATTCCTCGCTCAGCTATCTGACCACGTTCCCGTTCGACAAGATCAAGATCGACAAGTCGTTCATCCGCAACCTCACGCACCAGCCGCGCTGCTCCGCTATCATCGCCTCGATCGTGACGCTGGCGCGCGGGCTGGACATGTCGGTCACGGCCGAGGGCGTCGAGACAGCCGAGGAGTTCGAGCGGCTGAAAGCGCTCGGCGTGAATTTTGCGCAAGGCTATCTGTTCGGACGTCCGCAGCCGGTCGACCAGATCGCGTTCGACGAATCTGTCCGGCCCTCGCGGCGCGACGCGGCCTGAGCGCACGCCTAGAAACATTTGAACATCAACGAGAGGTCGTCATGCCCGGGCTTGTCCCGGGCATCCACGTACTTTGTTCCGCGTAGCGAAGACGTGGATGGCCGGGACAAGCCCGGCCATGACGTTGTGGCAGCTGTTGCGCTGCGCCAGAAATACATTCGCGAAAATCGCTTGACCCAAGCCTTCCCGGATGGTCGGTAGCACCATCTAGGGATGAAACAAAAACAACATGCGGCTTCCGTTCTTCTACGGCTGGGTCGTGGTCGCGGTGACCTTCGTCACCATGGCCATTGGGGTCAACGCGCGCACCGCCTTCTCTCTGTTCTTTCCGCCGATCATCTCCGAGTTCGGCTGGGAGCGCGGCATCACCGCGGGCGCTTTCTCGTTCGGTTTCGTGGCCTCCGGCGTGGCGAGTCCGTTGATCGGCCGCCTGATGGACCGCGCAGGTCCCCGCGCGGTGATGGAGCTCGGCGTCGTGCTGATGAGCGGCGGGTTGCTGCTCGCCCCGCTCACCAGCGAGCCCTGGCATCTCTACGTGACCATCGGCGTCATGGTCGGCGCCGGCAGCGTCTGTCTCGGCTATTCCGGCCAGTCGCTGTTCCTGCCGAACTGGTTCATCCGCAAGCGTGGCTTCGCCATCGGCATCGCCTTTGCGGGCGTCGGCATCGGCTCGGTGACGCTGCTGCCATGGGTGCAGCACATGATCGAGCAGACCGGCTGGCGCACCGCCTGCACGGCAATGGGCCTGCTCATCCTCATCGTGCTGGCGCCGATCAACCTGTTCCTGCACAGGCGCCCCGAGGATATCGGCCTTCAGGCGGACGGCGACGCCGCGCCGGCCGCCGGCGCCGTCAAACCAATCTCCAACGTCGTCGATCCCGTCTGGGTCAATACCGAGTGGACGCTGAAACGCGCCGTCGCGACGGCCCGGTTCTGGTGGATCGCGGTTGGCTATTTCTCCGGCTTGTACATCTGGTATGCGGTGCAGGTGCACCAGACAAAATTCCTGCTCGACATCGGCTTCAGCCCCGGTGTTGCGGTGTGGGCGCTCGGCGTCGTCAGCCTGCTCGGCATTCCCGGCCAGATCCTGCTCGGCCATGTCTCCGACCGGATCGGGCGCGAGTGGGTGTGGGCGATCAGCTGCGCGGGCTTTGCGATCTGTTTCGCGGCGCTGATCGCGTTGAAATTCCAGCCGTCGCTGTGGCTGGTCTACGTCATGGTGTTCACGCAAGGTGCGCTCGGTTACGGCCTTACCTCGATCATGGGCGCGGTGGTGTTCGAGATTTTCCAGGGCAAGCACCAGGGCAGCATCTTCGGCATGATCATGCTGGCGGCACTGGCGGGCGGCGCGGCGGGCCCGTGGCTGACGGGTTTCCTCTACGACCGCACCGGCGACTACACACTCGCCTTCGCCATCGCCATGGTCGTGAGCGGCCTGTCGGCGCTGTCGGTGTGGCGGGCATCGCCGGGCAAGGTGCGGGCTGTGGCGGGACGGTTGCACAAGCTCAAGCCCAACCTTGCTGCTGAATAAGTTCCGTACGCATCAAGATACCTTCGCCGTTTTCGCGAAATGTTAAGCACGTCGCCTCATGGCCCGAGGCGAGGGATTTGCAAAAACGTCTTGGACACCATCGGAGCGTTAGCGTCGGGTCGATTGCCGTATTTTCCCGATGCCTTCCGGGTCGAACGATGTCCGCCTCCGATTGTCTTGTGACAGAAATTCCGGACGTGCTGCGCGCCGCGCTCGAATGCGCCGACGATGCTGTCGCCATCGTCGATGACACGCATCGCATCACGCATTTCAATGCCGCGGCCGAGCGGATCTGGAAGCTTGCGCGCACCGACGTGCTCGGTCGCGATGCAGCCATTCTTACCCTCAAATGCCTTCAGGCCGACGCGGTCACGGATTTCCGCGATGAGATCAGCCTCGTCCGGCGTGACGGCAGCCGCATCAAGGCGCTCGTGTCGATGTCGTCTGCGAGCGTCGACGGCAGGGTCCATCACATCGTGTTCGCACGCGACGTCACAGCCGACGCGGAACGCCGCGTCAGGATCGGGTTGCTCCACGCCGTCGCCGACCAGACCAACCGCGCGGTCATCATCACCGACGTCGAACAGAACATTGTCTATGTCAATTCGGCTTTCACCGCGCTGTTCGGCTACTCCAGCGAGGAGGCCGAAGGCCGCCGCGCCGGCGAGCTCATCGCCGGCTGCCACACCGATCGCCAGGCCATCGCCAGACTCGTCAAGCGCCTGATGCACGGCGGTCGCCGCGGCGAAGCCGAGGTGCTCGCCTACGACAAGGACGGCGAGGAGATCTGGGTCTGCGCCCGCCTCGACGCCTTCCGCGACAGGAAGGGCAGGGTCAAGCATATCTTCGCGCTGCTCGAGGACATCACCGAGACCAAGCAGCTGCGCTCGCTCCAGCAGCTCATCATGGGTGCGCTGGCCGACGAGGTTCCGATCACCGACATCGCCGACCGGCTGTGTCGCCGCGTCGAGGAGATTGCGCCCGACGTCGTCTGCTCGCTGCTGCACGTCGATGCCGCGGGCCTGGTGCATCCGCTCGGCGGTCCCAGCCTGCCCGAGGACTACTCCCGCGCGCTTGACGGCATCGCGATCGGCCCCAATGTCGGCTCCTGCGGCACCGCCGCCTTCTATGGCGAGCCGGTGCTGGCCGAAGATATCGACACCGATCCGCGCTGGCAGCCCTACAAGGCGATGCCGCTCGGGATCGGCCTGCGCGCCTGCTGGTCGACCCCGGTCAAGGCCAAGGACGGACGGGTCATCGCCACCTTCGCCTTCTACTATAGGGAACCGCGTGCGCCGAGCAACTGGCACCGTCGCATCGTCGATGCCTGCGTCAACCTCGGTGCGTTTGCGATTGAGCGCAAGGAGGCACGCGCGGAGATCGCGCGGCTGGCCTATCACGACATCCTGACCGGCCTGCCCAATCGCGCGCAGCTGCGGCACCTGATCTCGGCCGCAATCGACGCCTGTCCGGCCGGCAGCCACGTCGCGCTCGCCTTCCTCGACGTCGACCATTTCAAGGACGTCAACGACACGCTCGGTCACGCAGCCGGCGACGAGCTGCTGATCCAGCTCGCCCAGCGCCTGCGCGAGCAGATCGGGCCCGAAGATATCCTGGGCCGGCTCGGCGGCGACGAATTCGTCATCCTGCTGCCGCAACGGACCGCCGAGGGTGCCGAGCGCGTCGCGGCCGGGATCACCGAAGCGCTGTCTGCGCCCTTGCGGCTTGGATCCAGGCAGATGCAGATGTCGGCCAGCATCGGCATCAGCCTCTATCCCGATCATGCCACCGACATCGACACCCTGATGCAGCAGGCCGACGCCGCCATGTACATGGCCAAGCAGGCCGGGCGTTCGACTCATCGCATCTTCAGCGCGGAGATGAACGGGCTCACCGAGCAGAGGCTGGCGCTGATCGCGGCGTTGCGCAAAGCCATCGCAGAGGGCGCGCTGACGCTGAGCTATCAGCCGCAGATCCGCAGCTCCGACGGCGCCATCCACGGCGTCGAGGCGCTGGCACGCTGGCACGATGCCGTGCTCGGCGATGTCTCGCCGGCAAAGTTCATCCCGCTTGCCGAGGAGTGCGGCCTGATCGAGCAGATCGGCCTGTGGTCGGTGCGCGAGGCCTGCCGGCAGATGGCGAGCTGGCGCCGTGCCGGGCTCAATATTCCATGCGTGTCGGTCAATTTGTCGCCGATCAATTTCCGCAACGTCACGCTGGCCGCACGGCTCAGGGGCATCCTCGCCGAATACGATCTGCCGTCGGATGCGTTGATGCTCGAGATCACCGAGGGCGCGTTCATGCAGGACAGCGTCGCCGCGCTGGAGACGATGAACGCGATCCGCGAGCTCGGCGTGGGGCTCTCCGTGGACGATTTCGGCACCGGCTATTCCAGTCTCAGCCGTCTCGCTCATCTGCCGATCCGCGAACTCAAGATCGACCGCAGTTTCATGCGCGACATCGAGAAGGACGCGGGCGCCCTTGCGATTGCCACCGCCGTGGTGCGCGTCGGCCAGGGGCTCGGCATGACCGTCGTCGCCGAAGGCGTCGAGACCGAGGGCCAGCGCAAGGTGCTGGCCGAGCTCGGCTGCGACGTCGTGCAGGGCTTCCTCTACGCACCCGCGCTGGCGCCCGTCGCCTTCGAGCGCTGGCTGATCGAGCACTGCGCCGAGCAGGCGCGGGCGATGCTGGGACGGCTCGATCTTGCGGCGGCGGGTGAGGGCGCGGTGAGGCGGTCGGCCTAGGGCGCGCGGCTTGTCTCGTCGCGTTGGCATGGCACCCAGGGACAATGCCTATCGCGATCACATCGCGTTATAGCGCGCCGCACTTCTGACCGCGTCGTCGATCTCACCAGCCAGCTCGTCTTCGCCGATTTGATGCAGATCAGTTGCCAATGACGATGCCTGCTCGGTGCTCATCGAGAGCGGCTGGTCAATGTCGTAGCAGAATTTGATGCGCCAGATCGGGTCGCGATTTCGATGAGGCTCGATCAGCACCACCGGAAGATCGGGCAAGCCGTTCCGGAGCAGCAGCAGCGACAAGCTGGTCATTGGAGCCAACGCATCAAGTTACTCCAATCGTACCTAGTTTGATTTTGGTCGCCTTTGATGTCGTGGCAACGCGTAGTGAATGGTCAGCAGGCTTGGCTTGCCGTCATCGAAGATCAAGTGATCCGCCAGGCCCATTTCCGCGCGCATCGCGTTACAGCAGAAGATCATCCATGGATCGAAAAGCGGGAGCTTGCTCACGGACCGGTAAAGCTCACCACATTCGATGGTCAGGTCCTGCCGGCCTTGCGCGCTCGCCAGTTCGAACCGGGATCGAATCTCTTGCCGGAAATGATCCATTGAAACCATGCGACATCCGATAGCCGCTCCGAAAGGCGGATCAGCCAGCCAAGGTTGGGATTGAGCAAGTGTCCCTCGTCAACTCAGACGTCAGGTCTTGTGACCATAGAGCAATGCCAACACAAAGATACAGCTAATAAAGCCAATCTGGTTGATGCTCTGGTCTCGCTATTGGGCGACGACGTTTCTATATGTCGAATATCACCGCCCGCCCTTGGCCGTTACCGGTGACTGAGAGCATTGCGCTCCCGCCTCGACCAGGAAGGCGGTTGGATGTCTGATACTCCCAAAATTCAAGATTCGTGAGTGGCTGGCGCCTCCGGTGCCGCCGCCTGTTTTCATTGTTTTGCTGGTCGCCGCGTCGGTCATGATGCATTGGGCGTCCATTTTTAGTTGATCTGCAGCAGCAATCTCGCACGCAGATCGGTCAGGAGGTTACTTGGCAAATACAGCAACGATCCGAAACTCGAACGGACTTCCTGCCACATTCGCCGGATCGAAGACCGGGCAGGACGACGCTCCGTTTGTTTTTGTCAAGGTCGGCGGTGAGGAACGCCGCATGCGATGGGCTGAATGGGATGCGCTCCCGCCCTGGACCGGCCCGCGTCCTGCACGAACAGTCAACGACTGAACGCACAGGCCTGGGGAGGCCCGCTTGACGATCGAACATGCCATCGTGCGAACCAAGCCGAAGCCCTGGGGCAGCCGCGATCTGCGTCCCTGGAGCTTGGCGTCGACGGGCGACGGCCCGATCGGGGAATTGTGGTTTGAGCGCCCCGGACCTGCTGCGCCCAAGACGGCGTTGCTGCTCAAAATGCTCCTCACCACCGAGCCGCTATCGATCCAAGTTCATCCGGATGATGCGTTCGCGCGCTCGATCGGACTTGCCAACGGCAAGACCGAGGCCTGGTACATCGTCTCTGCCATTCCCGGCGCCAAGGTCGCGGTGGGATTGAACTATCCGCGCTCCGCTGCCGCGTTGCGAGCTGCCATCATCGATGGCTCGATCGCCAATATCGTGCATTGGTACCCGGTTCGTCCCGGCGACGTCATCTTCATTCCCGCTGGAACCATTCATGCGATCGGCGCCGGCATCGTGCTGGTCGAAATCCAGCAGAACAGCGACGCCACATTCCGGCTGTTCGACTATGGACGAGAGCGTCAGCTGCACATCGAAAATGCCGTCGCGGTGGCGACGGCGGGCCCTCGCAAGATCCAGCCGCCTCCCGAACGATTGAGCGGCGCGCGAACGGCGCTCGCGGTCAATTCCTACTTTGTCATGGAGCAAATTGACCTCGCTCCGGGTTCAGTGTGGACGCTCGACGCACCGAAAGAGACTTGGCTGCTGGCGATCGAAGGTCACGCCCAACTCGGCTCCAGGGGGCTGGAGCCGGGTGAAGCCGCTTTCCTCGAAGCCGACCATGCGGACATCGAGGCAGGTGCGAGCGGGTTGAAAGCATTGCTGGCCTATCCCGGCCCGAGCGTAAATCACGGTGCGTTAACAGAGCGCAGCGCACACGCCTCTCCGAGCGTCCTGGTCCCGACCTCCTTCGAGACTGCCGCGCTCAAACCATCGGAGACGTCAAATTGGCTGCCGTAAATCGTATCGCCTTCATCGGAAACTCGCTTCCACGCCGCTGTGGCATTGCGACCTTTACCACCGACTTGCAGAGCGCCATCGCAGCCTCCCGAGGTGATCTGGAGACCGTCATCGTTGCGATGACCGATCATGGTCAAGTCTACGATTATCCCCCTACCGTGGGCCTTGAGATCAACGATGACCGGCAGGATGACTACGTCCGTGCCGCCGCCTATCTGAACAGCGGCGGCTTCGAAGCCGTTTCGCTGCAGCATGAATTCGGCATTTTCGGCGGCGAAGCCGGGGGGCAGATCCTGGCTCTTCTGTCACGTCTGACCATACCGGTCGTGACAACGCTGCATACGGTCTTGTCCGAGCCGACGGAGGTGCAGCGCGATGTCATCGCGCGCATCGTGGAGGCCTCGTCCAAGGTCGTCGTGATGGCTGAGAAAGGTCGGGAGTTGTTGCGCTCAGTCTATCACGTGGCTGACGAGAAGATCGAAATCATCCCGCACGGCATCCCGGAATTCGCGTTCGTCGAACCCGACGCGGCCAAGGCTGCGCTCGGATTCAGCAACAAGTCGGTCATCCTGACATTCGGATTGCTGTCGCCGAACAAGGGCATCGAAGTCATGATCGATGCGATGCCTTCGATTCTGAAAACACGGCCCGATGCCGTTTACGTGGTGCTCGGTGCGACGCATCCCAACCTCGTGCGCGATCAGGGCGAAGCCTATCGCGAGGCCCTGATGGCGCATGCGCGCCAGGCCGGAGTCGAGCATCACGTGGTGTTTCTCGATCAATTCGTCGATCAGAAAACGCTGCTCGATTTCATCTCGATGTCCGACGTCTACGTCACGCCGTACCTCAATGAAGCCCAGATGACGTCAGGCACGCTTGCCTATAGCTTCGGCCTCGGTAAGGCCGTGGTTTCCACCCCGTATTGGCACGCCCGCGAGCTGCTGGCCGATGGCCGCGGTATTCTGGTTCCGTTTGGCGATGCAGCAGCGCTCGGCACCGAGATCGCCAAGCTGCTCACCAACGACGTGCTCCGGCAGGCGATGCGCAAGCGCGCCTATGCGAGCAGCCGTGCAATGACATGGGAGAGGGCCGCCGAACGCTATATGTCGGTCTTCGAGAACGCCGGGCGCCGGCATCGGCTTAAGACCATCGCGCGCTCGGATACCGGCACGTTGCTGCGCGACAGCCGCGCGCCGCCGGAGATGCAGCTCGACCATTTCCTGTCGATGTGCGACGACACGGGACTGTTTCAGCATGCCGTTCATAGCGTGCCCGATCGTGCCCACGGCTATTGCGTCGACGACAACGCCCGCGCGCTGCTTGTGGCCTGCGCGCTCAATAATCCGGGCGAACAGCGGCTACCGGAAGCCCTGACGGCGCGATTTGCCGCCTTCGTCCAGCATGCCTGGAATCCGGATACACGACGCTTTCGCAATTTCATGGGCTTCAACCGCTGCTGGTTGGAAGACAGGGGATCGGAGGATAGCCACGGACGAACGCTCTGGGCCCTGGGCGTGTGCGCGCTGACCGATGCCAATCTGTCGCGGCGCTCATGGGCCGCGGCGCTGTTTTCCGAAGCGATGGCGACAGTGAAAAGTTTCAGTTCGCCCCGTGCGTGGGCGTTTGTGTTACTTGGGCTCGATGCCTACTGCTCGGCCGTTCCGAACGATGTCCGCGCGACCCGCCTGCGTACCGTGCTTGCCGATCGGTTGAGTTTGACCTTCGACACCGTGGCAACGGACGATTGGGTCTGGTTCGAGGATGGAGTGGCCTACGATAACGCTCGCTTGCCCCAGGCGTTGATCATGACCGGCATGGCCAGCAAGACCTCGCGTTATGTCGATATCGGCCTGAAGTCGCTGCGCTGGCTCGTGAAACGACAGACCTCAGCGAAGGGCCAATTCCGCCCGATCGGCACGGCGGGATTTGGTGATCGACGCCAACCGCCGCACGCCTTCGACCAGCAGCCGCTGGAGGCCGCGGCGACCATTGCGGCATGCCTCGCCGCTTGGCGCGCCGATCACGATGTCGAGTGGAAAGCCGAAGCCGCACGGGTCTTCGCATGGTTTCTGGGCAGCAACGATTTGTCGGCCTCGCTGGTCGACCTGGAAACCGGAAGCTGCCGGGATGGCCTGCACCCCGACCGTCCCAATGAGAACCGGGGAGGGGAATCCGTCGTGTCGTATCTGCTCGGCCTTTCCGAGATTCGACAAATTGCGCGCCTCAGCGAAAGCCGCGCCAAGCCGGCTCCGCTGGTCGCCTGACCGCGCCGATCGCAATTTCCTCCTTCAACCAACCGAGGCCGTCTTGTCGCAATCTCCCTTCCTCAAACGCCAAGCCCTTCATCTGCGGCCGGACCCGAGCCGTGTGCTCGTTCGGCCTTTCAAGCCGGCGACCGAGCCGCGCGACCTCAATCCGACGGACAAGACCCGCGCCAACCATATCGTCGAACGGGTTCTCGCGCTCGACCCCGAGACGGCCGACCGTCAATTGGCCGACGTTCTCGAGAACTTCCTCGGCCGTCACCGCAACCTGTTAAAGACCTTCGAGGCACGCGCCGCGGAAATGGAGGAGGCGCTGGCCGACCATGCTGTCTTCACACAGGTGCAGCGCCAGCTCGTGGGTGCCTATTTTCTCAACGAGTATTCGTTCGAGGCCTCGGCATTATTCAATCCGTGCATCGTGCCGCATCCCGATCAGTCCGGAACGCCGGAAGGCAGCCTCCGCTTCATCCTCAGTCTTCGGGCCGTCGGCGAGGGCCATGTATCTTCCCTGACATTTCGCTCGGGGTTCATTGCGGCAGACGGGACCTTGACCATCGATCCGACGGCGCGTCTTGCATCCAGTCCGGATCTTGTCCGGCTGACGGCGGGCGTCGGCGGCGACGATATTGACGTCACATTCGCGGCCGGAGAAGATCTGAGCGAGCGGGTGATTTTTCCGGTCACCGAAGCGCAGTCGAACGGGATCGAGGACGCCCGCTTTGTGCAATTCAGCGACGCCGGACAGAAGATCTACTACGCGACCTACACCGCCTATAGCGGACGGGCGATCCGGTCGGAGCTGATCGAGACATCCGATTTCGTATCGTTCCGGCTGTCGACCTTGAAGGGCAATGCCGCGCGCAACAAGGGCATGGCGTTATTTCCCCGAAAGATCGACGGCAAATACGCAATGATCGCGCGTCAGGATAACGAAAACCTCTATCTGATCCTGTCCGACGATCTCCACACGTGGGATGGCGGCCAGCCGATTCTCAAGCCTCGATACCCCTGGGAATTCGTGCAGATCGGCAATTGCGGATCGCCGATCGAGCTCGACATAGGGTGGCTGCTGCTGACGCACGGCGTCGGCCCCGTGCGGAAATATTCGATCGGGGCCGCGCTGCTGGACAAGAAGGATCCGTCGAAGGTGCTTGGCCGCCTGCGCGAGCCGCTGTTGCGGCCGGACCCTTCCGAACGTGAAGGATATGTTCCGAACGTCGTCTATACCTGCGGCGCGATGCGCCATCGCGACAAGATCATCTTTCCTTATGCGGTCTCGGACACCTTCTGCAACTTCGCGACGATCGAGATCGCCTCCCTGATCGCGGCGATGGACAGTAGCGAACGGCATTAGCCATGATCGAGATCAATCAGGTCTGAGGGCACGCCCCCGGCAGCCGTCACTCCGGCCCTAGCCCCGTCCTTCGCCGCAAATCCATAATCGCCCGCAAAAAACTGTCCGCCGGCGTCGTCTCCGGATCGATCAGCCGGTGCAGGCGAAAGCCGTCTTCCAGCGCCAGCACGATTGAGGCCATCCACGGCGGGTTCAGCGCGTCGTTCTTGCCGTTGCTCTTCAATGTCGCCTCGACGATGTCGGCGATCAGTTTGCGCCGCGCGCGCAGGCGTTTTGCAAGTTCCGGGCGGCGCTTCTCGGCGCGCGCGACGAACAGGATCATCTCCATGTGCAGCAGGGGCGAGCGGCCGAGCGGGTCCTGCCGGGTGCGGTCCATCGCCTTCAACGCCGCGATGAAATCGTCGAGATTGTCGTGCTGCGCGAGGATGTCCATGTTGCGCCGGATCGACTGCTCGACATGGTCTTCGAGCATGGCGATGATCAATTCGTCCTTGCTCCTGAAGTTCGAGTAGAACGCGCCGCGCGTGAAACCGGCTGCTGCGGCGATCGCCTCGATGCTGGCGCCGCCGATGCCGTCGTCCTCGAACACGCGCGCGGCGGCCTCGAACAGCTTGTCGCGCGTATCGTCCCTGGTCGGCCTGGTTCTCACCCTTGACATCGGCGCAGGTTAAGGCAAAATGCAACTCGATACAACAATGTATCGAGTTGATAATTTCAGGGGATGGTTACGCCGGGCATCGGGGCTGCCCGCGTATCGTGTCATGCGGCAACCCGATGTGAGGTCACCATGAACGAGCAAGTGCAGCCTGCGAACGGCGATCCGTTGTTCAACCCGCTGTCGCCGGACTTCATCCGCGATCCCTATCCGCACTACGACCGGCTGCGCACGCTCGATCCGATCCATGTGACGCCGTTCGGCCAGTTCGTCGCCAGCCGCCATGCCGATGTCAGCCTCGTGATGCGCGACAAGCGCTTCGGCAAGGATTTTATCGAGCGCTCCAAGCGCCGCTATAGCCCTGCCATCATGGACGAGCCGGTGTTCCGCAGCATGAGTCACTGGATGCTGCAGTCCGATCCGCCCGACCATACCCGCCTGCGCGGCCTCGTCGTGAAGGCCTTCACCGCGCGCCGGGTCGAGGACATGCGGCCGCGCATCCAGGAGATCGTCGATCAGACGATCGATGCCGTGATCGAGCGCGGCCACATGGACCTGATCGAGGATTTTGCCTTCCGCCTGCCCGTCACCATCATCTGCGACATGCTCGGCATCCCCGAGGATCATCGCGAGACCTTCTACAAGAGCTCGCGCGACGGCGGGCGGCTGCTCGATCCCGTGCCGCTCTCGCCGGAGGAGATCGCCAAGGGCAACGCCGGCAACATGATGGCGCAGATGTATTTCCAGCAGCTGTTCGAGCTGCGCCGCAAGAACCCCGGGGACGACCTCATCACCCAGCTGGTGCAGGCCGAGGAAGACGGCAACAAGCTCACCAATGAGGAGCTGACCGCCAACATCATCCTCTTGTTCGGCGCCGGCCACGAGACCACGGTCAACCTGATCGGCAATGGCCTGTTGGCGCTCCATCGCAATCCGGACCAGCTCGCGCTGCTGAAAGCGCGGCCGGAGCTGATGGTCGGCGCGATCGAGGAATTTTTGCGCTACGATTCCTCCGTGCAGATGACCGGGCGCGTCGCGCTGGAGGAGATCGAGGATCTCGGCGGCAAGACAATCCCCAGGGGCGAGACCGTGCTCTGCCTGCTCGGCTCGGCCAACCGCGATCCCGCGGTCTATCCCGATCACCCTGACAGGCTCGATGTCACCAGGCAGAACGTCAGGCCGCTGTCGTTCGGTGGCGGCATCCATTTCTGCCTGGGGGCCCAATTGGCCCGCATCGAGGCCGAGATCGCCATTGCCACGTTGCTCCGCCGCCTGCCGGATCTGCGGATCGACGACGTCGAGAACCCCAAATGGCGGCCGACCTTCGTGCTGCGTGGCCTGACGCAGCTGCCGGCCAGTTGGTGATGCCGTGGTCCTGCGAGCAGTTTTCCTCATCCAGAGGAGCCCGCCGAAGGCGGGCGTCTCGAAGGATGGCCGCGGGCGCGATCCGGGCCAGCATGGTTCGAGACGGTGCTAACGCGCCTCCTCACCATGAGGGTCTCCCACCAGCGTTAACCTCCGCGCGCAACAGTCGCTGTGACTTCGCCACACTTCCCCTTATATAAAGGGCAAGTTCCGGCGCGCCTGAGGCCCTCAGGTTGGGCCCGGGCCGGTTTGGCCGAGGGGAGACCCGTGCAGACGACGCTGCTCGGATTGGCGATTGCCTTCATCATTGCGCTGCTGGCCGCACTGATCGGGCCTTACTTCATCGACTGGAACCAGTTCAGGCCCCAGTTCGAGGCGGAGGCGGGCCGGATCATCGGCGTGCCGGTGCGGGTGGCAGGCGAGCTGGATGCGCGGCTGCTGCCGGCGCCGACCCTGCGGCTGCGCTCGGTCACCTTTGGCGGCAACAACGACCTCGGCCGCCTGCGCGCCGAAAAGCTCGACGTCGAGTTCAGCCTGAGCTCCCTGATGCGGGGCGAATGGCGCGCCACCGAGCTCACGGTCAACGGCATGGCGGTCGATCTCGGCCTGGATGCCCGCGGCCGGGTCGATTTGCCGTCCACCGCCAGCGGCACCTTCAACCTGGCCTCGCTGGCCATCGAACGGTTGAACCTCACCGGCCGCATCGCCCTGCATGATGCCGCCAGCCGTTCGACCCTGGAGCTGAACGACATCGCCTTCTCCGGCGACGTGCGCTCGCTGGCCGGTTCGGTGCGCGGCGACGGCAGGTTCACCGCAACCGGCGTGCGCTACCCCTTCCGCATCTCGTCCGGCCCGAGCGCCGATGGCAGCGCCACCCGTCTCCATCTCAATATCGATCCCGGCGAGCGCGCCATCCTCGCCGATCTCGAAGGCGTGCTTGCCTTCGACAACCGCCTGCCCAAATTCGAGGGCGCGCTCACGCTGGCCGTGCCCGCGGCGAAGAAGGCCGGCGAGGCCGGGCCGACGCCCTGGAAGCTCACCGCAAAGCTCAAGGCCGACCCGGCCGGCGCCAAGTTCGACCAGATCGATGCGAGCTTCGGCGCCGAGGACAATGCGTTGAAAGTCGGCGGCGTCGGTGACGTCAGGTTCGGCGCCTCGCCTTTGCTGCGCGCGGTGCTGTCGGCGCGCCAGATCGATGCCGACAAGCTCGCCGGCAAGGACGATGCCGAGCCGCTGCGCATCCTGCCGGCGCTGCGCGCCGGGCTGGCTGCGATCCCGCAGGCGCCGATCCCGGCGCAGATCGAGTTCAACTCCGACCAGATCATGCTCGGCGGCCGTCCGCTCCAGAACATCGCGGCTGAGCTCAGGACTGACGGCCGATCCTGGACCTTTCAGCGGCTCGAGCTGCGCGCGCCCGGCATGACGCAGCTCTCGCTCAACGGCTCTGCGCCCGGCGCCGACAGTTTCAGCGGCCGTCTCAGCGTCGAGTCGTCCGATCCCGATACGCTGGTGGCCTGGCTTCAGGGCCGCAGCGAGATCAACCGCCGCAGCACGCGGCCGCTGCGGCTTGCCGGCGACGTGACCATCGCCGCCAATCATCTCGCCATCGACAAGTTGAAGGCCGATATCGAAGGCGGCGCGGTCGAGGGCCGCATCGGCTTCGTGCAGACAGGCGCGAGCAAGGGCTCGCGGATCGACGCCGAGCTCAAGGCCGATCGTCTCGATCTCGACGCCGCCGCAAGTTTCGTGCGCGCGCTGGCCGGGCCGCAAGGCGAATGGCCGGAGGAAGCAAAGCTCTCGCTCGATATCGGCCGCGCCATTTCCGCCGGACAGGAGCTGCGGCCGTTCGCGGCCAAGCTCGGCTACGGTCCGAACGCGGTGTCGCTGGAGCAGTTGCGGTTCGGCCAGACCAGCGGCGTGACCACCGAGGCGAGCGGCAGTTTTGATCGCACCAAAGCCACCGGCAAGCTCGCGCTGAAATCCTCGGCCAACTCGCTGCGCGAGCTTACCGCGCTGATCGAGCCGTTCGCCCCTTCGGTGCGCGCGCGGTTCGATGCCCTCCCACAGCTGCCCGGCGCGACCCGGCTGAAGCTCGACCTCAGCCTCGACAAGAACGCCGAACATGCCGATCGCGGCGACGCCCGCGCCGTGCTCGATCTCGACGCACCGCAGCTCAAGGCCACTGCGACGCTGGCCGCGCAGACACCGCTCGCGGCCGTCAACGGCATCGATATCGACAAATTGCGGAGCAGCGATTTCACGCTGGACTCGAAGCTCTCGACGCCGCAGGCCGGCGCCTTGCTGGCGCTGCTCGGCCTCGATCGCGTGGTGGCCGCAGGCGAGGGCGCCTCGCAGTTCGAAGGCCGGTTAAGCGGCGCCTGGCGGCGGCCGCTGCAATTGAATGCAAAGCTGAGCGGCGGCGGGCTCGATGCGGACGCGCAGGGCAGCGTCGAGCTGTCGGAGCCCAAATCGTCCGAAATCAAGGCAAACGTGAATCTGCGCGTGCGCAACGTCAACCTCGCGCCGCTGTTCGGCACTGGCACGGCGGACAAGTCGACGCAGCTCGTCAGCCTGTCCTCGCGCGTCGGGCTGTCAGGCAATCGCCTGACCTTCGACGATCTCGACAGCACGGCCTCGGGCTCGCATCTGCGCGGCCATCTGGCTGTCACGCTCGATCAGGAGAAGAGCGTCGACGGCGAGGTGGGCCTTGATACGCTCGATCTTGCGCCCGCGGTCGCGATGGCGATCGGTGCCGCCGGACACGAGGCGAGCGAGCCGCTGAGCGCGGGGCTGCTCGGTGGCTGGCGCGGCCGCATCGCCTTCCAGGCGTTGCGCGGCACATTGCCTGGTGGTGTCGAGCTGCGTCCGTTCGGCGGGACGATCCGCAGCGACGGCCAGTCGCTCGCGCTCGATGCGCTCAAGGGCGGCGTCGGCGGCGGCGAGATGTCCGCGAGCTTTGACGCGAGGAATGGCGCCAATGGTGTTGCGCTGAATGCGCGTATCGAGCTCAGCAATGTCGATGCGACGACGCTGCGCTACCGCGACCTCGCGCTGCCCAAGGGCCGCGCCTCGGTGCAGATGGCGCTGACCAGCCAGGGTCGCAGCGTCGCTGCTCTCACCGGCTCGCTCGCCGGCAACGGCACGGTGACATTGGACTCCGCTGAAATCTCAGGCCTCAATCCGCGCGCCTTCGAGATCGCCATCCGCGCCAGCGACGGCGGCCAGGTCGCTGACGACGTCAGGCTGCGGCAGCTGGTCGAGCCTGCGCTGGCGGCCGGTCCGATCGCGGTTGCTTCGGCCCAGATCCCGTTCACGATCCGCGACGGGCGGCTGCGGGTCGGAGCCACGCCGCTGGAAGCGAAGAACGCCCGTGCCATCGTCTCCGGCGGCTACGACATTCCCGCCGACCAGGCCGACATCCGCGCCAGCCTGACGCCGATCATGACCGGGCTGTCAGGCGCGCCGCCGGAGATCCAGCTGTTCGCGGCGGGGCCTCCCGACAGGCTCAATCGCACTGTCGATCTTGCGCCGCTGTCCTCGTGGCTCGCGGTGCGCACGATCGATCGCGAGACGCGCCGGCTGGACGCGATCGAGCGCGGCGAGCCGCCGCCGGCAACCGCCGCACTGCCGACGCTCGTCTCTCCCGATCCCGCGCCGGAGCCCTCGCTCACCGACGTGCCGATGCCCGGCCGCGATCCGCGCCGGGCGCCGCCGCCGAAGCCAAAGGCCGCGCCGATACCGAAGGCGCCGCAGGCCGCTCCCGCAGCGCCAAGTCCGGCACTGACAAGCCCGGCACCGACAAGCCCGCCGCTCACAAGCCAGGTCGCGCCGCTGCCGCCCGCGATCGAGGTGAGACCCGCTCCGGGCCCGCCGCCCGCGAAGCCCAAGCCGAAGCCGCCGCTGGTGCTGACGCCGTCAAATCCGTAGGCGAGACGCCGTCATGCCCGGGCTCGTCCCGGGCATCCACGTTCTTCGCGCCGGGCGGTAAGGCGTGGATGGCCGGGACAAGCCCGGCCATGACGCCGGAGAGGCTTTCGCGCCAAGCTCTCTCGCGCCGCACATCACCCGCCGGTCAACCGATTCCCTCGCATTTTAACGAATTCTGCTCGGCAAAACTGATCTGCCGGTTTTACTGGATTCTCGCGTTTGTTCCCTAGTCTCGGCTCTCAGAGGAATTCGGTGTCGCGCCGGTATCGGCGGGACGGCTCGGCAAAGAACGACCAAGAACTGGGGTATCGACATGAACGGGGCGAAAACGCTTCTACAGGATCTGGACGACGCGATCGCGCGCGGCACCGACGAAAGCCGGACGCGGGCGTTGTGGCATGCGACCGACATTCTGATCACCGGCCGCTACAGCGACGACGAGATCAGCATGTTCGGCGAGGTCATCGGCAAGCTCGCCGACGAGATCGAGGTCGCCGCGCGGACGCAGCTCTCCGAATTGATGTCGGCCTGCGATCACGCTCCGCTCAACGTCATCGAAAAGCTCGCTCTTGACGACGAGATCGCGGTCGCCGGTCCGGTGCTGCGCGACTCCACGCGGATCGACGAGAAGATGCTGATCCAGAGCGCCATGACCAAGGGCCAGTCGCATCTGCTCGCGATCGCCCAGCGCCAATCGATCGGCGAGGCCGTGACCGACGTGCTGGTCAAGCGCGGCGACCAGGAGGTCGTGACCTCGGTCGCAAAGAACGAGGGCGCGCGCTTCTCCGGCTCGGGCCTTCTGCACATGGTCCGGCGTGCCGAGGGCGATTCGATTCTCGCCGAGCAGCTTGGCCTGCGCAAGGACGTGCCGCGGCACATCTTCCAGCAGCTCATCTCCAAGGCATCGGAAGACGTCCGCCGCCGGCTCGAGCGCGAGCGCCCGGAGATGATGGCGCAGATCCAGAGCTCGGTGACCGAGGTCACCGGCGATCTGCAATCCAAGTTCGGCCCGTCCTCGCGCAGCTATTTCGTCGCCAAGCGCGTGGTGACGACGCAGTACCGCCAGGGCAATCTCAACCAGGATTCGATCTCGAACTATGCGCGCCAGCATCGCTTCGACGAGGTGCAGATCGGCCTGTCGCTGCTGTCGGCGCTCCCGGTCGACGTGATCGAGCGCGCGATGATGGACCGCAATCGCGAGATCCTGCTGGTGTTGTGCAAGGCGCTCGACTTCTCCTGGGACACCACGATGTCGCTGCTGTTCCTCGGCGCCAAGGATCATCTGATCACGGCGCGCGAGCTGCAGGACAACGAGCGCGAGTTCAGCCGGCTCAAGATCGAGACCTCGCGCAGCATCCTGAAGTTCTACCAGTCGCGCAAGACCGGCGTGGGTGCCGACGCGGGCCGTCAGCCCGAGCTTCAGGTTCACTGAGCGGGAAATCGAGGGAGTATTTGTAATGTTGCCTCAATTCGGCACCGCGGTTCGCAAGAACAAGAACCTCAACGCCGACGTCGGCGGATCGGCTCCGGAGAAAGCTTCCGTCGACGCCGCCTGGCTCGTGCTGGAAGCCGCCAACGATCTCGGCGACCACGCTGCCATCGAAGCCTGCCGCCGCGTCATCGACGCCGAGCTGAACGGCACGGTGGCCGGCAGCTCGGATATTGATCTGGTGTTGGGGTATTTCAGGTAAGGTTCCGGGCTACGCGACCATTTCCGAGCAGTCATTGCGAGGCGACGAGGCAATCCAGACTGTCTCCACGGAAAGAGCCTGGATTGCTTCTGCGTTGAGAGCGACGTAGCTCGAAAATACTTTAAGCGTTCGCGCCGCCGTCGACCGTCAATGTCGATCCCGTGATGTACTTGGCTTTCGCGCTCGCCAGGAACGCGACCGCGCTCGCGATGTCATCCGTCGCGCCGTATCGGCCGAGCGCCATGAACTGCTTCAACGTCTCCGCGGTCGGGCCGCTGGCCGGATTCATGTCGGTGTCGATCGAGCCTGGCTGCACCAGATTGACCGTGACGTCCCTGGGACCGAGCTCGCGCGCCAGGGCCTTGGTGAATGCGCTGAGTGCCGACTTCGACGCCGCGTAGATGCCGAGCACCGGCGACGGCACGCGGTCGGCGAAATAACTGCCGATGGTGATGATGCGGCCGCCCTTGCCAAGGTGCGGCAGCGCGGCCTTGCTCGCGACGATCGGGGAGCGCACGTTGACGTTCAGCAGCGCATCGATGTCGGCGAGCGAGATGTCGTTGAGGCCGCCCAATCGCAGAATGCCGGCGTTGTTGACGAGGATATCGAGCCCGCCCAATGCGGCGACGGTCTTGTCGACCGAAGCCTGAACGGCGGCGACATCGGCGCTGTCGGCCTGGATCGCCACGGCCTTGCGCCCGCCTGCCTTGATGGCGTCAACGAGCTTCGCGGCGCTGTCCGCGGACTTCTCGTAGGTGATCGCGACATCGGCGCCTTCGGCGGCGAGCGCCGCCGCGATGGCCGCTCCGATACCCCTGCTTGCGCCCGTCACCAGGGCCCGTTTTCCTGCCAGCGTCATCTGCCTTCTCCTATTCTGTAACGATCGACACAGAATATGTGGAGACTTGATCGGCGTGGTCAAGTGAATTATGTGTTGATCATTACAGAAAGGCGGGCGATGGCAGGTCGGCCACGGGAATTTGATCGCGACGCAGCGCTCGAAGCCGCCATGTTCCTGTTCTGGCGCAAGGGGTACGAGGCGGCCTCGATGCACGACCTCTGCGACGCCATGGGCGTCCGCTCGCCGAGTCTCTATGCTGCTTTCGAAAGCAAGGAGGCTCTCTATCTCGCCGCGATCGAGCATTACGTCGAGACCCAGGGCCAGCCGGTCTGGGACCGGCTTGCGGAAGGCGCAACCGCACGCGCCGGGATCGAGAACCTGCTGATCGCGGCGGCAGAGACCCTGCCGAAATCCCGCTCGGCTCCGGCCGGGTGCATGGCCGTGCTCGGCGCCGTCAGCGACGAATGGCCGGCCACGATTGCCCGCGCGATCAGGAATGTCCGGCTCGACATGCTCGGTAATCTGCGCGCACGGATCGAAGCAGCGGTCGGCGGCGGCGAGTTGCCTGCCGCAACCGACATCGATGCGCTGAGCCGGTTCTACCTGAGCGTCTTCCAGGGCATGGCGATCCAGGCCAGGGACGGCGCGACGCCGGCGGAGTTGCGGGGCGCAGCCGAGGCGGCGATGGCGGCGTGGCCGGGCGAGGGGTAGCTCGCGGCCTACGAGTTGCGAAAGTGGTTGAACCCGACATCGGTCACTTTGTTGCCTTGCGCTCAGCGTCCTATCGTTATTCGCCGCGATCCGGCGCAATGGCGACAACTCGATGCGCGACAAGGAATAGGTGCTCAATGAATGAACCTACCGACGGTCAGCCAAGCGCTCGACAAGCCGGATTTGCCGGTGTCACGCGCAAGGTTCTCGAGCGTCTTCCAATGCCCGGCAATCAGGAGCTCATGGTCGTCGAGGTCTCCTATCCGCCCGGCGGCGTGGCGCCGCTTCACCGGCATCCCGTCGCGGGCGCGATCTACATCGTCGAAGGTGTTGCCGAGTCCGCTTACGGCAGCGACGAGCCGCGACAGTACCGGGCGGGCGAGACATTGCAGGATCGGGCGGATCTTCCACACACCCTGTTTCGCAATTGTGATCCGGATCGTCCGCTCCGCTTCCTGACCATCTACGTGCTCGAAGCCGGGCGCTCCTACACGACGCAGCCGTGAGCGGACAGACGCATCGCACGCGGCTGTGATCCGTGAAACCGCCGGGCGCAGGTAACGACGGACGCTCCCCTCCGTAGAGCCCATAGCGAACGTGTCGTTTGCCAACAGATGCGTGTCTACTCCGGGAGAAATCGTCACATGAAAGGATTCAACATCGCCGAGATTGGCGGCGGTTCGTATCGTCCGCTCGCCATTCTTCGCTGGGTCATGGTGCTCATCTTCGTATCGTTCGGGATGCAGAAATTCACGCTGCAATCCGCACAGGGCATCGCCCAGTTCATCACCAGCAGTCCGTTCATCTCCTGGCTGTCGATCTTCGGCCTGCGGGGAGAGGCCTATGTCCTCGGTGTTTCCGAGTTCGTGATTGCGGCGCTGCTCGCGGCGGGCGCGTTCAGTCCGGTCCTGTCCGCCCTCGGTTCACTCATGGGCGTGGTGACCTTCGCTGTGACATGGTCGTTCTTCTTCACGACGCCGGGCGTCGTCACGTGGAGCCTGTCAACCGATCCGATGGCGTGGAATCTGGCCGGCGAGTTCCTGTTCAAGGACATCGTCCTGCTGTGTGTCTGCGTCGTGCTGTTTCTGGCGTCGTTGCCGCAATCGGTCATTCAGCTACGCGCAGGCTGAGCGCCGGGCCGTCCCTCATCGCCGCAAGCGCCCGAGCCAGACGGTGTGACGTCCGCATTCGGGATCCTCGATCACGTGGTCGAGGACGTCAAAACCGTTGCTGTCGAGCAATCGGTGATATTCGGTCGTGTCAAGACTCGCATGATAGAGCGGCTCGCCCTCGAAAGTCCCGATGGCTTCTCCAAAGGACGGGCCGCTGGTGAACATCAGCGCTGCGCCGGCAGCGGCATGCCGCCGGAAGATCGGAAACATCAGGCGCTGGTCCTCGGGACTGAGATGGAAGAAGCTGTCCCAGGCCAGCAAGCCATCGAACGTCGCGTTCAGGTTCAGAGAGCGCATGTCCGAAACGAGCCAGGTCGCGTCGGGAAAATAGCCCTTTGCGATCTCGATCATTTCCGGAGCAGCATCGATCCCCGTGACATCACACCCCGTTGCACGCAGATAGCGCGCGATCGGCTCGCCGGGACCGCAGCCGATATCGAGCACCTTCGGCTTGGCGGGCAGCTGCGCGACGAATCGATCGAGCCATTTGCGCTCCATCACAGTCCGCCCGCGCTGGCGCAACCACGCCGTCGCGTGCCGGCGATACAATCCGACGATGTTGTCCGCGTCAGAACTCATCGACGTCGATCCAGTCCGTAGCTACCCATCCTGCAAGCCGCCTCTCATCGCGTGATACGATAGATCACCACGTCCTCGCCATGATGGATCGTGCTCTTCTCGAGGATGTAGTTCGCCTTCTCCAGCACGCGGCGGGACGCGCCGTGCCTGACGAAGACCAGGCCGATGAGCGACGGCAGTTCCAGCTGCGACAGACCAATCTCCGTCAGCGCGACCGCGATCTCGCTCGCAAGTCCCTGGCCCCAGAGGCTCCGCTTGAAGGTGTAGGCAATCTCGATCTCATCCACGCCATCCACGAGGATGTGCCTGATGCCCGCCCGCCCGGCGAACGCGCCGTCTTGCGTCCGCAGCACCCACAGCCCGAAACCGTGCCGGTCCCAATGGGCCATGTTGGTCGCAAGGTAGGTCTTCGTGACCTCCGCCGAGCGCACGCCGCCGAGATAGCGCGATACTTCGGGATCGAGGTGGAGCGCAACGAGGTCGGCCAGGTGATCTTCGTTCAGCCTCTCGGCGATCAGCCTGTTGGTGCCGAAGTGATTCATGGACGCAGATGGTCGCTTGACGCTTGTCGCGAGCTTGATGCCGTAGGGGCCGAGGATGCCACTATGCTCCTGTTTTGCCCGACGGGTCAAATGGATTTCGGATAATTCGTAAGCTATTGTTTTCGTTGACCCCGTCTACTGTGCATGGGGTTGTTTTCGCAGTTTTTAGTTTCGAGGGCTCTATCCCGCCCCGAGCGCCACCGCGACATTGTAGGTCACGAGGCTCGCCGCATAGGCCAGTACCAGCATGTAGGTGAAGGTCACCGCCATCCAGGTCCAGCTTCCGGTCTCGCGCCGGATCACGGCCAGCGTGGAGGCGCATTGCGGGGCGAAGATGTACCAGGCGAGCATCGACAGCGCGGTGGCGAGCGACCATTTCGTCGCCAGCACCTGGCCGATCTGCTCGGCCGCTTCCTTGCCGCCTTCGATCGCGTAGACGGTGCCGAGCGCTGCGACCGCGACCTCGCGCGCCGCCATGCCCGGGATCAGGGCCACCGCGATCTGCCAGTTGAAGCCGACGGGGGCGAGCAGCGGCTCGAGCGCCTTGCCGATGATCGCGGCGAGGCTGAAGTCGATGGCGGGCTCGGTGCTGCCTGCGGGCGGCTGCGGGAACGAGGCCAGAAACCAGATCAGCACCATCATCGAGAAGATCGTGGTGCCGGCGCGGTACAGGAACATCTTGGCCCGCGTGTAGACGCCGATCGCGATCGATTTCAGCCGCGGCATCTTGTAGTCCGGCAGCTCCAGCATGAACGGCGCCGGCGCATAGTCGCGCAGCATGAAGAACTTGATCAGGAACGAGACGGCCAGGGCGCTGGTGATGCCGGCGGCGTAAAGGCCGAACATCACGAGCCCCTGGAGGTTGATGAAGCCCCAGACGTCCTTCGCGGGGATGAAGGCGGAGATGATCAGCGTGTAGACGGGGATGCGCGCCGAGCAGGTCATCAGCGGCGCGATCAGGATCGTGGTCAGCCGGTCGCGCTTGTTGTCGATCACGCGCGTCGCCATGATGCCCGGAATGGCGCAGGCAAAGCTCGACAGCAGCGGAATGAAGGCGCGGCCGTGCAGGCCGGCGCCGCCCATGATGCGGTCCATCAGGAACGCGGCGCGCGCCATGTAGCCGAAATCTTCCAGCAGCAGGATGAACAGGAAGATGATGATGATCTGCGGCAGGAACACGATGACGCTGCCGACGCCCGAGATCACGCCGTTCTGAAGGAAGCTCTGCAACAGGCCGGCGGGGAGCGTGGCGTGCACGAGCTCGCCGAGCGCGTCGAAGCCGTTGTTGAGCAGGTCCATCAGCGGCTGCGCCCAGGCGAACACCGCCTGGAACATCACGAACAGGATCAGCGCCAGCACGATCAGCCCGCCGACGGGATGCAGCACCACGGCATCGATCCGCGCGGTCCAGGTGTCGGGCCTGGCAGGCAGGCTGACGCAATCGGCGATGATGCGGTCGGCCTCGCGCTGGGTGGAACGCAACTCGCTGACGCTGAGCGTGCGCCAGGAGTTTTCCTGCGGCGCGGCCGCGAGCTTGGCCGAGATCTCATCCGTCAGTGCCAGCAGGTCCGCCGTGCCGCCCTTGCGCACCGCGATCGAGGTGACCACGGGCACGCCGAGCTCCTTGGCGAGCCGCTCGACGTCGACGGTGATGCCGCGGCGGCTGGCGATGTCGAACATGTTGAGGACGAGGACCATCGGCCGGCCGGTGCGCTTGAGCTCCAGCAGCAGGCGGATGGTCAGGCGCAGATTGGTGGAATCCGCCACGCACAGCACGAGGTCGGGCAGGGTTTCGCCGGTGGCCTTGCCGAGCACGAAGTCGCGGGTGATCTCCTCGTCAGGGCTGCGGCCGCGCAGCGAATAGGTGCCGGGCAGGTCGACGACGGAGACCTGGCGTCCCTGCGGGGTGACGAAGAAACCTTCCTTGCGCTCGACGGTGACGCCGGGATAGTTCGCGACCTTCTGTCGGCTGCCGGTCAGCGCGTTGAACAGCGAAGTCTTGCCGCTGTTGGGCGTGCCGACCAGAGCGAGATGCAGCAGGGGTGCTTCCATGGAATCAATTATCCGGTCGCTGTCTACGCGACGATGATGGCCATGGCTTCGCGACGGCGCACCGCGATCGTGATGTTGTCGACCCGCACGGCAATGGGGTCGCGACCGACCAGCCCCTCGTGCAGGACCTCGACCCGGGCCCCCTCGACGAAGCCGAGCTCGATCAGCCGGCTCTCGAGCTCGATGTCCGAGAGCGCCGAGTCGGTGTCCTTGGTGGAAAGGTGCTGAATGACGCCGGTGTAGCCGCGCAGGGCCAGACCCAGCGGCATGTGTGGGCGCGTATCATGATGGTCGGTCATGCCCTGTATTTTCAACGCAGGGCATTGAGGTCAAGCGCGCATGCTCGCTGAAACTGCACCTTAGAGTGATTTTAAAGTGCAGATGGTGGGGAGCGCCGGAAAGGCGCCCCAATGCCTACTGGGCCGGGACCTTTTCCGGCTGGATGGCGGCCATGGCGCGGCTCTTGAAGTAATCGAGCACGAACAGGCGGATCGCCGAGGACAAATTGCCCTGCTGTCGGGCGCCATCGATCTCGCCGACGAGTTCGGACAGCGTCATGTTGCGCAGGCCCGAAATCTCCTTCATGCCGTTCCAGAACGCCTCTTCCAGGCTGACGCTGGTCTTGTGGCCGGCGACCACGATCGATCGCTTCACGACGGGCGACTTCATGACTGATCCTCGCGATCGATCTGATGCTGGTCCAGATGCGACTTCGCCTGGTCCGCGCGCGTCTCCTCCGCCGACCGTTCCGCCTTCGTGCGGCCGAACTTCGCCCGATTGGCGTCCGCCTGCTTCGCCGAGGCTTCCCGCTCGGCGCGCTTCCTGAAACGATTCAGGTTGATGACGTTCCCCATGCCGCGTCTCCATCATCCGATCCTCTTCAGGCAGGATGAAACATTCAGAAACAGGGGGCCGCGTTGCGCCCCAAAAGACTTGATCGCCATTCGCTCGTCCTCGTCAATCGGCCCCTTGGGCCATCAAACGATGAATTTCGTCCCGTCAAGGGCAGAAGAGCTGCGTAACACGCCGCCCCGCCGCAACATTGACGGTAATCAAATCCCGCCTCTAAAGCCGCATCTTTCTGTGCATCAAGCGTCCGTATCAATACGGATGACTATCGGAATTCGGAATTTTATCCCGGGCTGGTCATCTTCTCGGGGCGCACCAGGCGGTCGAATTCGTCTGCCGTGACGAAGCCGAGCCGCAGCGCCTCCTCCTTCAGCGTGGTGCCGTTGGCATGCGCCGTCTTGGCCACCTTGGCTGCGTTATCATAGCCGATTTTCGGGGCCAGCGCCGTCACCAGCATCAGCGAGCGCTGCATCAGCTCACTTATGCGCTTTTCGTCGGCGCGGATGCCGTCGACGCAATGTTCGGTGAAGGAGCGCGCGGCGTCGGCCATCAGGCGGATCGAGTGCAGCATGTTGTAGGCCAGCACGGGCTTGTAGACGTTGAGCTCGAAATGGCCCTGGCTGCCGGCGACCGTGATCGCAGTGTGATTGCCGAACACCTGGCAGCACACCATGGTCATCGCCTCGCACTGCGTCGGATTGACCTTGCCCGGCATGATCGACGAGCCCGGCTCGTTCTCCGGCAGGATCAGCTCGCCCAGGCCTGAGCGGGGGCCCGATCCGAGCAGGCGGATGTCGTTGGCGATCTTGAACAGGCCTGTCGCGACCGAATTGATGGCGCCGTGCACCAGCACATAGGCGTCGTTGGAGGCCAGCGCCTCGAATTTGTTGGCGGCGCTGGTGAAGGGCAGCTTCGTGATCCCCACAACGTGCTTTGCGAACAGTTTTGCGAAGCGTGGCTTCGAGTTGAGGCCGGTGCCGACGGCGGTGCCGCCCTGCGCCAGTGGATAGAGGTCCTTCACCGCGACCTTCAGTCGCGCGATGCCGCTTTCGACCTGCGCGGCATAGCCGGAGAATTCCTGGCCGAGCGTCAGCGGCGTCGCGTCCTGGGTGTGGGTGCGGCCGATCTTCACGATGCTGGCGAACTCTTTCTCCTTCGTGCGCAGCGCGCGGAGCAGCTCGCCGAGGGCAGGGACGAGATCGGCATTGATGCGGCTGGCGGCCGCGATGTGCATCGCGGTGGGAAACGAGTCGTTCGACGACTGGCTCATGTTGACGTGATCGTTGGGATGTACCGGCTTCTTGGCGCCGAGCTCGCCGCCGAGCAGCTCATTGGCGCGGTTGGCGATCACCTCGTTGAGGTTCATGTTGCTCTGGGTGCCCGAGCCGGTCTGCCACACCACCAACGGGAAATGGTCGTCCAGCTTGCCCTCGATCACCTCGCGCGCGGCGCGGATGATCGCATTGGCGCGGCGCCGGTCGAGCAGGCCGAGCTCGAGGTTGGACTGCGCGGCCGCGAGCTTGACGATGCCGAGCGCATGCACGAGCGAGATCGGCATACGATCGGTGCCGATGCGGAAGTTCTGGCGCGAGCGCTCGGTCTGCGCCCCCCAATAGCGATCGGCGGGGACATCGATGGGACCAAAACTATCGGTCTCGGTGCGGGTCGCGGAGCGGGCAGTCGTCGAGCGGGTAGCTTTGGCCATGAGCACATCCATTCTGCCGCGCGAAACGCCGCGCGGCCTCTTCATGTGCTCTTCTATATAGGGAGTTTGGCCGGGCGCGACGGTCCCGCACCCAACCTAGATCATTTCTTGCGGAAACGATCGAGGCGCACGACTTCGGCACCGCCCTGGCTCGGCGGGGTCGGCTCTTCCGCGGTCTCCGCCTTTTCGGTGGCGGGCGCGGGCACCGACAGGGCCGAAGGGGCGGGGGCTGCCGGCAAAGTTTCGGCTGCGACCTCGGCGACATCGGAGGTGTCGAACTGGAGGCCGAATTTCACGGACGGATCAAGGAAGCTCTTGATGGCGCTGAACGGCACGATCAGCCGCTCCGGAATGCCGCCAAAGGACAGGCCGACCTCGAACCGGTCCTCGAGCACGGTCAGGTCCCAGAACTGGTGCTGCAGGATGATCGTCATCTCTTCCGGATATTGCGCCAGCAGCCGCGACGAGATCTTCACGCCGTCGGCCTTCGAGACGAAGGTGATGAAGAAATGGTGCTCGCCCGGCAGTCCATGGGACGCGGCGTCGGTCAGCACCTTCTTGACCACGCCGCGCATCGCGTCGCTCGCCAGCACGTCGTATCGGATGTGATCGGTCGCCATGGTGGTCCTGTTGCATTCCAGGAGTTGGGCCCTGCCGGCCCGACTCGCCAAGCCGCAATAATATCGCGCCAGACGGGTCAGCAGGAGTCCCCGCCGGGGAAGAAATGAAATGGTAGTGGAGGCTTCTGTTGCCAGGTGCCTCCGAACCCCGCCTAACGGAGCTTAACCCGTTAGGACTTCAGAATGGTCTTTCAAACTGCGTTACGCAGCCTGAGCAACCGGAGCAAAGTTGTCGTTGGCAACTATTGCAGTAGCCCGATAACGGCGGAACAATACCGGGAAAAAGTTCGCCCTTTACGCCCTCGTCGATCCTATTTCGCCCCCGCCAAAACCCGCCTTTCGGAAGGTCACAGCCCGCTAGCCGGTGGGCTTTGGTGGAGGCGCCGGGTACCGCCCCCGGGTCCGAATGGTTTATTGCGACGACCGTTTATTTCCATAGCCGGCGAACCGGCACCCCCAATATAGGGGGCAAAGGTTTCAAATGACAGGTGTTTCGAGGGGCCGCGGCGAGGTTCCCTTTGGATAGGTTCCGGATAGCCACAGGTCTGATCTTGGCCGCGCCGCGGCCGGCGTTCTAAGCTCCTGACATGTCCACGGATTCAGCATCGGCCGCCCAAGAGCCGGATCGTGCCACAACGAGCGGCCCTCCGCCCAGCCTGGCCGAGCTATTCGTGGCCTTCGCCCGGATGTCGCTGGCCGGTTTCGGCGGGGTTCTGGTGTTTGCCCGGCGGGCGATCGTCGAGCAGCACCGCTGGATGACGGCGGACGAGTTCAACGAGACCTTTGCGCTCTGCCATTTCCTGCCCGGACCCAACATCGTCAATCTGTCGATGGTCTTTGGCGCGCGGTTGCGCGGGATCGCGGGCGGCGTTGCCGCCTTCGCCGGTCTGCTGCTGCCGCCGACGCTGATCATGACCGTGCTTGCGATCATCTACGCCCGGTTCGGCGACGTGGAGGTGCTGCGGCGAATTCTCGCGGGCATCTCCTGCGCCGCGGTCGGCCTCCTGATCGCGGTGGTCTTCCGCATGATGACGCCGCTCCTGAAACGAATGGAGGCTGTCGCGCTCATCCTGATGGTCGGTGTCTTCCTCGCCATCGGCGTGCTGCGGCTGCCGCTCCAGGCGGTGCTGCTGGTCGCGATCCCCCTCAGCATCGGCGCCACATTTCTCCTGCGGCGGAAAGTAGCAGCATGAATTCCGAGAACCCGATCTGGGCGCTGATCTCCACCTTTGGTCTAATGTCGCTGTTCGCGGTCGGCGGCGCCGCCGCCGCGGTGCCCGAGATGCACCGCATCGCGGTCGACGTGCATCACTGGATGACCGACAAGCAGTTCGCCGATGCCTATGCGATCGCGCAGCTCTCGCCAGGTCCGAACGTGCTTATCGTTACGTTAATCGGCTATGCCGTCGCGGGAATCCCCGGTGCACTCGCGGCGACGCTGGCGATGTGCCTGCCGACAGCGCTGGTTGCCTATTATGTCAGCCGTCTCCTGAACCGGCCCAGCCAATCGCGCTGGCCCGGCCTGATCCAGGCTGCATTGGTTCCGCTCTCGATCGGATTGATGGCAGCCAGCGCCCTGATCCTGGCCCAGGCGACCGATCGGACGATTGCTGCACTGCTTCTGACCGCGATGGTTGCGGTGGTCGCGTCCGTCTCGCGCATCAATCCGCTATGGCTTTTGCTCGTAGGAGGCCTGTTTGGTTTTGCTGGCATTGTGTGATGAAAATCGCTAGGCAGTGATCCGGGCGGGGGATCCATTTCCAGCCGATTAGAACAACAGTGCTCGTGACTTATGGGTCGCGGAGGAGACATGCATGGCCGACACGATGGGCCACTCAGCGGCTGCCACCCGAAACACTTCGGTGGCGATCGGCTTTTGCCTGCTGGCGATAGCGCCGCAGATTTTCGAATTCATCTGGTCAATCGGGACGATATTCGGCTGGGGTGCGGGACGCGGCCCGGCCACCGTCCTGATCGGGCATGCGACCGCGCTGGTCGCGGGCGCTCCCGCAGCGCTGATCGGGGCGGCCAGCGGTGACACCAAGAAGGCGTCATCCGATGTGTTGCTGGCGCTGATCTATTCCTACCCGATTTTTGCGGTGGCGATCTTGACGCTGTTCATGACCGTCAGGTCCGCACAGGACTATGTCGGCGGCATCGCTCTGATGGCGCTGGCCTTGTTCGCGCTGTGGGCCTCCAGCGATCTGCAGGGGATGCGCGGCTTCTCCTTCGGTGCCGGCACGGCGCCGCGGATGTTTGGCGGGCTCCTCGTCGCGCTCGGCGCGGGCATCGCATTGACGGGACTGCTGACCGACGGACCGGCGATGGCGCACTATTCCTGGCGCGGGCCGCTGTTCGTGATGGCCTCGATCGTCTTTTTCGCCCTGGCGATCCGTCCGCTCGGGGTGGTGGTTTCGGCGTTCACGAGCTTCCTGGTTGCGGCGATGGGCACGCATGAGACGCGCTGGGTCGAGACGATCATCGTCGGCGCCTGCCTGACGGCCGGCTGCGCAATCCTGTTCCCATATGTGCTCGGGCTGCCGATGCCGATGTTCCCGCGTTTCCTGGTCCAGTGAGGGTGTGATGGATATTTTTGCCAACCTCGCTCACGGGTTCGCCGTCGCGCTTTCCCCGATCAACCTTCTGATGTGCCTGATCGGCGCACTCGTCGGCACGCTGGTCGGCGTGCTCCCTGGCATCGGCACCATCGCCACGGTCGCGATGCTGTTGCCGATCACCTTCGGTCTGCCGCCGGTCGGCGCGCTGATTATGCTCGCCGGCATCTATTACGGCGCGCAATATGGCGGCTCGACCACGTCGATCCTGGTCAATATTCCAGGTGAGGCGACATCGGTCGTCACCGCCATCGACGGTCACCAGATGGCCAAGCAGGGCCGCGCCGGCCCGGCGCTGGCGATCGCTGCGATTGGCTCGTTCTTCGCCGGCTGCGTTGCGACTGTCCTGATCGCCGTCCTCGGCGCGCCACTCACAAAACTCGCGCTGGCGTTCGGCCCGGCCGAATATTTCTCGCTGATGGTGCTCGGCCTGATCTTCGCGGTCGTGCTGGCCAAGGGCTCGGTGCTGAAGGCGATCGCGATGATCGTGTTCGGCCTGTTGCTCTCGATGGTCGGCTCGGACATCGAGACCGGCGCCTCGCGCATGGCGTTCAACATTCCGGAACTCGCCGACGGTCTCGGCTTTGCGACGGTGGCGATGGGTGTGTTCGGCTTCGCCGAGATCATCCGCAATCTCGACGCCGGCGCAGAGATGAACCGCGACCTCGTGCAGCAGAAGATCACCGGCCTGATGCCGACCAGGAAGGACCTGATCGATTCGGCGCCGGCGATCCTGCGCGGCACTGCGCTCGGTTCGATCCTCGGCATTCTGCCGGGCGGCGGCGCGGTGATCGCGTCGTTCGCGGCCTACACGCTCGAGAAGAAGCTCGCCAAGAACCCGTCGCGGTTCGGTCGCGGTGCGATCGAGGGCGTGGCGGCGCCGGAAAGCGCCAACAACGCCGCGGCGCAGACCTCCTTCATCCCGCTGCTGACGCTCGGCATCCCGCCGAACGCGGTGATGGCGCTGATGGTGGGTGCGATGACCATCCACGGCATCGTGCCGGGCCCGCAGGTGATGCAGAAGCAGCCGGATCTGGTCTGGGGCATGATCGCCTCGATGTGGATCGGCAATCTGATGCTGATCATCATCAACCTGCCGCTGGTCGGAATCTGGGTCCGCCTGCTGCGCGTGCCTTACCGGCTGATGTTCCCCTCGATCGTGATCTTCTGCGCGATCGGCATCTATTCGGTGAACAACGCGCCGGTGGACGTCATCCTCGCAGGCGTGTTCGGTCTGGTCGGCTACTGGCTGATCAAGCACGATTTCGAGCCGGCGCCGCTGCTGCTCGGCATGGTGCTGGGGCCGCTGATGGAAGAGAACCTGCGCCGTGCGCTGCTGATCTCGCGCGGCGACTGGAGCGTGTTCCTGACGCGTCCGCTGTCGGCCGTGCTGCTCGCGATCGCGGCATTCCTGCTGACGCTCACGCTGTTGCCCATGCTGCGCGCCAAGCGCGATGAGGTGTTCACCGAATCCGAGAACTGATCGCGCCCTGCGTCGGCGCCGCGCCCTGCGTCGGCGCCGCGCCCTGCGTCGGCGCGCCGCATTCGGAAGTCGAATCGACTTGTGTGACGCCTTCGTGAAATGAAAATGCCGGCCCTTGTGGCCGGCATTTTTGTTTGTAGCCCGGGGGAAACGACATGACTTCCATTCGCGCGCTTGCTACGGGCGCATGTGCAGCCGTACTCGCATCGCTGTGCGCCTTTGTCGCACCGGCTGGAGCGCAGACCTATCCGACGCGCGGCATCACCATGATCGTTCCGTTCGCGGCGGGCGGGCCGACTGACGTGATCTCACGCATCGTCACCGGGCACATGGCGCAGACGCTTGGCCAGAGCATCATCATCGAGAACGTGGTCGGTGCCGGCGGCACCACCGCGACCACGCGCGCCGCGCGCGCGGCCAATGACGGCTATACGCTCATCACCGGTCATATGGGCACACATGCTGCCTCGGTGCCGCTCTATCCGAAGCTCGCCTATCATCCCGAGAAAGACTTCGAACCGATCGCGCTGCTTGCGGGCACGCCGATCCTGATCCTCGCGCGCAAGGACTTTCCGCCGAAGGACCTGAAGGAGTTCATCGCTTACGTGAAGGCGAACGCCGAGAAGGTGAATGCCGCGCATGCCGGTGTCGGCTCGGTCTCGCACGTCTCCTGCGAGCTCTTGCACTCCATCCTCGACATCAAGCCGGTCGGGGTGCCCTTCAACGGCACCGGTCCCGCGATGAACGCGCTGGTGGCGGGGCAGGTCGATTACATGTGCGACCAGATCGTCAACGCCGTGCCCCAGATCAACGGCGGCACCATCAAGGCCTATGCGATCGCGACGCCTGAACGCAATCCGTCGCTGCCGAACGTGCCGACGACGGCGGAGGCGGGCCTGCCTGCGTTCCAGGCCCAGGCCTGGAACGCGATGTTCGCCCCGAAGGGAACGTCGCCCGCGATCATCGCCAGCCTGAACGCCGCCGCCATCAAGGCGCTCGACGACGAGACCGTGAAGAAGCGCCTGCTTGAGCTCGGCAGCGTCATCCCGGGCCCTGCGGACCGGACGCCGGCGGCGCTGGCGACCCTCGTCAAGAACGAGATCGCGAAGTGGACCCCGGTGCTCAAGCCGGCAACTTAACCAGTATTTTCAAGCCGATAGGTGAGGGGCGGGACGTCAGTTCCGCCCCTTGTCGTTTGCCCCGGGAGCGCTCACTTTTCGGGGTATAATCGGTGGAGGCAGCGAATCGCCGCTGTCGCAGCGCGGGGGGCGCCGCTAAGTTCGCCGCCTCCCCAAAGGCTCTATCGCACATGCACCAGTATCAGGACTTGCTCGAGCGGATTCTTTCAGACGGCGCCGAGAAGACCGACCGGACCGGCACCGGTACGCTCTCGGTGTTCGGCCATCAGATGCGCTTCAACCTGTCCGCCGGCTTCCCGATGCTGACCACCAAGCGGCTGCCGCTGAAGGCGATCGTGCATGAGCTGCTGTGGTTCCTGAAGGGCGACACCAACATCAAATATCTCAAGGACAATGGCGTCACCATCTGGGACGAGTGGGCCGATGCCAATGGCGATCTCGGCCCGGTCTACGGCCATCAATGGCGCTCCTGGCCAACGCCGGACGGCGGGAGCATCGATCAGATCGCCAAGGTCATCGAGATGATCAAGCGCACTCCGGATTCGCGCCGGCTGATCGTCACCGCGTGGAATCCGGCGGACGTCGACAAGATGGCGTTGCCGCCCTGCCATCTGCTGTTCCAGTTTTATGTCGCCAACGGAAAACTGTCGTGCCAGCTTTATCAGCGTTCGGCCGACGTCTTCCTTGGCGTGCCCTTCAATATCGCCTCCTATGCGCTGCTCACCATGATGGTGGCGCAGGTCACGGGTCTGAAGCCCGGCGACTTCGTGCATTCGCTCGGCGACACGCATCTCTACTCCAACCATCTGGAGCAGGCGCGGCTTCAGCTCACCCGCGCGCCGCGTGCGCTGCCGGTGATGCGGATCAATCCCGAGGTGAAGGACATCTTCTCCTTCCGCTACGAGGACTTTGAACTGGTCGGCTACGACCCGCATCCGCACATCAAGGCTGCGGTTGCGGTCTGACGCGGATGTCGCTCAACATCCGCGGCGCACGTCCCGGCGAAGCTGGGCTCGTTCTTTCCTTCATCCGTGAACTCGCCGAATACGAAAAGCTCTCGCACGAGGTCGAGGCGACCGAGGCTGACATCGCAGACGCGCTGTTCGGCGAGCGGCCGCAGCTCTATTGCGCCATTGCCGAATGGGACGGCGAGCCGGTCGGTTTCGCGGTCTGGTTTACGAACTTCTCCACCTTCAGCGGCCGTCACGGCATCTATCTCGAAGATTTGTATGTGCGGCCGTCGCATCGGGGCAAAGGCCTCGGCAAGGCGCTGCTGGTCCATCTCGCCAGGGAATGCGTCGACAACGGCTGGTCGCGCCTGCAATGGGCGGTGCTCGACTGGAACGCGCCGTCGATCGCGTTCTACAGATCGCTCGGTGCCGTCATGATGGACGACTGGACGCTGTGCCGCGTCTCCGGCAACGCCTTGACGCGGCTCGCTGGGAGGGCGCCCTGATGGAGATCGTGCTTATCGTCGCTGTTGCAGAGAACGGCGTGATCGGCCGTGACAACACGATTCCCTGGCGGCTGAAGGCGGACCAGCAGCGCCTCAAGGCGATGACGTTGAATAAGCCTCTCATCATGGGCCGGAAGACGTTCGAGTCGCTGCGGCGGCCGCTGCCCGGTCGCACCAACATCGTGGTCACCCGCGATCTCGCCTACCGCGCGTCGGGTGCCGTGGTCACGACGTCGTTGGAAAACGCCTTCGCCATCGCGCAGGGCGATGCGCTGCGACGCTCGGTCACAGAGATTATCATTTTTGGCGGGATCGACATCTACACGCGCGCCTTGCCGCGGGTGGATCGGCTCGAGATCACGGAAGTCCATGCTAGGGTTGAAGGCGACACGCACTTCCCCGCGATCGTGCCTGCAGAATGGGACGAGGTCGCGCGCATCCGTCATCCTGCCGGGGCGGACGACAGCGCCGACTTCTCCTATGTGACATATCGTCGGCGGTCGCCCCATTAACCGCTTTCGCCAATGTTTACATTGACTTTTTCGTGCCCGAGCATAGCTCGGAGGGCGGCGAGGGCTGCGTTGTAAGGGACTTGCCTGTCCCCTATAAAGCCGGACCGGACAAAGCGGGCGGGGGCAATTCCACCCTGCCGAGGAGAGCGTCGAATGCCGTGGAAGAATCAGGGCGGTGGCCCGTGGGGCTCGGGTCCGAAGGGACCGTGGGGCTCAGGCCCGCAACCGGTCGGGCCGAGGCCGCCGGATCTGGAAGACCTTCTGCGCCGCGGCCAGGACCGTCTCCAGCAGATCATGCCGGGCGGCTATTTCTCCGGCGTCGGCGTCACGCTGATCATCCTGCTCATCATCGCGTTCTGGCTGCTGTCGGGCTTCTTCCGCGTGCAGTCCGAAGAACGCGGCGTCGTGCTGCGCTTCGGCAAGCACGTCCGCACCGTGGATCCGGGCCTGAATTATCATCTGCCTTATCCGATCGAGACCGTGCTGCTGCCCAAGGCGCTGCGCGTCAACACCACTTCCATCGGCATGACGCTGATCGACGATCCGGCACGGCGCGGCCGCTCCATTCGCGACGTGCCGGAAGAGAGCCTGATGCTCACCGGTGACGAGAACATCGTCGACGTCGACTTCACCGTGCTGTGGCGCATCAAGCCTGACGCCGGCGGCGTCGGCGACTTCCTCTTCAACATCCAGAACCCCGAAGGCACCGTGAAGGCGGTCGCCGAGAGCGCGATGCGCGAGGTGATTGGCCGTTCGCAGATCCAGCCGATCCTCACGGGCGCGCGCAACGTCACCGAACAGGGCGTGCAGGAATTGATGCAGAAGACGCTCGACGGCTACGGCTCCGGCATCCTTATCACCCAGGTGCAGATGCAGAAGGTCGACCCGCCGGGGGACGTGATCGCTGCGTTCCGTGACGTCCAGGCCGCGCGCGCCAATCTCGAGCAGTTGCAGAACGAAGCACAGACCTACGCCAACCAGGTGGTGCCGCAGGCCCGCGGACGTGCGGCGCAGATCATGCAAGCCGCCGAAGGCTACAGGGAGCAGACGGTTGCCGAGGCCAAGGGCCAGAGCTCGCGCTTCCTGAAGGTTTACGAGGAATACAAGAAGGCGCCCGACGTGACGCGTGAACGGATCTATCTGGAGACGATGGAGCGCGTGCTCGGCGGCGCGGACAAGCTCGTCTATGACGGCGGGCCCTCGGGCCAGGGCGTCGTGCCCTATCTGCCGCTCGGCGAATTGACGGCCAAGCGGCCGCCTACCACCGGTCAGCAATCGAGCGGAGGCACGAGATGAGGTCTCCGGTCACAGGTATCGTCACTCTCCTCGGACTCCTGCTCGTCGTGATCGTCGGCTACATGTCGCTGTTCACGGTGCAGCAGACCGAACAGACCATAGTGCTTCAGTTCGGCAAGCCCGTCGACGTCGTCACCGATCCCGGCCTGCACTTCAAGGCGCCGTGGAATTCGGTGATCAACGTCGACAAGCGTATCCTCGATCTGGAGAACCCGTCGCAGGAAGCGATCGCATCCGACCAGAAGCGGCTCGTGGTCGACGCCTTCGCGCGCTATCGCATCAAGGACGCACTGCGCTTCTATCAGAGCGTCGGCTCGATCCAGGCCGCCAACATCCAGCTCACCACGCTCCTGAACGCGGCGCTGCGCCGCGTGCTCGGCGAGGTCACGTTCATCAACGTCGTGCGTGATGACCGCGAGAAGCTGATGGGGCGCATCCGCGACCAGCTCGACCATGAGGCCGACGGTTACGGCATCCAGGTCGTCGACGTCCGTATCAGGCGCGCCGACCTGCCGGAGCAGAACAGCCAGGCGGTCTATCAGCGCATGAAGACGGAGCGTGAGCGCGAAGCCGCCGAGTTCCGCGCGCAGGGCGGCCAGAAGGCGCAGGAGATCCGCTCCAAGGCCGACCGCGAGGCGACCGTGATCGAGGCGGAAGCCAGGTCGCTGGCCGAGCAGACGCGTGGTGTGGGCGACGCCGAGCGCAACCGGCTGTTCGCAGAAGCCTATGGCAGGGACGCCGACTTCTTTGCGTTCTACCGGTCGATGGCAGCCTACGAGAACGGGCTGCGCGCCAACGACACCCGTTTCCTGCTGCGCCCGGACTCGGATTTCTTCCGGTTCTTTGGTAACCCAACCGGCAAGATGGCGACCGAGACGCCGGCGAAACCGTGAGCTAGACAGGGGCGGCAGTTCTGCCGCCCCTCGTCCAGACAAGAACAGCACAACGGGAGGTTCCAATCCGATGAGGTCCATTGCGTTCGCCGACTTCCTCATCGGCTTAGGCATTCTGTTCGTGCTGGAAGGCTTGATGTTCGCGGCAAGTCCGAACTGGATGCGCAAGGCCATGAAGAGCGCCATTGCCACGCCGGACAATATCCTGCGGGCGGTCGGGATCGGCTCGGCCGTGGCCGGCCTGATCCTGATCTGGGTGATGCGGCGTCCGATTTAGCCGTCCCGCCAACGCCAAAGTGAAGGCGAGAGGCCGGTTTTCGCCATATTATCTGGGTCTTGAGACCCGTTAAGGTCCGCGCTTGCGCCGTCCCCCCGTTCGAGCGCAGTCTGGCGACGAATCTATTTTCTGGAGATACCAATGACCGCAGCCATCATTGCCCCGTCCCGCTTGCGCTTAGGGCTGGCCGCGCTCGCGCTCAGTGCTTTCAGTGCGTTCGGTACGCCGGCTCAGGCGCGCGGCCCGGAGGGTATTGCCGACGTCGCCGAGAAGGTGATCGACGCGGTCGTCAACATCTCGACCTCGCAGACCGTCGAGGCCAAGGGCGGCGGCAGCAACAGCATGCCGCAACTGCCGCCCGGCTCGCCCTTCGAGGAGTTCTTCGACGACTTCTTCAAGAACCGCAAGGGTCCCGGCGGCAGCAAGGGCGGCGACAACGGCCCGCCGAAAAAGACCAATTCGCTCGGAAGCGGCTTCATCATCGACACGTCAGGCGTCGTCGTCACCAACAACCACGTCATTGCGGATGCCGACGAGATCAACGTCATCCTCAACGACGGCACCAAGATCAAGGCCGAGCTGGTCGGCGTTGACAAGAAGACCGACCTCGCGGTGCTCAAGTTCAAGCCGACCAAGCCGCTTGTGTCGGTGAAGTTCGGCGACTCCGACAAGCTGCGCCTCGGCGACTGGGTGGTCGCGATCGGCAATCCGTTCAGTCTCGGCGGCACCGTGACCGCCGGCATCGTCTCGGCCAAGAACCGCGACATCTCGTCGGGCCCCTATGACAGCTACATCCAGACCGATGCCGCCATCAACCGCGGCAATTCGGGTGGCCCGCTGTTCAACCTCGATGGCGATGTCATCGGCGTCAACACACTGATCATCTCGCCCTCCGGCGGCTCGATCGGCATCGGCTTCGCCGTGCCGTCGAAGACGGTCGCAGGTGTGGTCGACCAGCTCCGCCAGTTCGGCGAGCTGCGCCGCGGCTGGCTCGGCGTGCGCATCCAGAGCGTCACCGACGAGATCGCCGAGAGCCTCAACATCAAGCCGCCGCGCGGTGCGCTGGTTGCCGGCGTCGACGACAAGGGCCCGGCCAAGCCGGCCGGCATCGAGCCTGGCGACGTCGTCGTCAAGTTCGACGGCAAGGACGTCAAGGACCCGAAGGACCTGTCCCGCGTCGTCGCCGACACCGCGGTCGGCAAGGAGGTCGACGTCATCATCATCCGCAAGGGCCAGGAGGAGACCAAGAAGGTCACGCTCGGCCGCTTGCAGGATCCCGACAAGGTGCAGGCCGCGGTGAAGACCGACGAGCCCGCGCCCGAGAAGCCGGTGACGCAGAAGGCGCTCGGCCTCGATCTCGCCGCGCTGAACAAGGATCTGCGCACGCGCTACAAGATCAAGGACAGCGTCAAGGGCGTGGTCGTCACCAATGTCGACGCCAATTCGGATGCCGCCGAGAAGCGCCTCTCCGCCGGCGACGTCATCGTCGAGGTGGCGCAGGAGGCGGTGTCGAGCGGTGCCGACATCCAGAAGCGCGTCGACCAGCTCAAGAAGGACGGCAAGAAGTCGGTGCTGCTGCTGGTCTCCAATGCCGACGGCGAGCTGCGCTTCGTGGCGCTGAGCGTGCAGTAGGGGCGCTCGCTCTCGACCGCGCACTCAACTGTCATGCCCCGCGAAAGCGGGGCATCCAGTACGCCGCGGCTTCTCCGTATACGTCGCCGTCTCTGGAATACTGGATCACCCGCCTACGCGGGTGATGACGACGGAGGGGAGGCTAAGCCTCCACGAACTCCTCGCGCCGATACCCTTGCGCATACAGCAGCGCGGTGAGATCGCCGTGATCGATCCGCGCCGCGGCGGCAGCGGCGACCGCCGGCTTGGCGTGATACGCCACGCCCAGCCCCGCCGCCTGGATCATCGCAAGATCGTTCGCGCCGTCGCCGACGACGACCGAGTCGATGTCGTCGAGATCGAACGATTCCATCAGATCCACCAGCGTCGCGAGCTTGGCCGCGCGGCCCAGGATCGGCTCCTTCACCTCGCCGGTGAACTTGCCGTCGCGCACGATCAGCTCGTTGGCGCGGTTCTCCTGGAAGCCGATCCTGGCGGCGACTGCGCTCGTGAACAGCGTGAAACCACCGGAGACGAGGCAAGTGTAGGCGCCGTGGGCGCGCATGGTTGCGACCAGTGTGCTGCCGCCCGGGGTCAGCGTGATGCGCTTGGCCAGCACCTCGTCGACGACGTTGGCAGGAAGGTCCTTCAGCAGCGCCACGCGTTCGCGCAGCGCCGGCTCGAACTCGATCTCGCCGCGCATGGCGCGTTCGGTGATGGCGGCGACGTGGGCCTTCATCCCGACCAGATCGGCGAGCTCGTCGATGCATTCCTGGCCGATCATGGTGGAATCCATGTCGGCAAGAAAAAGCTTCTTGCGCCGGACGCCGGCAGGCTGCACGACGATGTCGATCGGCAAATCGCCGCGAAGCTCGCGGAGCCGCTGTTCGATGGCGTGACGGTCGGCTTCGAGGTTACTGTCGGCGCCGAAGGGGATGTCGACCGCAACCCCGTCGAACAGCCAATGCGCCGGCGTCGCCTGGGGCAGCACGGCGCGGGCGCCGTCGACAATGGTCGAGTCGAGCGCGGGATTGTCAGGGTTGCAGATCAGCGTGGCGACGAGGGACATTTGAGGTTTTCGTGAGCGAGGGACAAGTCAGCAGAAGCCATGTCGGCAAGGCCGTGCTTATCGCAGGCCCGACCGCCAGCGGCAAGTCGGCGCTGGCGCTCGAGCTGGCCCTGGCTGCGGGCGGCGTCGTCATCAACGCCGATTCCATGCAGGTGTACCGCGACCTCCGCATCATCACGGCACGTCCCACACATGGCGATGAGGCGCGCGTTCCGCATCGCCTCTATGGCCATGTCGATGCGGCCGTGAACTTCTCGGCCGGTGCCTGGGTGAGCGATGCGGCGAGGGCGCTCGAAGAGGTGCGTGCCGAGGGCCGGCTGCCGATCTTCATCGGCGGCACCGGGCTCTATTTCAAGGCGCTGACGGCGGGCCTGTCGGTGGTGCCGCCGATCCCTGCCGAGGTGCGCGACGGCGTGCGCGCGCGGCTGGAGCGGAGCGGCGTCGAGGCGCTGCATGCGGAACTCGCAGGTCGTGATCCGCGGGCGGCCGAGCGATTGAACCTGCGCGACCGCACCCGCATCGCCCGTGCGCTCGAAGTGGTCGAGGCGACCGGGCGCTCGCTGCTCGACTGGCACCACGAGGGCCAGCCGCCTTTGCTGCCAAAGGACAGTTTTCGCGCAGTGTTCCTCGCCCCCGAGCGCGACGAGCTCTATGCGCGCATCGACGCCCGCTTCGACGCCATGCTGGGCGCCGGCGCCTTGAAGGAGGTCGAGCGGCTCGCGGCCCGGCAGCTCGATCCGCTGTTGCCGGCCATGAAGGCCCATGGCGTGCCGGCCCTGATCCGGCATTTGCGCGGTGAACTCAGCCTGGAGGAGGCCGCCACGATCGGGCGGGCGGATACCCGCCACTATGCCAAGCGGCAATTCACCTGGTTCCGGCACCAATTGCCCGAGTTTGAATGGGTCAGGCCGGAGCAGGCGAGGGGATGGCTCGCGGCGATCGTGAACGCGGCGCGGGATCCCGACTGACGCGCTTTTGTGCCGGGTTTCCCGAATTTACCTCTCGCCGAACCCGGGGAACGCCGCTACACTGCCAAAATCGCGCGGGAGCGGCCGGTTTGCCTTGACATCGAGGCTTTGGTCGTTATGTTTCGCGCAACCTTTGGGATGCTGAGCACCTACCATGCGTAACATTATTACCAAACTCCTTATCGCCGTCGTACCCAGGCACACCGCCGGGGGTGGCTAGCTGCCATCCACATGACAGGCGGTGTGCATGGGCCCTCTTCGGGGCCTTTTTTATTTCCCGAACCCGACACGAATGAAGCCGCTGGCAACAGCGCATCCGGAGCAAGCCAATGAGTGACAAGAGCCACGATCCGAACCAGATGACCGGCGCCGCGATGATCGTCCGCGCGCTCATCGACCACGGCGTGACCGACATTTTCGGCTATCCCGGCGGCGCCGTGCTTCCGATCTATGACGAGATCTTCCAGCAGAGCGAGGTCCAGCACATCCTGGTCCGTCACGAGCAGGGCGCGGGCCATGCCGCCGAGGGCTATGCGCGCTCGACCGGCAAGCCGGGCGTTGCGCTGGTCACCTCCGGCCCCGGTGCCACCAATATGGTGACGCCGCTCACTGATGCGCTGATGGACTCGATCCCGCTGGTCTGCATCTCCGGCCAGGTGCCGACGCATCTGATCGGCAACGACGCGTTCCAGGAATGCGACACGGTTGGCATCACGCGTCCCTGCACCAAGCACAACTGGCTGGTGCGCGACGTCAACGACCTCGCAAAGGTGCTGCACGAGGCGTTTTACGTTGCGACCACGGGGCGTCCGGGCCCGGTGCTCGTCGATGTGCCCAAGGATGTGCAGTTCGCGACCGGCACCTATCATCCGCCGCGCAAATCCGACGTGCACCGCTCCTATGCGCCGCGCGTGAAAGGCGATGCGACGCAGATCCGCAAGGCCGTCTCGCTGCTCGCGAACGCCAAGCGCCCCGTGATCTATAGCGGCGGCGGCGTGATCAATTCCGGCCCCGAGGCGACCAGGCTGCTGCGCGAGCTGGTCGAGGTCACCGGCTTTCCGATCACCTCCACGCTGATGGGCCTGGGTGCTTATCCGGCGTCGGGCAAGAACTGGCTCGGCATGCTCGGCATGCACGGCACCTACGAAGCCAACATGACGATGCATGATTGCGACGTCATGCTGTGCGTCGGCGCGCGCTTCGACGACCGCATCACCGGTCGCGTCGATGCGTTCTCGCCGAACTCGAAGAAGATCCACATCGACATCGACCCGTCCTCGATCAACAAGAACATCCGGGTCGACGTGCCGATCATCGGCGATTGCGGCAACATCCTCGGCGACATCCTCCAGGTGTTCAAGGCCGAGGCGAAGAAGCCGGACATCAAGGCCTGGTGGCAGCAGATCGCGCAGTGGCGCGCCCGCAACTCGCTCTATTACAGGAAGAGCAACGACGTCATTCTGCCGCAGCACGCGATCCAGAGCCTGTTCGAGGCGACGCGCGGCCGCGACACCTACATCACGACCGAGGTCGGCCAGCATCAGATGTGGGCGGCGCAGTTCTTCGGCTTCGAGGAGCCGCATCGCTGGATGACGTCGGGCGGTCTCGGCACCATGGGCTACGGCCTGCCGGCCGCGGTCGGCGTGCAGGTGGCGCATCCGGACAGCCTCGTCATCGACATCGCGGGGGATGCCTCGGTGCAGATGACGATGCAGGAGATGTCGACGGCGGTTCAGTACGAGCTGCCGATCAAGATCTTCATCCTGAACAACCAGTATATGGGCATGGTGCGGCAGTGGCAGCAGCTGCTCCACGGCAACCGGCTGTCGCATTCCTACTCCGAGGCGCTGCCGGATTTCGTCAAGCTTGCGGAAGCCTATGGCGGCGTCGGCCTCCAGGTGCACAAGCCGTCCGATCTCGACGGCGCCATCCAGGAGATGATCTCGGTCAAGCGCCCGGTGCTGTTCGACTGCCGCGTCGCGGCGCTCGAAAACTGCTTCCCGATGATCCCCTCCGGCAAGGCGCACAACGAGATGCTGTTGCCGGAACAGGCCAATGACGAAGCCACGGCAAAGGCGTTTGCCGGCGGCAAGGCGCTGGTGTGAGGTTTCGAGATGTTTGATCTCAAGGAGCTCGAACGCGCCCACGAGATGGTCGGCACCGCCATGACGCCGACGCCGGCGCACGCCTGGCCGCTGCTCGGCCAGCGCTTGGGGACGCACGTCGTCGTCAAGCACGAGAACCACACGCCGACCGGCGCGTTCAAGGTGCGCGGCGGTCTCGTCTATCTTGACCGGCTGAAGCGGGAGCGGCCGAACGTGCTGGGCATCATCTCGGCCACCCGCGGCAATCACGGCCAGAGCCTTGCATTTGCGGCGCGGCGTCACGGCGTGCCCGCGGTGATCTATGTGCCCAAAGGCAATTCGGTCGAGAAGAACCATGCCATGCGTGCGTTCGGCGCCGACCTGGTCGAGCATGGTGACGATTTCCAGCTGGCGCGGGAGGAGGCCGGCCGCCGTGCGCAGTTCGAAGGCCTGCACATGGTGCCGTCGTTTCATCCCGACCTCGTGCTGGGTGTCGCGACCTACGCGCTGGAGCTGTTTCGCGCGGCGCCTGATCTCGACGTACTCTACGTTCCGATCGGGCAGGGCTCCGGCATCAGCGCCTGCATCCTGGTGCGCGACCTGCTCGGCCTGAAGACCGAAATCGTCGGCGTGCAGTCGACCGAGGCGCCGTCCTATGCGCTGTCATTCGCTGCCGGCAAGGTCGTGACGACCGAGACCAGCAACACGCTGGCCGACGGCGTGGCGACGCGCTTTCCGGACGCGGAAGCCGTCGCGCTGATCCGGAAGGGCGCTTCCCGCATCGTGCAGGTCACGGATGACGAGGTTGCCGCCGCGATCCGCGCCTACTGGACCGATACGCATAACCTCGCCGAGGGCGCCGGCGCTGCCGCGCTCGCCGCGGCGCTTCAGGACAAGACAAAGCTGTCGGGCAAGCGCGTCGGTCTCGTGCTGTCCGGCGGCAATATCGATTTCGATCTGTTCAAGCAATGGGTGGTCGCATGATCGCGCCAGCGCTTGCCAATAACTCCGCTGTCATTGTCCGGCTTGACCGGACGATCCAGTACGCCGCGGCCGTCGTGGGAATCTCGGCGCTGGTGATTGCTGGATGCCTCGCCTGCGCCGGGCATGACAGGAAAGAATAGAGGGGACGACAATGAACCAGCCGGCATCCGCCTATTTCATCGAGGAGCGCCACGATCCCAACGAGACGCACACGCTCGCGGTGCTCGTGCAGAACGAGCCCGGCGTGCTCGCGCGCGTCATCGGCCTGTTCTCCGGCCGTGGCTACAACATCGAGAGCCTCACGGTCTCGGAGACCGAAGCCCAGAAGCATCTGTCGCGCATCACCATCGTCACCACGGGCACGCCGATGGTGATCGCGCAGATCAAGCACCAGCTCGACCGCATGGTCCCGGTCTACCAGGTCGTCGACATGACCCAGACCAAGCGCTCGATCGAGCGCGAGCTGGCGATGGTGAAGGTGCGCGGGCAGGGCGAGCATCGCGTCGAGGCGCTCAGGCTGGCGGATGCGTTCCGCGCCCGCGTGATCGACGCCACCACCGAGAGCTTTGTGTTCGAGATCACAGGCAATACCGACAAGATCAATCAGTTTATCGACCTGATGCGCCCGCTCGGCCTTGTCGAGGTGTCGCGCACCGGCGTTGCCGCGATCGGCCGCGGGCCTGAAGGGATGTGAACCATGCTGGCGCGCGACTGGTACTATAATGAGCGGAACCGGATGGGCATCGGGCCCACGGTGGCGTCGATCTACGACTCCCACGACGATGCCGATCTGCGTGCGCGCGCCGCGCTGAAGATGTTGGGCGTAGAGCGGGGCTGGCGGATTGCCGATATCGGCTGCGGCAACGGCGTGCTGGCGACCGAAGCGTCGCTGATGGGCGCGCAGGTCGATGCCATCGATATTTCGCCGGCGATGCTGGCGCTCGCAGAGATCTATGCGCGGGACCGCAAGACCAAGGTCGCGACGCAGTCGGCCGGCCTGCTCAGCTTCGCCTACCAGCCGGAATCCTACGATTTGATCGTCAGTGAGTTCACGCTGCATCATCTGCCGGATTTCTGGAAGGCGGTGGCGATGTCACGGATCTTTCGCGCGCTGAAGCCGGGCGCGACCTTCTATCTGCGCGACATCGTCTATGCGTCGATGCCCGATGCAATCGAGCGCGACGTCGAGCAATGGGCCGACTTCCATATCAAGAACCACGATTTCGCGCGCGAGAGCGTGGTGGCGCATATGCGGGACGAATATTCCACCTTCGGCTGGGTGATGGAGCGGATGCTGACCGACGTGGGCTTCACGCTGGTCTCGGCCGACTATCACGCGCCGATGCATGGCACTTATCTGCTGCGGAAGCCGAAAGCCGGCGAGCAAGGCTAGACCAGAACAACAAACAGGCTGCACGACAGAGCAGAACCGGGAACAACAATGAAGCCGGCCGACACCCTCATCGCCATCCTGGTGGCGATCATCTGGGGGCTTGCCTTCGTGGCGAGCCGGATTGCGCTCGACGAGTTTTCGCCGGAGCTGATGACCGCGATGCGCTTCACCATCGCCGCGGTGCCGTGCCTGTTCATCCCCAAGCCCAAGGTCGCCTGGTCGCTGCTGATCGCGATCAGCTTCACGCTTTTCCTCGGTCAGTTCCTGAGCCAAGCCTATGGCATCGCCCACGGCGTGCCGGTGGGCTTGACCTCCGTCGTCGTGCAGAGCCAGGCGTTGTTCACCATCGGCCTTGCCGCGATCGCATTCGGCGAGCGGCCGACGCCGGTGCAGGCGCTGGGCATCGTCATCGCAGCGGCCGGCCTGCTGATGATCTGTGGCACCGTCGGTTATGATTTCAGCGTTAGTGCCTTCGCGGTGCTGATGATCGCGCCGATCAGCTTTGCGATCGGCAACGTTCTGTTGCGTGGTGCCCGTGGCGCACCGATGTTCGACCTGTTCGCCTGGCTGTGCCTTGCCTCGGCCGTGCCGCTGTTCGCGCTGGCGCTGGTCGTCAACGGGCCGGCGCCGACATGGACATCGCTGGCGCATATGTCGCTGACCGCCGCGCTGTGCATGCTGATGCTCGGCGGCATTTCCACCAGCATCGCCTACTGGCTCTGGGGCCGGTTGCTGCGCGACTATCCGGCCGCCCACGTGGTGCCGTTCGCGCTGCTCGTGCCGTTTGTCGGCTCGCTCGCCTCCAGCATCGTGTTCGGCGAACGGTTCGGGCCGTTGCGTCTGGCCGGCATGGTCACCGTGATCGGCGGTATCGCGGTGATGGTGCTGGTGAAGCGTCCGCAAGTCCTGCCGAAGACGGCATGAGGTGATGATGGCCTACTCGCTCTTCTATGCCTTCCTCGCCTTCATGGTGGTGATGTACTTCACCCCCGGGCCGAACAACATCATGCTGCTGGCCTCGGGCCTGACCTACGGCTTCCGGCGCACCATCCCGCACATCGCCGGCATCGTCATCGGCTTTGCCTTCATGGTCGCTGCGGTGGGCCTCGGGCTCGGCACCGTGTTCCTGGCCTATCCCATCCTCCAGACCATCCTGAAATATGCCGGCGCGGCCTATCTGATCTATCTCGCTGCCGCGATCGCCATGTCCGGCCCGACCACGCCGGGCGGCGACAGCGGCCGCGGCCCGATGACCTTCTGGGGCGCCGCGATGTTCCAGTGGATCAACGCCAAGGGCTGGGTGATCGTGATCGGCACCATCACCGCCTATGCGGCGATTGCCCAGTTTCCGGTCAACATCGCGATCCAGACCCTGATCAGCCTGCTCGTGGGCACGGTCTCGACCGTGGTCTGGGCCCTGTTCGGCACTGCACTACGGCCGGTCCTGACCTCCGAGCGGCTGGTCCGGGCCTTCAACATCGTGATGGCAATCTTGCTGCTCGCCTCCCTCTACCCCGTTTTTATGGATGCATGATGTCGCGGATTTCCATGCAGAAACGGGTTTCCTTAAGGGGCCAAAATGCTCTAGACAGCCCCCGAAATCCGCAAATTTCGCCCTTCGGACACTGACCTTTGGCCGATTCTGGCCCTGAATGAGGAAACGACTATGCGTGTTTATTACGATCGCGACGCCGACCTGAACCTGATCAAGGGCAAGAAGGTCGCCATCGTCGGCTACGGTAGCCAGGGCCACGCCCATGCGCTCAACCTCAAGGATTCCGGCGTCAAGGACGTCGCCATTGCGCTGCGCAAGGACTCGGGCTCGGTCAAGAAGGCGGAAGCCGCCGGCTTCAAGGTGATGGAAGTCGCCGAAGCCGCCAAATGGGCCGACCTCGTCATGATGCTGACCCCGGACGAGCTCCAGGGCGACATCTACCGCGAGCACCTGCACGACAACATGAAGAAGGGCGCCGCCCTCGTGTTCGCGCACGGCCTCAACGTCCACTTCAACCTGCTCGACCCGCGCGCCGACCTCGACGTGCTGATGATCGCGCCGAAGGGCCCCGGCCACACCGTGCGCTCGGAGTATCAGCGCGGCGGCGGCGTGCCCTGCCTGATCGCGATCGCCAAGGACGTCTCGGGCAACGCCCATGATCTCGGCCTGTCCTACGCCTCCGCTGTCGGCGGCGGTCGCGCCGGCATCATCGAGACCACCTTCAAGGAAGAGTGCGAGACCGATCTGTTCGGCGAGCAGGTCGTGCTCTGCGGCGGTCTGGTCGAGCTGATCAAGGGCGGCTACGAGACCCTGGTCGAAGCCGGCTACGCTCCGGAGATGGCCTATTTCGAGTGCCTGCACGAAGTGAAGCTGATCGTCGACCTGATCTATGAAGGCGGCATCGCCAACATGAACTACTCGATCTCGAACACCGCCGAGTACGGCGAGTACGTTACCGGCCCGCGCATCGTCACCGCCGAGACCAAGGCCGAGATGAAGCGCGTTCTCGCCGACATCCAGGGCGGCAAGTTCGCCCGCGACTGGATGCTCGAGAACAAGGTCAACCAGACCTCGTTCAAGGCGACCCGCGCCAAGCTCGCCCAGCACCCGATCGAGGAAGTCGGCGCCAAGCTGCGCGACATGATGCCCTGGATCAAGAAGGGCGCGCTGGTCGACAAGTCGAAGAACTGAGGTTTGCATTCCCCGGACGCAGCGGCGCGTAAGCGTGCGCTGCTGATCCGGGACACGCGAGCGAAAAACACAAGCTTCGCTCGCCAAACCAAATCTTAAACCTTCACGACTATATTCGAGCGGGATCGCAAACAGCGGTCTCGCTCTTTTCTACTCGCGCGAAGCATTGCTGCTTCATTCAAATTCTTCGCGAGTTGAAGTGGCCTCCGAGCACGAAGAACTGACGCCTAAACCACATTCTTGGTCTGGCGTCGTTTTTCAGAACTTTTTCAGAAACCTCCAATCGCCAAAAGCGCTGCGTTTTCAGAGTCGAGGATTCGGCTCTTCATCCGCATTTTGAAGGCGCATTTGATCTGATGTCGCGACGCTCGCGCGCCGCTTCATCTTAAGAACCGACATAGGCTGCGCTGGCTGAGAGTCGGGGCGGCATTGCGCACCGGTACCTTCCTCCTACATGATCCCGGGAACTCTTGGGGGGAAAGACCATGCGATCCGTCGTCGTCACCGGCGCGTCCACCGGCATCGGCTGGGCCATTGCAAAATTCCTGATCGGGCGCGGCTATCGCGTCTTCGGCAGCGTTCGCAAGCAGGCCGATGCCGACCGGCTCACGCGTGAGTTCGGCACCAATTTCACGCCGCTCTTGTTCGACGTTACCGATGAGGTCGCAGTCCTGGCTGCTGCGCGAACAGTCCGCGAGGCGCTGGGCGGCGAGACGTTGGCGGGCCTCGTCAACAATGCCGGTGTCGCGGTCGCCGGTCCCGTGCTCGAATTGCCTGCCGCCGATTTCCGCCGCCAGATGGACATCAACGTCATTGGACCCGTCATCGCGACGCAGGCTTTCGGGCCACTGCTCGGTGCGGACCGGTCGCTGAAGGGGCCGAAAGGGCGGATCGTGATGATCAGCTCGGTCGCGGGCAAGAACGGCAATCCGCTGTCGGCGCCCTACTGCACCTCCAAGCACGCCGTCGAGGGCCTCTCGGAGAGCCTGCGCCGCGAACTGATGCTGTTCGGCATCGACGTCATCATCGTCGCCCCCGGCGCGGTGAAGACGCCGATCTGGAGCAAGGCCGAAGAGATCGATCTCTCCGTCTACAAGAACTCGCCCTATCTGCCGGCGTTGAACAAGGTCATGGCGTATATGATGGCGCTCGGCGCCAATGGGCTGCCCGCCGAGCGCATCGCCGAAATCGTGTTCGAGGCGCTGACGGCGGCAAGCCCCAAGGTCCGCTACCAGATCACGCCCAACCGGATGCGTCATCTGATGGCGGTCGTGCTGCCGAAGCGGACGCTCGATCGGATCATCGCCAAGCAGCTCGGACTGCTGCCGCAGGGCTGACGCCCCGCTTCAGCGGGCCACGACGGTCCGTTCGCGTGGATGGGCAGCCATCGCGATCAGCCGCAGTGCCATCACGGCAAGCAGCGGAACGAGGAAGGCGGCATAGAGCGGCATCGCCGGCACGCGCTTGCCGAACGACACCATGAACTGGAACCAGAGGTAATAGCCGCCGGTGAGGTGCAGCGCGCGCCAGGCGCGGGGTCCGAGCAGCGCGGCGGTGCGGTCGAACGAGGTCGCGCTCATGGCGATGATGATGGCATAGCCGATGCCGCCGAAGATGTAGGAAGCGGCCGACGTCGCCTCCGCAAAGCCGGAAGGATCCATGCTGGCGAACGCGGCAATCGCAATTGCATGGACGGTGTGGGAGACGGCAAAACTCAGGCCCAGATAGCGGCGGTTGCGGCGTTGCCAGCGCGTCCAGGCATTCGGCCACAGCCGGGCGAGAGCCGCGGCGCTGAAGGCGAGGCAGAACAGCAGCAGCGAGCTTCTCGCGGTAAAGCGGATCACCATCCGTACGCCCTCGACCTCGAACTGACGCATCGAGGCGATCCACAGGCTGAGCGCGATAAGGCTCAGTGCGAGGACGGCCAGCAGCCGCCAGCCTTCGAACCAGTTTTGACGTCGCGACATGGCAATCTCCTCCATTATGTAATCATCGATTACATTTCGGCATAGCTGTCCCGTCAACGGTGTAATCGCTGCTTACATTCACGTTCGGGTGATGCTAGGAAGCGCCATGCCTGCCCGACAGCCTCCCAAGCCTCGCGCCCGCCGCCAAACGCCCGAAGCCCGGCCGTACCATCACGGCGACCTCCGCCGCGTCCTCATCGACGCTGCGCTGCAGCTGGCAGCCGAGGGCGCCGAAGTCTCGGTCCGCGAGGCCGCGCGTCGTGCAGCCGTGTCGCCGGGGGCGCCGTTCCGGCACTTCCCCAACCGCGATGCGCTGATGGCGGCGGCGGCCGAGGAGGCGCAGCGGCGCTTCCGTGCCGAGATCGAGGTAGCGCTGGGCGAGGCTCCGGCCACGGATCCGCTCGCGCGTTTCCGCGCCTTTGGCCTTGCCTACTTGCGCTGGGCGATGCGCAACCCGGCTCATTTCGAGATCATCTCGACGGGGCGCTACTTCACCCATGGCAGCTCTGCGGAGCTGACCCGCGACAATGCCGAGCTGGTCGCGCTGACGGAGCGGATGCTGACGGATGCGGCAGAGCAGGGCCTGCTGTGGCCGGATGACCTCAAGCGGGTCCAGATCGCCGGCCGCGCCCTGGTCTACGGTTTTGCCCGGATGAATCTCGATGGGCATTTTCCGCGCTGGGGCGTGGAGGCGGGGGAGATCGAGCGGATGGCGGAGGGAGTGATCGATCTGTTCATCGCCGGGATCGCCAAGCGCTAGCGTTGCTCGCCGTGCGGCACATTCGCCGCGTGCTAACATTAAGCGAAGGTCGGACCGGGAACACGCGTTGCTTGTCCTTGACCATTCAATTACAGTTTTGTGACACGGTGCAGGCTTTCCGGCTGCGCCGAACGCCGCAGGCCCGCCAGGCGGCTTGGCATTTCCGCGCCGGACCAGCTGTTGCGTGTCGTCGATGGCGTCCGCGCCCAATCCAGGTCCTTCTGCCACGACCGCCGTGCTGGCGAGCGTCGCCGCGCTCGGAATCTGGCGGCTGCTGGCGGTTGCCGCCCCGCACCTCGCAGCGCTCGGTCTGATGTACGAGACCGAGACCGATTTCGGCGCGCGGCTGTCCTTCGTGCTCGCTTGGGGCATCCTCAACTTCTTCTGGATCACGCTATTGCGGCGGCCGGCGCTGTCGGGTGCGCTGTCGCTGACATTGGTCGTCGTGCTGGTGCTGCTGTCGCGGCTCAAGCACGACGTCGTGCAGATGACGGTCAACTTCATCGACCTGATGATGATCGACCGCGACACCGTCGCGTTTCTGTTCACGATCTTCCCGAATTTGCGCTGGTCGGTAATCGGAGCCGGCCTCGTCACGCTGCCGCTGATGTACGCGCTGTGGTGGCTCGATCCGTTCCGCATCCGCCGCCTGCCGGCGCTTGCCTGCAAGCTCGCCTGCCTTGCCGCGCTGGTCGGCTATTCGCTCTATCAGCCGGACGAAGCCTGGCGCGGCTATTACGACGACGGCTATCTCTCGAAATTCTTCCGCTCCGGCGTCACCGCCGTGTCCGACTTCGCGCAATACGGCTTCATGGAATCGGCAGCCTCGACCAATGAACGGCTCAACATGCCGCTGGTCGATGCCTGCCATCCCACCGGCCGCCGGCCGAACATCATCATGATCCATGATGAATCGAGTTTCGACATCCGCGCCGCGCAGGGCATCAAGGTGCCGCAGGGCTATGGCAGCCACTTCAAATCCTGGGACGGCAAGCAGCGCACGTTCCTCGCCGAGAGCAATGGCGGGCCGAGCTGGTTCACCGAATACAACGTGCTTGCGGGGCTATCGTCGCGCTCGTTCGGCCGCTTCGCCTATTTCGTGACGCGCATCGCAACGGGCCGCGTCGAGCGTGGCCTGCCGCTGGCGCTGCGCCGCTGCGGCTATGACACCCTGTCGCTCTATCCCGCCTATGGCGGCTTCATGGGCGCGCGCAGCTTTCAGATGACGACCGGCGTCGAGCGCTTCCTCGATTCGAAGGATCTCGGCGCCAAGGACGTCGAGCCGGACTCTTTTTTCTACGACAAGGCGCTTCAGCTGATGGGCCTGCAGCCGCCGAACAAGCCGCTGTTCACCTTCATCTATCTTGGCGCCAATCATTTTCCCTGGGAGACGCGCTTCCGCCCGGACCTGATGCCGACCTGGCGCGCGCCGGGCAACGTGGCGTCGATCGACGAATATCTGCGCCGGCAGGCCATGAGCGCCGAGCAGTACAAGATTTTCGTTGCCGGCCTGAAGAAGAATTTTCCGGGCGAGCCCTTCCTGATCGTACGTTATGGCGATCATCAGCCCGAGTTTGCACCTGCCATCCTCGAGCCGCGGCTCGACGAGGGTGCCATCGGCAAGAAGCTGGATGCTTATGATCCGCGCCTCTACGCGACGTATTACGCGATCGACGCCGTCAATTTCGAGCCGGTCAAGAGCGAGGCCGTGATGGACACGATCGACGGTCCGTACCTGCCGCTGGTCATCCAGGAAGCCGCCGGCATTCCGCTCGACCCGTCCTTCGCCGAGCAGAAGGACATCATGCTCCGCTGCAAGGGCACCTTCTACGGCTGCAAGGACGGCGCCGAGGCGCGCCGGCTGAACCGCCTGCTGATCAATGCGGGCATGATCAGGGGGCTGTAGCCTCTATCATCGTCATCCTTCGAGGCTCCGCGCGCTGTTTGCCTCGCGCTGTCCTCCGAACGATGGACGCGGTGAAAGACGATGCCGGCTAGTGGGGGCGTTCGACAAACCGCGAACCCAAGGAGAAGTCATTGGCAATATCCGTGAAGCAGATGCTGGAGGCCGCCAACGCGGCCGTGCCGAAGATCACGCCGGCACAAGCCAAGGAGATGATCGGCAAGGGCGCGCTCGTGCTCGACGTGCGCGATGCGCCTGAGATCGAGAAGAGCAGCAAGATTCCCGGCGCCCTGAATATCTCCCGCGGCATGCTGGAGTTTCGGGCCGATCCGGACTCGCCCTATCACGACAAGGCGCTAGCCAAGGACAAAGTCGTGATCCTCTATTGCGCCTCCGGCGGTCGCTCTGCTCTCGCCGGCAAGCTGCTTCAGGACATGGGCTACGGCCACGTCTACAACGTCGGCGGCTTCAAGGACTGGGTCGATTCCGGAGGGGCAACCGAGAAGGCGTAGCAAAGGCGCCGGCGCGGAGCCATGTTCTAGCGCCGGCCCACCTTTTCCCACAGCCATTTCGCCACCGCATCCGGCGACGAATTCGCGTCGTTGCCGCTGGCGCGCAAATTGGCCTCGCGCATCGTGGCGATATCGATTTTGCCGAGCAGCGGGTTCAGCGCCGTCTTGAGCCGCTCGTCGCCGGCGCGTTTCGGCGCGAGCAGCAGGATCGCGTCGTAGGGTGGGATCGCTTGCCTGGGATCGTCGAGCACGACGAGGTCGTATTTCGCGATCAGCCCGTCGCTGGTGTAGCCGGCGATGACGTCGACCTCGCCGCTGGCGACCGCCGCGTACATGAAGTCCGGCTGCATCTGGCGCTGGGCGCGGAACGACAGCCCATAGGCCTTTTGCAAAGCCGCCCATTCAGGGCGCGAGAAGAACTCGTAGTCGCCGGCAATCGACATCGTTGACGCATGGGCGGCAAGATCGGCGATGGTGCGAATACCGAGCGCTTCAGCGCGCTTCCTCGGCACCACCAGCGCATAGGCGTTCTCGAAGCCGAGCTCGCCGAGCAGGGTGATGTTGTCCTTGGCAAGCGCCGTCTTCAAATCCGCGAGCAGCTCGGCGCGCGGCTTGATGTCGGTGCGATGGAGCTGGTTGGCCCAGAGCGTGCCGGAATAATCGACATAGAGATCGACGTCGCCCGCCTTCAGCGCCTCGAAGATCACGCTCGAGCCGAGGCCCGAGCGCGCGGTGGCCGGCAGGCCGGCCGTCTTGAGGCGATCCCTGAGCAGGGCTGACAGCACATATTGCTCGGCGAAGGTTTTTGCACCGACGACGTAGCCCTGCGATGAGCGGCCCATCGACGGCACCAGCGCCGCCGCGACCAGCGCCGCGATCCCGACCGCGCCGAGCCCGGTACGCAGGCGGCTGCGGCGGCGCAGTCCGCCCTCGATCAGGCCGAGCAGCTGATCGACGGCGAGCGCCAGCAGGGCGGAGGCAAAACAGCCGAACAGGACGAACACCCAGTTCTGGGTCTGAAGTCCTGCAAAAATGTAATTGCCGAGGCTGGTCTGCCCGATCGGGGTCGAGAGCGTCGCGGTGCCGATCACCCACACCGCGGCGGTGCGGATGCCCGCCATCATCACCGGCAGCGCCAGCGGCAGCTCGACCATGACCAGCGACTGCCGCGCGGTCATGCCGACTCCCTCAGCGGCTTCGATCAGCGCCGGGTCGATGCCGTTTAGCCCGGTGATGCCGTTGCGCAGCACCGGCAGCATCGAATAGAGCGCCAGCGCCAGCATCGCCGGCAGGAAGCCGAACGCGGAGAAGGACACGCCGAACCAGGCGAGTGTCAGGGAGGCCGCCGCGAGCAGCAGTGGATAGAACAGCGCGAGCAGCGCCAGCCCCGGCACCGTCTGCACGATGCTGGCGAGCGCAAGCAGAATGGCGCGCGGTGCAGGGCGGTTACGGGTCAGGATCGCGAGCGGCAGGCTGACGGCAAGGCCGAGCGCGAGCGCGGCGAGGCTGACCTGCACATGGTTGCCGAGATAGTCGGGCAGATGCGACAGCGCATCGCCCCAGCGCGGATCGGTGAACAGGCTCATGCCGCACCGCTCTGCGGCAATAGCGCGTTCAGCCGCTCGACCTGGCGCCGCGGCGTGCGCAACAGCTCCAGCACATAGGCGTCGCCGCTTGTGGAGAGTTCCGCGGGCGTGCCCTGCGCGAGCAGCTTTCCGTTGCGCATCACCGCGATGCGGTCGGCGAGCAGGATGGCCTCCGTCATGTCGTGCGTGATCATGACGGTGGTCAAGCCGAGCTTGCGATGCAGCGAACGATAATCGTCGCCGAGCGCGTCGCGGGTGAGGGGATCGAGAGCGCCGAACGGCTCGTCCATCAGCACGATGCGCGGTTTTGCCGCGAGCGCCCGCGCCACGCCGACGCGCTGGCGCTGACCGCCTGAGAGTGCCTCCGGCAGGCGGTCGCGATGCGCGGCCCTGTCCAGCTGCACGAGCTCCAGAAGTTCGTCGACGCGCGCTGCGATCGCCGCAGCCGGCGCGCCCAACAGCTTTGGCGTGATCCCGATATTGTCGGCAACGCTCAAATGCGGGAACAGCCCGCCGCTCTGGAAGACGTAGCCGATCCGCCGCCGCAGCGCGACCGGATCGACGTTCCGCACGTCCTCGCCCTCGACCGTGATCGCGCCGGCATTGGCCTCGATCAGCCGGTTGGCGAGCCGCAGCAGCGTCGTCTTGCCCGAGCCCGAGCCGCCGACGATGGCCAGAAACTCACCCTCGGCGATGTCGAGCGATACGTCGTCCACGGCCTTGAGGCGACCGAAGCTCTTGGTGACCTCTCGGTAGCTGATCGCCGGCTTGGAAGGCATCGCGGGTGGGCTCTAGGAGGGGAAGGGGGCGGCAAGATCCCATGCGTAGCACGCTTGGCGCCTTGATTGAACTTGGCCGCGCGAGCGGCTAAGGCATCGACCGAGTTCGGAGGAAACACATGACAACGCCCACGGCAGTGGCGCTGGAAGATGCCAAGGTCGCGTTCCGGCTGGGGGACGACCGGGTCTATACGGCGGTGGAGAAGGCGCATCTTTCGGTGGCGCAGGGCGAGTTCGTCGCCATTGTCGGCCCGACCGGCTGCGGGAAATCGACGCTACTCAACGTCGCGGCCGGCCTGCTCAAGCCCGCCGCCGGTAGCGTCAAGATTTTCGACCAGCCGCTTGCGGGGCTGAACCGGGATGCCGGCTATTTGTTCCAGGCGGACGCACTGTTCCCCTGGAAAACCGCGCTCGACAACGTCGCAATCGGGCTTGAGATCCATGGCACGCCGCGCACTGAAGCGTTGTCGCGGGCGCAGAAATGGCTGACGTCGGTGGGCCTGGGCGCCTTCGCGGGTCGCTATCCGCACATGCTCTCGGGCGGCCAGCGCAAGCGTGTGGCGCTGGCGCAGGTCTTGATCCGCGACCCGAATATCCTGCTGATGGACGAGCCGTTCGGACCGCTCGATGCGCAAACGCGGCAGGTGATGGGTAATCTCTTGCTCGATCTCTGGAACGCCGATCGCAAGGCGGTGCTGTTCGTGACCCACGACCTCGAAGAGGCGATCGCGCTGGCCGACCGCGTCGTGATCATGTCGGCCGGGCCGTCCTCGCACATTATCGGCGACTGGCGCGTGACACTGCCACGCCCGCGCGACATTTTCGAGGTGCGGCTGGACAAGGAGTTCCACGCACTCCACCGCGAGATCTGGAGCGTACTCAAGGATGAGGTGATGAAGGGCTACGCGCAATCCACCCAAGCGGCGGAGGCGGTCTGATGTCGCGCGTGACGCTGCTTGCGCTGCAAGTCCTTGTCGCGGTCGTCTGCCTCGCACTTTGGCAGCTCCTTGCGACCGTGCCGGTGTTCGGCAAGATCCTGCTGCCGCCGTTCTTTTTCTCGAAGCCCGTCGACGTTTTCGCCCAGATCGTGAAGTGGTTCTCGTCCGGCGTGATCTGGAGGCATCTCGGTATCACGCTGACCGAATCGGTGCTGGCCTTCGTCATCGGATCGGCCGGCGGCGTGCTGATCGGCTTCTGGTTCGCGCGCCAGCCGCTCGTTGCCGCCGTGTTCGATCCTTACGTGAAGATGGTCAATGCGTTGCCACGCGTGGTGCTTGCGCCGATCTTCGCGTTGTGGCTGGGCCTCGGCATCTGGTCCAAGGTCGCGCTTGGCGTGACGCTGGTATTCTTCATCGTGTTCTTCAACGTCTATCAGGGCGTGAAGGAAGTCAGCCGGACCGTGCTCGACAACGGCCGCATGCTCGGCATGAGCGAGCGGCAATTGATGCAGCACGTCTACTGGCCCTCGGCGCTGTCCTGGATGTTCTCGTCACTGCATACGTCGGTCGGCTTTGCCGTGGTCGGCGCCGTCGTCGGCGAATATCTGGGATCTGCGGCGGGGCTCGGCTATCTGATCCAGCAGGCCGAAGGCGTGTTCGACGTTGCCGGCGTATTTGCCGGCATGTTCGTGCTGTCGGCCTTCGTCATCCTGATCGATTATGGCGTCACGCTGGTGGAGCGTCGCCTGCTGGTGTGGCGGCCGGCTGTGGATGGTCGCGGGTAGCCGCAAAAGGGGCCCGCGCATCGGCGCGAGCCCCGACATTGTGAAACCCTAGTCCAGCAGCTTGGTATCGTCGGGCGCCTGCGGCGGCGTCTTGATCGCGATCGCCTTGACCTGACCGCTGATCGGCTTGGTCCCGCCATGCGGCGTGCCCTTGGGGATGATCACGAGGTCGCCCGGCTTCACCGTGACTTCCTTGTCGCCGAGCCAGATCGTTCCGGTCCCGTCCAGGATGTACTGGATCTCGTTGGTGTTGGGATGCATGTGCTTGGGCACGTTGCCGACCTGGATCGAGATGGTGGCGCCGTCGGCGCTCGCGAACATTTTTGAGCGGTAGCCGACATTGTTGGCAGGGCCGAGCGCGTCGCCCTCCATCTCGCCGGTATGGATGATCTGTGCGGTGACGTTCTCGGCGGCCAGCGCCGGCCGAAGCAGCTGGTTGGCGCCGCATCCGGCCGCAAAGGCGGCGGCGATCGACAGCCCGATTGCAAGGCGATTCATGGATAATCCTCCCCATCAAGAATTGTTCTTGTGGACCCATGCTATTGCGCGGAAAGGCCGATGGCGAGTCGCACTTAGGCAGTGCTTCTCAAGCCAGTCCCGCTGCTTTATGGTGCCGCCAGCCGAACGGAGGAAACCAATGAAGAACACGATTGCCAGGCTCGCTGGTGCGCTGCTCGCGCTGACGCTCACCACCGGTCTTGCCGCGGCGCAAAGCAAGGTGACGGTCGCGGTCGGTGGCGGCGCCTGCCTGTGCTACCTGCCGACAGTGCTGGCCAAGCAGCTCGGCGAATATGAGAAGGCCGGCCTCAATGTCGAGCTCGTGGACCTCAAGGGCGGCTCGGATGCGCTCAAGGCCGTGCTTGGCGGCAGCGCCGACGTGGTTTCCGGCTATTTCGACCATTGCGTCAATCTGGCCGCCAAGAAGCAGGAGCTTCAGGCCTTCGTGGTCTATGACCGCTATCCCGGCCTCGTGCTGGTGGTCGCGCCGTCGCGGACCAATGACATCAAGTCGGTCAAGGACCTCGCCGGCAAGAAGGTCGGCGTCAGCGCGCCCGGCTCCTCCACCGACTTCTTCCTGAAATATCTCCTCAAGAAGAACGGGCTCGATCCCGCCGGCACCGCCGTAATCGGCGTCGGCCTCGGGGCTACGGCCGTGGCCGCGATGGAGCAGGGCCAGCTCGACGCGGCCGTGATGCTCGATCCCGCCGTCACCGTGCTCCAGGGCAGCCACCCGGACCTGCGCATCCTCAGCGACACCCGCACGCAGAAGGACACGCTCGAGACGTTCGGCGGGGAATATCCGGGCGGCGCGCTGTACTCGACGGTGGCCTGGATCAATGGCCACGAGAAGGAAACGCAGGCGCTCACCAACGCAATGCTTGCCACGATCGCCTGGATCCATTCGCATTCGCCTGAGGAGATCATGGCGAAGATGCCGGAGGAGATGGTCGGCAAGAACAAGGAGCTCTATCTCGCCGCACTGAAGAACACGATCCCGATGTTCTCCGAGACCGGCAAGATGGATCCGAAGGGCGCCGATGCCGTGCTCGCGGTGTTCAGCGTCGGCTCGCCCGAGGTCGCTAACGCCAAGATCGACGTCAGCAAGACCTTCACCAACAAATATGTCGAGCAGGCCAAGAAGACCACGGGGAGCGCCAAATAACTGACGCGAAGGCATTGTAAACAGGCGTCATGACGTCATTGGTCATTCATCGCGTTACGACGCTTGATCTTGCGGTGCGGCCGATCGTCTGGCCGTTCGCTGAGGCGCGGCGCGCCGAGATCGCAGCGCATTTTGCCGAGAAACAGCGTGAGCGGCCAAAAATCTGGAACGGCCGCGTCCTGCTGGGACGCGATGCCGTGTTCTCGGACGGTCATCTTTCGGCGACCTATTTCGAGATCGATTTCGCGGACTTCCTCGCCTGGCGCGACTGGGGCTACCCCGACAAGGCGGTGTTCAACGGTTTTGGCATGGGCGCGCTGCGCGCCTCCGACGGTGCCTTCGTGATGGGCGAGATGGCCCAGCATACCGCCAATGCCGGCCGCATCTATTTCCCCTCGGGCACGCCGGACCTCGACGATGTCAGGGACGGCGCACTCGACATTCCCGGCAGCGTTGTCCGCGAACTCGGTGAGGAAACCGGTCTGACGACTGCCGACTACCAGATCGAGCCCGGCTGGCACTGTGTCGCCACCGGTCCGTCGATTGCAATGATCCAAATCATCAACCTGGACATGCCGGGTGAGGCGGCCCGTGCCCGGATCGAAGCCAATCTCGCGCGCGAGGACGAGCCGGAGCTATCGGCCATCCATCTCGTGCGCGGTGTGAGTGATCTCACGCCGTCCATGCCGCGATTTGTCACGGCCTTCGTCGAGCAGCAGTTCGCTTCGCGCTGATGCGCGAGGCTTGACATCGCTGCGCGCAGCCCATGTGATGGGCCAAAAAGCAAAAGCAAGAAGAATGCAATGCACAATCGTCCAGGGAGGTTTAGATGCGCCTGCGCATGGCTGCCCGTTTGGTACGTGGGCTGTTGGTCGCGATATCAGCGACGGGCTTGATGGCTTCGGCCGAGGCCCAGGACAAGGCTCAAGACAAGGCTCAAGAGAAGAAGATCAAGATCGGCGTCGTGTTCGACCTGACCGGGCCACTCGCAGGCGGCGGGTCCGAGCTCAACTATGTCGGCGCCAAGATCATCCTCGATCATTTCGCCAAGACCGGCGTTGAGGGCTACAAGATCGAGGCGGTCTACGCCGACGCCCAGAGCAAGCCCGACATCGCCATCAACGAATCCGTCCGCCTGCTCGAGCAGGAGAAGGTCGACATGGTGCTCGGCTTCTTCTCCTCCGCGCAATGCGTGCCGGTCGCGGCCCGCGTCGAGCAGCTCAAGAAGTTCATGTGGATGACGACCTGCATCTCGTCGGCCGTGTTCAACGAGAAGGGCTACAAATACGTCTTCCGCCCGCAGGCGAGCGGCGACCAGTTCGGCATGATGACGATGGATTTCATCGCACAGAATGCCAAGGCGAAGTTCGACAAGGAGCCGAAGGACCTGCGCGTCGCCATCATCCATGAGGACGGCGCCTATGGCGTCGATGTCTCCAAGGGCAACGAAGTCGGTGCCAAGAAGGCAGGCTTCAACGTCGTGATGAAGGAGGGCTATTCGGCGACCGCGCCCGATCTCTCCGCGCTGGTGACCAAGCTGAAGCGCGCAAAGCCCGACGTGATTTTCCACACCGGCTACAACCCCGACATCACGCTGTTGCTGCGGCAGGCCCGAGAGCAGGGGCTGAAGTTCGGCGCGCTGATGGGGCATGGCGCGGGCTACGGTGTCTATGAGAAGCTGAAGGAGGGCATGGGCGCGGACGCCACCTACATCTTCAACACCGATCCGATCTCGATCTGGCTCGCCAACCAGAAGACCATGGACCCCAAGCTTCCGGCCGTGATCAAGATGGTCGGCGAAGAGTTCGACAAGATCAAGCCCGGCGTTGCGATCCGTTCAGCGCATGTCGGCATCGGTGCCTCCAACACCTATGTCTTCATGAGCGACGTGCTGCCGCGCGCGATCAAGAAATATGGCGGGGTCGATCCCGATGCGCTGCGCAAGGCGGCGCTCGACACCGACATTCCCGAGGGCGGCACCATGCTGGGCTTCGGCGTCAAGTTCTACGGCGAGGGCACGCCGATGTCTGGCCAGAACGAACGCTCTTTTCCTGTCGTGATCCAGTACATCGACGATAAGTCCTCCGTGGTGTGGCCCAAGAGCCAGGCGCAGCGCGAGGCCGTGCTGCCGCTGCCCAAAGGCACCACCTATAGCAACCAGTAGCGGCGGAGAGCTGAGGTGCTGGACGTCAGTGGGCTGGTGAAGCGGTTTGGCGGCTTCACGGCCGTGAACAACGTGTCGTTCAAGGTCGATCAGGGCGAGATCCTCGGCCTGATCGGGCCCAACGGCTCGGGCAAGAGTACGATCTTCAACATGCTCTCCGGCACGCTGGCGCCGACCTCAGGTTCGATCCTGTTCGCGGGACACGAGATCGCCGGTCTTGCGCCACACCGGATCATCAACCGCGGCATCGGCCGCACCTTCCAGATCCCACGCCCCTTCCGCCGCCTGACCATCTTTGAGAGCGTCGCGCTCGCTGGCTTCTACGGCCAGGGCCGCCACAGCCGCGTCAAGGCCGAAGAAGCGGCCGAGCGAGCGCTGGCGATGGTCGGCCTGCCGACCGATCGCCATGCCAGCGTTGACGGCCTCGGCGCAGCCGGGCTGAAGAAGCTCGAATTGGCGAAAGCACTCGCCACTGCGCCAAAGCTCCTGCTCGCCGACGAGAGCCTCGGTGGTCTCGACGAGGCCGAGATGGGGCAGGCCGCCGACATGCTGCGCAACATCCGCGACGAGCTCGGCATCACCATCATCTGGGTCGAGCACATTATGGGTGTGCTGATGCGCGTCGTCGATCGCGTCATGGTGCTCGATCACGGCGAGAAGATCTCGGAAGGCCTGCCGAGCGCCGTTGCCGGCGATCCACGCGTGATCGAGGTCTATCTCGGCACCGATGCCGAGACCACCCAGGCCGCGGCCGCCGCAGCGCGCCGCCGGGCGGGAGGCTAGCCGATGCTGGAGCTCCGCGGCGTCAACGCCGGCTATGGCACTTTCCAGGCGCTGTTCGACGTCAATCTCGACGTGAGGGCCGGCGAGGCCGTCGGCGTGATCGGCCCGAACGGTGCGGGCAAGACCACCTTGATGCGCGTGATCTCCGGCCTGATCCGCCCCTCGCGCGGGTCGATCGCGATGGAGGGCGTCGATGTCGTGGCGACGCCGCCGCACAAGATCGTCAGCCTCGGCATCGCGCATGTGCCGGAAAACCGGCGGCTGTTTCCGCAGCTCAGTGTCGACGACAATCTCAAGATGGGCGCCTTCATGAAGGAAGCGCGCGGTCACTATGCCGAGCGGCTGGAGGTCGTGTTCGACCTGTTCCCGCGCCTGAAGGAACGCCGCCACCAGATGGCCGGCACCATGTCCGGCGGCGAGCAGCAGATGTGCGCGATCGGCCGCGCGATGATGTCCAATCCAAAGCTGCTGCTGCTCGACGAGCCGTCGGCGGGGCTGGCGCCGGTCGTGGTGCAGCAGGTGTTCGAGCTGGTGAAGCGCATTCGCGCAAGTGGTCTGACGGTGCTGATCGTCGAGCAGAACGTGCAGCAGGTGCTGCGCGTGGTCGACCGCGCCTATCTGATCGAGGCCGGCACGATCCGCAGCTCAGGCACCTCGGCGGAGATGCTGGCGAGCGACACGGTCAAGGAAGCATATCTCGGGGTGTGAGGTTCATGCAGGGGTTCCTGGACATTTTCGACATCTACCTGCTGGAGGCCGTGATCAACGGCATCCTGCTCGGCGGCGTGCTGGCGCTGCTGGCGCTCGGGCTCAATCTGATCTTCGGCGTCATCGACGTGACCTGGATCTGCTACGCCGAGCTCGTGATGATCGGCATGTACGCCATGTATTTCCTGGTGCAGTATTACGGCCTCAGCTATTTCGTCGCGGCACCGTTCACCATTCTTCTGGTGGCGATGCTCGGCGCGGCGCTGCACTACCTCGTGATCGCGCCGCTGCTCACCGCGCCGCCGATCAACCAGCTGCTCGCCACCGGCGGCGTGCTGTTCGTGCTGCAGAGCTTTGCCACCGTCGCCTTCGGCATCGACTTCCGCAATCTCGGCATCCGCCTGCCGGTGCTCGCCTTCGGCGAGATGAACTTCAGCTATGCACGGCTGCTGTCGTTTCTGGCGGCGCTGGTCGGCATGGTTGCGGTGTATCTGTTCATGACGCGCACCTTCACCGGCACCGCGATCCGCGCCATCTCGCAGGACCGGCAGATCATGGCGCTGATGGGCGTCGACACCAAGAGGATCTACCTCATCACGTCCGCACTCGGCGGCGCGCTGGCCGGGCTCGCCGCCTGTCTGCTGGTGCTGCAATATGATGTGCATCCCTTCGTCGGCCTGTCGTTCGGGCCGATCACCTTCCTGATCTGCGTGCTCGGCGGCCTCGGCAATTTCATCGGCGGCTTTATCGCCGCCTTCGTGTTCGCCGAGATCATCTCGCTCGGCGGCCTGTTCTCCGATCTCGAATGGGGCTACGTGCTCGCCTTCGCCTTCTTCATCGTCATGATGTTCATCCGGCCCGCGGGCCTGCTTGCGAGGCGCCGATGATGGGGCAGGGGCGGCTGGCGGCATGGGGGATCGGACTGGCGGCGCTGATTGCGCTGCCCTTCGTCTATCGCGATCCCTATCATCTGCATATCCTGGTGCTGATCCTGATCTGGTCGTTCGCCTACACGTCGTGGTCGATGATGGGACGGTTCGGCCTGGTCTCGCTCGGTCATGGCGGCTTCATGGGCATCGGCGCCTATGTCACGGCGCTGCTCTGGAATCATCTGGGCTGGTCGCCCTGGATCGGCATCCCCCTCGGCATGGTCGCGGCCGGCACGCTGGCGCTGATCGTCGGCTATCCCTGCTTTCGCTTCCGCATCACCGGACACTATTTCGTGCTGGTGACGCTGGCGCTGTCCGGCATCGTGCTTCAGGTCATCACCGCGACGCGCGACTATACCGGCGGCTCGCTCGGCTACACGCCGAACCGGGCATCCGGCAGCAAGCTGCTGGCTCTGCAATTCGACGACAAGATCACCTGGTACCTGATCGCGCTCGGGGTCTGGCTGTTCGGCATATTGGTCTGGCACTGGGTCGACCGCAGCATGGCGCGCTATGCGCTGGAGGCGATCTCGGAGGATGAGGACGCCGCGGCCGCGGCCGGCGTCGACGTCACCGCGGAGAAACTGAAGATCACGCTGCTGAGCGCGCTGATGACGGCGCTGGCGGGTGCGATCTACTGCCAGTACCAGATGTTCATCACGCCCGACACCGTCAGCGGCATCGCGGTGTCGCTCCAGATGGTGTTCGCAGCGATCGTCGGCGGCCTGTTCGTCTCGCTCGGCCCGACCGTCGGCGCCATCATCACGATCCTGCTGGCCGAGACCTTGCGCATCGGCTTCGGTACCAAGGCGGTCGGCTGGGACAATTTCGTCTACGGCGTGCTGCTGGTGCTTTTCATCATATTCCTTCCCAAGGGCATCCTTGGTAGCGTGCTCGACCGACTGAAGCCGCAACGCAAGGTGCCCCGCGCCCATGAGCAAGAAGCCGTCCAAATCGCTCGCCCAGGAACTTGACCGCTACATCACGCCATTCCGCTACGATGGCGCGGGCAAGTTTCATCTCAAGGCGCACAAGACCAACGAGAAGGGCGATCTCGACAAGGAGAAGGCGCAGGAGATTCTCGACGCCAACAAGAAGCGGCTGACCGAGTTCCAGGAGAAGCTCTATGCCCAGGACCGCTGGTCGCTGCTGATCGTGTTCCAGGCGATGGACGCGGCCGGCAAGGACAGTGCCATCAAGGCGATCTTCGAGGGCATCAATCCGCAGGGCTGCGAGGTCACGGCCTTCAAGGCGCCGAGCAGCAAGGAGCTCGACCACGACTTCCTCTGGCGCCATGCCATCGCGCTGCCCGAGCGCGGCCATATCGGCATCTTCAACCGCTCCCATTACGAGGAATGCCTGGTGACGCGCGTGCACCCGGAGATCCTCGCCAAGGAGAAGCTGCCGCCGAAGCTTGTGACCAAGGAGATCTGGAAGGAGCGGTTCGAGGACATCTCGGCCTGGGAACGCTATCTCTGCCGCAACGGCACCGTGGTGCTGAAATTCTTCCTCAACCTCTCCAGGGAGGAGCAGCGCGAGCGCTTCCTCGACCGGCTGAACGAGCCGTCCAAGCAATGGAAGTTCTCGATGGACGACATCAAGGAGCGCGCGCTGTGGCCGCGCTATCAGGCCGTGTATCAGGACATCGTCCGCCACACCGCGACGCCTCATGCGCCGTGGTATGTCGTACCGGCCGACCACAAATGGTTCGCCCGCGTCGTGATCGGCTCGGTGATCAATGCCGCGCTCGAAAAACTCGATTTGCGCTTCCCCCGCGCCGACAAGGCCTCGGTGGCGGAGTTCGACGAGGTGCGCAAGGCGCTGGAGAAGGAGGAGGGGAAGGGCGGCAAGAAGCAGTCGAAATGAAAACAGCGAAAACAACCCCATGCACAGTAGCCGAGGATAGTGGAATCAATGACTTGCGGGCGAGCGGGAAGGGAGTTCGGATTTTAAGAAGTTTGCTTGACCCGTCGGGCAAAACAGGGGTATGGTGTCATCATCGCGACGTTGCCGTCTCCGCCCTTCACCTCGCCCCGCTTGCGGGGAGAGGTCGGATTGCATCGAAGATGCAATCCGGGTGAGGGGGACTCTCCGCGAATCCGACTGTCACCGTCCTTGCGGAGACTCCCCCTCACCCCGACCCTCTCCCCGCAGGCGGGGAGAGGGAAAAGAGCTCAATAGCCGCGGCCCCACCAGTAGCAGAAGCGCTCGACATTGGCGGGAAGGCTCGTCTCGTAATTCGCCCATTTCTCGTATTTCGGCAGCTTCACGTCCTTCATCGCGGTGTCGAAGCATTTGCCTGAATCCGCCGCCTTCTTCACCTCGGCCGAGAGGTCCTCCATGTAGGCGATGTCGTCCTCGACGTCCTTCTTGGTGCCGAAGCGGCCGCCGGCATAGGGATGGCCGGGGATCATCCGCTCCCAGTCGAGCGACGCCAGCTTTTTCAGCGAGGCGATGTATTCGAGCGGCGAAGCGTTGTCGGGAATGTTGCGGAACTGGACCGATTCGATCGGCGCGAAGTCGACCACGAACACGATCTTCTCCTTCGGCAGCCGCATCACCAGCGAATTGTCGGAATGGTTGCGACCGACATAGTTCAGCTCCAGCGTGGTACCGCCGAGCGTGATGGCCTTCTTGTCATCGACCACCTGGTCCGGCATCACGATGTCGGCGAGCAGTGAATTCTGCTTCTTCAGCTCGAGCAGGCGCTCCTTGGTGCGGCGGTGGGCGATGAAGGTGGCGCCGAGATCCTTGAACGGCTGGCCGCCGGCGATGTGATCGTAATGGTGGTGGCTGTAGACGACGTATTTGATCGGCTGGTCGGTGACTGCCTTGATCGCGTCGATATAGGGTTTTGCCGGCCGCAGATACGAGATCGGATCGGTCGCGATCACGCCCTTCGGCGTCACTACGAACATCGACTGATGGCCGCCATAGCGGAAGATGTAGACGTTGTCGGTGCCGTCGACTTTCCTGGTCGAGGTCTGCGGCGGGGTCTGCGCGAACGCTGAACCGGTCGCGAGGGCCGCGACAATTGCGATGCAAAATGATGCTTTCATCTCTGGCTTTCTGGAAAAGGGGGAGGCGGGAGCGACGAGTATGCTCTTCGAGACAAACGCTGCGTCGAGGGATTTATTCCGCTGCTTCACGCGGCCAATCTGTCGCGGGAACGGATGGAACGTGTCTGCAAATGTGATTTGAAAGCCATTGATCCCGCTTGACAGTTTTATGTCACAGGAGGACCATGCTGACGGTCGCGAATACGCGACGCGCAACGTCCACATCGTGAGCAAGGGGAGGTCTATGACTCCACCTCCGCAAATCCAGCCGCGTTAAGTGCGATGGAGCTCGTTCGGACTATCGCATAGCGGCAGAAACCGCGAACGGCACGCCGGGTACAGGTTTAGAGGGCTGCATCAGTGTGGCATAGCCCCTACCTGCCCGGCGCTGTGCGTTTTGGGGCGTGCTGCGTATGAGATCTGGAAGTTGCTGGACGAGTCCGGCCTGCATGGTTCGAGACGCCCGCGTTGCGGGCTCCTCACCATGAGGATCTCGAATCTCGATGAAGGTCTGGAAATCTCGCCCCACAGCACGACCTCATCCTGAGGGCCCGCCGCAGGCGGGCGTCTCGAAGGATGCGCCGCGAGCGAACTTCCCGCCAACTGCGAATGGCCACGAAGGCCTGCGGTTCCCGACCTGCGGCAAATGCCAAGAGATGGTCGCCTCATCGGCAAACTTCCGACACAGGACGCGGGCGAATAACCCCCTATCCGACATGACGCATGCGCTGCGGCGGTGACTCCTCCGATTCCGCCGTGGCGCATCTATTTTTTCCAAGGAATCCTTCGTGTCGCATAAGCTTGCTCCGGCGCTTCTCGCAGCGTTCTTCCTCGCCATCTTCTCTCTCTCCCCAGCCCGTGCCGAGCCGGCTGCGCCTGCCGTCGGCAACGCTGCCGCGCTGTCGCCCGACGAGGCCAAACGCGCGCTGGAGACCCTTCAGGACGACAAGAAGCGCGCGCAGATGATCGACACGCTGCGCGCTATCGCGAATGCATCAGGCCCGCAACAGCCTGCGCCCGAGCCGAAATCGCCGATCCCGCTCTCGGCCGACGGTCTCGGCGCGCAGCTGCTGCTCACGGTGTCGGAGGAGATCGGCGAGATCTCGGGCGAGATTGCCGACATGGCGCGAACGCTCACGCATTTTCCGGCGTTCTATTACTGGATCATGCGCACCGCGAACGATCCGGCGGCCTACAATCTCCTGATCGAGATCGCCTGGAAGCTGGCGCTGGTGCTCGGCTGCGCGCTTGCGGCCGAGTGGGTGATCTTCCGCCTGATCCGGCGTCCGGTCGCCTTCCTGGAAGGGCGCATGCCGCAAACCGCGCGCCTGCCGGCGCAGGCGCTGCCCGTTGCCGATCCGCCGTCATCGGTGGCCGATGTCACCCCCGCGCCCGACCTGCACAGGCGGCGCCACAACCTGGCGCGGATCTGGCAAGTGATGCTGCGGCTGCCCTTCGTGCTGGGGCGCCTCCTGCTCGAACTGCTTCCCGTGTTTGTCCTCATGGGCGTTGCATCGGCGCTGCTCGGGACCGAGATTGGCCAGCCCACGACCGTCCGCCTCGTGATCCTTGCGGTCGTGAACGCCTATGCTTTCTCGCGCGGGCTGATCTGCGTCGTCCGCGCGCTGGCGGGGCCGTTCGGCCTGTTTCCGGTTCGCCCCGAGACCGCGGCCTATATCGAGATCTGGGCGCGGCGCATCGTCGGTGTCGGTGTCTCCGGCATCGCCTTCGCCAATGTGGCGCTGCTGCTCGGCCTGCATCGCGCCGGTTATGCCGCGCTGCTGCGCATGGTGATGCTGGTCGTGCATCTCTTCGTCGTCGTCATCATCCTGCAATGCCGCCGCCAGGTCGCCGACGCCATTCGCGCGCCTGCGGACCGGCAGGGGATCGCAGCGCGCCTGCGCAACCGCATTGCCGGCGGCTGGCATTATCTTGCCATCGCGCTCGATCTTGCGCTGTGGGCGGTGTGGGCGCTCAACATCCGCAACGGCTATGCGCTGCTGCTGCAATATTTCGTCGGCACCATCGCCGTGGCGCTGATCACGCGCGTCGCCATCATGCTGACGCTCGGCCTGATCGACCGCGGCTTCCGCATCAAGCCGGAGATCCTCCAGCGCTTTCCGGGACTGGAGGTCCGGGCCAACCGCTATCTGCCGCTGCTGCGCAGGATCGTGTCCGGCGTGATCGCCTTCATCAGCTTCGTGGCCGTGCTCGAAGTCTGGGGCGTGGATGCCATCGTCTGGTTTTATGGCGGCCAGATCGGAGGGCGGTTGATTTCGGCGGTGGTGACGATCGGCGTCGCCGTGTTCATCGCGGCCGCGATCTGGGAGGCCAGCAACGCACTGCTGGACCGCCAGATCAATACGCTGTCGCGGGACGGCCACTATGCCCGTGCCGCTCGCCTGCGCACCTTCCAGCCGATGCTGCGCACCGCCTTGCTCTGCCTGATCGCCACCGTCGTCGGCCTCACGGCGCTGAGCGAGATCGGCGTCAATGTCGCCCCGCTGCTCGCGGGCGCCGGCATCGTCGGTATCGCGATCGGCTTCGGTTCGCAAAAGCTGGTTCAGGATCTCATCACCGGTCTGTTCCTGCTGCTGGAGAACACGGTGCAGGTCGGCGACAATGTCAGCGTCTCCGGACTCTCCGGGGTGGTCGAGAACGTCTCGATCCGCACCATTCGCCTGCGCGCCGGTGACGGCGCCGTGCACATCGTGCCGTTCAGCGCGGTGACGACCATCACCAATGCTAGTCGCGGCGCCGGCAATGCCTCCGTCAGCGTCAACGTCGCCTACAAGGAGGACACCGATCGCGCCGGCCAGATCCTCAAGGACATCGTCGAGGAGATGCGCCGCGAGCCGGACTTCCGCGCCCTGATCCGCGGCGACCTCGAACTCTGGGGCATCGACAAGGTCGACGGCGCCATGGTGTCGATCGTCGGCCAGATCCGCTGCACCGAGGCCGGCCGCTGGCCGGTGCAGCGCGAGTTCAACCGCCGCATGAAGCAGCGCTTCCAGCAGAATGGCATCGAGGTCGCCTCCGCCACCCAGACCATCCTGATGCACGTCGCGCCGCCGGCAGATCATGCCGCAAACCTCACGCCGCGGCGCGCGGCCGGATAGCGGGCCGGTCAACTTACCGCTTGCCTCCACGCACCCGGCATCGTTCACTCCAGCTCCAGCCCGCTGACAACATGCGGGCGGCAAAAAGGGTGGGAGAGACTGATGCGGGGGCTGTGGGCCGGATTGCGCGGTCATGTGATTGTCGCATGCGCGTTGATTGGATGTGCGGCGGGGACCGCGCCAGCAAGCGGCCAATCGTTTCCATCGCGCCCCATCACCCTTGTGGTGCCGTTCGCGGCGGGCGGCCCGACCGACACGCTGGCCCGGATCCTGTCCGAACGGATCGCCGCCGAGCTGCACACCACGGTCGTGGTCGAGAACGTCGCCGGCGCCTCCGGCAGCATCGCAGGCGCCCGCGTCGCGCGCGCGACGCCCGACGGCACGACGATCACGATCGGCCATTGGGGCACCCATGTACTCAACGGCGCAATCTTCAAGCTGCCTTATGATGTGATCGCCGATTTCGAGCCGGTCGCGACGATCGCGATGGGGACGCAGCTCATCGTCGGCCGCAAGTCGCTCGAGGCGAACAACCTGAAAGAGATGATCGCGTGGCTGAAAGCCAATCCCGGCAAGGCCACTGCCGGGACGGCCGGCGCGGGGACCGGCGCCCATGTCGCCGGCGTCTTCTTCAAGGAGAAGACCGGCACCGACTTCCAGTTCGTGCCCTATCGTGGTGCTGGCCCTGCGATGATCGATCTCGTCGCCGGCCAGATCGACATCATGTTCGACCAGGCCTCGAACTCGATACAGCAGTACAAGAACGGGGCGATCAAGGCGTTCGCGGTGACCTGGCCGACGCGGCTTGCTTCCGCGCCCGATATTCCGACCGTCGACGAGGCGGGCCTGCCGGGCCTCTACATCTCCTACTGGCACGGCATCTGGGCACCGAAGAACACGCCGAAGGAGATCGTCACGAAGCTCAACGCGGCGATCGTCGCGGTGCTCGCCGACCCATCCGTGAAGCAGCGCTTCGGCGAATTGGGGCAGGAGATTCCGCCCGCCGATCAGCAATCGCCCGCAGGGCTCGCTGCCTTCCAGAAAGCCGAGACCGAGAAGTGGTGGCCGATCGTGAAGGCCGCGGACATCAAGCCGGAGTAGAGCGGCGCCACAAGCGCTTCTCCTCATCCTGAGGAGGCCGCGTAGCGGCCGTCTCGAAGGATGGCCGCAGGCGGGATAGGAGCCTTCATGGTTCGAGACGGCGCTTGTGCGCCTCCTCACCATGAGGGGAAAGACTGGCTTTTCCGCGTTAACCTTTTCGCACACGCAATTGCTTGTTCTCGCGCAAATCTCGCTGCGGTGCGAGATCACAATCGATGCGCGGGGTGCTACGTCCTTGATATCGGGGGAGCGGTGGCCGACAATGGCTGCGGTTCAATAAGAAACTCCTTGGGGGAATTCGTGAATAGACCTGCCCGGGTCGTTGCCCAGCCGACATCGTCCGATCAATCGCATGGCATGGCGCTGTTGCGCGATCCCTTGCTCAACAAAGGCACCGCCTTCACCGAAGCGGAGCGCGATGCGCTCGGCTTGCGCGGCCTGCTGCCGCCCTGCGTGCTGACGATGGAGACACAGGTCGAGCGCGTGCTCGTCAATCTGCGCACGCTGCCGACCGACCTCGAAAAATTCGTCGCGCTGAACGCGCTGCATGACCGCAACGAGGCGCTGTTCTTCCGCGTCGTCGTCGACAATATCGACGAGATCCAGCCGATCATCTACACCCCGACGGTCGGGCTCGCCTGCCAGAAATTTGGCCTGATCTACCAGCGGCCGCGCGGCATGTTCATCTCCTCGCGCGATCGCGGCCAGATCGCCGACATTCTGAAGAACTGGCCCAATCCCGCAAAACTCATCGTCGTGACCGACGGCGAGCGCATTTTGGGACTTGGCGATCTCGGTGCCAACGGAATGGGTATTCCGGTCGGAAAGCTGTCGCTCTATTCGGCCTGCGCCGGCGTGCATCCCGAGCATTGCCTGCCTGTCGTGCTCGACGTCGGCACCAACAATGAAGAGCTGCTGAACGACCCCTATTATCTCGGCCTGCGCGAGCGCCGGCTCACCGGCGAGGCCTATGACAGCTTCGTCGACGAGTTCATGCAAGCGGCGCGAAAGACGTTTCCGGGTGTGCTGATCCAGTTCGAGGATTTCGCCAATCACTCCGCGTTCAAGCTGCTGCACAAATACCGGGATGAGACCTGCGTCTTCAACGACGACATCCAGGGCACCGCGGCGGTGGCGCTCGCTGGCCTGTTTTCGGCGTTGCGCGTCAACGGCGGCAAGCTGAAGGACCAGAAAATCCTGTTCCTCGGGGCAGGGGAGGCCGCGACCGGCATCGCCGATCTCGTGGTCTCCGCGATGATGGCGGAGGGCGCCTCCGAAGCCGAGGCGCTCCGGCGCAACTGGCTGGTGGATTCCCGTGGCCTCGTCGTCAGCGGCCGTGACGGCCTCCATGGCCACAAGCTCCGCTATGCCCATACCGATCAGGCGCCGATTGCCGACTTCCTCACCGCGATCAGGACGCTGAAGCCGACGGCGATCATCGGCGTTGCCGCGGTCGGCGGCGCCTTCACGCCCGAGGTGCTCAAGGCGATGGCCGAGCTCAACGAACAGCCGATCGTGTTCGCGCTCTCCAATCCGACCTCGAAGGCCGAGTGCTCGGCGGAAGATGCCTATCGCTACACCGAGGGCCGTGCGCTGTTCGCCTGCGGCAGCCCCTATGATCCGGTGAAGCTCAACGGCCGCACCTTCGTGCCGCGCCAGGGCAACAACTCCTACATCTTCCCGGGCGTCGGTCTCGGCGTCATCGCCAGCCGTTCGCGATTGGTGACGGACGAGATGTTCATGGCGGCCGCCCATACGCTGGCCGATTGCGTCGGCAAGGAGGATCTCGCGCAGGGCAGCCTCTATCCGGCGCTGCCGCGCATCCGCGAGGTCTCGGCCCGCATCGCCGTTGCGGTGGCGGATGTCGCCTACCAGCGCGGGCTGGCGGACGGACCGGCGCCGAACGATGTGAAGGGCCTGGTGCAGTCGCAGATGTACGAGCCGAAGTACTGAGGGCTCCCTCACCGTCATGGCCGGGCTTGTCCCGGCCATCCACGCCTTGCCGGGTGGTACGAAGAACGTGGATGCCCGGGACAAGCCCGGGCATGACGGCCCGCCTGAGCAATTCCCATTAGGTCAGCCCCCGCCGCCATTTCCTCCGGAATCGCCGTTGCGCGGCGCGGACCTATATGCGACGATCTGTAACGTTACAAGAAACCTCAATCCGCAAGGTCAGATACCATGGACGATCGTTTGCCCGAACTCGGCGACCTCGAGCACGAGGTCATGCAATTGGTTTGGGCCCATGGTCCTGTCACGGCCGAAATCGTGCGGGAGCGGCTGTCGCGGCGTCTGAAGGAATCCACGGTGCGTACGGTGCTGCGCCGGCTCGAGGAAAAGGGCTATGCTAACCACACCGTGGACGGACGTACCTATGTCTACCACGCCGCCGAAGAGCGCTCGCGGGTTGCGGCCAAGGCGGTGCAGCGCATCGTCGACTGGTTCTGCAACGGCTCGATGGAAGAGGTCCTCGTCGGCATGGTGGACAATGCGATGCTCGACCAGCAGCAATTGCGCACGCTGGCCGACCAGGTGGCCAAGGCGAAGAAGGCGAGAGGAGTGAAGAAAGAATGATCGCAACTCTGGCTGAGGCGGCGCTGCGCTCCTTTGTGCTGGGAGGCGTCGTCTGGTTCGGTCTCACCCTGTTTCGCGTGCGCAATCCGCACGTTCACATGACGGCCTGGGTCGTCGTGCTCGTGGCCTCGCTCGCGATGCCGTTCGTGATGCATTGGCCGACGCTCACCATCGATCGGCTGCCTCTGTCCGTGCCGGTGCCGGACGAATTGTGGCCGGCCGATATCTCGATGCTGGAGACGTCGCAGCCTGCGCTGCCGATCGCGCCCGGTGCGGCCGTCGCGCCGCCCGTGAAAAACGTCGTCTCGATCAATTGGTGGCTGCTTGCCACGATCGTCTATGCCGGCGTCGCCGGCCTGTTGCTGCTGCGGCTTGCGATCGGCCTCGGCCTGACCTGGCGGCTGGCGCGCGCGGCCAAGCCGATGCAGGGCCCGCAGATGATCGACGCCGACGTGCGCGTCAGCCGCGATGTCGGCGGCCCCGTCACCTTCGGCTCGACCATTCTGGTGCCGCCGCAATTTTCCGGCTGGGACGCCAAGAAGCGCCTCGCGGTGCTCGCGCATGAAGGCGCCCATGTCGCCAACCGCGATTTCTACGTCCTCCTGCTCGCGGCGCTCAACCGCGCGGTGTTCTGGTTCAGCCCGTTCTCGTGGTGGCAGCTCGCGCGCCTTGCCGAGCTCGCCGAGATCATCAGCGACGCGCAGGCGATCGAGGTGATCGACGACCGGCTGTCCTACGCGGAAATCCTGCTCGATTTTGCCAGCAGCGTAAAACCGCGCTCCGTGGAGCTCGCGATGGCGCGGGCCTCGACCGTGCGCGCCCGCGTCGAGCGCATCATCGCGGCTGCCGCGCTGCCCGTCGCGGTCGGCTGGCGCAAGCGGCTGTGGATCGCGGCAGCGATCGTTCCGGTCGTGGTCGTGTCCGCCGGCATGATTGCCTATCGCACGCCGGACCCTGCGCCCGGCATCGCCGATAGCGGCGAGGTGCCGGCCCAGCATTACCGCCCCTTCGTCAATTTCTATGCCATGGGCCCGTCCTCGGTGTTTGCGATCTTCCGCGAAGGCGACGAGCTCTACGGTCAGCTCACCGGGCAGCGCAAATTGCGTCTGACGGTCGGCAGCGACGGCACCGCGTCCTACCCTGCTTCGTCCGGCGAGATCACCTTTCCGCTGGATGCCGAGCGCCGCTCCGCCGGGCTGACGCTGCGCATGAACGGCCGCGACATCCGCGCGGTTCGCGTCGCCGAGATGCCGACGGCGGCGGCCGATTCCGCCGCGCTCGATCAATATGTCGGCTGGTACAGGGTGGCGCCGAACCGCGTGCTCACCGTGCGCCGCGACGGCGATCGTCTTCAGGTGCAGGAAACCGTGCAGGGCCGGGCGACGCTCCTCACGGAGGGGGCCGACGTCTTCTCGATCCACGGCGAGAACCTCCTGATCTTCCTGCGCGACGAGCAAGCCAAGGTCTCGCGCGTGCTGGTCCAGAACGCGGTCTTTGGTGCCCGTCTCGCGCCGCGGATCGATGCGGCGCTGGCGCAGGCGATCGAGGCCGACTTCGCGCGCCGTGTCGCGGAAGTGCCGGATCGTTTCCGCGAGCAGGTTCCGGTCGCGGGCGGCAAGGACATGATCCTGCGCGGGATCGAGGATATGCGCCGCGGCACGCCGAACTACGATCGCATGAGCGCGCCGCTGGCTGCCAAGATCCAACGTCAGCTCAATGAAACGCAGGCGACGTTCGTGGCGCTCGGCGCGGTCGAGTCGATCTTCTTCCGTGGCGTCGGGCCCGGCGGCTACGACATCTACGGCGCCAAGTTCGACAACGGCACCGCCGAATTCCGTCTGCTGCTCGAGCCCGACGGCAAGGTCGGTGACGTGCTGTTCCGGGCCGACGGCAATGACGAGCTCGGCGGCATCGTGCCCTGCACGGATGAGGCGAATGTGCGCGGCCGCGCCGGCACCTCGCCGATCCGGATCATGGTCTACAACGAGATGGGCGAGGACATCCGCGTCTTCAATCTCGATGCCGACGGCAATCGCAAGAGCCAGAGCGTGGTGAGGTCCAACATGAGCTGGGCCGTGACGACCACCGTGAACAATCCCTGGGTGATTGCCGACAAGTCCGGACGTTGCCTCGAGGTCCTGGTGCCGGGCCGGCAGACGCGCTTCCACAATGTCGAGGCTTCGAACATCGGCGCAAAGCCGGGACGCGCGGCACGCCGCGCCGTTCCGATCGCCAATGGCGAGGAGATGCTGCGCAGCTATATCGAGGGGCTCGGCAAGGGCCAGCCGGATTACGAGCACATGACGCCTGAGGTCGCCGACATCACGCGCCAGCAGCTTCCGTTCGACCAGGCGATCCTGGCGAAGCTTGGCACGCTGCGTGCGGTCTCGTTCCGCGGCGTCACCGCGCTCGACAGCGACATCTACATCGCCCAGTTCGCCAACGGGTCGGCGGAATGGCGCATCGGTGTCAGGAACGGCACGATCACCAAGATCGCGCTCGGGCCCAACTTCTAGGATCGTCGCGGCCGTTCGTTCGCCGCGTCGGATGGGCGGCTGCCGATACCCGGACGGGACCTCTCAATCTCCGCTTGCCGGGCCGCGCTCTAAGTGTTACGTTGTGTAGCATTACGGTTCGTAGCCTCGCCGGCGTGCCGCCGGCAGGCGCGAGAGAATTGGGCGTTCGCGATGAGCAATCCTGCAAAGGCCGCTTCTGTGCTGGCACTTCATCGCTTCGGCATGGGGCCGCGGCCGGGATCGATTGCGGCACTCGGCACCGACCCGCGCGGCGCGCTGATCGCCGAGCTCGACCGGCCGCTCACGCTGACCGCCGCCGCCGTCCTTCCCACCAGCGCAAAGGCGTACCGCACGGTTGCCGACGCCAATGCGCGGCGCGCGGCGCGCGCCAAGCAGGCGCAGTTGCAGGCGAAGAAGCAGCAGGTGGCGGCCGCGCCGGTCATGTCGGAAGACCAGACGCAAGGTCAGGCCCAGGACAAGGACGCCGCCGAGATGGCGGCCAAGCAGGCGGCTGAAGCCGTGCCCGATCCCGGACGGCCGATCTATCTGCAGGAAGCCAAGCTGCGCACCGAAGCCGCGCTCGCCGCCGACATTGGCTTTGCCGAGCGGCTGGTGTGGTTCTGGTCCAATCATTTCTGCATCTCGGCCTACAAGATCCAGAGCATGTCGGGGGCTTACGAACGTGAGGCCGTTCGCGCCAATGCGCTCGGCCATTTCGTCGACCTGCTGCAGGCCGTCGAGGGCCATCCGGCGATGCTGTTCTATCTCGACAATCTCGGCTCGATGGGCGCGAACTCGATCGCCGGCATCAACCGCAGCCGCGGCCTCAACGAGAACATCGCGCGCGAAATCATGGAGCTGCATACGCTCGGTGTGCGCACCGGCTACACCCAGGACGACGTGATCAGCTTTGCCAATGTGCTGACGGGATGGACGCTTGTGCCGCCCGGCGACAATCCCGAGCACGGCGGCGAATTCACCTTCAATCCGCGGCTGCACGAGCCCGGCGGGCAGACCGTGCTCGGCAAGCGCTACGAGCAGGAGGACGTCGAGCAGGGCCGCGCCGTTCTGCGCGATCTCGCCGCGCATCCGGCGACGGCAACCCATGTCGCCACCAAGCTCGCACGGCATTTCGTCGCCGACGAGCCGCCGCCGGCGCTGGTCGAGCAGATGGCGAAGACCTTTCGCGACACCGAGGGCGATCTCAAGCAGGTCGCGATCGCGATGGTGTCGTCGGACGATGCCTGGCGCGGGCCGCCGTCAAAACTGAAGCGTCCGAGCGAATGGGGCATCGGCATGGTGCGCGCGACCGGCATCACGACCGTCGATCCCGTCCGCTTCACCGGCGGCCAGGAGCTGCTCGGCGAAGGGCTGTGGCGGCCGTCGGCGCCCAAGGGCTATCCGGATGATGAGGCGAGCTGGATCGACGGCATCGGCCGGCGGCTCGACATCGCCAACAATTTCGCCGAACGCGTGGCGGCCACGGCCGATCCGCAAGTGATCATCGAGGATGTCTTCGCATCGGAGATATCGCCCGAGGTGAAGCAGGCGGTCGGCCGCGCCGAGAGCCGGCAGCAGGCGCTGGCGCTGCTGTTCATGTCGGCGGATTTTCAGAGGAGGTGAGCATGGGCTTTGACCATCATCTGCCCACGCGGCGCGAGCTTCTGGTCGGCTCCGGCGCGCTGTTCGCATGGAGCCAGATGCCGCGGATCGCGCGCGCCGAAGGCCGCGATCCGCGCCTGCTCGTCATCGTCCTGCGCGGCGCGCTCGATGGCCTGGGTGCGGTTGCGCCGGTCGGCGATCCCGACTGGATCTCCCTGCGCGGCGATCGCGCGCTGCTGCTGGACGGCAAGCCGCCGGCGTTGCCGCTCGATGCCTTCTTCGCGCTCAATCCAGCGATGCCGAACCTGCACCGCCTCTACAGAGGCGGCAAGGCCGCAATCGTCCATGCGGCCGCGACGCCGTATCGCGAGCGCTCGCATTTCGACGGCCAGGACGTGCTGGAGAGCGGGTTCACCAGGCCCGGTGCGACCGCATCGGGATGGCTCAACCGCGCGCTGCTCGCGATGGAATCGGGCGGCCGTGTCGATCCGCGCGGCAGCCGCGCGCTGGGCATCGGCTCGGTGACGCCACTGGTGGTGCGCGGCTCGGCGCCTGTGATGACGTGGGTGCCGCAAAAACTCCTGCCGGCGAGCGAGGATACGCAGAACCGGCTGCTCGACCTCTACCAGCACACTGATCCCAAGCTTGCGACCGTGCTCCAGGCGCGCATGAAGCTCGCCTCGCTCGGCGGTGCGCCCGGCACCGGCGATCCGATGTCGGACGATCCGACATTGATGCCGCCCGGCATCGCGCGCGTGCGCGCCTATTTTGCCGAAGCCGCCGGCACGGCTGCGCGCTATCTCGCCAAGCCCGACGGCCCGCGCGTCGGCGCGATGGGCTTTGTCGGCTGGGATACCCACATCGCCGAAGGCGCGGCCTCGGGCCAGCTCTACAATCTGCTCGGCGCGCTCGACGGCGCGTTTGCCGCGATCGAAAGCAACATGGGCGAGGTGTGGGGCGAGACGGTGGTCGCGGTCGTCACCGAATTCGGCCGCACCGCGCGCATCAACGGCACGCAAGGGACAGACCATGGCACCGGCACGGTCGCCTTCCTCATCGGCGGCGGGCTATCAGGCGGCCGCGTCATCGCGGACTGGCCGGGCCTGAAGCCGGCGCAATTGTTCGAGGATCGCGATCTCAAGCCGACCACGGACTTGCGCGCCGTGCTGAAGGGCCTGCTCAGGGACCATCTGCGTGTGGATGAGAAGGTGCTCGCCGAGGCGGTCTTCCCGGGCAGCGCCGACGTCAAACCGATGGGCGGCCTCGTCGGCTGACGGCGCGGCGCTCGCGACAGGATCGGGTTCATGATGTGCACACTGACACAGCGGGAGCTCGACTTTCTCGCCAGCCTGAAAACCGGTTGGCGGCGGCTCTATCGGCGCGAGCTGATGCGGCTCATCAGGGGCGAGGCCGATCCGGACGATGCTCAGGCAGAGGCGCGTCCGATCCTCTGGCGCGTCGTATCGGGCTGATATTTCGCTGATCTGTCTCGATTCAGGACAGGCCACTGTGGTGGAATCGCCACAGCTCGCGCGAAACGGCCGCGGCCTCAGGCCTGCTTTCCTTCAGCCAAGGTTCTGCCCCGATTGCCCACCGAAACTCAGGGTTGTTCGGAGGGCGCATCATGTCTCGCATTGCAAGTGCCGAAACTGCAGGGATCTCGCTGGCAACCTCGAGCCGGTTGCTGCTCGCCATCGTCGGTGCAGCCTCGCTCGCCGCCTGTGCACAATCGCCGGTCGGTCGTCAGAAGGCCGATCTTGGTACCAACCGGCAGGCAGCGGTCGAGCGGCCGCACAGGGTGGCGGCGCTGCATCCGCGGCCGATCAGCCGGGCGCGCATTCCCGACGGTGACGCCAAGCAGACCGCCGCGCATGGCGTCGCCAGCTTCTATTCGGATACGGAGACCGCGAGCGGCGAGAAGTTCGACAAGAACGAATTGACCGCGGCGCATCCGAGCCTGCCGTTCGGCACCAAGCTGCGCGTCACCGACGTTTCCTCGGGCCGCTTCGTCACCGTCAGGGTCAACGATCGCGGCCCCTTCGTTCGCGGACGCGTCGTCGACATCTCGCCGTCCGCGGCCGAGGCGCTCGGCATGGTCGACAAGGGTGTCGCCAATGTCCGGCTCGACGTGGTTCGGTAGGCCCGCGATTCATCGATCCGAGCCCCGCCGCTTAACCGGCTGTTAGCCGCTTCTCACGCACCATGGCTGCCCAAACAATTTGGGGCTTTTGGGGAGGCGGACGCTTGAACACGATCCAGTATCTCGAAGATCAGGCCGCGCGTGCCGAGCGGCTCGCCAAACGGATCACGGATACGCTGACGATCGAGAAGCTCCTGACCTTTGCCGGCGAACGTCGCCGCGAGATCGAGGTCATCGCCGCCAGGCGCCGACACGCATAGCTCCAATAAGCACGATACGCGGTCAGGTGTGGCCCTCGACGAAATCGCTGAGATAGTCGGGCAGCCTAATGCCGTCGATATCGCAGCGTGCGCGGATCTCGCCGGCGACATCGATCGAGATGTCCTTGGTCCAGTGCTCGAGCGTGTTGAACGAGATCACCTTGACGGGATCGTTGAAGCAGCCGGCGACGAGCTCGCCGATCGTGGCTTCGAGATCGCTCCGCTCGACGCGGATTTCGGTCGCCTTGTCGCGGCGATCGATCACCACGAACAGGGTCTGGTCTGCGCCATAGGGCACGACAGGGGATGGTACGCCAGCTTCAAGCATCTCAGACACTCACGCCTTGGCTTCCGATCCCCGTTAACGGGAAAAGCCGGACGAAGGTTCCTGCCGCGATGAGAAGCTGTGATAAGCGTGCAGTCCTGGCGCCTGCACGCAATCAGAGAAATTCTCTCCAGCGCGAGAGCTCGATGACATGCTCGGGCGAGAGGATCTCCGTCACCAGCGGCGGCTGCGCTGCCGTGTGGATCTCGTAGAGATGCCGGGTCGTCGCCGGCTTCTGCATGAAGGCCGAGATGCATTCATCGAGCGTGCCCTCGCTGACCTGGTATGGCTCGCGATCCGGCTGACGCTGGTTGGCAAGCGACGGCCATTTATGCAGCCCCGCAAGCGCACCAAAATCGACCTTTGACTCCGAAACAACGTCCCCCATCGTCCCGCCTCACGCAAAAGGACCCCAGCACGCAGATCTGCGCGCCGGGGCCTGCACCAATCGCTGCATCTCAATGCCACAAGCCCCTCAACGCGGCGGCCGGGAATTTGTTCCCCGCCAATTCGCTGCGGCGTCAATCAACGGGAATTTTCGGAATCCGCAGGACCCAGTCGACGAACGCCTTCACGCGGGGATCCTGGGCCATTGCCGCGGGCCAGCGCACGACCTGTGCCTTGCTCGATGGCAAATCCCACGACTGCGGAAGCACGCGCACCAGCCTCCCGTCCTTGAGCGCATCCTGAACCAGCAGCGAGCGTGCGAGCACGATTCCGTTGCCCGCGAGGGCGGCAGCTATGGCGGTCGCTATTGTTGCAAAACGGATATCCGCAGGGGGAGGGCGGCCCAGCCCCAATCGTTCGAACCAGGTCGTCCACGACCACTCGACCCCGCTGTCTTCGCCCGCCCGGCCCTTGTGCAAGAGCGGCAAGGATCTCACGCGCGTGATGTCGGTAAGCGGGCGCCGACCTGGCAGCAGGCGGGGGTGGCAGACGGGGTAAATGTGCTCACGGAATAGCAAGCGCTGGGTCGACGTCGCTCTCAAGCCCGTCGCCGGCTGCCACAGCACCGTGACGTCGAGATCTGCCGACCTTGCGTATGCGTCTCCCTGGAGAATGACAAGCTCGACCGGTATGCCGGGATGGGCTTCCGCAAAATGCGGCAAACGGCGCACGAGCCAGTAGTCGGCGAGCGCAGCGCCGACGCCCACCCTCAAGGCCGGGGGCGGCGCAGCGGCGCGGCACAGCGCTCGAAAATCGGCCATCCGATCGAGCAAGCCGGCCAACTCGTTCGACAGGGCGATGCCGGCGGCTGTGGCGCTCAGGCCGCTCGGCTGCCGGATGAGCAGAGGCATGCCGACGAAGTCTTCGAGCTTGCGAAGGCGATGACTGACCGCGCTCTGTGTCAGTCCGAGCTCTGCCGAGGCGCGCGTGACGCTCGCATGTCGCAGGGCGGCCTCGAACGCAATCAGGCCATCGAAAGGAGGAAATGAGCGCATCGCATCATCATGAATGAATTTCATGGCGATGTGAACAGCTCGCATTGGCGTGCGGCCCGCGCGGGCGTGCATACCGAGAGAGAGGTTTTTACGATCGGAGAACGATGGCCAGGACTGAACTCCATCCGCAGCCGCTTAGCTTTTGGCGCGGGCTGCTGCCGGCGACGGTGCTTGGCATGGCGGCCTTCCTGACGCAATTCGACGTGACGGCGGTCGTCGTCGCCATGCCGGCCATGGCGGCCGAGCTCAATTTCGGCGTTGCCGCCTATGCCTGGGTCATGGATGCCTACAGCCTGGCCTTTACCGGGGGACTGCTGGCCGCCGGTGCGCTTGCCGACAGGTATGGACGACGACGTGCCCTGCTCGGCGGCAACGTCGTGTTCCTGGTGGGCTCGATCGCCTGCGGCTTTGCGGCGGGAGGCCCGGGGCTGTGGGCAGCTCGTGCAATTCAGGGCCTCGGTGCAGCGTTCGTCATTACCGGAGGCATCGCGCTGCTCGCGAGCACCTATACAAGGCCTGACGAGCGCGCCCGCGCATTCGCGCTGATGGGGGTGATCTCGGGGACGGCCATGGCTCTCGGGCCGACGCTTGGAGGGCTCATCTCGACCTGGATCGGGTGGCGCTGGATTTTCCTGTTCAATATCCCGCTTTGCTTGCTCGCTGTTCTGGCCGTCCCGCGGCTGGTCGCAGAATCGCGCGGTCCTGCCGACCGTCCGCTGGATTGGAGCGGCGTCATTCTCCTCACGTTTGCTCTGGGTCTGGCGATCGAGAGCCTGTTGATGGGGCGTGAGGCACCGGTCCGGGTTGCGGTCGGTCTCGGGGCAAGTGGGTGTCTGCTCGCCATCTTTGTGATGCAGCAGCGGCGCCGGCCTGCGCCGATGTTCGACCCGGCTGTATTTGGTCGGCCAGTCATGATCGGAATTTCGTCGTTGCTGATTGCCGTCTCCATCGGATACTGGGCCGTCCTTGTCTACCTGCCGTCGTTTCTGGGGGCAGCGTTTGGCTGGACGGGCTCGTCGGTCGGCTTTGCATTGCTCTCCGCGACGCTGCCGATGCTCCTGCTGCCGCCCTATGGTGCCGGTTTGGCGAAACGCTGGGGTTGGCGCAAGTTGTTCGCGACCGCGATGCTGGTGCTGCTGGCAGGTAATCTCACTTTGATGCTGGTCGCGAGTGGCTGGCTCCCGAACACTGCAGTCGTTCTCGCCGCGGCGGTCACCGGGATGCTGTTGATAGGACTTGGCGCCGTGCTGGCGCACCCGCAACTGTCGGGTGCTGTCGTCGCGTTGGTGCCTCCGGACCAAACCGGCATGGCCTCGGCAGTGACTGTGGTCATGCGCCAGGGCGGCTTTGCACTGGGCATCGCGGCGCTCGGTACAACGCTGCCGTATGACACCACGGCTGCCAGCTACGTATGGCCCTGGCTTCTTGCTGCTCTCGCGTCCGCAGGCGGGCTGATCGCGGCCTCGATGTTATTGCCGCACCATCAGCCCTAGCCGCAGCTCCCGGCCGCCTTGCAATGATCAGCTCGCGGCCGCCGCGATTCTGTGTCCCGGGCTGGTATGACCCTGGCTGTGCTCGTCGCCACGGATGACCTCCGGAGGCAGCCCGGCAAAGCGCCGCAAGGCGTCGGCCATCTGCACGCGGCCCGGCGCGCCGGTGATGATCACGTCCACCATCGTGAAGGACGAGTGGAAATGGCCGCGCGCCTTGAGCTGTTCGACCGGGACGCCAGCAGCCGCCATCGCCTCGGCATAGGCGATGCCTTCGTCACGCAGCGGGTCGAACTCGCAGGTGACGACGAAGGCCGGCGGAAGGCCTGCGACCTTGCCGCGCAGCGGCGAGACGCGCGGATCGGTGCGGTCGGCCGGCGAGCAATAGAGGTCCCAGAACCAGTACATCAGTGAGCGCGTCAGGAAATAGCCGGTCGCATTGTCGTTGTAGGACGGGCGCTCGAAGTCGCAGTCGGTGACCGGGCACACCAGGAGCTGGCCGGCAATCTCTGGCCCGCCGCGGTCGCGCGCGAGCTGGCAGGTGACGGCGGCGATGTTGCCGCCGGCGCTCCAGCCCGCAACCAGCACCGGGCCGGGTCTGCCGCCGAGCTCGGTGGCATGCTCGGCGATCCAGCGCGTCGCCGCATAACCGTCTTCAGCCGCGGCCGGGAAGCGATGCTCCGGCGCGTGGCGATAGCCGACGCTGACGAACATCATGCCGGTCCGCCGCACCATGTCGCGGCAGAACGGCTCGTCCGACTGCTCGTCGCCGAGCACCCAGCCACCGCCGTGGAAATAGACCACGACCGGATGCGGTCCTGATGTTGCCGGCTTGTAGACACGATAGGGCAGGGGACCGTCGGTGCCGGGCAGGGTGCCGTCGACGATCTCGCCGATCGGCCGTCCGGCGGGACGGCCCTTGTTGAACTCGTTGACGAACGCGCAGGCGCCTTGCGCGCCCATCGACTCGATCGGTGGCAGGTTGAGCGTCGCGAGCAGGTTCAGCACCAGCCGCACGTCCGGCTGCAGCCGCACCACCTCGCCGTCATTGCATTGTGCGGCGCCATCGGGGCCGGTCAGCTTGAAGCCGAGCATGCCGCGGCTGGTGACCTCGTCGCAGATGCTGCGATAGGGGCCGACGCCGCCGGTATAGGGCATCAGCCCCTGCACCTTGCCCGGCACGTTGGCGCCCGTGTACCAGGTGTTGGCAAGCCGGTGCAGCGTCACCATCGCGCAATCGGCCATGTGCCTGTTCCAGCCGGCTTGCGCCGTCTCGGTCGGCTCCATCGTGGTGAAGCCGGCATCGCGCAGCGCCTTGAGCCGATCGACGACCCAGTCGACATGCTGCTCGATCGACACCGCCATGTTCGACAGCACCGACGGGCTGCCGGGACCGGTGATCATGAAGAAGTTCGGAAAGCCCTCGACCGTGAGCCCGAGATAGGTCTGCGGCCCCTGAGCCCAGACATCGGTGAGCGACTTGCCGCCGCGTCCGGTGATCGGATGCACGGCGCGGATTGCGCCGGTCATGGCGTCGAAGCCGGTGGCGAACACGATGACGTCCACGTCCACGTTGCGCTTGGCCGTGGTGATGCCGCCTGCGGTGATCGCCTTGATCGGCTCCTGGCGCAGATTGACCAGCGTGACGTTCGGCCGGTTGTAGGTGGCGTAGTAATTGGTATCGAGGCAGGGACGCTTTGCACCGAACGGATGATCGTCCGGCATGAGCGCCGCAGCGGTCTCGGGGTTGTTGACGGCGGCGCGGATCTTCTCACGGATCAGGTCCTGGACGATTCTGTTGCCGTCGACATCGACGGCCTGGTCGGCCCAGAGCTGCGTCAGGATGTGGACGAGGTCGCCAGCGGCCCAGGCACGTTCGAACCGCTCACGACGCTCGGCGTCGGTCAATTGCCAGCTCACGACCGTCTGCTGCGGATAGGGCACGCCGGCCATCGATTGCCGGGCCTGCTCGCGATAGGCCGCGCGATCGCCTTGCAGCAGGCTCATGCGGTCCGAGGGCGCAGGACCGTTATGCGCCGGCAGCGCGAAATTCGGCGTGCGCTGGAACACGGTCAGATGCGCTGCCTGTTCGGCGATGAGTGGGATCGATTGAATGGCCGACGATCCTGTGCCGATGACGGCGACCCGTTTTCCCGCGAGGTCGACGCCGTCATGCGGCCAGCGCCCGGTGAAATAGACCTCGCCCTTGAAATCCTTGACGCCATCGATCTCCGGCGGCTTTGGCGCGGACAGGCAGCCGGTGGCCATGATGTAATGGCGACAGGAGACCGGCGCGCCGTGATCGGTGGTGAGCTGCCAGCGCTCGGCCGTCTCATCCCATCTGGCTTCGGTGACCCTGGTCTTGAAGCGGATGTCGCGGCGCAAATCATAGCGGTCGGCGACGAAGCCGAGATAGCGCAGGATCTCCGGCTGGGTCGCGTATTTCTCCGACCAGGTCCAGGCGGCCTCGAGTTCCGGATCGAAAGTGTAGCTGTAGTCGATGGTCTGGATATCGCAGCGCGCGCCGGGATAGCGGTTCCAGTACCAGGTGCCGCCGACATCGCCGGCCTCTTCGAGGGCGACGGTCGTGAACCCGGCCTTGCGCAGGCGATGGAGAAGATAAAGGCCGGCAAATCCGGCGCCGACCACGGCGACATCGACCTGCTGGGCGGTTCCACTCGCCGCCTTGGATTCACGTGCGGCAACCATTGCATCCGGCATGGTATTCCTCCCGTGTATTTTATTTTGCCGGCAGGCTAACGCTGCAGGCTCGGCTTGTCATCAGAGCAAGTGCAATCTTCGGTAGGCGTTTGCGGCGTCATCGTGGCGGCGTGAATGGGGATTCAATGCACGCATCGCGATGCACAATGGCCGTGATTACCCGGGCTAATCATGACCGATCCGTCTGTGTATGCTTGCGGTTACTAGCCACGCGTGCCCAGGGCGTCATGACAGAGTTGAGTGAGCGGACCAAAGCGAACATGGACGTCGTCCTGGAGGAGACGTGTCGCCAATTGCCGCATGGCGGCGATCACGACAGCCGCAGGTTCATCGCCGAGCGCCTGATCGAAGCGGCGCAGTCCGGGCACTCCACGCTCGGCGAACTCGGCATCATCGCCCGCCGCGCGCTCGCGGAGATTATCGCGAAGGGCGGGTAGCCTTCCTTGCGGCCAAGCTAAGCCGCTTGCCGCGACGAAGGTGCGCTCCCTCGCCCGGTTCTTACGGGGGCGCGACGAGCTTTGCTCGCGCTGAGAGGGTTGGGGTGAGGGGCTCTCTCCGCGAGTTGTGCCCTATCGATGGACCTGTACCCCCTCACCCGGATCACATCTGCGATGTGATCCGACCTCTCCCCGCAAGCGGGAGAGGTTAAGAGGCAGCTTGCCTCTTCGTGTACTGCGGACATAACCTCATTGGGAACCTTTCCGCGCATCGAGATCTCGAAGATGCGGTCGCTGCTTGCACTTATTGCGGCTGTCCTTTGCTTCGCCGGCCCGGTCGTAGCCCAGCCGGTCGGACAGTTTCCGTTTGCGCTGACGCGTGAAGGCCAGATGCTTGGCGCCGTCGAAGGCGAGGTGGCTTTCTTCAAGGGCCTTGCCTATGCAGCCCCGCCGGTCGGCCCGCTGCGCTGGCGCCCGCCGCAAGCGACGACGGAAAGCTCGGAGATGCGCACCGCCTATGATTACGGCGCGCCCTGTCTCCAGCCCTCGCTGCGAGAGGCGAGCGAGGATTGTCTCACGCTCAACGTGTTCCGCCCGTTCGGCGTCGACGGCCCGCTGCCGGTGATGGTGTTCATCCATGACGGCGCCTTCGTCAGCGGCACCGCGAACGATCCGCTGTTCGACGGCGCCAAGCTCGCGCAGGCCGGCCTCATCGTGGTGACCGTGAATTATCGCCTTGGCGCGCTCGGCTCGCTCGCTCATCCCGCGTTGTCCGAAAACGGCTCCGGAAATTACGGGCTGATGGACCAGATCGCGGCGCTGCATTGGGTCCACGACAACATCGCGGCGTTCGGCGGCGATCCCAACAGCGTCACCCTGTTCGGCAGCGGCGCAGGTGCGACGTCGATCGCGCTGTTGATGCTGTGCGAGGAGGCGCGCGGGCTGTTCCAGAAGGCCATCCTGCAATCGGTGCCCGGCCGCGCGCGCCTTCGCTCGGCGCAAGAGGCGGAGGCTGCCGGCCGTCAATTCGTGACTGAACTCGGACGTCCCGCAGATTTGCGTGCAGCCGAGCCTCGTCGCCTGCTGGCTGCGGAAAAACATCTGCTGGAAAAATCCCAGCCCAGCTTTGCGCCGGCGATCGACGGAAGCCTCGTGACGGAAGATATCGCCGCAGGCTTTGCGGCCGGACACGAAAGCCGGATTCCGCTGATCATCGGCTGCAATGATGACGAGACGGATTTCGACAGCGAACCTGACATCGCGAAGGCGCTTGCATCGTCCAGCCTCACCATCGACGAATGGCGCAAGCTCTATCCCGATCTCGCCAAATCCTCGGACCCTGCGGCAAGGCTCTATACGGACAAGGTCTTCTCCGAACCGGCAAGGTTGCTCGCGCGCCTGCATGCCGCAACCGGCGCGCCTGTCTTCCGCTATCGCTTCGCCTATGTACCGGAGGCCCGGCGCGCAAATCCGGAAGGCGGGCACGGGCGGGAATTGCAATTCATCTTCGGCGTGGAAGGCATGCCCGGCGCGGGCATCTTTTCACGGCGCGATCGCGAGGTCGCAAGCCGCATGCGCGCCTACTGGATCAACTTTGCCCGGAGCGGCGATCCCAACGGTCCCGACCTGCCGCGCTGGGATGCTGTGGCAGGCGGCGATCGTCTGCTGCTAATGACGAACGATCGCATCGCGAGCGGCGACGATCCCCTTGCGGAGCGTCTGGACCAGCTCGCGCGCTAAAGCGCGATGAGATCTGGATGAATCGTCATCGCGCTTTAGGTTGTTGTTTACGCATGATCTTTCCGGAAAACCGCTTCGCACTTTTCCGGATCATGCTTTAACGCGACAAAAGAAGTTGGATCTAGGCCGCGAGCTCGACGCGCGGCGCCGGGCTCAGCCGGTCTTCCTCCAGATAGTCCATCGCACCGTCCTTCTCGACGGCGTAGAACTGCTGGCCTTCCCTGGACCTGTAGGCGGCGCGAACCACGCCGCGGCGGCCCTTGTCACTGTTGACGACGTCCCCCAGCGAAAACTTCCTCATTTCACGTCCTCGTCTTCTGGCCGACTCCTTCGGCCATGACGGGGATTTTGGAAGGCAAATCGTTAACGACTTGCTAACCATACGACATTGCCTATGCTCGCCGCCGATCGCGCGGGATGCACCACGCGCATGTCGTCAACGAAACGAGCCTGCGCCCATGACGCGACTTCCGACCCTGTTCCTGTCCCATGGTGGCGGCCCCTGGCCCTTCATGGAGGACAGGCGGGTGCAATATGCCAGGACCGCCGAGGAATTCGGTCGGCTGCCGCAGCTTCTCCCCGAAAGACCAAAGGCCGTGCTCGTCATATCAGGCCATTGGGAGGCCGACGCCTTCACCGTGTCGACCTCGGCGCATCCGCCGATGGTGTACGACTATTACGGTTTCCCCGAGCATACCTATCACCTCAAATATCCGGCGCCGGGCAAGCCCGAACTTGCCGCGGAGGTGAAGGCGCTGCTCGAGCACGCGGGCCTCGATTGCCGCGAAGATGCCAACCAGGGTTTTGATCACGGCACCTTCGTGCCGCTCGGCCTGATGTATCCGAACGCCGACATGCCGATCGTGCTGCTGTCACTGAAATCGACCTATGATGCGGCCGAGCACATCAAGGCCGGGCAGGCGATTGCATCGCTCCGGGACGAAGGCATCCTGATCGTCGGCAGCGGGCTCACCTACCACAACATGCGCGGCTTCAACCGGCCGGAGTCCAAGCCGGTCTCGTACGATTTCGAAGCCTATCTGAACGAGGCGATCAGCAATCCGGATGCGGCGCGCCGCAACGCGATGCTGGTCGACTGGGAAAACGCGCCGAGCGCACGCCTGGCCCATCCCCGCGAGGACCATCTGTTGCCGCTGATGGTGGCGGCCGGCGCTGCCGGCAGCGACGTCGGTCACCGCGTCTTCGTCGACGAGGTCGCAAACGTCGCGATGGCGTCGTATGTGTTCGGCGGCCAGCCCTGAAGCGCGCGCCTGCCGGCAATCACAGTTTACGATAGGATTGCGTCGACCTTTCGCGCCGTATCCGTTCCCAGCAACTGCTCATAGCGAGCCTTGACGGCAGCGTAACATTCGCACGTGCCCTCCTCGAGCCCCTCGGCATCCAAAATCCGGATCTTGCCGCGCGCGTAGCGGATCAGGCCGGCCGCCTGCAGCGTGCGCGCAACCACGGTCACGCTCGAGCGCCGAACGCCCAGCATCTGTCCGAGATATTCCTGCGTGAACTGGAGTTGATCGCTGCCGGACAGATCCCGCGCGCGCAGCAGCCAGCGGCACAGCCGGGCCTGGACGCTATGCGAGGCGAAGCACGCTGCGGATTGCTGGGCCTGAGCGTAGACGGCCTGCTCATGCCGCATGAGCAGCGCCAGCAGCCTGGGGCTGTGCAGCGCGGCCGCCTTCAGCGCGTCGATATTGCAGACGACGATGTTTCCGCCCAGTTGAACGATACCGCGACAGAGCGACATTCGCCCGTCCAGTGCCGCGGCTGCGCCGACGACGCCGTCGATGCCGACCATCGCGGTTTCGATCATCTCGCCGGTCGACAGGGTCACGACAAGCGAGACCACTGCGCCGGCAGGAAAATAGACCGAACGAATTTCCTGATCCGTTTCGAACAGCAGAGAGTGCTGCTCGAAGGCGACGGTCTTCAAATGCGGTTCGAGGGTTTTGAAATCGGCTTCGGAAAGCTGCCTCAGCAAGAGGTTCTTCATTCGTCGCTCCCTGGGACAGGCGGGAGCGCAGAGAACTCTCAGCTATCGGTGCCTCATGCGGATATCCGATAATGGAACCACAGTAAGAGCCGTACCGCACATAGCGAGCATTTTTTTCCCTATGTCAGTTCTTGACATAAGGATCAGGATCTTCAGGAAATTCCGCTGCTGCAAAGCGTCAGCAAGGCTCGCCCGTATCTGCGGCGGGACCAGCCCCCGAGGCGACGGCTTCATATGTCTCGGCCAGCAGCCGAATCCGATACAGGGGCTGTTTTCCCGGACCCAGAAGCTCGATCCGCCATTCGGCATTTTCCTTGAGGCCGCAGCCTCGGGCCAGATCCCCGAACACCTTCGTCGTTTCCGTCCACGCTGATTCCACGTCCGCGATCTCGGCCAGATGTTCGATCGTGCCACCGTCGCTGTTGGTAATCCGGAAGTAATGGTGGGACATGATGCGCTCCGAGCGGCCGCGAGGGATATCGCCTAGTCCAACCGGACCGCCGAGTTATGCCCGGTAACGCACATAAAGACCCTGGGCGCGTGCGGGGGCAAAAGCAAGGCAAATCGGCGGGTGGTTCCCGCAATAGTTGACGGGAGGCATCGAGCCGTCGGCAGAAATATCGACGCATCCGCCCGCTACCGTGCTTATGCGGGCATTTCAGACGGTTTCGTTCGACTTGACATCGCGCTATGGTTGCACTCATTGCTCTAAGAATTTTCCGAAGAGTTGGATGGCGTCAGCAGACCCTTTTCAGAACGCTTTTCTCAAGTCGCTCAGTCCGGCGGACTTCGCGGCCATTCGCCCGCACCTCAAGACCGTCGAGCTTCCGGAGGGGGCTTCGCTGATCGAGCTCGGCCAGACCGTCGTGTGGGCCCATCTTCCGCTCACAGCCGTTGTTTCTCTCGTTGTCGAGCTTGAAGCGGGAGAACGGATCGAAGTGGCGTTGGTCGGCTCCGACAGCATCTTGGGCACCTTTGGCGTATTGGGAGAGCCTGTCGCATTGGTTCACGCCGTCGTCTTGGTGCCCGGTGCGGCGTTGCTGGTCGAGGCCGCCCGCCTTCGGGCTCTCGCCCAGCAGAGCGCGGATTTTCGGGACAATTTGACGCGTCACAGTCAGGCCCTGTTCGTTCAGGCCCAGCAATCCGTGGGCTGCAATGCATCGCATACCGTCGAGGCGCGACTGGCGCGGTGGCTCCTGCGCGTTCGCGATCTATCCGGCAGCGATCGCTTCAAGCTCACGCAGGAATTGATGGCCGAGATGATCGGGGTTCGCCGGAACAGCGTCTCGTTCGTCGCCCACGCGCTTCAGGAGGCGAACGTCATTCGATTCAGCCGCGGCCATATCGAGATCGTCAATGTCGCCGAGCTCACCAGGGCCACCTGCGAATGTTATCGCGCGGTGAAGCTGCAATACAGGCGGCTTCGTTTTCTGACCGAAGAAGAACCCGGGGCGTGATGAAGCTCAGCCGTATCTCAGCTTCATCACCAGAATGCCGCCGGCGAGCAGCATGGTGACGGCGTTCGAGGCGATCAGCGGCGCGTCGCCGGAGAGCAGGCCGTAGACCAGCCAGAGCGCGAGGCCCAGCACCATGATCAGAAACATGCCGAGCGAGATGTCGCGCGCCGAGCGGGTCTTCCACACCTTGATGACTTGCGGCGCGTAGGCCACGGTGGTGCAGGTGGCGGCGGCAAAGCCGATCAGCTTGATTGAGAGGGGATCCATGCTGGCTCTATAGCATGGATTCGACGCCGGTCATGCCTGGAGCGCTCTTCCGATGAGATCCAGGTGCGTGGCATCCGAATGCGCGATACGGCTATCGGGCGTATGCGAGATCGACAGGTGCGCCGGCGAAGCGCGTTGCAAAGTAACGCTCCACCATGTGACGATCGGCTGAAAACGCGAAGCTTGGCAATTCGTCTGCAAGCGAAAACCATTCCAGTTGGTCGACGTCGTCCCCAGGACACATCGCGCCGCCGACCGGGCTCGCGAGCACGGCAACCGCCAATGTGTGGATGTCGGGGCGCAGAAAGTTTGATGCCACGCCCAGCAGGGCGGCAATTTCTATCTCAAGGCCGGTCTCCTCCTTCACCTCGCGCCTGGCTGCCGTCAGATAGTCTTCGTGAAATTCGATGTAACCGCACGGCAGGCACCACTTGCCTCCTTCCAGGGTATCCGGCTTCCGCCGGCACAACAGGAACTTGTCGCCCTCGACGACAAGAACCGCGATGATCGGAGTTGGATTCCGGTACAACACGAAGGCACAGGCAGAGTTCGTGCACGCCTTTGCCGCCTCGACCTCGCTCGCCCGGATCAGGCCGGAGCCGCACATCGGACAGAAGGCCCAATCGTGTTCGGCGCGTGTGCGACGATCGTATGCCGCAAAGACCTGACAGGTTTTCACTGGATGTCCTTTCGCGTCATGCTCGGCAGATTTCCGGCCCAGAAGGCTTTCAGCGCGTCGGCCAGGTCGCGCGGATTGTCTTCCTGCACGTTGTGGCCCGCGTCCTTGACGTTGATCCACCGTCCATCGGGAAACCGCGCAGTAAATTCCTGGGCGGCGTCTTCGGAAACGATCGAGCTATCGCCGCCCCTGGCCAGCAGAAACGGTGCGGTCATGCCGGGAACGCGCGCCTCGAAGCCTGCGAGGTGCTGCAGGATCACGGGATAATCCGAGGGACGTCGGCGGTCGGCCTTCCAGACGAGGCGCCCGTCGTCGCCACGCTTCAACAGGGCACGCATGCGATAGCGCAGGCGCTCTGGATCGCTCCTGGGACTGACCGTGAGCGCCATCTCGACGACCTCATCCACGGTGGCCGCGCCACCAAAGTCTGCCATGAAGGCGCGCAGCCGCGCCGTCGCGGCAAAAACGGGCCGGGAGGTCACATCGACCATCACGAGACTTTCGGTGCGGCCCAAGTGACGTAGCGCGAACTCGCAAGCGACAATTCCGCCCAACGACATGCCAACGATGCGGGGGCGCTCGATCCCGAGGCCGTCGATGACCGCCGTGAGGTCCGACGCGCAGCTCACGATCGAATAGTCGTCGGTCCAATCGCTTGCACCGTGGCCACGCATGTCGAGCGCCACGAGCCGGAAATCTGCCCGCAGTGCAAGGGCGACATAGTCCCAGGTGCGGGCGGTGAGTGAGCCGCCGTGCAGCAGCACGGCTGGCGGTCCTCGCCCTCCCCAGTCCAGGACGTGGATATTGGGACCACCCGGTGAGCGGAAAACGTGTGACAGCGGCGGCGCGAGGTCCGTAAAGGCAATTCCGAGCCGGTCAGCGATCGTCGTCAGCGCCTTGGGGTGCCAATCGTCCATGGACGATTTCCTTACTTAGGATATCCTAAGTAAGACGTGCGAGGATGAAGATGTCAATGGCCGTGCGAAAACGTCTGACGCCGCAAGCGGCGAAGCTCGCTATTCTCAATGCTGCTGAGCGTCGATTGCACGACGAGGGTCCCGAAGGCGTGCGCTTCCAGCGCATCGCCACAGACCTGGGCATCACGGATGCGGCCGTTCACTACCATTTTCGTACGCGCGAAGCTTTGATGGACGCCCTCCTGCGCCGTATCGGACGCCGCCTGGTAGACGATATCGAGTCCATCATCGAAAGCTGGGCGCCGGATCAGATCGACGTCTCCGCCCTCGGCCGATTGTTTCAGCGCGCCTATGCCGATGAACGGGCAGCCCGGCTCGCCCTCTGGCTAAGCCTCGCCGGCTGGCGCCCAAAGGGATCAGGCATGCTCAAGGCGCTGGTCGAGCGCGTTCATCGCGCCAGGGTCAACGCGGCGCGAAAGACCCGGCGAGCGGCGCCGAAGCTCTCCGACACCCAGTACGCCATTGCTCTCCTGAGTGCGGCCCACATGCATGCCGCGATGTCGGGCGACGCGTTGCTGGCCAGCGTATCCGAAGATCCAAGGGGGCTTGACCATCGCGGCTTCCTCGATTTCGTGGTCAAGTTGATCGCGCGCCACCTCGTCGACGAATGACCAGGCGACATCCGAACATGCGACATCGCGTCGCCCGAGAGCCGTGCGCAATGGCCCGATCTTTGGACCCCAATGACGGTTGAATCCATGGACTGCCCGGGTTCTAGCTCAAATGGCGGGCAATGAGGGGGGCAACGATTTCCGCCTTGTTGGAGGCCAGACCGTGATCGCCACCGCGAACAACATGCAGCTTGGCGTTCGGCATGCGACTCTCGAGATGGAGCCCAACGGTGACCGGGCTAATCGGATCAGAATCCCCCCAAATGAGAAGTGTGGGTGCCTCGATAAGCTCAACAGGAAGCTCTGCCGACCTGCTGCTCTCCATGATCCAGTCGGCAGCTTGCGGAAATTGCCCGCGGTACTCCGCTCTCCAATCGGAGGCTCCAAATCGATCCATACTTACACCTCCCGACGTGACGGCCAGGACGAGCCGATTGACAATTTTCGGTCTATTGAGAGCTATCCGGGCGGCGATGACGCCGCCCATGGACTGGGCCACCAAATCGACCGGACCATCAAGCCTTTCATCAAGCCTTGCCTCGACAAGCCGAACGAGGTCGTCGATGCTGTTGATCGTGGGATCATGGGGTTGGTTGCCGAGGCCAGGCCAGCCGAAAAACACCTTGTCACGCTCATTCGGCAAGAGCCTGGCCACTGGTTGCCAAAATTCGGGTGAACCGCCGGCGCCGGGAAGAAAGAATATCTTACGCATTGTTAGCCCAGGCTTTCAGGTCGGAAACATTCTGCATCGTTAGTTCAGGTGCTGATCCGCGAACCGGTATCCACGTCACTCGAACACGCTTTACACCGGGCGCGACGCCATGAGACCGCGATAGAGCGCGGCGTAGTCGCCGGCACGGTTGCTCCAGGAGACGTCCGTCGCAAGGCCGCTCAATTGCAGCCGGCGCCACGCCGCCTTGTTGCAGAACGCGGCGTTGGCCTTGCGCAGCGCGCCGGCGAGGGCATCCGCCGTGACGGGTGCAAACTTGAAGCCGGTGGCATCGCGGCCGGCCTCACCGACATCGACGATGGTATCCTCGAGACCGCCGACGCGGGACACGATCGGCACGGCGCCATAGCGCAGCGCGCAGAGCTGGGTCAGGCCGCATGGCTCGAACCGCGACGGCACGATCAGCGCGTCCGAGCCGGCCTGGATCAGATGCGCCAAAATCTCGTCATAGCCGATCACGACCCCGATCCGGCCGGGATTGGCGCGGGCTGCGGCCTGATAGCGTTCCTGGAGGTCGCGGTCGCCGCTGCCGAGCAGCGCGAGCTGCATGCCTTCGCGCAAGATGGTCGGAATGGCCTCGAGCAGGAGGTCGAGCCCCTTCTGCCACGACAGCCGGCTGATGACGCCGAGCAGGGGGGCTTCGTCCGAGGAATCGAGATTGAATTGTTGCTGAAGCGCGGCCTTGTTCGCAGCCCGGAACGTGAGATCTTCCGCGCCGAAGCGATAGGCGATGTGCGGATCGGTTTGCGGATTCCACACCTCGATGTCGATGCCGTTGAGGATGCCGCTCAGCGCATCAGCGCGTTCGCGCAGCAGGCCTGCGAGACCCATGCCGCCCTCGTCGCTCTGGATCTCCTGCGCATAGGTCGGCGACACCGTGGTGATGCGATCGGCGAGTTGCAGGCCGGCCTTGAGGAAGCTGATGCCGCCGAAATATTCGAGGCCGTGGACGTTGAACGAGTCCCACGGCAGCCCGATCGCGCCGATCAGCTCAGGGGCGAACTTGCCCTGATAGGCCATGTTGTGAATGGTCATCACGGTGCCCGGCCGCGGGCGGCCGTCATAATGCAGGTAAGCAGGCGCGAGACCGGCCTGCCAGTCATGGGCGTGGACGACATCGGGTACGAAGGCCGGAACGAGGCCGTGGCCGATATCGGCGGCGACGCGCGACAGCGCGGCAAAGCGCACGCCGTTGTCCGGCCAGTCGACGCCTTCATTGGTGACGTAGGGATTGCCCGGCCGCGCGTAGAGATGCGGCACGTCGAGCACGAACAGGTCGAGGCCGTCATGGGAGCCTGCGAGCAGTCGTCCGGGACCGCCGAAATAATCCGGCCAGTGCCAGACTTCCTCGGCGCCAGATACCAGCCGCATCACGTCGGGATAGCCCGGCATCAAGGTTCGCATCTCGACGCCATGCGCCTTCAGCGCAATCGGCAAGGCGCCTGCGACATCCGCGAGGCCGCCGGTCTTGACGATGGGATAGACTTCAGAGGCGACCGCGAGGACGCGAACAGGCGTCATGTATTGAGCCTGTCGATCATCGGCTGGGTGATGAGGGAGATGCCCTGCTCGGTGGTGCGGAAGCGCTTTGCGTCGAGCTCGGGATCCTCGCCGATGACGAGTCCTTCGGGGATCTCGACGCCGCGGTCGATCACGACGTTCGTCAGCCGCGCGCCGCGCCCGACATTCACATAGGGCATGATCACGGCGTTCTCGACATTGGCATAGGAGTTGATGCGCACGCCGGTGAACAGCAGCGAGCGGCGCAGCGAGGCGCCGGAGATGATGCAGCCGCCCGAGACCAGCGAGCTCACCGCCTGGCCGCGCCGGCTCTCCTCGTCATGGACGAATTTTGCGGGCGGCGTGATCTCCGAATAGGACCAGATCGGCCAGGCGCGGTCGAACAAATCGAGCTCAGGCACCACGTCGGTGAGGTCGATGTTGGCGGCCCAATAGGCGTCGACCGTGCCGACGTCGCGCCAGTAGGAGCGGGGGTCCTCGCCCGAGCGGACGCAGGAGGTCGAGAACTGATGTGCGATGGCACGGCCGTTCTTGACGATGTAGGGAATGATGTCCTTGCCGAAATCGTGGTTGGAGTTTTTGTCCTCGGCGTCGCGCTTGAGCTCCTCGAACAGGAATTTCGCGTCGAACACGTAGATGCCCATGCTGGCGAGCGAGACGTCCGGCTTGCCCGGCATCGGCGGCGGATCGGCGGGCTTCTCCAAAAACTCCTGGATCCAGCCGCTCTCGTCGATATGCATGATGCCGAAGCCGGAGGATTCGACGCGCGGCATTTCGAGGCAGCCGACCGTGACGTCGGCGCCGCTGTCGACGTGCTGGCGCAGCATCACCTCGTAATCCATCTTGTAGATGTGGTCGCCGGCCAGCACGACGATGAAGCGGGCATTGTGCGACTCGATGATGTCGATGTTCTGGTAGATGGCATCCGCAGTGCCGACATACCACATGCTCTCCGACACGCGCTGGCTCGCGGGCAGGATGTCAAAACTCTCGTTGCGTTCGGGGCGGAAGAAGTTCCAGCCCATCTGAAGATGCCGGATCAGGCTGTGCGCCTTGTATTGGGTGGCGACCGCGATGCGGCGGATGCCGGAGTTCACCGCGTTCGACAGCGCGAAATCGATGATGCGGGACTTGCCGCCGAAATAGACTGCGGGCTTGGCGCGCCGGTCGGTCAGCTCCAGCAGCCGGCTGCCGCGTCCGCCGGCGAGGACGAACGCCAGGGCCTGACGGGCAAGCGGCTCATTTCCGGCGGCACTCATGTCATCCTCCCACGTTCTGGCGCAAGCCGGGGCCTTCGCAAGATGCCTCTCGGCCGCGCTCCATTGGAACCGATAGTAACGGTACGAATAGTCAATCGGGAAGGTGGTTGTTGGTTGCGAACGCGCGGGAAGCTTAATGCTTTCCGTGGTCTCTCCGCTTCCCGGCTCCGTCGCGCGGGTGTCATATCCGCGCGGGCGCCGGCGGTGGCTTGACCACAATTGAGGCATCCGGGTGAAGGCTATTGCGGGCTCTCTTGTGCGGTGCACGCAATCGGAGCTGTGACTTTTGGAGGCTTTGACTTGGCGCACGGATGCCCGATCATGGCCATGCGATCCTTTCCCGGATGAAATGTCAGACAGGGAGCAAGTCGATGATTACATGGAAAACGGCAATTGCCTGTTCGCTGGCGGGCGCGGTGATGGCCGGACAAATCGAGCAAGCGGCGGCGGCCCCGCTGCCGACCAACGTCGCGACCATGAAGGCCGCGGCCGGCGATGACGTCACGCAGGTGCATTGGCGCGGCGGCGGCTGGGGATGGGGCATCGGCGGCCTCGCGGCCGGCGCGATCATCGGCAGCGCCATCGCCAGCGGGCCCTATGGCTATTATGGCGGTGGCCCGTACTACGGCGGCTATGGCTATCCGGGGCCGGGCTACGGCTATGGTTATGCGCCGGCCTATTACGGTTATGGCGGGCCGTATTATGCGCCGCGTCCCCGGTATTACGGCTACAGGGCCTATCGTCCGTATTACGGCCCTCGCTACGGCTACTATCGGCCGTACCGCGCCTATCCGCGTCCGTATTGGTGATAGCGCCTTAAAGCGAAAGCCACACGATCAGGCTCATGCAGGCGAAATGCGCGAGCACGATCGCGGCGAGATGCAGCGGGCCGGCCTTGAGGCGAAGCCTGCGCATTTCGCCGTCCTTTGCCTTGTTGGATTGGCCTGTTGCCGCGAACAACAGTGCGCTCCCTCCCCCGCTTGCGGGGGAGGGCTGGGGAGAGGGTCTCTCCGCAATCGAGAACCCCCAGGAGGAGAAAGCCCTCACCCGGCGCGTTGCGCCGACCTCTCCCGCAAGCGGGAGAGGTTGAGCGAGCCTGCGGTTCCATCGGAGACTCATCTTGCCTAATTCGATCCCGCGGCCGCGGCGGTGAAGCTGCGGTCGACGGCTTGGTTGACGTCGAGCTTTTTCGGCAGGATGCCGTAGCGCGTCGAGCGATCTGAAGCTGCCTGGATCTCCTTCACGACATTCTCATCGATCACGATCGGGCTGGTGCGCTGCGCGGTGTAGGCCGACAGCAGCACGTCCTCCGGCAGCTTGGTCAGCTCGGCGGTGCTCTTGGCGTATTCGGCGATATGATCCAGCGACCAGAGCCGTGCCTTGTTCAAGCGCTGGACCAGGTCCTGCACCGCCGCGCGCTTGGTGGCGATGGCGTTGTCGGAGGCGACGATGAAGGTGATGGTCGGCGTCAGGCCCTCGCCGTCGGCGATCACGCGGGCCTTGTCCTTCAGCGTCGCGAACGAGACATAGGGCTCCCACACCGCCCAGGCGTCGATCGAGCCCGCGACCAGCGCGATCTTGGCATCAACAGGGCCGAGCGGCGCGAAGGTCGCGTCGTCGAGCTTGATCTGCGCCTTCTCCAGCGTCGCGTCGATCAGGAACTGGCCCCAGCCGCCACGTGTGCCGGCGAGACGTTTTCCCTTGAGGTCGGCCGCCGACCTGATCGGCGAATCCTGGCGCACCAGGATCGCCTGCGTCTTCGCATCCGACCTTGTGCCGCCGATTGCCTTGATCGGCGCGCCCGCCGCATAGACCGACAGGAACGAGAGATCGCCGGTGTAGCCGACGTCGAGCGCACCGGCGTTCAGCGCTTCCAGGATCGGCGCGGCCGCCGGGAATTCCGACCATTCGATCTTGTAGGGCAGGTCCTTGGCATAGCCGGAGATTTCGAGCAGCGAGCGGTTGCCGCCTTTCTGGTCGCCGACACGCAGCACGACCGTGTCGGCCGCGAACGATGCGGCGGCGGTCGACAGCGTGATGACGGCGGCGAGCAGCGATGCCGCAAGCCGGCGGGTGATGGAATGGTCGTCGGAGTTGATGCTCATGTGGCCTGTCTTGTTGCTTTGCTCACGACGTGTGAGCGGACGATCGAGCGAGACGATCAAGTTTATGGCCGCGCGATACGCAGTCAATGAAATGGCCATCCGTATTGCCCGCGCATCGGGCAAGGACATTTCAGCGTAGCGCTGCCTTTGAGAATGTGCGGCGTGCGCGGCTGAAGACACGCTGGGATGACGCAGGAGAGGGAGTCGCGGTGCCGCGTTGCAAGACCAGGCATCGACGAAAATCGTTTCATCGCTGTTCCATGTACTGATGGAGAGAATGACTTCGCATCGCGCCACATTCGAAATTCCATTTCATTGACGATGCGACCGGGGGGCCGCATCATTTGCGCATCGCATCAACGCGGCGCGTAAGGCGCCGACGGAAAAACTTTCTCTCAACGCAGCTCCATCAGGAACATGCGCAACGTGAACCGTTGCGCAGACGGTGGAGCCGTGCCAGCGCAGGAGCCGGGGCCGATGAACAACGACAACAAGCGCGGCGGATCGAGTCTCGATCGGCGCCATCTGCTCCAGGCGGGGCTGGCTGCGGCGTTCGCCGCGCCGCTGGGTGCCTTTGGTGCGGCACAGGCCTTTGCGCCGCAGGCGATCGCGCCCGGTGTCGATCTCTCGGAGTTTCCGCTGTGCCGGACGGCCTCGGACGCCCCCGCGCTCACCGGCGCGCCGCGCAAGCTGAAGCTGTCGTGGAATGCCGGCGCGGTGTGTCTCGCGCCGGTGCCGGTCGCTATCGAGCACGGCTTCTTCCAGAAGCACAATCTCGACGTCGAGCTCATCAACTATTCCGGCTCGACCGACCAGCTGCTCGAGGCGATTGCGACGGGAAAAAGCGATGCCGGGCTCGGCATGGCGCTGCGCTGGCTAAAACCGCTGGAGCAGGGCTTTGACGTCAAGATCGCCGCCGGTACCCATGGCGGCTGCATGCGCGTTCTGAGCCGGGCAGACTCCAACGTGAGCAAGCTCGCCGACCTCAAGGGCAAGATCGTCGCGGTTGGCGACCTCGGTGGGCCCGACAAGAACTTCTTCTCGATCCAGCTCGCCAAGCTCGGCATCGATCCCAACAAGGATGTCGACTGGCGCGCTTATCCCGGCAACCTTCTCAACGTCGCCGTCGAGAAGGGCGAGGTGCAGGCGTTCCTGTCGTCCGATCCGCTCGGCTATCTCTGGCTCAAGGATATCAAGTACAAGGAGGTCGCCTCCAATCTCGACGGCGAATATCGCGACAAGAGCTGCTGCATCCTCGGCCTGCGCGGCTCGCTCGTGCGCGAAGAACCTCAGGTCGCCCGTGCTCTCACGCAGGCGCTGCTCGATGCCGCGACGTTCACCGCGCAGAATCCGGCCGTGACGGCAAAATCGTTCCAGCCTTACGCGCCGAAGACGGCGAGCATCGCCGATATCGAGGGCATGGTGCGCTACCACACCCACCATCACCATCCCGTCGGCGAAGTGCTGAAGCGCGAGCTGAAGGCCTATGCCGACGATCTCAAGAGCGTGCAGGTCTTCAAGCAAAACACCGATACCGCCAAATTCGCGGAGCGCATCTATGTCGACGTATTCGCTGTCTGACGGCCTCGCCTCCGGCGCGCCGCGGGCCTCGCGCGCGCCGGTCCTTGCGACCTGGCTCCGGGAGTCGGGCGTCGGCGTGCTCGCCAGCATCGCCTGGATTGCCTTTGGTGTCTCCTGCCTGTGGTGGGAGGATGTCGGCGACTGGTCGCGTACCCATTCGCTCGGCATCGCTGCGTTCATCATCGCTGCGATCGCCTTGTTCGGGACTGTCGGTGCCGACTATCTCGGCTCGCCGGGAAAGGCGCTGCACAAGCGCGCGCCGTGGCTGGTCGCGCTCGGCGTGTTCCTGACCTTATGGGAGGTCGCCACCGCGAAATTCGCCTGGCTGCCGCTGCCGTTCTTTCCCCCGCCGCAGTCGATCATCGAGGTCTATACCGACGATCTGCCAAAGCTGCTCGACAGCGTCTTTGCTTCGGTCAAACTTCAGCTCGGCGGCTATCTGATCGGCGCCACCCTCGGCTTCGTCACCGGCGTTTCGATCGGCTGGTCGCGTGCGGTCGGCTATTGGGCGCATCCGGTGCTGCGCTTCATCGGCCCGCTGCCGGCGACCGCGTGGCTGCCGATCGCCTTCTTCACATTCCCGTCGAGCTGGAGCGCCTCGACCTTCCTGATCGCGCTGGCGACCGGCTTCCCCGTCACCGTGCTGACCTGGTCGGGCGTCGCGAGCGTCAGCAACGCCTATTACGACGTCGCGCGCACGCTCGGAGCAAAACCGTCCTTCCTGGTGTTGAAGGTCGCAATCCCCGCCGCACTTCCGCATGTCTTCGTCGGCCTGTTCATGGGGCTGGGCTCGTCCTTCGCCGTGCTTGTTGTCGCCGAGATGATCGGCGTCAAGGCCGGGCTCGGCTGGTACCTGCAATGGGCGCAAGGCTGGGCCGCCTACGCCAACATGTATGCGGCGCTGATCGTGATGTCGCTGCTCTGCTCCGGCGCGATCACGCTGCTGTTTTCGATCCGCGATCGCCTGCTGGTCTGGCAGAAGGGGACCGTGAAATGGTAGCCGCAACTGCACTGGCTGAAATCGACGCTCATCCGGCCGCAGGCGCCGCGCTCGATATCGAGCAGGTCAGCCACGCCTTCGACATCGACGGCACTGAACTGCCTGTTCTCAGCGACGTCAGCATCTCCGTCGAGCCTGGCGAGTTCGTCGCGCTGCTCGGCCCGTCCGGCTGCGGCAAGTCGACCTTGCTGCGGCTTGTCGCTGGTCTCGACAAGCCCAAGGCGGGGACGCTGCGTGAGGACGAAGCCCGCATCACCCGGCCGCATCCTTCGCGCGTGGTCGTGTTCCAGGATCCGACGCTGTTTCCCTGGCGGTCGGTCTGGGACAACGTCGCCCTGGGTCTGGAAGCGCAAGGCATCCTGAAGAGCCAGCGTCGGCGGGTCGATGACGCGCTCGATCTGGTCGGTCTTGCGTCGTTCCGCAATGCCTATCCGCATCAGCTCTCCGGCGGCATGGCGCAGCGCGTCGCGCTGGCGCGTGCGCTGGTCAACGATCCAAAAATCCTGATCCTCGACGAGCCCTTGGGAAAACTCGACTCGCTCACCCGCATCACCATGCAGGCCGAGCTTGTCTCGCTGTGGCAGCGCAAGGGCTTTACCACGCTGCTGGTGACGCATGATGCCGAGGAGGCGCTGGTGCTCGCCAACCGCGTCATCGTCTTCAGCGACCGCCCGGCGCGGGTGAAGGCGGACATCCGGGTCGACCGTCCCTATCCGCGCCATCGCGGCGATCCATATCTTGCTGATCTGCGCCGCCAGATCCTTGGCCTTTTGGGGTTGGATGCCACATGGTGACTTCTGCAGCCAAGGGCCGCACGGCCCATAGCGAGCCGGACTACATCGCACACGCGGAAGCGCTGGCCGAAGGCTTTGCCGCGCGCGCGGCGGAGCACGATCGCACTGGAAGCTTTCCTTTCGAGAATTTTCGCGAGCTCTCCGAAGCCGGCCTCTTGTCTCTGACGGTGCCGGCGGCCTTCGGTGGGGCCGGTGCCGGCGCGAGATACGCCGCGCGTGTCCTCGGTATCGTCGGCAAGGCCTGCTCATCGACGGCCCTGGTGCTGTCGATGCACTACATCAACCATCTGGTGATGGCGCGAAGCCCGACCTGGCCGGTGCGGCTGTCGCGCAAGCTTGCCCACGAGACCGTCGAAGGCCTCGCGCTGATCAATGCGCTGCGCGTCGAGCCCGAGCTCGGCTCGCCCGCCCGTGGCGGCCTGCCGGCAACCATCGCGCGCCGCACCGAGACCGGCTGGCGCCTCTCCGGCCACAAGGTCTATTCGACGGGGGCGCCGATCCTGAAATGGTATCTGGTCTGGGCCCGCACCGGCGAGGCCGAGCCGCGCGTCGGCCAGTTCCTGGTGCCGGCGGACCTGCCGGGCACGCGCATCGTCGAGACCTGGGACCATCACGGCCTGCGCGCCAGCGGCAGCCACGACGTCATCTTCGACGACGTCGTCATCCCGCTCGACGCCGAGGTCGATGTCCGCAAGCCCGCGGATTGGCGCGCGCCGGATCCGACCCAGTCGACCGTCCACACCATCTTCGTCGCCGCGATCTACGACGGCATCGCCCGTGCGGCGCGGGACTGGCTGGTCACTTTTCTGAAGACGCGGGCGCCGGCCAGTCTCGGCGCGCCGCTGGCGACCTTGCCGCGCGCCCAGGAGATCCTCGGCGGCATCGAGGCGCGGCTCGCGGTCAACGCACGTTTGATCGACAGTTTCGCCTCTGATTTCGACGACGGCTTGCAGCTCGGCGCGATCGAGTCCAACATCATCAAGCTGACGGTGACCAATAACGCCGTGGCCGCAGTGGAGGACGCCTTGTCGCTGACCAGCAATCACGGTCTGTCGCGCAAAAATCCGTTGGAGCGGCATTACCGCGACGTGCTCTGCGGCCGCGTCCATACCCCCCAGGACGACTCCACCAAAATCACTGCCGGGCGCGCAGCGCTGGGCGTCTGACCACCACTCATAAGGAGTTCCCGATGTCGGTTGAGTTCATCGGCTTTATCGCCAACAGCAATGCTTCCGAGACCATCGTGCGCCAGGGGCCGGTGCTCGATCCCAACTATATCGAGACGGTGGCGAAGGCGCATGAGCTCGCCGGTTTCGACCGCGCGCTGCTGGCGTTCCATTCGACCACGCCGGATGCGCTCCAGATCGCCCAGCACGTGCTGACCATCACCAGGAAGCTCAAGGTGATGATCGCGCAGCGCCCGGGCTTTACCGCGCCGACGCTCTTGGCGCGCCAGCTCGCCACGCTGGACCAGCTTTATGAAGGCCGCGTCTCGCTGCACGTCATCACCGGCGGCAACGCCATCGAGCTCCGGCAGGACGGCAACACGCTCGACGACAAGGACGAGCGTTACGCCCGCACCAGCGAATTCCTCGATGTGGTGCGGCTGGAATGGACCAGCGAGAAGCCGTTCAACTACAGCGGCAAGTACTACAATGTCGAGAACGGTTTTTCGCAGGTGAAGCCGCTGCAAAAGGGCGGCATCTACACCTTCGTCGGCGGCGGCTCCGATGCCGCGATCGAGGTCTCGGGCAAGCATGCCGACACCTTTGCGCTGTGGGGCGAATCCTACGCGCAGGTGCGTGACGTCACTGCACGGGTGCGCGCCGCGGCAGCGAAGTACGGGCGGCCGAGCCCGCGCTTCAGCCTGTCGGTGCGGCCGATCCTCGCAGACACCGAGGAGAAGGCGTGGCTGAAGGCCGAGGCAATTCTGGAGCGTGCCACCGCGCTGCAGGACCAGACCGGCTACCGCCGGCCCAATCATGCCACCGATGGCGCCAAGCGCCTGCTGGCGCTGGCCGACCAGGGCAGCCGCATCGACAAGCGGCTGTGGACCGAGATCGCAAAGCTCACCGGCGCCAACAGTAACACCACCGCGCTGGTCGGCACGCCCGAGCAGGTCGCCGAAGTCTTTGCCGACTATTACGACCTCGGCGTCAGCCACTTCCTGATCCGCGGCTTCGATCCGCTCCCTGATGCCATTGACTACGGCCGCGAGCTGATCCCGTTGACGCGTGAGCTGATTGCGAAGCGTCAGGCCGTTCGCGGCGAGGCGGCGGAATGATCCGCCTCATGCTGGCCGGCGCGCTGCTGTTTGGTTCGCTTGAACTGGCGGTGGCGCAAACCACCCTGCGCGTCGGCGACCAGAAGGGCAATTCGCAGGCGGTGATGGAAGCCGCCGGCGTGCTCAAGGACGTCCCCTACAAGATCGAGTGGAAGGAGTTTCCGGCGGCCGCACCGCTGCTGGAAGCGCTGAGCGCCGGCGCGATCGAGACCGGGCTCGTCGGGGACGCGCCCTTCACCTTTGCCGCCGCCTCGGGTGCGCCGGTGAAGGCGATTGCCGCGATCCGGCAGACGCGCGAGGGGCTCGCGATCCTCGTGCCGGAGAATTCGCCGATCAAGAGCTTTGCCGATCTGCGGGCTAAGAAGATCGCGACCGGCCGCGGCTCGATTGGCCATCAGCTGATCCTGGCCGCGCTCGAGAAGAATGGCTGGGCTGCGTCCGACGTGCAGATCGCGTTCCTCGCACCGTCCGATGCCAAGGTCGCCTACACCCAAGGCTCGGTCGATGCATGGTCGACCTGGGAGCCTTATGTCAGCCAGGAGGAGGTGCTGTTCAGGTCGCGCCGTGTCATTACCTCCGAAGGCCTGACGCCGGGCCTCAGCTTCCAGGTTGCGCGGCCTGATGCGATCCGCGACAAGCGCGCGGAGCTGACCGACTTCATCCGGCGCCTCACCGCGGCGCGAGCGTGGTCGCTGAACAATATCGACAGCTACGCCGCGACCTGGGGCAAGCTGATGAACATCCCGGTCGCCGTGCCGCGGAACTGGCTGTCGCGTGCAAAAATTCGTATCGCTGCGATTGACGACAGCGTCGTCGCGGACGAGCAGAGCACCATCGATCTCTATTTTCGCTGGGGCCTGACCAAGCAGAAGCTCGATGCGGCCGAGATCGTGGATCGCTCCTTCACGGATGCAATCGCGAAGGCGGAGCTGTAGGCACCCTCTCGTGTCCCGGACGCGCCGCAGCGTGAAACGCTGCGCCGCAGAGTCGGGACCCAGATCACACGGAATGCTCTTGGTTAGATGGGCCCCGGCTCTGCGGCGCACCACTGCGTGATGCGCCGCGTCCGGGGCACGAGATCTCACGAGGCTCTCAAGCATCCGTGAAGCGGACAGGGCGCATTCCAACCCGACAGGATTCCGCGAAACATTCCTTCTGCGTTTCGCATTGACGACAACACCCTCATTGCTATTTGCACCGCCTCCCTTGCGCCGCATCGACCGCCGTCAAAAATCAATTCGACGACCACATCGGGAGACCGGCCATGGGCCTGCAAGAAACAAAAATCGAATCGCTTCCCTTCGTCACCGCTGAACTCAACTATCTCGCGCCGACATCAGGCAAACCCCGCACCTACGCCTTCGATCCGCCGCCCGGCGAGCCCAAAAGCACGTCGCTGCCGGAGCCGCACCAGGTCCCGATCTTCGATGCGCGGCTGATCGCGAACAACATCTCGCTCGATCGCGAGGGCTTTGCGCTGGTGCGCCATCCGAACCAGGTCAAGGACTTCTACAACGACGAAGAGGTGAGGAAGGTCTACTATCCCGCCGTCGAGGCGTTCCTGCGCGCGACGCTGAACGCCGATCGCGTTGTCATCTTCGATCATACCGTGCGCCGGCGTGTCGAGGGCGCCCCCGATATCCGCGACGGTGGCCCGCGTCAGCCCGCGACGCGCGTCCATGTCGACCAGACTGCCTTGTCCGGCGCCAACCGGGTGCGCGAGCATCTGCCCGACGAAGCGGAGGAATTGCTTAAGGGCCGCGTGCAGGTGATCAATCTGTGGCGGCCGATCCGCGGCCCATTGCGCGATTCACCGCTGGCGATGGCGGACGGTACGACGGTCGCGCCGGAGGATCTCATTGCGTCCGACCTGATCTATCCGAACCGCCGCGGAGAGACCTATTCGGTGAAATATAATCCGAACCATCGCTGGTTCTATTTCCCCGAGATGACCGCCGACGAGGCGCTGCTGCTCAAGTGTTACGACTCGGCAACCGACGGCCGCACCCGGTTCGGACCGCATACCGCCTTCGTCGATCCGACCACGCCGGCGGACGCGGCGCCGCGCGAGAGCATCGAAGTGCGGACGCTGGTGTTCCACAAACAGTAACAATGTGTGATGGCACTGCCGGGCACTGCCCGGCAGTGTTCCCGGAACTTCAGGGAACAATGCGACGTTTGCAGCGCGGGGCAGGGCCAACCGGGGAGCGGTGCCGTGCGAGCGTTAACCACTTTATTATTTTGTCTTGCCACATTTTCTCTGGCGCATGCTGAAAGCGGGCTTGCCTCATATTACGGATACGGAAAAGGCAAGGGCGCCGAGCTGACCTGCGCCCACCGGACGCGCCCGTTCGGCAGCGTGCTCACGGTGTCTTATGGCGGCCGCACGATTCAATGCCGCGTCAACGATCGCGGGCCCTTCATCCGCGGCCGGATCGTCGATCTCTCGGTGCCCGCCGCCCGCGCGCTGGGCATGATGAGCGCCGGGGTGGTGCGGGTCTCGGTGGAATAGGTCTTCAGTCGCGCTATAGTGCCGCCCAAAGCAGGGGTGAGGGGGCGCTATGGCCAAAATCAGGGTTGGGCTCGTCGGCTGCGGCTTCGTGTCGGAGCTGCACATGTATGCGTTCCGGCGCGTCTATGGCGTGGACGTCGAGGTTGCGGCAGTGGCCGCGCGCGGCGACAAGGTCGTTGCGTTCGCGCAGCATCACAATATCCCGCGTGTTTACCGCAGCCTCGCCGAATTGATTGCGGACGCTGATATCGACGTCATCGACATCTGCACCCCGCCCAATCTCCACGCCGAAATGATCGTCGCGAGCATGCAGGCCGGCAAGCACGTGATCTGCGAAAAGCCATTTGCCGGCTATTTCGGCCGCGAGGGCGATGCGCAGCCGATCGGCAGGCATGTGCCGAAGGCGCTGATGTATGAGCGCGTGCTGGAGGAGATGGACGCGACCCGGGCCGCGATCGAGCGCACGGACAGGCTCTTCATGTATGCCGAGGACTGGATCTACGCGCCCGCGGTGACCAAGACCGCGGAGATCATCAAGGCGACCAAAGACAAGATCCTGTTCATGAAGGGCGAGGAGAGCCATTCCGGCTCGCACGCAGCCCATGCCGCGCAATGGGCGATGACCGGCGGCGGCTCGCTGATCCGCATGGGCTGCCATCCGCTCTCGGCCGTGCTCTATCTCAAGCAGGTCGAGGCCAAGGCGCGCGGCGAGACCATCCGCGTCGCCAGCGTGACCGGCGATGTCGGCAACGTCACAGCTAGCCTGAAGCCCGAGGAGCGCACCTATATCAAGGCCAATCCGGTCGACGTCGAGGACTGGGGCACGCTGACCGCGACCTTCTCCGACGGCACCAAGGCGACTGTGTTCTCCGGCGACATGATCATGGGCGGCGTGCGCAATCTGATCGAGACCTATACGTCAGGCGGCTCGCTGTTCGCCAACATCACGCCGAATACGCATCTGATGAGCTACCAGACCAGCGAGGAGAAGCTCGCAAGCGTCTACATCACGGAGAAAGTCGACCGCAAAACCGGCTGGCAATATGTCTGCCTCGAGGAGGAATGGACACGCGGCTATTTGCAGGAGATCCAGGACTTCATGGAATGCGCCGCGACAGGGAGGCAGCCGCTGTCGGATCTCGCGCTGGCGTATGAGACGATCAAGGTGAACTACGCCGGCTATTGGGCCGCGGAGGAGGGGCGGCGGGTGGTGTTGTAGGCGGGATGCTCACCGCGACGGGACTGTACTCCCTCGCCCCGCTTGCGGGGAGAGGGTTGGGGTGAGGGGGACTCTCCACGGGGACGGTGAGAGCCGGACTCGCGGAGAGTCCCCCTCACCCGGAATCCGCGCTATGCGCGCGTATTCCGGCCTCTCCCCGCAAGCGGGGAGAGGCGAAGAACCTCACGTCCCGTACGTCGATCCCTTCGGCAGCGGAAACACCGGGTCCTGCGTGCGAATGTTGGTCGGCCACACCACCGAGATGTGCTCGCCGGCGTTCTGCATCACCACCGGGGTCGAGCGCTCGTTCTGGCCGGACATCGGTGTGCCCGGCGGGAAGAACTTCACGCCATAGCCCTGGATGGTGCCGCCGGCGGGAATGTCGACGTCGAGTGCGGCCTTGCGGATCGCTTCGGGCTCGAAGCTGCCGTACTTCTCCTTGGCGACAGGCAGTACGTTGTTGAGCAGCACCCAGGTCTGGTTGAAGCCCATCGAGCAGTGCGGCGGCACGTCGGTGGCGCCGGTCTTGGCCTGGTAGCGCGTGACCATGGTCTTGGTGAGATCGCCGATTCCAGGCGCGAGCTTTGCGGGATCGAGCAGCTGCGCCGGTACCGGATCGATGTTGCAGAAATTGTCGATGTCCGGGCCGAAGGTCGCGCGCAGCTTGTCGAGCTGGCTGTAGCCGGCACCGGCGCCGAACAGCATCTTGAAGCGCAATCCGCTCTCGCGGGCCTGGCGCAGGAACAGGGTGATGTCGGGGTTGTAGCCGGCATGCGAGATCACATCGACCTTGGCGCGCTTGAGCTTGGTCACGAGCACCGAAAGGTCTGGCGCGGACGCCGAATAGCCTTCGCGCATCACCACCTGGATGCCGGCCTGCTTGGCATAGGCCTCGTCCGCCGCGGCGACGCCGACGCCGTAGGGGCCGTCCTCGTGGATCAGCGCGACCTTCACATCGCCCGGCTCCATGCCGAGCTTGCCCTTGGCGTGCTCGGCGATGAAGCCGGCGAATGCCTGGCCATACTGGTCGGAATGGATCTGCGCGCGAAACACGTATTGCAGGTTCTTGTCTTTGAACACGGCGGTCGAGACCGCGGTCGTGATCCAGAGGATCTTCTTCTGCTGCTCGACCTTCGCCGCCATCGGCACCGCATGCGCGCTGGAATAGACTCCGTTGATGATGTCGATCTTTTCCTGGCTGATCAGCCGCTCGGCCTCGTTGATGGCGACATCCGCCTTGCTCTGGGAGTCCGCCGCAACAGGCACGATCTTGGTCTTGCCGCCGATGCCGCCCTTCTCGTTGACGAGGTCGATGGCGATCTGTGCGCCGACCGAGGAGGCGACCGATCCGCCGGCGGCAAACGGGCCTGTCAGGTCGTAGATCAGGCCGACGCGCAAATTCTCGGCTTGCGCCTGGGCCCGTGTCCAATCGAGGCTGAGTGTGGCGGCGGCAGCCGCCGTACCCTTCAGCAGCTGCCTGCGTGAAGTCGGCATCCTATCCTCCCTCAAAACCGTCTGATGATCGGTTCTTGTTATTTTTTGCGAAGTATGAGGAGCGGGCCGGCGGAAAGTCAACATCGCACAAGGTCGATACGCGGCAGTGGCCGCACCCAACGCATCTGCGAAAGCCAAAGAAAAATCCCACCGCTCGCAAGCGAGCGGTGGGCGCAGATGGCAGCAACGGCTGACTTATTGCGACAGCTTCACAAAATTCGGAAACTTCAGCTTCCCTTCCGCGATCTTCTCGGGCCAGACCACGACCTGCTTCTGGTCCTGCCACTGGAAGACGAGGCCGGTCACGGTGGTGGGACCGGACTTGATGCCGTGGGTGAACTCGTCGTCCTTGCCGTAGAACTGGATGCGACCGATCGTGCCTTCATAATCGGTCTTCTCGATCTCGGCGACCATCTTGTCGGGATCGGTCGAGCCGGCGCGCTTGATCGCATCCGTGATGAAGTAGACCTCGTCATAGGCGGTGTAGCCGGTATAGGCCGGCGGCTGACCGAACTTGGCCTTGAAGGCGGCCGCAAACGGCTTGGTCTTCGAGGTCACGGCGACGTCGGGCGTCGCCACCGCAAGCGACGGAATGCCGTCGGCGGCGGCATTGGTGTCCTTCCAGAAGGTCGGGCTCAGCGCCTGCGCGCTGATGCCGAACATCGGGATCGGCACCTGCTGGTTCTTCCACTGCACCGTCGGCTGAACGCCGACATGGGAGATGCCGGTCACGATCACGTCGGGCTTCTTGCCTTCGATATTGTTGAAGATCGGCGTGAAGTCGGTGGTATCGGGCGAGAAGCGCACATGCTCGACCACTTTCAGGCCGGCCTTGGGCAGGCAGGCCTCGTAGCCGACGTCGAGCGGCTTGGTCCAGGCCGCGTCCTCGCTCATGATCGCGACGGTCTTGAACTTTAGCTTGTCGACGAGGAGATCCTTGGCGGCATCGCAGACCAGCTGGGCCTGCGCCGCCGAGGTCAAATAGCCATGGAAAGTGTACTTGTTCTTCTCGTAGTCGTTGTGGATCGCCTTGGTGATCTCGTTCGAGGCCGCACCGGGCGTGATCAGCGGCATCTTCAGCCGCGCGGCCCAGGGCTCCAGCGCCAGCACGACCTCGCTGATATAGCTTGCGATCACCGCGGAGACCTTGTCCTCGCTCACCGCGCGCTGGAACGCGCGCACGGAGTCCGCCGAAGAGCTCTTGTTGTCATAGGTGACGATCTCGATCTTGCGGCCGAGGATGCCGCCCTTGGCGTTGATCTCGTCGGCGGCAATCTGCGCGCCGCCCGGCGTCGCCGCGCCCGCGATCGACTGCACCTCGGCGATGACGCCGATCTTGATCGGATCGTTCGACTGCGCGTAGGCAGGCGCGGCAAGGCACAGCGCCAGCGCGGAGGTGAGCAGGCTGCTGCCGAGAAGTGTCGATGGTTTCATGGTCGTTTCCCTTTCTATGCTTTTTGTTGATGTTGACGGACTACAGGAAATCGGCGCCGGCCTCGCTGGCGAAGCGGCCGGGATCGCCCTCCCAGACGATCCTTGCGTGTTCGAGCACATAGACGCGGTCGGCATGCGGCAGCGCGAAGGTGACGTTCTGCTCGCCGAGCAGCACGGTGATCGACGTCGTCTGCCGCAGCTTCGTCAGCGCCTTGGACAATTGTTCGAGGATGACCGGGGCAAGCCCCAGCGTCGGCTCGTCCAGGATCAGGATCTGCGGCTGCATCATCAGCGCGCGGCCGATCGCGAGCATCTGCTGCTCGCCGCCGGAGAGCGTCTGCGCCATCTGGCCCTGGCGCTCCCTCAGGATCGGAAACAGCTCGAACAGCCAGGCAAGCTGCGCGGCGCGCTTGTCGTCGGAAAGGTGCTGCCCGCCGAGATCGAGGTTTTCCCGCACGCTCATCTCGCCGAACAGCTCGCGCGATTCCGGGCATTGCACGAGGCCGCTGCGGGCGATCTTCGCCGGGCTGGTGCCGCGCAGCTTCTCGCCGCCGCGCGCGATCTCGCCGCTATAGGGCAGGAAGCCGGAGATGGTGTTGAACAGCGTGGTCTTGCCGGCGCCGTTGAGGCCGACCACGGAGACGAACTCACCTTCGTGGACGTGGATCGAGACGTTCTCCAGCGCCTGGGCCTTGCCGTAGAACACGCTGACATTCTCGACCTGCAGCAGCGGGACCTTATCGCCAAAACTGGTCTCGGGCCGGGCATGGGTCTCGATGGCGCCGCCGAGATAGACCCGGCGGACCGTCTCGTTCTTCATGACGTCCTCGGCCTTGCCGGTGACGATCTCCTCGCCGAGATACATCGCGAGCACGCGGTCGACGAGAGCGGCGACGCTCTTGACGTTGTGGTCCACCAGCATCACGGCGCGGCCGTCATCGCGGAAGCTGCGGATCAGGTCGGAGAACACGTCCACTTCGGCCCGCGTCAGGCCGGCGAAGGGCTCGTCCACCAGCACGACTTTGGGATCGCGGGCGATCGCTTTGGCGAGCTCGAGCCTTCGCAGATCGGCGAACGGCAGCGTCGGTGGGCGGCGGTTCATGACGGCGCCTAAGCCCACGCGGTCCGCGATCCATTTGGCTCGCTCGACCAGCGCCTTGTCGGGAAACAGCATGAACAGGCTGTCCGGCAAGAGCGCGACCAGGATGTTCTCCAACACGGTCTGCCGGTTCAGCGGCCGCGAGTGCTGGAACACCATGCCAAAGCCTTTTCGCGCGATCTTGTGGGCAGGGAGACCTGCAACGTTCTCGCCCTCGAAGATGACCTCGCCAGCAGTGGGGCGTTCGATCCCCATCACGCTCTTCATCGCGGTCGACTTGCCCGAGCCGTTCGGCCCGATCAGGCCAAAGATCTCGCCGCTGTTGACCTCAAAGCCGAGATTCTTCACCGCGGTCAGTCCGCCGAAGCGCTTGGTCAGGCCGCGGACTTCGAGCACCGGCCGGTTTGAAAGCCTCATATCCATCACGAACGAGCCTCGCGCGAGAGGGCCGCTCCGAGGAAGCCCCCGGGGAAGAACAGCACGACGAGGAGGGCGACCGCCGAGACGATGAAGGTCGCAAGCTCGCCGGTCGGCCGCAGGAACTCGCCGGCGACGATCAGGAAGATCGCGCCCAGTGCCGCACCCAGCACGGTGCGGCGGCCGCCAAGCACGGCCGAGACGATCACGTTCACGCCGACAGCGACATCGACGACGGTGCCGACCGAGGCGGTGCCGAAGTAGAACACCAGCAGCGCCCCCGATAGCCCGGAGAAGAACGCGCTGACGATGAAGGCGGCGAGCTTGTGCTTGACGATATTGAAGCCGAGCGCGCCGGCCTGCACCGGATCCTGGCCGCTGGCCTGGAGCACGAGGCCGATCGGCGATTGCGACAGGCCGTAGAGGATCGCCGCCGAGATCGTCATGAAGCCGAGGGCGATCCAGTAGTTGACGCCGGCGTCGATCGAGATGACGTCGGGGATGGTGAGCCCGATCTCGCCGCCGGTGAGATCGGCGAACACCACGATGAAGTTTTGCAGCATCAACACCGCGACCAGCGTGGTCAGGCCGAAATAGGGCCCGCGCACCCGCAAAGCCGGCAGCGCCAGCACCAGGCCGGCGATGACCGAGGCAAGGGCGCCGAGCACGATGCAGAGATAAACCGACCAGCCGAACTGGGCATTCAAAATGCCGGCGGTGTAGGCCCCGACGCCGATCAGGAAGGTTGGTCCGAAATTCACTTCGCCAGCGAAGCCGAACAAGAGGTCCCAGGCCATCGCGAACACGCCGAAATAGAAGGCGACGGTGAGCAGGCCCAGCACGTAGCCGGAGACATAAAGCGGCAGCGTGGCCGCGATCACGACCAGTGCGAGCGAGACGAAGAACAGGCGGGTGGTGAAGAAGTTCGCCATCTCAGCGCCTCCCCAGAAGGCCCTGGGGCCGGATGTACATCACGAACACCAGCAGCAGCAGCGCAGGAATGGTGCGGTAGGCCGGCGAGACCAGATAGGCCGTCAGCGTTTCGAGATAGCCGACCACGAAGGCGGCGATCAGCGAGCCGGACACGCTGCCGAGCCCGCCGAGCACCACGATCGAGAATGCGCTCGCCGTCAGCGGCCCGACGCTGTAGGAGCTGACGCCCAGAAACATGCCGAGCAGCACGCCGGCGATGCCGGCGAGGATGCCGTAGATCGCCCACACCACGATGTAGATGTTGGTGAGCTCGAGCCCGAGCAGCGTCACGCCGCGCGGGTTCATCGAGGCCGCCAGCACCGCCTTGCCGGTGCGCGTGCGGTTCACCAGCAGCCAGAGCAGCGCGATGACGAGGCAGCACACGATCGCGGTGAAGATCTCGTTCTTCGGCGTGCGGACGCCGAGGATCTCGACCACGCCTTCGACGATCGGCAGCACCGTCTTGGCATTGTTGGTGAAGAAATAGGCGATCAGTTCCTGGATCATGATGCCCCACAGCAGCGTTCCCGTGAGGACGAAGATCTCCTTCTCTTCATTGGGGATGCGCCGGGAGTCCTGAATGGGCTTCACCACCGCGAAATAGGTGGCGAAGGCGGCGAGGAGGGCAACGGCGACCCCGATCAGCGCGCCGGCATAGGTGCCGACACCAAGGATGCTGGCGGCGGCCCAGGCCGCCACTGCTGCCGCGACCATGATGGCACCGTGGGAGAGGTTGAGCACGCCGGAAACGCCGAAGATCAGCGTGAAGCCGGTGGCACCGAGAGCGTAGAGGGCGCTGATGGCAAAGCCATCGATCAGAATCTGGAAGGCTCGCATTGATGATAAGGCTGCCGCTTGGAGGGAAGGTGCTGCGGGGGGCCGCAAGTGGAAGCTCCCGGGAGGTGGTCCCGGGAGCTGTTCCGGCTAGTTGCTGAGCTTGATGAAGCTCGGGAACTTGATGTCGACCTTGGCGACATCCTTGGGCCAGACCGCGCTCTGCTTGCCGTCCTGCCATTGCAGCATCAGCCCGGTGATCAGGCCCTTGCCGTATTTGATCGAGTGGGTGAACGGATCGTCCTTGCCGTAGAACTGGACGCGGCCGATCGTGCCTTCCCAGTCGGTCGTCTCCAGCGCCGCGACCAGCTTGTCGGCGTCGGTCGAGCCCGCGCGCTTCACCGCGTCGGCGATATAGTAGACCTCGTCATAGGCGGTGTAGCCGGCATAGGACGGATAGTTGCCGAACTTCTTCTTGAAGTTTTCCGCGAACGGCACCGACTTCGGCGTCACCGCGACGCCGGGTCCGGAGACGCCCTGATACAGCACGCCTTCGGCGGCCTGGTTGGTGTCCTTGCCGAAGGTCTCGTTGGTGGCCTGCGAGGAGATGCCGAACATCGGGATCGGCACCTGCTGGTTCTTCCACTGCACCGTCGGTTGCACGCCGACATGCGAGATGCCGGTGATGATCACGTCGGGCTTGGAGCCTTCGATCTTGTTGAAGATCGGGGTGAAGTCGGTGGTATCGGGCGAGAAGCGGATGTGGTCGAGCACCTTCAGCCCGATCTTCGGCAGGCACTCCTCGTAGCCGACATCGAGCGGCTTGGTCCAGGCGGCGTCCTCGCTCATGATGACGGCCGTCTTCATGTGCATTCTGTCGACGAGCAGGTCCTTGGCGCCGTCGCAGACCGAGAGCGCGAGCGCGGCCGAGGTCAGATAGCCGTGGAAAGTGTATTTGTTCTTCTCGTAATCGGCGTGGACGCTCTTGCTGATCTCGTTGGAGGCCGCACCCGGCGTCACAAACGGCGTCTTCAGGCGCGAAGCCCAGGGCTCCAGCGCCAGCACCACCTCGCTGATATAGCTCGCGATGACCGTGTTGACCTTGTCCTCGTTCACAGCGCGCTGGAATGCGCGCACCGAATCCGCCGAGGAGGAGTGATTGTCGTAGGAGATGATCTCGATCTTGCGGCCATCGACGCCGCCGCTCGCATTGATCTCGTCGGCGGCAAGCTGCGCCGCCTGTGGAATCGAGGCGCCGGCAATGGCCTGCGCCTCCGCGATCACGCCGATCCTGATCGGATCGGCCGCCAATGCCGCGCCTGACGCCGTCATCAGCACACCGGCCGCGGCCGTACCGAGTGCTATTCGCAACGCAACAGAGAGTCGTTTTTTCATGTTGTTCTCTCCCTTTGAACAGGCCTCTTGTGAGCCATTGTGTCGCAACTATACCGGCGAGGATGTTCTCGGCAAGTGAAACTGCGTTCAGGATTGTGAGAGAAGGACGAAAGTCTAGCGCTTGCGCAAATCGTGGGCAGCGCCGCGCGCCGCCTTGGCGGCCTGCTTGCTCTCCTCCCGCAACATGTCGACAAAGGCGCGAAGCCCGGCTGTCATGTGCCGGTGACCGGGATAATAGAGGCGCAAGCCAGGAAATGGCGGCGTCCAGTCTTCCAGCACGGCCCGCAATGTGCCGTCGGCGAGATGCTTGGCCACCCAGAAATCGCTCACGAACACGAGCCCCAGTCCTTCAAGTGCGGCTTCGACCATCAGACCGTCGTTGTCGAGCGTGAGTCTGCCCGGCACATCCAGGGCTATCTCCTCTCCGCGCTTCTCGAACTCCCAGCGATAGAGCGTGCCGCCCGGCATGCGCCTGCGAATGCATTCATGCTTGAGCAGATCCAGAGGCGACTTTGGCAACGTCACGCGCGCGAAATAATCAGGCGCCCCAACCACGATGAAACGGGAAGCCGGGCCGCAGGGAATTGAGACCATGTCCTGCGGCACGGCTTCGGCCAGCCGGATTCCGGCATCGAATCCTTCCGCGACGATATCGATGGTGCGTCCCTCCAGAGCCAGTTCGACGTTCATGTCCGGATAGCGCCGCAGGAATTTTGCAACGACGGGGCGGAGGATCTGGTGCGCGGCACGCTCCTTCAGATTGATGCGAAGGGTTCCTGTCGGCGTGTCGCGAAACTCGTTCACATCTTCCATCGCTCCGGCAATTTCGCGCAATGCGGGGCTGACGCGCGCGAGAAAGCGCTCGCCCGCCTCCGACAACGACACGCTGCGTGTGGTGCGATTGATCAGACGCACGCCGAGCCGTTTTTCCAGCCCGGCGATCGCATGGCTCAATGCCGAAGGCGAAATGCCGAGCTCGGTTGCGGCGGCGCGAAAGCTGCGATGTGCGGAAATCGCGGCAACGGCGTTCAGCTCGAAAAGACCGGTGTTAAGCATTGTGCGATATCCTGCATCAGGTCATGCCAATTTATGCCGATTGTTGCACTAATCAACCCGCCTATATGGAGATCACACTCAAGACTGGGAAGAGATCTCACATGGCAAAGACATTCCTCATCACCGGCGTTTCATCCGGCTTCGGCCGCGCGTTGGCGGAGGTCGCCTTGAGCGATGGCCATGCCGTCGCGGGTACCGTGCGCAACGACGCCGACAGGCGGAGTTTCGAAGCGCTCGGACCGGACGCATATGCGGTGGTTCTGGACGTCACCAACACCGACGCCATCGCGCCAGCGGTTGCTGACATCGAAAGCAAGATCGGCGCGATCGACGTTCTCGTGAACAATGCCGGCTACGGCCACGAAGGCATCTTGGAGGAATCGTCCATTGACGATCTGCGACGCCAGTTCGAGGTCAACGTGTTCGGCGCTGTGGCGATGATCCAGGCCGTGTTGCCCTTCATGCGCAGGCGGCGCGCCGGACATATTCTCAACATCACGTCGATGGGCGGGATCATCACGCTGCCGGGCCTGAGCTATTACCACGGCAGCAAGTTCGCGCTCGAAGGGATCTCCGAATCCCTTGGCAAGGAGGTCAAGGAACTCGGCATCAAGGTCACCGCGGTCGAGCCGGGTGGATTCCGCACCGACTGGGCTGGACGATCGATGGTGCGAGCGGTCCGATCGATCGGGGATTACGACGCTGTGATGGAGCCGATCCGCAAGCGGCGCATGGAAATGAGCGGCAAGCAGGTTGGCGATCCTAGGAAGGCGGCGCTGACGATGCTGGAAGTTGCCATGTCGGCGGAGCCGCCGGCACATCTGCTGCTCGGCAGTGACGCCGTGCGTCTGGTCGATGAAAAGATCTCATCTTTGCAGGTCGAGTTCGCCGCATGGAGAAGCGTCTCGCTCGCCACCGATGTTACCTGACGCGATCCATTCGATCGGATCGTTTTCGAAGGGCGTCAGCAGATCGCGCCGACGCCCTTGCCCATGTCTTGTGCCGATCCGCTCAGCCCGGCCCCGCACCCTGCGTCGCCGGGAGCACGGCATCAAGTGACTGGCTCGCGGCCATGAGCAGGCGGTTGTGCTTGGGGGCGCCGGAAGCGGAGATTGCCCTGCCGATCGGGGGAGGTGAGGCCGATCGAACCTGATCTCGTCACCGTCTAGCTCGTGTAACCCCGTTCCAGGGATTGCCGCTGCCGGTGCCGGTCCAGTGCCAGATCGACGAGGCGCGTCAGCAGCTCTGCATAGGGCACGCCCGAAGCTTCCATCATCTTCGGATACATGCTGATCGAGGTGAAGCCGGGCAGGGTGTTGATCTCGTTGAAATAGAATTTTCCGGTTTGCCGGTCGAGGAAGAAGTCGACGCGCGCGAAGCCGCTGCATTCGAGCGCCGCGAACACTTTTGTGGCGAGTGAGCGCACGCACTCCATCTGTGCCGGGTCGAGCCTGGCCGGAAGGTCAACCCGGGCGCCATCGGGATCGAGATATTTTGCCTCGTACGAATAGAATTCGTGATGGGCGTTGGGGTTCAGCTCACTGGCGACGCTCGAAAACAGCGTCTCGCCCTCGAGCACCGCGACCTCGATTTCGCGCGCGTCGATACCTTGTTCGACCAGCACCTTGACGTCATAGCGAAACGCATCATCGAGCGCCGCGCCGAGCGCATCCCATGTCTTCACCTTGTGAATGCCGACACTCGAGCCCATGTTGCATGGCTTGACGAACACCGGCAGGCCCAGGCCCTCGACCGCCTTCGCAAGCGATGAGGACCGGTCTTGAACGAAGGCCTTGCGGGTGAGCACGCGATAGGGCGCGATCGGGATGCCGGCGAATTCAGCGAGCCGCTTGGCGACGTCCTTGTCCATGCTGACGGCGGAGGCGAGAACACCCGATCCCACATAGGCGACGTCGGCCAATTCCAGCAGGCCCTGCACGGTGCCGTCCTCGCAGAGAGGCCCATGCATGACCGGAAAGACGACGTCGATCTCGATCGGGGCGACCGCGCCTTGTGTGATCGGCATGAGGACGCCGCGTCCATCGGGGCCTCTGGCGAGCCGGATCTCCGGCGCATCGGGCAGGATTGGCAAAGATGCCGCGTTCGCCTGATCGAGCGTGCGAAGGTCGTTCCATTGCCACCGACCTGTCTTGTCGATGGAAACGGGGATCACCTCGAAGCGGGCGCGGTCGAGATGCCTGAATGCGGAAGCTGCCGATTTCAGCGAGACCTCATGCTCACCGGACCGGCCGCCATAGAGAACAACGACGCGAGTTTTGTCTGCCATGGTTCAATTATCACGCGCTCTGCCCGGAAGTCACCTCTGTTGCCCGATTCAAGCATCAACAGAGCGATGAAAACAATTCGGCGCCGGCGAGGTATGCCGGCGCCGTGGGGCAATTCAAAGGCTTGTGCCGTTCAGCCCGGCCCCGCGCCCTGCGTCGCCGTGAACACCGCGTAGAGCGACTGGCTCGCGGCCATGAACAGGCGGTTGCGCTTGGGGCCGCCGAAGCAGATGTTGCCGCACACTTCCGGCAGGCGGATGCGTCCGAGCAGCTTGCCCTCCGGCGACCACGTCGTCACGCCGCTATAGCCAACGGCGCGGCCGGCTGTGTGATCCTTGAATTTGCTACTATGCTCAACTTGTTCTGGGTTCATGACTTGACAGGTGACAGTGATGGCAGTCGTTCATCTAAAGCATTGGAATCTTTCGTTCGGGACAGGCCAGCCTCTGCTCATAATCGCCGGCTTGAATGTCTTGGAGAACCTTGGATTGGCCCTGAGCGTTGGGCGTCACCTGCAGGCGATCACTGCCGACCTCGGCTTGCCGTTCATATTCAAGGCCAGCTTCGACAAGGCCAACCGCTCGTCGATCACGAGTTACCGGGGCCCCGGCTTGAAGGACGGCTTGGCCATGCTGGCCGAGGTCAAGCGCGCGCTAAACGTGCCTATCGTTTCTGACGTCCATGAGATCGACCAGGTCGAACCCGTGGCCAGCGTCGCGGATTTGGTGCAAATCCCCGCCTTCCTCTGTCGCCAGACCGACCTGATTGTCGCAGCCGCGCGTGCCGCCCGCGCAGCCGGCGGTTGGCTGCACGTCAAGAAGGCTCAATTTCTGGCTCCTTGGGAGTGTAAGAACATCATTGCTAAGGCCTGGGAGGCCGCGCCCGGAGTCGACATCGTCCTGTGCGAGCGGGGCAGCTCCTTCGGCTACAACAACTTGGTGGTCGACATGTTGGGTATTGGAGAGATGCAGCGCTTGGGCGTGCCGGTAACCATCGACGCCACCCATGCCGTGCAACTCCCTGGCGCTGACCCCCGCACCAACGGTGGCTCGACGGGCGGAAGGCGAGAAGGCGTGCCGATCATTGCAAAGGCGGCTGTGGCGGCGGGAGCCGACGGCGTATTCTTGGAATTTCATCCTGCCCCCGACAGGGCGCTGTGCGACGGGCCCAGCTGCCTTCCACTCGACGCGGCTGCAAGCCTGCTTTCGACTCTGAAGGCGGTACATCATGCCGTGCGGGCCTGATTTTGTGGACGACAATCCGACCAGCAAGAATGTCTGACGGTCCTGCCTAGACTAGGTATTCTTGGCCGCCAAAAGTTCTCTGGCGCGCTCCAGATCAGCCAGCGTGTCCACACCCAAGGGCTCAGTCTGGATCACTTGCACGTCCATCCGCATGCCGTGCTCGATCGCTCTGAGCTGTTCAAGGTTTTCTCGCTGCTCGAGAACACCTCGTGGCAGGCCGACATATTTCGTCAACGCCTCGCGCCGATAGGTATACATGCCGACGTGATGATAGTACTTCCCGGAGCCTGCGGGAATGACGGCCCGGCTGAAATAGACCGCGCGACCGATTGTGTCTCCCGGGTGGATCGCAAGGGCGATCTTCACAACGCTAGGCGCCTGAAGCTCGATGGGATCCTCGATCTCGGTGGCGAGCGTGGCAATTGCGCAATCGGCATGCCGGGCCAATGGCTCCATTGTCGCCCGTATCGTCGCTGGATCAATGGTAGGCAAGTCGCCCTGAAGCACAACGGCGACATCGTAGGCTGCCTCCGCGTCGATCAACTGCAATGCTGCGTGCGCACGATCGGACCCCGTCGGGAGGGTCGGATCAGTCAGGACTGCCCGGCCGCCCAAATCGTCGATGACGTCCCTGATGGCTTGATCTCCACAGGCAACGACGACAGGGCCGATATCGGCCTCGAGACCTCTTCGCCAGACGTGAACGATCATCGGCTCACCGTTGATATCCGTCAGCGCCTTGCCTGGGAGCCTGGTTGAACCGAGCCGGGTGGGTATGATCACGATTGGACGCATCGGAACCTTTCGCTTTCTGAACGGGCAACGTAGGGCGCGAGTTTGAGGCGCAAGCGTGCCCCGCTGGCGCCTCATCATAGTTCGCATCTGGCCTGCTCAGCCCGGCCCCGCGCCCTGTGTCGCCGTGTACACCGCATACAGCGACTGGCTCGCAGCCATGAACAGGCGGTTGCGCTTGGGGCCGCCGAAGCAGATGTTGCCGCACACTTCCGGCAGGCGGATGCGTCCGAGCAGCTTGCCCTCCGGCGACCACGTCGTCACGCCGCTATAGCCTACGGCGCGGCCGGCATTGCTGGAGGCCCAGACATTGCCGTTGACGTCGCAGCGCACGCCGTCCGGTCCGCATTTCACGCCGTCGATCGTGCAATCCGAGAAGCGCTTCCCGTTCGAGAGCTTGTTGTCCGCGCCGACGTCGAACACAAAGATCTCGCCCTTGCCGCCGGGGCCGGTGTCGCCCGGTCCCTTGCCGGTCGAGACGACGTAGAGTTTCTTGAAGTCCGGCGAGAAGCACAGGCCGTTCGGATCGGGCACCTGCTCCTCGGTGACGACGAGATCGACGCGCCCTGAGGGGTCGATGCGATAGCAGTTGGTCGGCAATTCGCGCTTGCCCGGCACGAATCCGGCCGGCTGTCCGATCCGGGGATTGAGCTTGCCGCTCGCATTGCTCGGGCCGCCGGCGACGTCGGGCTCGCCTTCGTAGAGTTGGCCGCCATAGGGCGGATCGGTGAACCAGTAGCTGCCGTCGGGATGCGCGGCGACATCGTTCGGCGAGTTCAGCTTTTTGCCCTGATAGGAATCCGCCAGCACGGTCGCGGTGCCGTCATGCTCGTAGCGCGTCACCCGCCGCGTCAGGTGTTCGCAGGAGAGCTGGCGGCCCTGGAAGTCGAACGAGTTGCCGTTGGAATTGTTGGAGGGCGAGCGGAACACGCTGACGCGTCCGTCGTCCTCGGTCCAGCGCATCTGCCGGTTGTTGGGAATGTCGCTCCACAACAGATAGCGGCCTTGCGCGCTCCAGGCCGGGCCCTCGGCCCATAACAGTCCGGTGTGAAGCCGCTTGATCGCGGTGTTGGGCTGCGCCAGATCGTTGAAGGACGGATCGACTGCGATGATGTCGGGATCCCAGAAATAGGTCGTCGGCGCGCCATTGGGACTGAAATCGCGCGGCGGGGTAGTGATCGTCGTCGGCGGGGCGGCCGGGCCGTTCTGCGCAAGCGCTGCGCTGGTGCCCGCCATGGTAGCGCCGGCGCAGAGGGCAAGCCCCTGCACGAGCGATCGTCGTGAAAGCGCAGCATCCTGCTCACGCTGCTGTTGGCGTGTCATCGCGTCCTCCCGGTCATGTTCGGCTAGCCGGTTGATCCGGCCGAGCAAGTGCGAGGTTAGTCTGGTCCGCGGCTGGTTGCGAGGGCTGCGGCCGCATCTTCTGCGCGATTTCGATTTCGTCAGCGCCGTCCGGTCTGCGCAGAAACATGCGCGTGCGCTGGTTCCGCAAAGTGTGATCCGCTATTCGTTCGTGACGTGTGATGCCTTGACCTTGCCCTCATTGCTGCGCACAAATCTCTGGGGGCGAAGCCGGAGTTGAGTGTGGATGGCTTGATATTGATTGTGTTGATCGGGATCGCGTTTGCGGCCGGCTATTCCACGCGTGATTACATCTCGCGCAAACGGCGTGCGGAAGCGCGCCGCATGCGCGGTTACGGGCAGCCGGATTGGCTCGCCGCCGCGCCCGCCAACACCAACGAGGTGTCGACTCCGGTCACTGGTGAGCTCGGCCAGATGCTCGACCGCTGGGAGAACAGGGCCCGCGCCCGCCGCGCGGGTTGAAATGCGAATTGGTCGTTCGCGACATCGCACCTTGCTCCGTCGCGCTCGCAATAACGGTGTGGATGCGTTAGCGCGCAACTGCCTCGCCCTGGCGAAGGGCAGGCCCATGACGAGCTCCGGTTCATAGTGGGTCAGTCTTCCTGACCATCTTTTGGCGTTGCAGGTACGCCCATTTCTCGTCTAGAAACACGCTCATTGAGCCTCCCGGCAACCAACCGTCAACGGTTTTGACCGAGGATTTGAGGGCTCAAAAGGGTCTGGCAATGCTGATTCGTGGCCGAATCGATGGGATTTCGGGGGAGGTGGCTCTGGCCGCCGCCACGATCCCGGCCGCGCTGCTGCCCACCCTGCTTCTTGGCGGGCTTCTTCTTAGCTGCCCCTGAGGGCCGGCTGGGCGCGACGCGCCTGGGCGCTCAGGGGTTGGTCGAGATCACCGGACACCTCAAGCGCCCAGAAGACTGACGGCGCAAAAGCTCAAAAGGAATTTTGCTATGGCCACCGCGAACAAGTCCGACAAGGACCGCGTCATCATTTTCGACACCACCCTGCGCGACGGCGAGCAGTGCCCCGGCGCCACCATGACCTTCGAGGAGAAGCTCGAGGTCGCCGAGATGCTGGACGATATGGGCGTCGACGTCATCGAAGCCGGCTTTCCGATCACCTCCGAAGGCGACTTCCAGGCGGTGAGCGAGATCGCGCGCCGCTCCAAGAATGCCGTCATCGCCGGCCTGTCCCGTGCGCATCCCGCGGACATCGACCGCTGCGCCGAGGCGGTGAAGTTTGCAAAGCGCGGCCGCGTCCACACCGTGATCGCGACCTCGCCGCTGCACATGCGAGTGAAGCTGAACAAGACGCCCGAGCAGGTGCTCGAGACCTCGGTCGCCATGGTCGCGCGCGCCCGCAACCAGATCGACGACGTCGAATGGTCGGCCGAAGACGGCACCCGCAGCGAGATGGACTATCTGTGCCGCATCGTCGAAGCCGTCATCAAGGCCGGCGCCACCACGGTGAACATCCCCGACACCGTCGGCTACACGACGCCCGACGAATATACCCACTTCATGAAGACGCTGATCGAGCGCGTGCCGAACTCGGACAAGGCGGTGTTCTCCGTGCACTGCCATAACGACCTCGGCATGGCCGTGGCGAACTCGCTGGCCGGCATCGTCGGCGGCGCGCGCCAGGTCGAGTGCACCGTCAACGGCATCGGCGAGCGCGCCGGCAACGCCGCGCTCGAAGAGATCGTGATGGCGATCAACGTGCGCAACGACAAATTCCCGTACTGGAACAAGATCGACACCACGCAGCTGACCCGCGCGTCCAAGGTCGTGTCGGCGGCGACCTCGTTTCCCGTCCAGTACAACAAGGCCATCGTCGGCCGGAATGCCTTCGCGCATGAGAGCGGCATTCATCAGGACGGCGTGCTGAAGGACGCTTCCACCTACGAGATCATGCGGCCCGAAATGGTCGGCCTGAAGCAGTCCTCGCTGGTGCTCGGCAAGCACTCCGGCCGCCATGCCTTCGTGCACAAGCTGGAAGAGATGGGCTACAAGCTCGGCCCGAACCAGCTGGAAGATGCGTTCACGCGGATGAAGGCACTCGCCGACCGCAAGAAGGACATCTACGACGAGGACATCGAGGCGCTGGTCGACGAGGAGATGGCGGCGTCCCACGACCGCATCAAGCTGACCTCGCTGACCGTGATCGCCGGCACCCATGGCCCGCAGCGCGCGACCATGAAGCTCGACGTCGACGGCCAGATCAAGATCGAGGAAGCCGAGGGCAACGGTCCGGTCGATGCTGTCTTCAACTGCATCAAGCGCCTGGTGCCGCACGAGGCCAAGCTCGAGCTGTACCAGGTCCACGCGGTGACCGAAGGCACCGACGCCCAGGCCGAAGTCTCGGTGCGGCTCTCGCACGAGGGACGTGCGATGACGGCGCGCGCGGCGGATCCGGACACGCTGGTGGCCTCGGCAAAAGCCTATCTCGGCGCGCTCAACAAGATCGTCATGAAGCGCCAGCGCGACACGGTGACGACGGCTGCGGCGAGCTGAGAAGCGACGCTGCGGGTTGTTGCACCTCTCCCGCGTGCGGGAGAGGTCGACGCGAAGCGGCGGGTGAGGGCTCTTTCCTCATCGGGAATGTCCCGTTGCGGATGCACCCTCTCCCCAGCCCTCTCCCGCAAGCGGGCGAGGGAGCGCGGCGGCGTTCGCCGTGAATACCTGCCCTGCTAACGGCCAATAGCACGCGCGTGTGCCGGCCTGTATTGATGCTGTCGGCATAAAGATCGGCCATCCGCGCGCCGGGCGGCCCAAATAACACCAGGGAGAGATCATGCGCACCTTCGCGATCGCAGCGTCCATCGCGGCACTGGCTCTTGGCTTGAATCTTGGCCTCACCGGGCCGGCATCGGCCCAGTCGCCTATCATCATCAAGTTCAGCCACGTGGTCGCGACCGACACGCCGAAGGGCAAGGCGTCGGAAAAATTCAAGGAACTCGCCGAGAAGTACACCGGCGGCAAGGTCAAGATCGAGGTCTATCCAAACTCGTCGCTCTACAAGGACAAGGAAGAGCTTGAGGCGCTTCAGCTCGGCAGCGTGCAGATGCTGGCGCCGTCCAACTCCAAGTTCGGCCCGCTCGGCATCCGCGAATTCGAGGTGTTCGATCTGCCCTACATCCTTCCCGACCTGAAGACGCTGCGGAAGGTGACGGAAGGCCCGCTCGGCCTGCGGCTGCTCAAGCTGCTGGACTCCAAGGGCATCACCGGTCTCGCTTACTGGGACAACGGCTTCAAGCAGATGAGCGCCAACAAGAAGCTGGTGACGCCGGCCGACTATCAGGGCGTCAAATTCCGTATCCAGTCCTCGCGCGTGCTCCAGGCCCAGTTCAAGTCACTCGGCTCGCTGCCGCAGGTGATGGCGTTCTCGGAAGTCTACCAGGCGCTCCAGACCGGTGTCGTCGACGGGCAGGAGAACACCTGGTCGAACATCTATACCCAGAAGATGCACGAGGTGCAGAAGTACATCACCGAGACCAACCACGGCTACATCGGCTACGTCGTGATCGTGAACAAGAAGTTCTGGGACGACCTGCCGGCCGATATCCGCGACCAGCTGTCGAAGGCGATGAAGGAGGCCACCGACTTCAACAACGCGCAATCGCAGAAGGAGAATGACGACGCGTTCGCCGAGATCAAGAAGAGCGGCAAAAGCGAGATCATCAAGCTGACGCCGGAGCAGGACGAGGCGATGCGCAAGGCGATGGAGCCGGTCTACAAGGACGCCGCGAGCCGCGTCGGCCAGCCGCTGATCGACGAATTCCTGAAGGAATCGAAGAGCACGACGAACTGATTCAATTCGCGCGTGGATATATAATGCATGAGCGAAGGGCTTCCGTGCACTGCACGGAAGCCCTTTTTGTTGCAAATCATTTCAGTCTGCACCTGAACGGACATTCACGGCCGTTACATCTCTGTAAGAACGCCTTCCCTGTCCAAGTTGTAAGTTGCGCGCAAGCCTCGCGCCCCTCATCTTCAGCACACCCTTCCAGAGGAGAGGTACGTCATGAGGAAGTTCACCATCGCTGCCATCGCCGTGCTCAGCATCGCCGGCTCGGGCGCGGTCTATGCCCAATATCATCGCCCGTGGATGGAGCATTTCCGTCACATCCGCATGAACCCGGAAGATCGCGCCGCCTTCGTCGACGCGCGGATCGCCGCCGTCCATGCCGGGCTGAAGCTCAATGCCGACCAGGAGAAGCTGTGGCCGCCGGTCGAGGCGGCCGTGCGCGACTTCGCCAAGCTGCGCATCGATCGCGCCAATGCGCGGATGAATGCCGCCCCCGGCGATGCCGCCAAGGATGGTGACAAGCCGGAGGATCCGGTTGCCCGCCTGCGCCAGCGTGCCGAGGACATGGGCGCCACCTCCGCGGCACTGAAGAAGATCGCCGATGCCGCCGATCCGCTCTACAAGACCCTGGACGAGGGCCAGAAGCGGCGCCTCGCCGTGCTGACCCGCCACCGCGGCCCGTTCGGCGGCGGCGAGGACGGCCCGCCACCGCCGCCCCGCCACTTCATGGAACGCGGCATGGACCGCATGATGGAGCGTGGCATGGACCGCTTCCACGGCGACCGTTTCGACCGCGATGGCGGCCCGGACCGGGATCGCGAGGGCCGGCTCTGAGCCACCCCGTATTTTCCGAGGAATTAACCCTTGGATGAGCGTTGGCGAAGCCGCTGGAATCCAGCGGCTTTTCGCTTTTTGGGCCTTGTGGAAGAACCCTGGGAAAAGATGCGCCGCATCGCTTGCCATCCCCGGATCGCTTTGCTAAACGACCGGCCTCGCAAGGCATTGACCGCCTTTCGGGCGCATAGCTCAGTTGGTAGAGCAGCTGACTCTTAATCAGCGGGTCCCAGGTTCGAGCCCTGGTGCGCCCACCATATAAATCAAACGCTTAACGGTTTGAGCAAACGGCAAAAAGAGCGCCGTTTACACCACCGTTTACAGTTTTGTTCTCGCTTCGAGCTTCAGCGCCGCAGCTTCTGCGAGCTGAATGTCACGACCGAGATAGTGGGCGTCGAGAATGGCCTCGACATCCTTCAGGGAGTGGCCGGTCACGGCAGCGATTTGCGGGAAGCTGGCGCCGGCAATGGCCAACCGAACGACCGCCGTACCGCGCAGGTCGTGAAACGTCAGACCGTTGATGCCTGCGCGCGCAAGCCTTCGCCCACGACGTACGGAAACTGTCGGACGTCCAGGGACGGCCCAGCGTGTTAGTGAGGATAAGCGGCTCCCGGCGGCTCGTCGCATCGAGCAGGGTCCTCAAGGGGGCGCCCGCGGGCATGGCGACACGGCGGCCACCTTATCGATTGCGGAAGGCGAATATAGGGGGTCTCGTAGGCCGAGCAGGGTAGTCGCAGCAGATCTCCCCGCCGTTGCCCGCTCCACAATGCCGAGAACCCCAGCCTCGAGGCAGCCATCGTCAAGGATTTGGGAGCATCGATTGAACAGGAAGTTCCGGACGTCGTGCGATCGCTGATCGATGTCGAAGCTGATTCCGAACACATGAGTGAACTCATCCGGACGCTTTACCACACCGTACTCGCGGCTCCTTCGTTCTCATTGCGGGGAGGGACACGCAAGATCCTCCGCGGTATCATCGCGCGCGGACTAGGCTTGCGTTAGGAAGACAGCACGCGAGAACGTCGTATTCGCCGCTCGATCTCGCGATCGAGTGGCAAACCTCATTGCAACTCATGGGCAATCCGCAATCAACGCCAGGCGAGAAATGAGGTGCAAATCAATAGATCGGTGGGGTCACCGTGATAAGCACGCTTGTTTCGGTGTCCGTATTGTTGTGCCACGTATGCGGTGTATTAGCATCGAAGCGGAAGCTGTCCTCTTTGGCCATCTTGATCCGGCGATCACCGAGCCGCAACTCGATCTCGCCCGTGATGACCATGCCAGCAACTTCTCCGTTGTGAGTGAACGGTCCGCTACCCGAGCAGCCTCCGGCGGAAATCTTCATGAGGACTACCTGGAGTGCGCTTTCCGAATCGTGGGTCAGCAACTCCTTCACCATACCAAACTGGTCGAAGGCAAGCTTGCGCCGCGCGAAGTGCCGGACGACGATGTCGCTGTCGGGGTCGCCATTCGAGGTCTCGCCGAACAGCCAGGGGAACGGCATGTCGAGCGCGGCGGCGATGCGTCGGAGCATCTGCAACGACGGAGAGGTCAATCCACGTTCGATCTGGCTCAACAGCCCGATGGAAGCTCCGACTTCGGAAGCCAGCCTGTCGAGAGACATTTTCTTGATCTTTCGGCGGCCCCTTATCTTGGCACCAACGATCTGATCCTGGTGCCAATCACGGTGATCGTCCGTATCAGGCGGCTCACCTGAGGAAGCTTTCTTGGGCACAGCCACTGTTTGACGAGTCCTTCATTGAGTTCCGGCTTCTGGTCCGGAATTACCCTTCTTCTTACACGGGTTTGTCGGGCTTTGAGACAGAGAAGACCCACCTATCCCATAAGGATTGGTGGGGCATGTCTCGGTTCGTCCGACTCGCATCTTTACGGCTATGGCTGGCCGCACGTTATGCGTCCACGCCTCAATTTCCTGGAGAAGCTCGGGTATTGCCCATCTCTGCGCGATACCAGTCGCCGATTTCACTTGCCGTCATCAAGGCAACGCCGTCGTGCCCGACGACGTAGTCGAACAGCTCTTCCAGATACCTGATCCGGTGAGGTACACCGGTGATGTAGGGATGGATCGAGATCGCCATCACGCGTGCATTGTCGGCACCCTCGAGATAGAGCCGGTCGAACTGATCGACGCAACGCTTTAAGAACTGATCCGATGGAAGGTGCTGGAGCGCATGGACGACGATGTCGTTGGTCTCGACCGAATAGGGAATTGTCGTGATGGTGCCGTAGGGCGTAGGAACGTCCTGCGGAAGATCGTCGATCACCCAGTCCGCGACATACTCGATGCCGTTGAGGCGCAGCAGGTCCAGCGTCTCCTCGGTCTCGGTCAGCCCCGGAGACTCCCACGAGCGCGGCGCGCGTCCGGTGAATTTTGCGATGGTCTCGACCGAACGCTTGATCGCATCGGCCTGGTCGGTGAGCTTGTGCATCGGTCCTTGTATGAAACCGTGCCCCATGAACTCGAAGCCGGCCTCTCGGGCCGCCGAGGCGACGCGCGGATAGGCGTTGCAGACATCGGCATTCGCAGCCAGCGTGACCGGGATATTGCGGTCTGTCAGTGCCTTGAACTGCCGCCAGAAGCCCGCGCGCATTCCGTATTCGTGCCATGACCAGTTCGGCACGTCGGGCAGCAGCGGCTGCCCCATCGGCGGGCTCAGCACGACGCGTGGCATCGCGTTCTCGATCCGCCACTCCTCGACATTGAGGATCACCCACACCGCGAGGCGCTTGCCGTTCGGCAGCGTCAGCTTCGGTCGGTCGATGAGAGCTTGATAGGGAATGCGGTCGGTGAGGGCCATCACGAGCCTCCTGTCCAGTTGAGGGGCCGAAACTATTTTGTGCCTGCGGCGACACGCGGCATCACTTGCTCAGCCATCAAGATCATCGAGCGACGTGCGAGATCGCGGTCCGCCCAGTCCTTGCCGGCGTAGAGCAGGGTGCCAAACTGCCCGACCTCCTCTTGAAACGCCAGGATCTGGTCGGTGACACTGTCGGGCGTCCCCCAGATGATCAGCTTATTGCAGACGTCTTCGAGCGTGACCTCGTCGTCCGGCTGGTCGCGCCGTGTCTTGAACAGCTCGATGCGGCCATTGCGCTTCAGCTTCGTGAATAGTGAGCGGTAGTAGTAGACGTAGGGGCTGTCCGGGTCGGTGGCATAGGCCTTTGCGGTCACCATGTCCTTCGCGACGAACACGCTCTTGGCCACGCGCCAGTTGTTGTGATCGACGATCCTGCCGACGCGCTCGCAGCCCTCGACATATTTCGGCCAGTGGCTCTTCACCCACATCGGCATCAGGAAGTTGGCGGAGATCGGATCCCAGCCACGCGCGGCGGCCTCGGTGACGCCCTTCGAAAACGGCGCGACGGCGGTGACGACGATCGGCGGATGCGGCTGCTGCAACGGCCGGGCGATGGTGCCCTGGCCGATATCAGCCATCAGCGTCTTCTGCGTCGTGATGTTCCAGAACTTGCCCTCGATGTTGTAGGGCGGCTCGCTCGTCCAGATCTGCAGCACCTGATTGATTGCTTCGAGGAACATCGCGTTGCGATCGCGTTCCAGCGTGCCGAACAGCTCCGCGTCGGAGAGCAGGCCGCCCGGGCTGATGCCGAAGATCAGCCGTCCGTCGAGCATGTGGTCCAGCATCGCGATGGTGGCGGCAACCGTCGCCGGATGGACGTTCGGCATGTTGACGGTGCCGGTGCCGAGCTTGATCTGCTTCGTGGCCGCGGCGATCCAGGCGAGAAAGGCGACGCAGGAGGTGATGTTCTCGGCCCGGTCGGTGACGTGCTCGCCGACATAGGCCTCGCTGAAACCCAGCTCATCGGCCAGCAGGAACGCTTCGCGATCCTCCTGCAACGACAGCCGCCAGTCCTTGTCCAGCGGATGGATCGGCATCGTGAAGAAGCCCAGTTTCATGGCCGGCACCTTTTTCAGTTCGTCGGGTGGATCACCGATCGTTGTCAGTTGTCGTCCGGCGAGCTCAAGCCTAGGTCCCCATCAGCTTGTCGACGGTGGTCCTCAAATGCCGCCGCATCGCCTCCATCGCCCGGATACGATCGCGCTCTTCGATCGCATCGATGAGGGCGTCATGCTCGGCAAAGGACGAATAGTCCCGCGGGGGACGCGCTGGTCGTGTATCCAGCCATCGCCAGACCACGGCGCGCCTCACGTCGTCGACGGTGCGATGGATTTCCGACAGAAGGGGATTGCCGGTCGCTTCCGCGATCAGGCGATGCAGCCGCCCGTCCAGAGTCTCGTAGTCTTTCCACGTCTCGGCCTCGCGCATCTGCCGTGCCAGCACGCGCATGCCCTCGATCTGCTTGAAGGTGGCGTTGACCGCGGCGAGACTTGCGAGCTCGGGCTCGAGTACGAGCCGGGCCTCCATCGCATTGCGCGGGCTGGTGCTGTCGCGCAGTGCGTCGAGATTGGAGGTCACGGTTTCCGCAGGCGCGCGGATGAACGTGCCACGGCCGACCTCGCGCGAGAGGCGGCCATCCAATTCCAGCCGCGCGAGCGCCTTGCGGATCTCGTTGCGCGAGACGCCGAACTGGGCCGCGAGTTGCCGCTCGGGAGGAAGGCGCGTGCCGGGGCCACCCTCAGCAAGCCGAGTCAATAAGTCGAACACCGGTTAAATCCCTTTGCAACCAATTTCAACCAATCTGTATCTCGATGCGCCTCCGTTCACAAGTCAAAGACCAAAGCGGAAATGCGAAAAAATAGTTCTTGACTGAAGGAGGAAGGAAGACGAGGCTCCAACCAATTAAGCAGCCAAATGAGAAATTGGTTGACCAATAGGTGAGGATCGTTGCGATGTTCGAGGCCGCTGGCGTTCACACGTCACCCGACATGCCCATTCCCGATACAATGCAGGCTTGGGTATTGGGCGACCCCGGCCAGCTTCGCCTGACCGAAAAACCTCTGCCGACGCCGAAGCGGGCGGAGGTGCTCGTTCGTATCGATGCGGTGGCAATCTGCGCCACCGATCTGGAAATCATCGAGCATGGAACGCCGGCGTTGATCCAGGGCGGTCCACCCTTCAACAAGAACTTCACGCCCGGCCACGAATATATGGGCACGGTCGCCGCACTCGGCCCGGGTGTCGATGAATACAAGATCGGCGAGCGCGTCACGGTCGAGATCCATGCCGGCTGCGGCCAGTGCAAGCGGTGCCGGCAGGGCATGTACACGTCCTGCCACAACTACGGTCTGAACTACGGCAAGGCGGACAAGGGCCACCGGGCGAACGGTTTCACGACCGACGGCGGCTTCGCCGAATATGCCGTCAACAACATCAACACGCTGTCGCGCGTGCCCCATGACATGAGCGACGAAGAAGCGACGCTGGTCGTCACCGCCGGCACGTCGATGTACGGCCTCACGGAGCTCGGCGGTCTCGTTGCGGGCGAAAGCGTGGTCGTCACCGGTCCGGGCCCGATCGGCCTCCTCGCCGTGGCGGTTGCCAAGGCGCTCGGCGCCAGTCCGGTGATCCTGTCGGGCACCCGCGATGCCCGCCTCGCCATCGGCACCAAGCTCGGAGCCGATCGTGTCGTCAATGTGCGCAACGAGGATCTCGTCGATGTCGTGAGAGAAATGACGGGCCGTGGCGCCGACTATGTCGTCGAATGTGCCGGCACCGATACGGCGATCAACGAGGCCGCAAAGATGGTCAATCGGGGCGGAAAGATCTGCCTCGCCGCCTTCCCGCACGAGCCTGTGCTCGCCGACATCGGCGCGCTGGTGAAGAACAACGTCTACGTCTACGGCATTCGCGGCGAAGGCAAGAGCGCAACCCATCGCGCCATGGCCCTGATGGCAGCCAAGCGCTTCGATGCCACGCTCATCCATACCCACACATTCCCGCTCGCGGACCTGCCGATGGCGCTGCACTACGCGCGCAACCGCGTCGACGACGCTATCAAGGTCGTCGTCAAGACCCGCGGCGCGGTGACCCGGACGAAGAAGGAAGTGGCGTGATGAGCAAGGCCAAAAAGGGAGTATACGCGGCGGCCATTACGCCAATCGGGCCGGATGGCGAGCCGGATCTCAAAGGTCTCGTCAACTATTGCCGCGAGCTGATCTCAGCCGGTTGCGATGGCGTCGCGCCGCTTGGCACCACCGGCGAGGCGGCGGCGCTGCCGTTCCTGTTTCGCCAGCGCGTGCCTGAAGCCCTGGCCGCGGCCGGCATTGCGCCGGATGCGGTCATTCTCGGGGCAGGTTCGCCATCACCCGGCGACGCTATCGCCATCGGCAAGGCGTCGCTGGCCGCAGGTTACTGCAATCTCCTGGTCCTGCCGCCGTACTACACCAAGGATCCCTCCGACGAGGGGCTCTACGACTATTATTCGCGGATCATCGAAGCGATCGGCCACAACGGCCTTCACCTCTATCTCTATCACATCCCGCAGGTGACGATGGTGCCGATCTCGCACGCGCTCGTGGCGCGGCTGCGGGACAGGTTCGGCCGCATCATCGCCGGCATCAAGGATTCCTCCGGCAATTTCGATTCCGCCAAATCCTATGTAGGCCCCGAGGATTTCGACGTCTATCCCAGCACCGAGGCCGTGCTCACCGCGGGTCTTGCCGCCGGCTGCGCCGGGGTCATCTCCGGATCGACCAACATTTCCGTCGCACTTGCTCGCGACGTGCTGCGCGCGAGCGGAGCCGAGCGCGAAGCCCTGCAGGCGAGACTCACCGATTTCCGCCAGACCATCCAGAAATTCCCGCTCATCCCCGCCGTCAAGCAGTTGCATGCGTGGCGCAGCAACGATGCCGGCTGGCTGCGCATGCTGCCGCCGCTGCGTGGTCTGTCGGCGGAGCAGACGGCTTCGCTCAGGCGGGAGATGGAGCGCTTGGGCCAAATCGGCGGCGCCCGCGACGCCGCCTGAATCAAGGGCCGCGGCAGCGGCAAACATCTGGAAGGAGACGGCTCATGTCAGACTCAAATCCACGCGCACACTGGCCTGTCGAGCTGCAGCGCGAATACGAAGAAGGGCGCGACAATGGTTGCGTCGGCAGCGTGCTGGTGTCCGAGACCGACCGCGTGCGCGTCTGGCACCTGTTGATCCCGCCGGGCAAGCGCTGCGGCTTCCATCGCCACGTGCTGACCTATTTCTGGACGGCACACAATCCGGGCAAGGCGCGTGGCTATTTCGAGGACGGCCGCATCGTCGACGTCGAGCACTACAAGGGCGAGACCAGACATCTGGCGTTCGGCGCGGGAGATTACATGGTACACGCGGTGGAGAACATCGGCAGCACAGACCTGTTGTTCACGACGGTCGAGTTCCTCGACAGTGCCAATACGCCTCTGCCGGTCCCCGACAGCGTACGGCTGGCGATCCCGCAGGACGCCGGCATCAAGCTGGCGTCGTAACCACGCAGGATCGGGACACGGGAATTCGAATATGGGTACGAAAGCCAAGGCAATTCGCATGGCCTCGCAGGGCGGGCCGGACGTTCTGAAGCTCGAGACGGTCGAGCTGGCCGCGCCCGCCAAGGGCGAGGTGCTGATGCGCCAGACCGCGATCGGCCTGAACTTCATCGACGTCTATTTCCGCGACGGCTCTTATGCGCTGGACTTGCCGGCGGGCCTGGGCGCAGAAGCCGCGGGGGTCGTAGAGGCGGTCGGCGAGGGCGTGACCGAATTCAAGGTCGGCGACCGCGTTGCCTATGGCGGCTCCGCGCCGGGCGCTTATGCAACCCATCGGCTGATGCCGGCTGCACGCCTCGTGCCGGTCCCGCAGTCCGTAAGTGACGATGCTGCGGCGGCGGTGTTGATGAAGGGCATGACGGCGGAGTACCTCTTGAACCGGTGCGTTCCGGTCAAGCCGGGTCAACAGGTCTTGTTTTATGCCGCCTCTGGCGGCGTCGGCCTGATTGCGGGCCAATGGGGCAAGCATCTCGGTGCCCGCATGATCGGCGTGACCAGTGGCGGTGACAAGGCGGCTCTCGCCCTCTCTCATGGCTACGATGCCGTGATCGATCGCAAGACTGAACGGATCCCCGAGCGGGTGAAGGCGCTGACCGGCGGCAAGGGCGTCGCGGTGGCCTACGATTCCGTCGGCAAGGACAGTTTCGAGGCGACACTCGCCTCGCTCGCCCCGCGCGGATTCTTCGTCACCTTCGGCGCCACGACCGGTACGCCGCCGCCGCTCGAGGCGGCATTGCTCCAGAAGAACGGCTCTCTCTATTATACAAGGCCGACGCTTGCGACCTACATCGCCGCGCGCGACGATCTGGTCGCATCGGCGGCCGCCGTGTTCGATCTGGTCGGCAAGGGCGTGATCAAGCCGATGATCGGGCACCGCTATGCTCTGTCCGAGGCGCCGGCTGCCCACCGCGATCTCGAGGCCGGATCAACCCGAGGGTCGTCGCTGCTGATGCCCTGAAATTATCGATGGAGGCGGAAAAGTCGCCTCCATGCCACCGCCGAAACAAGAACAACAAAGTTCATTGCGTGCGCGAACAGGAGGAGGCCGGGAGCGGATGGGACAGGTCGCAGGACTATTGCTCGATTCTATCGTGTCCGGCGTGCTCGTCGGCGGATTCTACGCCGCCATGGCGGTCGGCATCTCGATCGCGTTCGGCATGCTCGGCATCAGCAACATAGCGCATCCCGCGCTCATCCTCCTCGGATCGTTCATCGCCTATGTGCTCAATTCCCAGTTCGGCTGGGACCCGATCCTGATTGGCATACTGGCCACGGTTCCTTTCTACTTCCTAGGAACGCTGCTCTACAGCGCTTACGAGATCGCGTTCGAGCGCCGTGGAACGCAGTTGATCCGCGGCCTCGCATTCTTCTTCGGTCTCTTGTTCATCACCGAGGTCGGCCTTCAGCTGATCTTCGGCGTCGACTATCGCCTGGTCGAGGCGCCCTATATCGGGCCGTCATACAATATCGGGCCGGTGTCGTTGCCGGTCAGGATGTTGATCCCGTTCCTCGCGTCCGTTCTGCTCCTGGCCGGCCTGCAACTGTTCTTCACGCGCACCTTCACCGGCCGCGCCGTCATGGCGGTGGCGCAGGACAAGTTCGCGCTTCAGCTCATGGGCGCCGCGCCCGTTCGCATCAAGCGCATTGCCTTCGGCCTGTCCACCGCAACCGCGGCGATGGCGGGCTCCTTTCTCATCATTCTCCAGCCGGTCGAGCCGTCCATGGGACGCGACTACATCGGTCGGATATTCGCGATCTGCGTTCTCGGCGGTATCGGTTCGCTTCCTGGCACCTTCATCGCGGCCGTGATCGTCGGCGTGGCCGAGAGCATCACGGCGACCTTCTACGGGCCGTCTTGGTCGCCGGCCATCGCATTCGGGTTCCTGCTCATCGCTTTGGTGGTCAGGCCGGCCGGCCTGTTCGGGAGAGCTTGATGTCGAACGGACGCTTTATCGCTCTCGCCTGCCTGGTCGGGATCGCGCTGGTCGCCGGCAGCATGTTTGTGACCAACGAATATTACGTGTTCGCGGCTTACTTCGTGCTGCAATACGTCGTGCTCGCCACCGCCTGGAACATCCTTGGCGGCTACGTCGGATACGTCAATTTCGGCACGACGGCGTTCCTGGCGATTGGCCTGTACAGCGCAGCCGCCCTGAACAAATGGCTCGACCTGCCGATTCCCGTCCTCATTCTCATCGCGGGAGTGCTGTGCGGAGCCGTCGGTCTGGCCATGGGCTATCTGACGATCCGCCTGCGCGGTGTCTACTTCACGATCGCGACGTTGGCGCTCTCCGTCGTCGTCCAGACCTTCATCACCAACTGGGATTACGTCGGCGGATCGCGCGGCATCTACATCATGCGGCCGAGCGAGATCCCGGTGTTCGGCAACTATGTCGCCTATCTCTTCTTCCTCATGACGGTCCTTGCGGTCGGCGCGGTCGTGACGGCGCGTGTGATCGAGCGTTCGACCTTCGGCTTCGGCCTTGCCGCCATTCGTGACGACGAAACCGCGGCGGCCGCGTCCGGCGTTCCAGTGTTGAGGCTCAAGCTGGTCGCCGCCGCCATCAGCGGTGCCTTGATGGGAATGGCCGGTGCGCCGCTCCCGTTCTATCTGACCTATGTCGAGCCGACCTCGTCCTTCAGCCTCGCCTATACCGTGAACAGCGTCGCGATGCCGCTGGTCGGGGGGACCACGAGTTGGCTGGGGCCGGTGATCGGTGCGGTCCTGCTCGGCACGATGCAGCAGGCCATGACGGTTTTGATCTCTTCTTCGGTCAACCTGCTCGTGGTCGGCGTCCTGCTCGTGATTTTCGTCATTGCCGCGCCGAATGGAATTCTGGGATTGATCCGCTCGATGGCCGGGAAGAAGGCGGATCCCGAGACGAATCCGCTCGCCGCGATGCTCGTGACCGAGAAGCGGGGCAGCCAATGACGATCGGGGCGAACGCAGTGGCGGCGAATGATGTCATTCTCGATGCGCGGGGCATCACCAAGCGTTTCGGCGGATTCGTGGCGCTGAATAATATCGATCTTGCGGTGCGGCCAGGCGAGCGGCTCGGCCTGATCGGCCCCAATGGCTCGGGCAAGAGCACGTTGACCAATTGCTTGTGCGGTGCGCTCCGGACCGACGGCGGCTCGATCTCGTTTGCAGGAAGGACGATTGACAATTTGTCGTCCTACCAGCGCGCGCGGCTCGGGCTGGGCCGCAGTTTCCAGTTGCCGCGTCCGTTTCACAGCCTGACGCTGCTCGACAATCTGCGAATTCCGCTGGAATACGCCGTCAATGCGCGCGGTGGCACGCGCCTGACCGACCAGCAGATCCGGGCGCGCGGCATGGAATTGCTCGGCGAGTTCAGTCTCGGCGGCAAGCTGCATCGTCTGCCCGGCGACCTGACGCAGGTCGAGATGCGCAAGCTGGAGCTGGCGCGCGCCATGGCAACCGATCCGACGCTGCTGGTGTCGGACGAGGCGCTAGCCGGCCTGTCGCACTCGGAGGTGGACGAGATCCTGGCGCTGCTGCTTGCGCTCAACAAGCGCGGCGTCGCCGTGATCTTCATCGAGCACATCATGCGCGCGGTGATGGCGTTCTCGGAGCGGCTCGTGGTGCTCGTCGCCGGCGAGAAGATCGCCGACGGGACACCGCAGGACGTGATCGCCGATGAACGGGTGATAGGGGCGTATCTTGGCCAGTAGCATTCGCATCGACAATATCCATGCCGGCTACGGATCGGTCCGCGTTCTCCACAACGTGTCCTTCAACGTTGCGCCGCGGGAGACGGTGACGCTGCTCGGCACCAATGGCAATGGCAAGAGCACGCTGATCAAGACCATTATGGGCGTGGTGCGGCCGACCTCGGGACGCATCGTCGCGACCATCGACGGCAAGGACCATGACCTGATCGGCATGGAGACCGAGGAGATCGTCGACCTCGGCGTGGCGCTAGTGCCGGAAGGCCGTCGGCTGTTTCCGCGCCTGACGGTCGAGGAGAATCTCCTGCTGGGCGCCTACCGTCCCACCGCGCGGGCGCGGCTGAAGGACAACATGGCCTATTGCTATGAGGCGTTCCCGCGACTTGCGGAACGCCGGGCGCAGCTCGCCGGCACGATGAGCGGCGGCGAGCAGCAGATGCTGGCGCTGGGACGGGCGCTGATGTCGGCACCGAGCATCCTGATCGTCGACGAGCCCTCGGTCGGGCTCGCGCCACTGTTCGTCAGCCGCACCATCGACATGATCGCGCAGCTCAAGGAACGCTATCACCTGACCGTGCTGATGGCAGAGCAGAATTTCACGCAGGCGATGCGGATCGCCGACAAGGGTTATGTGATTGTCCACGGGGAAATCGCGTTCCGAGGCGAGAGCCCCGAAGAAATGCAGCAAAGCGATCTCATACGGCAACATTACCTCGGAACGTAAAACCAGAAGCAATAAACAAGGGAGGAAGGCGTGAGGATGTTTCGGCTGAACGGCTTGAGGGGCGTCACACTGGCGCTCTCGACTATGATTGTCGCGCTGCATGGGTCGACCGACGCGGTGCGGGCGGCGGATCCGATCAAGATCGGATTCGGCATGCAATTGACGGGCCCGCTCGCCGGCAACGGCAAGGCGGCGCTCCTCGGCGCGCAGATCTGGGCCGACGAGGTCAACAAGGCCGGCGGTCTGATCGGCCGGCAGGTCGAGCTCGTGGCCTATGACGACCAGAGCAATCCCGGCCTCGTGCCCGGCATCTACTCGAAGCTCCTGGACGTCGACAAGGTCGATCTCCTGCTGTCGAACAATACCAACCAGACCGCGCCGGCAATGCCCACGATCATCCAGCACAAGCGGCTGATCATGGGAATGTTCGCGCTGGCCATCAACGAGCAGTTCAAATACCCCGGCTATTTCCAGATCCAGCCCTATGGACCGAACGGCAAGGACTCGCTGACCCGCGGCTTCTTCGAGAACGCGATTGCGATGGACCCGAAGCCGACCACGGTGGCGCTGGTCGGCGCGGATGCGGAATTCGCCAAGAATGCGCTTGAAGGCGCGCGTGCGCAGGCCAAGCGGCTGGGCCTGACTGTCGTCTACGACAAGGTCTATCCGCCGACGACGGTGAATTTCACGCCGGTGCTGAAGGCCCTGCAGGCGACGTCGCCGGACCTGGTGTTCGTCGCGTCCTATCCGTCCGATACGGTCGGCATCATCCGGACCGCGCATGAGATCAACCTCGAGCCGAAGGTGTTCGGCGGTGCCATGGTCGGCACCCAATATGCCGCGATCAAGCAGCAGCTCGGCGAGGCCCTCAACGGCGTCGTCAGCTTCGAGCAGTATATCCCGGAGCCGACCGTCAAGTTTCCCGGCATCGAGGAGATGCTTAAGAAGTACCAGGCCAAGGCGGCGGAGGTTGGTGTCGATGCTCTGGGGTACTACGTGCCCGCGTTCGTCTACTCGGCGCTTCAGATCCTTGGCGAGGCGGTGACCAAGACCGGTGGGGTCGATCAACAGAAGCTGATCAGCTACATCCACAGCAATACGTTCCAGACCGTGGTCGGCGATATCACCTTCGGCCCCGACGGCGAGTGGGTCGAGCCCCGCATGTTTGCGGTACAGTTCCGCAACATCAAGGGCAACGATATCCAGCAATTCACCCAGCCCGGCAAGGAGGTGATCATCTTCCCGCCGAAGTACAAGTCCGGCGACCTGGTCTATCCCTTCGCCAACGCGCAGAAGGCTGCGCAGAACTGAAGCCGCGCGCGACCGGAATGGCGTGATCATGCGCGATTCCGCGTACCGTTCAGAACAAGAAACGAGACGTCATGACTGAAACGATCGGCATATTCGGCATCGGGATCATGGGTTCCGCTATGGCGCGGAACCTGATCAAGGCCGGCTTTGCCGTGGTCGGCTACGATCCCGTGCCGGCGGCACGGGATCGTCTTTCCGATATGGGCGGCAGGGCGCTGTCGTCGCCGAAACATGTCGCGGAGGTCGCGGCGATCAGCTTCGCGTCGCTGCCGAGCGCGGGTGCTCTGGCCGAGGCCGTCGCGGGTGTCGTCAGCGCGGGCGGCTCCGGACAGATTCTCATCGAATGTTCGACGCTCCCGCTCTCCGCCAAGCGTGCGGCGCTCGCCGCGATGGAAGGCGCAGGAAAGCTTCTGCTGGATTGCCCCGTCAGCGGCACCGGCGCGCAGGCGGCAACCGGCGATCTGGTGCTCCTCGGAAGCGGCGACGAGCAGGCCTTCGCGCGCTGCGCGGCTGCGTTCGCCGCCATGTCGCGCCGGCAGGTCCATCTCGGCGAGTTCGGCACCGGCAGCATCATGAAGTATATCGCCAATCATCTCGTGACGATTCATAACGCCGCTGCGGCCGAGGCGATGCTGCTTGGCATGAAGGCGGGGATCGATCCGGCCCTGGTCTACGACACGCTCGCGGACAGTGCGGCCACGTCGCGCATGTTCCAGATGCGCGGGCCGTTGATGCGGGACGACAACTACGACAGCCCGACCGCGACCATCCGGACCCATCTCAAGGATCTCTCCATCATTTCGGGCTTCGCCGCCGAACTCGGATGCGCGTTGCCGGTGTACGCCGCCGCGGAGCAGCTCTATCGCGCGGGTGACGGGCTGGGCTTTGCGGCGCGCGACACCGCTTCGCTCTGCGCCGTGCTGGAGCGCCTGAACGGATTCGATCGTCACCGGAGCGCAGGTGTTTCCAAAGCCTCGTCCTCCCAAACGTAAAGGAAGATCCATGTCGGCCTATTGGTGCTCGCGCGTTCACGTGACCGATCCGGAGACTTATGCGAAGTATGCGGCGCTCGCAGGGCCCGCGATCGAGAAGCATGGCGGCGTGTTTCTCGCGCGCGGTGGAGCCCAGGTCATCCTCGAGGGAGGAAACTACGAGAGAAGCGTCGTTGCCCGCTTTCCGAGCCTGGATGTCGCGGTCAAGTGCTACAATTCGCCCGAATATACCGAGGCCCGCAAATACACGATCGACAGCTCCGAACGACACATGGTGGCGGTCGAAGGGATTGAATAGCGGGACGGAAAATCAGCTTGGCGCTCTACGAAATGCTCCGGCGGATCCGTTGAGACGGACGAGCGGTGGAGATGTCGCAGACTTGAGCGATGTTAGGAAAAGGCGGCAGCGGTCTGGCGACTCAGACCCCCGACGGCTCGGGCGCGTCTCGCACCCAAGGTCAGGGTGTTTTCCGACTTTCCGGTGCAGAAGTTGAAGAACGTGCCGTGGTAGCTCGGAGCACGCGCCACGCGAAGCTGCGCGTGCACGGGATTGCCGCCAGCCGGGACCGCTTTTGCGGGCGGTCCAGGGGCATGGTGATGGTCTCACGAAAGCTGAGCGGATGCGGTAGCGATGCGCCGGCAAGCTTCGTTCAGCTCGGCCATCGATGTTGCGTAGGAGATCCTGAAATATGGCGCGAGGCCAAAGGCCGAACCGGGGACGACCGCAACGCCTGTCGTGTGCAGAAGATATTCCGCAAAGACGGTGTCGCAGTCGATCAATCGACCGTCGGGTGTCTTCTTGCCAATCAGGCCCGCGCAACTGGCGAATGTGTAGAATGCGCCCTCTGGTACCCGGCATGTGATGCCATCGATCCTGTTCAATGCTTCGACGACAAGATCACGCCGCTGCTGGAACGACCGACAGCGCTCGCGGATGAAGTCCTGCGAACCGTTCAGCGCCTCTACAGCTGCGGCCTGGCTGATCGAGGAGGGGCAGGAGGTCGATTGGCTCTGGACGACAGCCATGGCCCGGATCAGGGCGTTTGGTCCACCGCCGTAACCGATTCGCCAGCCGGTCATCGCGTAGGCCTTCGAAACGCCGTTCACGGTCAACGTCCTCTCTCGGAGCGCCGGTTCGATCGCTGCCGGCGTGACGAAGCGGAAATCGTCGTAGACGATATGCTCGTACATGTCGTCCACGATCAGCCAGACATGCGGATGCCCGTGAAGCACATCGAGGATCGGCCGGTAATCAGCCTGCGAATAGGCGGCGCCGCTGGGATTCGAAGGCGAGTTCAGCATCAGCCATCGCGTGCGGGGCGTGATCGCGCGTTCGAGCTCCTCGGCTGAGAGCCGGAACCCGTTGGCTTCCGAGCACGGCACGAGCACGGGATTTCCGCCGGCGATCAGGACGATGTCTGCATAGGTCACCCAGAAGGGAGTCGGGATGATCACCTCGTCGCCGGGGCTGATCGTCGCCATCATGGCGTTGAAAAGCACCTGCTTGGCGCCGGCAGAGACCGTGATTTCGTCCTGCGCGAAGTCGAGGCCGTTGTCGCGTTTGAACTTGGCGCGGATGGCGGCCTTGAGTTCGGGCGAGCCGTCCAGCGCGGTGTATTTCGTCGCGCCGGTGCGCATGGCGCGCTCTGCGGCGTCCTTGATCGGGTCCGGCGTGTCGAAGTCGGGCTCGCCGGCACCAAGAATGATGATGTCTTGCCCTTGGCGCTTCATCTCGGCGGCAAGTCCGGTGATCTTCAGGATCTCCGAAACCCCGATCGCGGAGAGGCGTTTCGCCGGTCGGAACAGCGAAGAGGCTTGAATGGGCGCGTTCATGGGCTCTCTCTCTAGGCCACGTCGAACTGGACGCCCTGGGCGAGCGGCAACGTCCGGCCGAAATTGATGGTGTTCGTAGCGCGCCGCATGTAGGCCTTCCACGCGTCCGACCCCGACTCGCGCCCGCCGCCGGTCTCCTTCTCACCACCGAAGGCGCCCCCGATTTCGGCGCCCGACGGCCCGAGATTGACGTTGGCAATGCCGCAATCGGAGCCGCGCGCCGACAGGAACGTCTCCGCCTCGCGCAGGTCGTTGGTGAAGATCGAGGAGGAGAGGCCCTGCGGCACGGAGTTATGGAGTTCGAGCATCGCGTCGAAGTTGCGATATTTGATGACATAGAGTATCGGCGCAAAGGTCTCGTGTTCGACCGGCCCGACTTGTCCCGCCATCTCGACTAGCGCCGGGCGCACGTAGTGGGCCTGGTCGGCGCCGGAGACGGTGACCCGGTCGCCGCCGAAGACTGTGCCGCCTGCGGCCCGTGCTTCGCTCAACGCGCGCTGCATCGACGCATAAGCCGCCGCATCGATCAGCGGGCCGACCAAATTGCCGTCCTGGAGCGGATTGCCGACGGTCACGCTTTCGTAGGCTCGCTTCAGGCGCGGCACAAAGGTCTCATAGACGCTCTCGTGCACGAAGAGGCGGCGCAGGGTGGTGCATCGCTGCCCGGCCGTGCCCATGGCGGCGAACGCGACGCCGCGCAAGGTGAGGTCGAGGTCAGCAGTGGGCGCGACGATCGCTGCATTGTTGCCGCCAAGCTCGAGGATCGCGCGAGCAAAGCGTCCCGAGAGCCGCGGTCCGACAATCCTGCCCATCGCCGTCGAACCGGTTGCCGAGACCAGCGGAACCTTGGCGTGGTCGACCAGGATCTCGCCGATCTCGCGGCCGCCAAACAGCACGACCGAGAGCCCGCCCGGCGCTGCGCCACCCTCCTGCCTGAAGCGCTCGAGCGCGCGCCCGAACAGCGCTTCCGTGGCGAGTGCGGTTAGTGGCGTTTTCTCGGAAGGTTTCCAGACGATGCTGTTGCCACAGATCAGGGCCAGCGCCGCATTCCAGGACCAGACGGCGACGGGGAAGTTGAACGCCGAGATGATTCCGGTGACGCCGAGCGGATGCCACGTCTCCATCATCCTGTGTTCGCTGCGCTCGGTCGCAATCGTCAGGCCGTAGAGCTGGCGGGACAAACCCACGGCAAAGTCGCAGATGTCGATCATCTCCTGGACCTCGCCGAGGCCCTCTGAAGCGATCTTGCCGACTTCGATCGAGACCAGCCTGCCGAGGGCCTGCTTGTTGGTGCGCAGTTCCTCGCCGAGAAGCCGGACCAGTTCGCCGCGTTTCGGCGCAGGCACCAGGCGCCATTCGAGGAAGGCGGCGTGGGCTTCGTCGATCGCAGCCCGCGCCTGCGCGGGACCGATCTCGTGCACGTGGGCGGTGATCTCGCCTGTGATCGGTGAGCGAGCGGCAAGCCTGCCGCCGGTGTAGCGGCCCCGCTCGACGCCAAGTTTCTCCAGGAGCGCGTCGACTTCGCCCACCAGGGATTTGACGGTGTGTGTTCGGTCGTTGGTCATGGCGGGGTTCTCAAGCGGTTGGGTGTTGATATGCTTCGTCAGGCGATTGCCTTGCGCACGACATGCGGCGACCCGAGTCGGACGAGGGCCTGGTCCAGGGATGTCCGTTCCGCCTGGGCGTACAGCTCCAGCTCATCGCGAACCTCGGCGCCGAGCGCGGCTTCGAAGGCGGCTCGGTTGGAGCGCTCGGCGTAATTCTGCTGCTGATCGGCGCCGAGATTCGACTGGAATATCCCGGCGGCGCTGACAGGGAGAAAATCCTCGTAGACGATCGGATCGGTATGCAGGAAGCCTCCGGCGATCAAGCCGTCCACGGTGGACGGCAACGCCCGGTGCTTGCTCGCCTCGATGCCCGACGGCGTCGCCGAATAGCGGAAGAAGGCAAGGCCTTGAGCTCGGAGCTCGGCCCAATCATCCGGAAACGCCCTGAAGTGTTCAGCAAGTTCGGCACCGTAGTCGCCGGCATCTGTTCCGGCCCTGTTGGTCCCGACGTGACGGCGTACCGAGCCGAGTAACTCGTCATAGAGTGCGCGGCCTTTCGGCGTAAGAGCAACGCCGCGCTGCTCGATCTCGCCAAAGCGCGCGGTGTGCGTTCCGGTTGCGCTCTCGCCGTTCGCTTGCGCGAACCTGATCGGTTCGTCGAGCGCCTTGAAACTGGTCTGGCGCAACAGGATCGCGCAGTTGCGGCGTGGCGGGCCTTCGATGATGGCCTTCGGCGTGACGCCGCGCTTGGGCATTGCCGCCTGGACCGCGTCGATGTCGAGCGTCCGCGGCGTCAGGTGATTGATATGCGGGCCCCTGAAACTCACCACGTCGGCAATGAGACGATGGGCATCAAGGAGTTTCTGGTAGACGTCGAGGCTCACTTTGGCATCGCTATGCCATCGGAAGGTTTCCAGTGCCTCGCGCACGAACTCCGTGGCCTGCGGACGGATCAGGCCGCCTTCGGATTCGAAGACGCCGACCAGTTCGAGGGTCCGCGGCGTGAGAATCCGCCGGGCGGTCAGGATTTGCGCGGCCTCGGCGCGAAGCCCGTCGTCCTCGATCAGTTCCAGGCGCAGCAGCGAGGTAAACACACGGAAGGGGTTGCGACGGAGCGCTTCGTCCGCGATGGGCCGGAATGCCGTCGCGTGAACGGGGACGCCCGCGACCGACAAGTCATAATAGCCAACCGGGTACATTCCCATCACGGCGAAGACGCGACGGATATTGAACAGTTCTTCCGCGCTTCCCAGACGGATGGCGCCATGACGCTCGACATTCAATCTGTCGAGTTCGTCGTTTCTTTCGAGGCTCGTGCGAAGCTCGCTGTGTCGCTGCAACGTCTCGCGATTGGTGTCATCGACGAGCTCAACCAAAGCCCCATATTGCGGCACTTCGGCCCGGTACATTTCCGACATGGCGCCGGAAAACAAGGTGCGGATCTCGTCCGGCTCGATGTGCGGCGCTGCCATCAGAGTCTCCATTGCCGTGCGACCATCCCCTCGGATGTGGCGCGGTCCGGCTTGCTGTTCATGCATTCTGGTTATGAACCTCGACATTAGTCTTGCATTCAAGGCCGGTTCAAACGATGTTTTCTTGGAATATCATTCTGAATTGGAATGACCATGCAGACGCCCCGCCGCTTCCTTCCATCGACTGCGCTGTTGGCGGCGTTCGAAGCCACCGCCCGAACTGGCAGCATGACGCTTGCTGCGCGCGAGCTCCTTCTCACCCAAAGCGCGGTGAGCCGGCAGATCAAGGTTTTGGAGGAGCAGCTCGAGGTCGAACTCTTCGTCCGTGAGCGTCAAACCATTCGCCTCACCGCTGCCGGCGGTGCCTATGCCCGCGAAGTTCGCGAGGCGCTGCACAAGATCAGCACTGCCTCCTTCAATCTGCACGCCAATCCGAGCGGGGGGACGCTCAATCTTGCCATTCTGCCGACATTCGGCACGCGCTGGCTCGCGCCGCGCCTGCCCACGTTCCTGGCGGCGAACCCGGGAATCACGATCAACCTCACCACGCGATTGTCCTATTTCGATTTTCGCGCGGAAGCGTTGGATGCTGCGATCCATTTCGGCCAGCCGGAGTGGCCCGGTGCGGAGATGGTTCTCTTGCGGTCCGAACAAGTCATTCCCGCATGCAGCCCCGGCCTGAAGCGGAAGTTTGATTTCCGTGTTGCAAACGATCTCAGGAAGGCCCCGCTGCTCAGCATCTCCACCCGCCTTCAGGCCTGGGGTCGCTGGTTTTCGATCCACGAGGTGCCGGGAAGAAATTTCCAGGGGATGGTTTTCGACCAATTCGCGACGGTCGCTCAAGCCGCAATCGCTGGCGTCGGCGTCGCGTTGTTGCCTACCTTCCTGATCCAGGACGAACTGGCGAGCCGCAAGCTGGTCCGCGCGATCAACCTGCCGATGGAAAGCCCGGAGCGATACTTTCTTGTCTGGCCGTCCGAACGTGCGTCGCATCCGCCGCTGTCGGTATTTCGGGAATGGCTCGTAGCGGAGACAGCTCCCGATCGATGAAAGAACTCGGCCGGAAGGCAGCAGTGCCTGGCAGTTGCGGCTCGCGGCACGAGCAATCGCGACCTTCTCGGTTCCAATCTCCGCGAGGATGCTCATACGGCGATCGTGAGTGCGGAGAGCGGCACCGCCTGGCAAGTCAGGCAGCGATCCGGCTCGCCGTCGAATTCGGCAAGATGCGCAAAGCGTCCTTCTGTCACCCGCACGGCGCAGCTTTCGCACTGGCCGACCCGGCAACCGCTGGGAAGCGGGAGGCCTGCCGCCAGCGCGGCGTCGAGCAGCGGACCGGCGGCTGGTTTCCATACAAATGACTGGCCGGTGCCGGCGATCGTCACGGTCTGCGGCTCCAGTCGCGCCGGTACCTCGTTCCGTGACACGAAGGCTTCCGAGAAAATGTCGAAGCGAGGTACACCGAGTGCCGCCAGCGCCTCGGTCATCGAAGTGATGAAGCTGGGCGACCCGCAGATATAGGCCAGCGGCCGGGCAGGGATGGCGTCTGCGATGACGGAGACGTCAAGCCGGCCCTCTTGGTCGAAACGCCGGAGGACATGGTCGTCGCGGCTCGGCTGGGAATAGGCGGTGATCCGCCGCAGTGTTCCAATCTCGCGCGCGAGCTCGTCCAGACGGCCAGCAAGATGATGCTCGGCGCCGCTGCGACAGCCATGAAGGAGATAGATTGAATGGGCCGAACGTGGCTGCGCCTGCGCCACGGCCTCCAGATAGCCGACGAAGGGCGTTATGCCGATGCCGCCGGCGACCAGGATCACCGGTCGCGTGCTGGCGACGGGAGGCGTGAAGACGCCGGATGGCGCCTCCAGCAAAATCTCGTCGCCGACGCGCACGTGCTGAAGCTCATACGAAAGCGACGTCTCATGCCCGGCCTTCGAACGCTCGGGATGGCAGCGAACCGCAATCGACAGGTGGCCGGGTGCAAGTGCCGCTCCCGTCAGGGAGTAGGCGCGCGCCAGCGGGTGATCCGGCAGCCGGGCGATGACGTGCTGTCCCGGCAGAAAATCAGGAAGATCCAGATCGTCGCATGGCGCAAGCGACAGCGCCATGGCGTCCGCTCCTTCAGGTGTTGCCGATACGACCTTGAATCGGCGCTGCCCCGACCAGCGCCCCCGATTGGCGGACGGGTGCCGAAGGATGTCGCAGGTGACGGCACGTAGTGGTACGGAACCACTGATCGGGTCGCGCTGCTCGTCCCTCAGGATGGCATTGATATTTGCGGTCGCGGGGCCATCGACCGTGCTGCTCTCGCGACCCAGCGGCACGCACTCTTCCCACCAGCCGAACTCGGCAACGACCGTTCGATCATCTAGCGCCGTGTTGGTACGGACGCGGAGCGTTACGTGGCCGGCGCGCGTGGTGACGAGTACCCAGTCTCCATTCGCAAGCCCTCGCGCGTTGGCCAGCGCCGGACTGATCTCGACCATGGGATCGGGGGATTTGCGGCGAAGCGAGGCGACATGACGATGCGATGTATGGACGAACCAGCCGCTCTTCGCGGTTGTCAGCACCAGCGGCAGGCCTCCGGTCGCGGCGGGACTGTCTTCCGGCTCGACGAAGTCGGGAAGCGCGTCATGGCCGTGCTCGAGGAGTAGTTCGGAGTACAGCTCGACGCGCCGGGTGGGTGTTGCGAAGCCTCTGACGCCGCCGTCCGCCGTCGCGGAGAATTTGCGGTAACCGAAGGGTTGAGGGAAGCGCCTGCCATTCGGCACGCCGCGCAAATCCTCGACCGTGACCCCCAAGGGCGCAAGCTGATGATTCCAACCGGCGACGATGTCACCATCGAAGAATTGAGCATCCATGCCCATGCGCACGGCCAGGGCCATGACGATGTCGTAGTCAGCGCGGCACTCGCCGAGCGTGGGCAGCATTTGAGAACGAAACTGGACGGTCTCAACGGCTTCCTGCGTGATCTCGAATCCGATGCGGAGCGCTTCTCGCTCCCAAGGCATGCTGACCGGGAGAACGATATCGGCACACTCCGCCGTCGGATTCATGAACATATCGGCATGCACATGAAATTCGAGAGCGCGCAACGCGGCCAGATTCCGCCTGGTGTCGATCTGGGACACGGCCAGATTGGTACCAAAGCTCATTAAAGCCCGGACGCGGTAGGGCTCACCTTTCAGAACAGAGCGGCTGAAGTCGCGAGCCGTGATCCAGCCTCGTGCGGGCGGCCCGAGCGGCAGCTCGTTGAGGCCGAGCGCTTTTTCTTTCTGGCCCGGAGGCAACAGGGACAGGTCGTTGATGATGTTCATCGGCGGCAGCACAGTCCAGACGTTGCCGCCTTCGCGATCGCACGATCCGGTCAGGGCGAAGAGACTGGCGATAGCTCGCTCGGTCATCGTGGCGTTGGTGTGCTGACCGACGCCGGTCCAGGTGTAGTAGGCGAGACGAGGAGCATTTTCGAGCAGTGCGTAGAACGCGCCGATGTCGGCTTCAGCGAGCCACGTCAATGTGGCGACATGCGAGATGGAGTATTCGCGGGTCCGTGCGGCGAGGAGGCTGAAGACGGTCACAGCCCGAACGTCGCGCCCATCCAATGTGCGCAACGTTGTCTGCGCGTCGAGTTCGACATCGGTCGGGCAGGGCAGGGCGCGCTGCGTATCGTAGGCTCTCGGCCTGCCGCCGCGATCAAGGACCACGAAGCAATCGTCGGGCGCGCCCTCCACGATATCGCTTGCCCGGACAAAGCGGCCGGTGTCGGTGTAGACAAGGAGCGCGGCATTGGTCCAGTTTCGGACGAACTCGTCATCATAAGTGCGGGTCTCGATCAGGTGACGGATGGCGCCCATGGCGAGCGCGCCGTCCGCGCCGGGACGCATCCGCAGCCACAGATCAGCCTGCTGACCGGAGCCATCGGGCTTGGGATCGATGACGACGACCTTGGCTCCGCGGCGCCGCGCGTCGGCGACGCGGCCCGCCTGCGTCAGCCACGTTCGGGCTGGATTGTGGCCCCAAAGCAGGATGACGTCCGCCCGATCATACTCGGGAACGCCCAGACCGCGCCCGAACGTCAGTGCATGGGCATAATCCTTGTGCCAGCCGCAAACCTCGACGGCGTAAACCAGGTTGGGGCTGCCGAAACAGCGAATGAACCGCTCCACCCAATCATAGCTATCGACGATCGGAGTGCCGCTGAACGTGGTCATGGCGAAAGCAACGGCCTCCGCTCCGGACTCGGTCCGGATCGACAGGAGGCGCTCGGCGATTTCAGCCAGCGCCTCGTCCCAGCTGATTTCCGTCCATCGAGGCGCATCCTCCTTGCTCCCCAACCTGCGCAATGGTCTCGTCAGGCGCTTTGGGCTGTGCACCAGTTCCGGTGCGGCGCGGCCCTTGGCGCAGAGAGCGCCTCCGGTCGGATGATCAAGGCGCGGTTCGACCCCAACCATCCGGCCGTTTTCGATCAATGTGATCGACCCGCAACGCGAGCGACAGAGGGTGCAATAGCCATGATGTCTTTCGGTCATCGGGTGCCTCGATCGGCCTCTTGCGACGGTGCGGCCGTCGGGTTCGGCGACGCGTCGACGTTCAGAAAGTGATCGTGGCGGCTGTCGGCCATGACGCAACCACTTGATCGCCCGGCTTTGGCGGAGCGCTTGGCGATGCATCGTCGTTCTGTCGATGAGCGATCAACTGGAGGCCGGAGTGCGTTTTGACGACGAACTCCGTCAGCGAGCCCCGATACGTGACTTCCTCGACAGTCACCGGCAGGCTGTTTGCGCCAGGATTTTTTGCATCGAGGCTGGAAGCCTCGCGCTCTCGCAGGTTGATCTGCTCGGGGCGTATCGCCACGGCGGTCGTCGCGTCCGCGCAGCTCTCGGATATCGCCAGCTTCTCGCCCCCGGCGGTATGGAAACAGCCGGCGGCGCCGACCTGTCCCGTGATGAAATTGGTCAATCCGATGAACTCCGCGACGAAACGGGTCTTGGGCCGCTGATAGATATCGCGGGGGGAGCCGACCTGCTCGACCTTGCCGGCCGACATGACGACGATCCGGTCGGCGACGCTCAGGGCCTCGTCCTGGTCGTGGGTGACGAAGATCGTTGTCAGGCCAAGCTTGGACTGCAGGCGCCTGAGGTCGCTGCGAACCTCGTGCCGGAGCTTGGCGTCAAGAGCCGAAAGAGGTTCATCGAGCAGAAGCACGTCGGGCTCGTAGACGATCGCGCGCGCGAGTGCGACGCGCTGTTGCTGCCCGCCGGACAATTGCTTGGGAAGCCGCTCGGCCAGATGATCGAGCTTGACGAGCGCCAAGGCTTCCATGACGCGCTGCCGTCCCTCTGCTCGATCAACCTTGCGCATCTCCAGGCCGAAGGCGACGTTCTGGGCGACGCTCATATGCGGGAACAGCGCGTAGCCCTGGAAAACGAGGCCGGCGTTGCGCAGATAGGGCGGCAGGTAGGTAACGTCGCGGTCACCGAAAAAAATATTGCCTTCGCTCGCCATGGTGAGACCGGCGATCATTCGCAGCGTCGTCGTCTTTCCGCATCCCGACGGTCCGAGAAATGCGATGAATTCTCCTTGTTCGATCTCGAGGGAGACGCGGTCGACCGCCGTCGCGTCGCCGTGCCGCTTCGTAAGATTGCTCAGTGTTATCTTCGACATTGACGCCTTCTCAGAATGCGCGCGTAAGCTTGAAGTACCGGTCGCCGACAATCAGGCCGGCTGCGATCACGACGATTTGCACCGTTGCGACCGCCGCAATCGTCGGGTCGATGCTCCATTCCAGGTAGTTCACGATGGCAATCGGCAACGTGGTGCTCCCAGGACCGACCAGAAACAGCGATTTCTCGAGGTCAACGAACGAAATGATGAAAGAGAACAGCCCGCCGGCCACGACGCCCGGACGAATGACCGGCCATGTGACGAGCCAGAACGCCGTGAGTGGACGGGCACCCATGACGAGCGCTGCCTCTTCCAGTTGTCGATCGGCACCGATGAGCGAAGCCGTGACCAGTCGGACGGTCCACGGCAGGGCGATGAGGCTGTGGGCCAGCGCAAGACCGCCGAACGTCATTGCGACCTGGATGCCTGTCTCGATCTCGATCTCGATGAGAAACATGTACAGGGCGGCGCCCGCGACAATGCCGGGGACGATAAGAGGGGCGAGCAGGATGGATTGAACCAGTTCCCGGCCGGGAAACGCGCCGCGGGCCAGCACCACGGAAGCTGGCACGCCGACCAGCAGGCTCACCAGGGTTGCTACGATGCCGAGCTTCAGACTCGTCAGAAAGCCATCCCGAAATCGCTCCAGCTCCCAGGCCGCGACATACCAGTTCAGCGTGTATCCGCGGGGTGGAAAGCTGATGATCTTGTTGTCGAAGAAGCTGACCCACACCACCGCGAACAGCGGAGCGAGCACCATGACGAAGGTGATGATGCTGGCTCCGATCATGACGGGTCGGAAAGAGCGCGCAGGTGTCGAGGCTGTTGGTTGCATCGCTACACCGTCCCGTAGCGCTTCTGAAGCGTCACGCTGGAGAGAACGGTCAGGACAAGGGTCACGCCCATGAGAATGAAGGCGAGGCTTGCTGCGAAAGGCCAATTGTAGACCTTGATCGCCTGCTCATACACCTTCGGTGCCATCATCTGGAATGAAGGGCCGCCGATCAGCACCGGCGTCGCGTATGCATTGACGGCCAGGACAAAACACAGCAAGCAACCCGAGAAGATGCCCGGCACGGCCAGGGGCAGCAGCACGCGAAAGAACATTTTCCATGGCCGCGCACCGAGACTGAGTGCCGCCTCTTCGTAGATTTCACCAATGCCTTCGAAGACGCTCTGCAGCGAGATGATCATGAAGGGCAGCAGCACGGCAATGAGACCGATCACGACCGCGCTGCCGGTGTAGAGAATCCGGACCGGTTCGGAGATGATGCCGGCAAAGATAAGGGTCGAATTGACCAGGCCGCGATCCGCGAGCAGCACCATCCATCCGGCGGCGCGCACGGCGTTTCCCATCAGCAACGGAATGACGGTGGCGAGAATGAGCGCCGTCTTGATCACGGGATGCGAGATGCGGCTCAGAATGTAGGCGGCTGGAAGGCCAAGCAGCAGGCATACCACCGTGCAGCTCAACGCGACCGTCAGCGTGCGCAAAAGGATCCAGAGATAAAACGGATCGCTGAAGAAGCGCACGTAATTTTCGAGTGTCAGTCCTTGGGCGACTACTTCGCCGGCTTCGAAGTGCGAAACGCTGTATTTGGCCATCAGGAACAGCGGCAGGATCAGCCCGAGCAGAACCAGCGCCAGACTGGGCAGCAGCAGCCAGCCTGCCCTCGATCGAGGAATCGAACTGGCCGTCCGGTCGTCTGCGCCAGCCGCGAGAGTCTTGCTCAAGCCTTGAATTCCTTGTTCCACCACTCGACCCATTTCGGATCGCTCTTTGCCGCGTAGGGATAGTCAACGAAGTTCAACTTCGAAATCTGGTCGGCGGTGAACTCGAGGGTCTTGCGCGCTTCGGGGTTGAGCTCTGCGTTGTCGGTGGCGACGGAATACGACGTCGCGACGGAGATCGCGCCCATCGGCTTTGGCTGCAGCATGGCTTCGAGATATTGGTAGGCGGCCTCGGTGTTTCGCGCGCGTTTGGTAATCCCGGCGCCGAAAGAAATGAAGATGGCACCCTCCTTGGGGTAGGACCAGCGGACCGGGAGCCCTTCCTTCTCCCATTGAACCGCTCGAGCGCTGTAGTTCGCCGAGATCCAGATCTCCTCGGACTGGAACGCGGCCGCCAGCGCCTGATGCGAGGGATAGAGACGCGGCTGCACCGCCTTCTTCAGGTCGAGCAGAGCCGGGAAGGCCTTGCTGACATCTCCCATCGTGCCGCCGTTCACCAGCGAGGCGGCATAGATGTAGTTGAAGTAGATCTGATCCATGAGCCCGACGCGCCCGGCGTATTTCGGATTCCACAGATCGGAAAAATTGCTCGGCGGAGTCGGGATCTTCGCCGGATTGTAGAGAACGACGACGCCGCCATAGATGCAGGGTACAAGATACGGCAGGCGGAACTTGTCGATGATGTGCCCACTGCTCGGGATGCGCGATACATCGAGTGTCTCGAGCACGCCTTGTGAGTTCATCTCAAATGCATCGGCATCGCTGAGCCATGTGACGTCGACGGTGCCCCGCGGCAACCGCCGTTCGGCCAGCAGCTTGGCCTTGCGCTCGGGGACCGGCGCGAGATCGTGGATGATGCGCAGCTGCGACGAGCCGAACGCCGGATTCTCGAACCCCTTCACGATGCGCTCGTTCCAGTCGCCGCCCCAATTCGAGACGACGAGTTCTGCGCCCTGTGCTTTCGTTTCGGCGGGGAGCAGGGTTCCCAAAGCTGCGGCCGACCCCAGGCCGAGAAAATGTCGTCGATCCAATCGGCCCTGAAAATCGTGCCTGTCCGTCACGGATGCCCCCAAATGTTTGCGCGGCGGCTCATCGGCCTCGCGGTAACTCTTCCCGGCGATGAAACCCTAGGGGCGCGGTGCTTCCTGAATGTGTTGCAATTGTTTCACGATTGTTTCATATTTCGCCCGCCGGTGCCTGGAGGCATTCGATCAAAAGGCTTTTGCTCATCGAGGATGACGACACGTTCGCCATCCTGCTCGCTGCCTACTTCAGGACCGCAGGCTACGCCACAGAGCGCGTTGGTTCGGCAGAAGTGGGATTGAGGAAACTCGACCGCGAGGCGTGGGACGCCATTGTCGTAGACCTCAATCTGCCCGACGAAGATGGGATCGTGCTGATACGCATGCTGAGGGCGAGGTCGTCGATTCCGATCGTCGTGGTGACGGGCCGGAGTGAGGCCGAGGATCGGTTGGTAGCGCTGGAGATCGGCGCCGACGATTTTGTGCCCAAGCCTTTCGAGCCGCGCGAACTGGTGCTTCGTCTCAACAACATCCTGCGACGCGGTGACCGGCAGGCGGGCGAACCCGGATTGCGGCTGGATTGCGCGGGAGGCGAGCTGGATCTGCGCGGCCGAACGTTGCTCAACGCCTCGGGCGAGAGCGTGGATCTCAGTGCTGCCGAGTTCTCGTTGCTCAATGTGCTCGCCAAGAGCCAGGATCGTGTGCTGACCCGCGCCCAGATCATCGATGCCGTGGCGAGCGGCGAGTCTCCGGATTCCGAGCGCGCCATCGACATCCGGATTTCGCGGCTTCGTAGAAAAATGGCGCAGGCGGGGCTCAATTCCTCGTTGCTGCGGACGGTGCGAGGTTACGGCTACAAGCTGGAGTCGGTCGGGCGGAGAGGTCAGGTCAGAGGCAAGGCCGGCGCCTCGAGTTCGGACGCGTAGGCCTGCATCTGTCTAATCGCCCTGGTCAGGTCGTCACGCAGCGCTTCCACCTGTGATCTCGACATCGCTTCTTCGTCGCCCTGCTTGGGGACGAACGCCTTGGCTGCAAGCTCGTCGAAGCCAAAGAGGCCCGCAACCGAGTGAACCTTGTGCAGCAGACGTCCAAGCTTGCGGCGATCGCTCGTGCGCCTGGCCAACTCGGCCGCGGTCTGTCGGAAGGTCGCGATGGCTGCGACGATGATCGCACGAACGTTCTCGCGCCCGATATCGACGACCATGCGGTCCACGCGTGCGCTATCGAAGGCGCCGACCACATTCGCTCGCTGTGGAAAACGTATGCGATCCTTTGGCTGCAGAACGCTTGCGCCTTCGGGAGCGCGCGTATTGGCAAGGGCTTCGGCGAGTTGTTCCAGCGATACCGGTTTCTCGACGAATCCGGTGAACCCGGCCGCAAAGTAGGTTTTGACTTCTTCGGGCAAGGCATTGCCCGTCAGGGCGATAATCGGCGGATGTCTCCCGCCGAGGTCCATGAGCGCGATTTTCCGGGCTATGTCGATGCCGGACATTTCCTGCATGGAAATATCGAGAAGCACCGCATCGTAGGAATCCCGTTGAAGCGCGTGCAACCCTTCCATGCCGTCGAGCGCGGTCGTCACCTTGTGGCCGAGGCGTTTGAGAAGCGCCTGCACCACAATCAGATTGGTCTGTTCGTCATCCACCACGAGGACATGTAGCGGCGGACCGGCGAAGGCCGGTCTCGATCGCGCGATCGGCCGCGTTTGCGCCGCCTCACCTGTGCCGGTGATGGGAACTTCGACCCAGGCGCGTGTCCCGCGGCGAGGGGCAGGCGACAGTCCGACCCGGGCACCGATCGCTTGCGCCAACTCCTCGCAGATCGAGAGGCCGAGGCCGTGGCCTTCGATACCCGCCTCGATATGCTCCTTCTGTCTGGAGTACGGAGTAAACAGTTCATCCTTTCGGTCCTCGGCGATGCCCGGACCGGTGTCTGTAATGGTAATCCGCATCACGGCATCGCCCGTTTCAGTCCGGCTCGCCGATGCCGCGAACGAAATTGTTCCGGACGACGTGTATTTGAAAGCGTTTCCCAACAGGTTCAGAATGATTTGTCGCAGCCTTCTCGGGTCGGTCGCGACCGAGGCCGGCAAGTCGTTCCGTATTCGCGAGTGGAATTTCAATCCCCGCTGATCCGCCATCAGTTTCGCGATGTTGGTCATTTCTTCCAGCATCGGACGGCACTCCACCGTTTCGCGACGAATGTTGACGTGGCCCGAATTGACGCTCGCGACATCGAGAATGTCGTTCAGCACGTCGCGCATGGAGCGTGCGGCCCCCAGAAGACTGGACATCATGGCCTTTTGCCGCTTGGACATCTCCTCACCCTCGAGAAGCTGGGCGACGCCGAAGATGACATTCAACGGATTGCGTAGTTCATGGCCGACCTTGGCGATGAACTGGGTCCGCATCGCGATCTCGGCCTCCGCTTGGGCACGAGCGGCTCGCAGGTCGCGTTCCCGCTCTTTCAACACCGTTATGTCGGCGCGAATGCTGGTGATGCCTCCAGACGCCGTGCGCCGTTCGCTGACCTGGATCCAACGGCCATCCGAAAGTTGCTGTTCGAAAAAGCCGATGCCTGCCTGATGAAACGAAATCCGCCGTTGGGTCCAGATTTCCTCGTCTTCGTTGATCTTGAATACGCCCCTGCGGATGCTGTCGCGAACCAGATCAGGAAAGTACAGACCGGGTACCATGAGATCGGCCACGGCGGGATAAAGGCCCCTGTATTGCTCGTTGCAAATGAGCAGCCGATCCTGCGCGTCATACAGCACGAAGGCCTCGGGGAGCGCTTCTATTCCCTCGATTAATGCGCTTGTCAGATCGCGATCGTGCCTGCTCTCGTCGACCGGTTGCTGAAAGACGGCGCCGGACGCATCAAGGCCGCTGAATTTCCGGCCGAAAGCCAGACCACGCTCTGCAGCTGGAAAGGCAGGGCACGTTACTACCCGCGCGGCGAAAGCGGAATCGTCGTTGACGGCGGTTCGCGCGAGGCGGCTCAGGGACATCGTAGTCCCGTTGATCTCAACCTGAGCATCGCCCTCGATCGAACGGCTCTTTGCTGCCCGCAGCGGAGCTGGGGCCGACGGATCGGTCCAGACGATCCTGTTGGAGCGACTGGACCACTGCCACAGTGCAAGCGCTTCCATTTCAATCTGCTTCAGCTTGGGCGGGTTGACTGAACAAAATACGGATGATGTTGTCGGTGGGCAACCCGCGCGATGCCTCGGATGGATATCTTGACAAATTGTAAGGCCGCAGAGGTCGAGCTGGGGCCCGGTGCCTGATGCCGAACCACGTGCATCTCGTCCTGGTGCCGTCCGACCCTGACGGTCTGCGCGCCTACAGGAATGTGGATGTTCTCTTCACTCGACAGCGCAAATGGATCTTAACAAGAACCTTATCCAGGAATTCCAAGAAATGGCAGGGCGTGCCATCCCGCCATCGCAGCTGATACTGCACATCGGTAATCGATTGGGGATGCGGGACATTCATTTCCGTCTGCTGGCGATCGCATACTTTCGAGAGGCGTTTGCCTTGTCGCTCAACGATGCAATGAATATCGGCGCGTCGTCCATCTTTCCGGATGGAGCAAGCGACGACGATGAATTGAATGAAAAAGTGATATTGATGATCCAACAAGCCAAGCCCTTGCGGGGAGCGGAAGGAAGTCGATCTGATCGCGGTACGTAGGCGGATCAGCGAAGAATTACAGTGCTGGACTGCACTCCTGAAGTGAGACACGGTAATTGCAGCGACAGGCATTCCGGGGATGACTTGCGGCAGCAGAAGGAAAAGACTGTCGGTTTCCGGTGGTGTTAAAAAGAGAGTTGAACGAAGCAATGGCGATCCAGGCCGCCGATAGGCGGATGCTATCCAGCCGGTTGGCATGAAGATTGCTGGATTTGCCGTATGTAACGCGCGCTTCTTGCCCCAATTCGATAGTTCGGTCAGGCGCGGGCGAAACGGCCTGTGAGGATGCCATGCAGTCATTGATAGCTGACAAGAAGCCTTCAGCGGAAACTTGGCGGCTGTCCGAAGATTCGATGGGTCATTGGCGGCATTTTGACGCCAGTCGCGAATTGCGGCTGATTGCCGGGCAGACGCTTTACCACCAGGGTGAAGTGTCCACATATTTCTACCTGATCATCAGCGGAAAAGTCGAAGTGTCGATGGTGCGCGAAGACGGTAGCTATTTCATGGTCGAGATCATGGGGGCGAGGGCGCTGTGTGGTGAAGGCGCCGCCCTCGATGGGATGCCTCGATTTTCATCCGCGGTCGCGACCTGCAACACCATCGTCAAGCGCTTTGATGCGTCCAGGCGATGCGAAGCCTTCCAGGAAGATCCAGAGCTTGCGATGTCCTATCTCACCACGGGCAATGTAAGGAGGCCTTCGCTTGTATCCGCCGCTTGGTAATGGTGGAGATGCGACAGGCGCGCGCTAGCGGCCAACGTTAGTTTCTTGAAGATCGAAATCGACGCCTCCTCTTGCTCTGCGCAGCTAGAAGGCGAACGGATGCGCCTGGTCCTGGCGTGGGATCCATCAATCGCATGACAGAATGACTTGGCGAGGTCCGGACTGCCGCGAGTAGCGAACTCTCCCGGCGCCCCCACTACGTATGCTGTCATCGGAGCGAGCATGGGCCCCGCGCAGCGCTCAGCGTTGACTCTTTCGAGTCCGTAGATAACGTCTAGACATATTTCTTGACTGGAGAAGTGGCGTGCCACCGATCTATATCGCCTACCTCAATCGCCTCGATATTGAAGAACTCAAGATCACCGACGAGGAAGTCCTCGCGGCGATCGAGACGAGCCTGGCGGCCCAGGGCAGGGGAGACACCGTAATCGAACCGCGGGTGCATCTCGAACCGGGCGCTGCGAATGGACACTTCAACGTGCTGCGCGGCGCGATCAAGGCGCCGATTGACCGGGCCGGGGTCAAGATCGTCGGTGACTTCGTTGATAACTACAAGCTCGGACTGCACTCGGAGCTCGGCATCCTAACGTTGTTCGATCCGCGCACCGGCGCGCCGAAAGCGATCATGGACGCGAGCGGCATTACCGACATGCGCACCGGCGCGGTCACCGCGATCGGCGCCAAATATCTGGCGCGCCAGGGCTCAAAGAGTCTTGGTCATATCGGCGCGCGTGGCACCGCCTACTGGAATATCCGGTTGCTCGATCACTTGTTCGACTTCGACGAGATTCGCGTGCATTCCCGCCGCGAGGAGAGTCGCAACAGTTTTGCCGAGCGATTGAGCAGGGATCTTGACAAGAAAGTTGTGGCGACGGACGACTGGCAAAGCTGCGTTGAAGGAGCGGACATCGTGGTCGAGGCGTCGCGGCTCGACAAGCCGACGCCGATGCTAAAAACCGATTGGATCAAGAAAGGCGCGTTTGTCGTACCATATGGCACAATGAGCGCGATCGAGCTGTCCCTCACCGATGTCATGACAAAGCTGGTCGTCGATGATTGGGGACAGTGCAAGGGTGGTAAGTTTGGCAGCCTGCGTGCTCATGTTGAGGCGGGCAAGCTCTCCGAAGCGACCTTGCATGCGGAACTCGGACAGATCGTGGCCGGTCTCAAGCCAGGTCGGGAAAGTGACGCTGAAACCAATCTGCTCTGGCATCGTGGGTTGTCGCTGTCCGATATCGCGCTCGGACATGCCATGCTCGAGAAGGCAGAGCGTATCGGCATCGGGCAACGTTTGCGCTTTGCCTGAAGCAATGGAATCTCCTTAGATGCGCCTAGTTGCCAACGCGAGAATGTACTCTGTCAATCCGCAGGCAGCGGCCGCTTGGAAGGAGCTGTTCGGCTGGCTTGCGCATGGCAGCGGCGTGGACCTCGATATCATCGACCACGCATTCCCGCTCAAATTAGCCGATCTCTGGTCGCGGGACGATCTTGGCTGCGTTTTCATGTGCGGATTTCCGCTGATGTTGTCGAAACGGCGTCCAAAGCTTGTCGCGGCCCCGATTCCGGCCAACGCACCTTTGCCAGGGCGCCCTGTCTATGCCACGCGACTACTCGTTCGTTCGGACTCCGGCTTTCGAAGCCTCCAAGACACTTTTGGCGGCCGGTTGGGCTACACCGTTCCTGACTCGCATTCGGGCTACAACGCGCTACGTCATCATTTGCTGCCGTACTATCGGCTGCGCGGAGAAAAACTGTTTGGCGAAAGCGTCGGCCCGCTCACGACGCCCCGACGCGTGGTCGACGCGCTGCTGAACGGTGACATAGATGTCGGACCGCTTGACAGCTACGCGCTGGACTTGATGTTGCGCCATGACGAGGCACTTCGATCGCAAGTCAGGGTTGTCGAAAGCACGGACGCCGCTCCAATTCCTGCGCTGGTTGCGGCTCCCAATTGTCCCGACGAGGTCATCGCGGCATTGCGAAGCGCTCTCGAACGTGTCGCCGACGCCGCTGAATGCACGGCACTAAGAGATTGCTTGTCTCTCCACGGATTTGCTCAAGTGTCGATGCGCGACTATGCATTGACCTTGCGGTGGCACTCGGAGGCGCGTCTCGCAGGATATCCTGAACCGGCCTGACCGCGGGCGCATGGAACCGGCGAGATGCGCCACTTCGGACGATGCATTATCGAAACTCATTGCGCGGTTCGGCAAGCAACTGGCTCTTCCGAGAGGTGCGAGAACGAACAAATTCACAGCATTTGTTGATGGCGTTTTGAGCAGGCTGACTAACCAGTTCGCTTTCTCGCATCATGATCGCGAAATCTATCGCCTGAGACATCAACGGCTATTGGCCGTCCTAGACCTGTCGGACTAGTCTTGCTGCGGCAGTCGAGCAGCGCAATGTCGGTGGCCAACCGAGCCGTTTGCAGGGTTCGTGCATGGCCAGCGCGCGGTTCGGGAGACGACATGCTCTACTACGTATTTCGCCGCCTACTGATGCTGCCGCCGGTCATGCTGATCGTGGCTTTCATCGTATTTGGGCTCCTCTACGTCACTCCCGGAGATCCCGCCGCGATGATCGCCGGCGATCAGGCGACTCCCGAGGAAGTCGAGCGCATCCGTGTGTCGATGGGGCTGGATCAGCCGTTCCATATTCGGTTCGGCTTCTGGATATGGCAACTGATGAACGGCGATCTCGGTACATCGATCTTCGCCAATCAGCCGGTGGTGCAAATGATCGGTCAACGCATCGGGCCGACATTCTCATTGCTCATATCCAGCCTCGTGATCTCGGTGGCCATCGCCGTTCCTGTCGGAGTTTTGGCGGCTTGGCGGCGCGGCCATGCGATTGACAGGATCATCACCGGGCTAACTGTGCTCGCTTTCTCCTTGCCGGTGTTTGTCGTTGGATATCTGCTCGCGTTCTCGTTCTCAACGTCGCTTCACTGGTTGCCGGCACAAGGCTATGTCCCTCTCGCCGACGGCTTCGTGCCCTACATTTCTCATCTCATCTTGCCGTCGCTCACGCTGGGCGTGTCCTACGCAGCCATTCTGGCGCGGACGACGCGAGCCTCCATGCTCGACGTGCTCACCCAGGATTATGTGAGGACCGCGATCGCCAAGGGCGCGGGCCCGCGGGTCATTCTCTACAAGCATGCGCTGAGAAACGCGTCGGTGCCGATCGTGACGGTCATCAGCATCGGTATCGCAACGCTCATGGGTGGTTCGGTGATCACAGAAAGCGTGTTTTCAATCCCCGGGCTCGGACGTCTTACGCTCGATGCAATCCTTCATCGCGATTATCCGGTAATCCAGGGCGTGGTCCTGCTGTTCAGCGCCAGCTACGTCGCAATCAACCTCATTACCGACCTTGCTTACACAGTCGTGGATCCGAGGATCCGATATTGAATCATCAAGCGCCTACCTCCAGCATCGCGGGCCCGTTGCAGGCAACTGCGCTTCCGGTGCGCCGCGCGAACTCGGAGTGGCGGGTGCCGCGTTTCCTGAAGCGTCATCCACAAATTGGTGTCGGCGCCCTGATATTGCTTGCGGTTATGCTTATCGCGATTTTTGCGCCGATCCTCGGCACCGTCGATCCGCGGGCCCTCTCCGTGACCAAGAGGTTGCGACCGCCGTCGGCGGAATTCTGGTTCGGCACGGATGCCTTGGGACGCGATCTCTACTCGCGTGTCATTTACGGCGCACGAATCTCCGTAGGGGTGAGCGTATCATGCGCGCTTCTGTCCTGCGTTGGCGGCACGATCGTCGGAATGGTGTCCGCTTCGGGACGATGGGCGGATTCCGTCGTGATGCGGATCATGGACGGCTTCATGTCGATCCCATCCATGTTGCTCGCCATCGCCTTGATGGCCGCCACGCGTGGGTCCGTCGGGACTGTGATCGCTGCGATCACGGTGGTCGAAATTCCTCGCGTTGCGCGCGTGATACGCGGGGCCATGCTGGCGCTTCGCGAGATGCCCTTCGTAGAGGCCGCGATCGCGGCCGGCTCGACAACGCCGAAAATCCTCATTCGCCATCTGCTTCCGGCAGTCGTGTCGCCGTTGACGGTGCAGGCAACGTTCGTCGGCTCGGCAGCGATCATCATCGAGGCGAGTCTGTCGTTTATCGGTGCGGGAACGCCGCCGACCATTCCCTCGTGGGGGAATATCATGGCCGATGGCAAGGCGCTCTGGCAGGTCAAGCCGCATTTGGTCTTTATTCCGGCCGTGTTTCTCGGCGTGACGATCCTGGGCGTGAATTTGTTGGGTGACGGGCTGAGGGACGCGCTCGATCCGAGAATGGCAGAGCGGTCGTGACAATCGTCCTGGATGTTCAAGGCCTGAACGTTTCGTTCGCGGGGGCCTCGGGAAGTGTCCGGGCTGTCCGCGGGGTTTCGTTCTCGGTCGCACGATCGGAAACGTTGGCGATCGTCGGTGAATCCGGATCCGGCAAGAGCGTGACGGCCCTGTCATTGATGCGGCTGCATGACGCGGAAAGAACGGAGATATCGGGGAGCGTGAGATTCAAGGGCGCCGAGCTGCTTCAGATGTCCGAGGCCGAAATGCGATCGGTGAGGGGCAACGAGATCGGCATGATTTTCCAGGAGCCGATGAGTTCGCTGAACCCGCTGATGCAGATCGGAGGTCAGATCTCCGAAGCAATCCTGCTGCATCAGGACGTGCCTCGCAGCGAGGCCAGGCAGCGCGCTTTGCGGCTCCTGATTCAGGTCGGAATCGCCGATCCGGAGCGCCGGATGCGGGAATACCCGCATCAATTATCCGGCGGAATGCGTCAGCGTGTGATGATCGCCATCGCGCTGGCTTGCGATCCCGAGATCTTGATCGCGGATGAACCGACGACCGCGCTCGATGTGACGGTACAAGCGCAGATTCTGGATCTCATGCGTGAGCTTAAGGCGCGGACGGGAGCGTCGATCATCATCATCACGCACGATCTCGGCGTCGTCGCCGAACTGGCCGACCGCGTCGCGATCATGTACGCTGGCGTCAAAGTGGAGGAGGGGACCACAGCGGAGATTTTTTCGCGGCCCGCACATCCCTACACCGTCGGATTATTAGGGGCCATCCCGAGCCTGGACCGCAACAGGAGTGAAGGGCCGCTCACCGAAATTCCGGGTCAGGTGCCTTCAGCCAGTCAAACCAGGATAGGGTGTGCTTTCGCCGCCAGGTGCAGTCTTTCGTCATCGCTCTGCTTCGAGAGCGAACCGGCGCTGGAAGATGTCTCTCCCGGCCATGCCGCGGCGTGCCATCATAGGATCGGGACGCCGCTCGCATGAGCAAGGCTGCGCTTCTCGAAGTCGTCTCGCTCAAGAAGCACTTTCCGCGACCACGTGTCGGGTTTGGGCCTCGCGAGGTTGTGAGGGCTGTTGACGACGTCTCGTTCACAGTCGCGCGGGGCGAAACGCTTTCGATCGTGGGTGAGAGCGGTTGCGGCAAGTCCACATTAGGCAGAACAGTCCTCGGCCTGATCCCACCAAGCTCGGGAGCCGTGTGGTTCGATGGCTGGCGCGTTGATGGTCTGGCGAAACCGCGACTGCGCAAGATCAGGCGCCACTTTCAGGTGATATTCCAGGATCCGATGGCGAGCCTTAGTCCGCGGATGCGTGTCCGCGACATTCTCGCCGAGCCGCTCGTCAATTTCGGTCTTGTCAGGGGCCGCAAGGCCGTCGACGAACGGGTTGGCGAACTCCTCGACATGGTGGGCCTCCCGCGCGATGCTGCGGTCCGCTTTGCTCATGAGTTCTCCGGCGGCCAGCGTCAGCGAATCTGTATCGCGCGGGCGCTGGCGCCGGAGCCAAGCCTGATTGTGTGCGACGAGGCCGTGTCGGCGCTCGACGTGTCGGTGAAGGCGCAGATCGTCAATCTGCTGGTGAGCCTCCAGGACAGGCTCGGCCTATCATTGCTCTTCATCAGTCATGACCTGGCCATCGTCGGCCACCTCACGCACCGCATTGCGGTGATGTATCTGGGGGTGGTGGTCGAGATTGGTGACCGGGACCACATCCTTGATCGTCCACTCCACCCTTACACACGGGCGCTCATCTCAGCGGTGCCAAAGGTAAAGGGAGAAACATCCCGGCGCATCGTCCTTGCGGGAGACGTTCCCAGCCCGGTCAATCCGCCGTCAGGCTGCCGCTTTCATACCAGATGCCCGAAGGCCTTCGAGCGCTGCAAGATGGAGGAACCTAAATTGCGCTCGGTCGGTAGCCAGCGCCGGATGGTGGCCTGTCATCTGGACATTGCGGAGCAGGGCATGTCCTAGGACACCTGTCGCGAGGCTGGCACGCATCTTGCTGGATTAGTCTCAAGTTCCGGTGAGAGCTCCTGTATGCCTGTTGCAGAACTTCGCGACCGCGCCTCCGGCATCAATTTAAGCCAGATCGAGACCTTCCTGGCCTTGGTGGAAGAGGGAAGCGTTGCGCCGGCGTTGAAGCGCCTCGGTTTAGGGCGCTCTTCGCTCAGTGCGCATGTGAAGTCGCTCAGCGATGAGCTTGCTCAGCGCCTGGTGACGCGCCTCCAGGGGGGCTTGGCCGTTACCCCGGCCGGACGTGAGGCCTACAGACTGCTCCGCCCGTTCATGGAACACGCGGCACATTGTCTCGCTTTTTTTCACAGCGGTCAGGAAACCGCTCCCGCGCGCATCGAGGTTGTTCTGCCGCAAGGCTATGCGGGAGCGATGTTTGATCAAGCGCTTGTTCAGGTCGCAAGATCGGCGATGACGCGCGTGAGTTCGCACTGGATATCGCCCGCATACGGTAGACCCGAGCCGGCCGAGAATGGCCTGGTTGTCAATTTTGGGGACAAGCGGGCCGGCTCGGGGGGAGGGGCTGACGTTCACGTGATCGCGGATCGGTGGGTACTTGTTCGCTCGGGGCCAAACAAGGGTTGGTTACCTGAAGACGTGCCGCTGTCCGAATTGGTAAACAACACTTTCGCGGTGCCTGAGCTACCCGAAAGCCAGCTCGCGCTGCTGCTTGCCGTAGCGGACAAGACCCAGGCACGCATCAACTGTCTTAGCCAGGATTCGCAGAAGATTCTGGCCGATGGCAGTACGAGTAGAAATTTTAACTTCCTAATTCCGGCTGCTCAACTGAATCCGAGCCTGGTAGCTGAGCATTTTGAATGCGCGCTGCTCGAAAAAAGCGACTTCGATCCGACGATCGCGATCTCCGGCAAACACAGCTCGACATTCGGCCGGGAGATATGCGAGCAATACAACCGGTCGCTCACTGCCGCGATCGCGTCCGAGCCGACGACCTCGTGCAGCGATACCGAGCCGGAGCGAATCTCCTTGAAGCTGTGCCGTTCGTTCCTGGCGCTGTACGAAGAACGCAATATGCGGCGCGCCTCGCAACGTCTGTGCATCGTGCAACCGGCACTCACGGTCCAGCTGCACGGCCTTGAGGAGCTGCTGGATGCGCAGCTCTTCGAGCGCTCCCATCGTGGTCTTGAACCAACTTCTCGCGCCGATTTTCTGTACGGCCTGCTTGCGCCGCTTATGGCAGAATTCGAGGAAGCAGTTCGGACGCTCCGTGCGGGTGCAATCGGTGGGAGCTTGCGGCGCCTCCGTCTCGGTCTCATTCCCGCTCTCGATGCCGAGAGCGAGACAGCGGAATACTTTGCGAACGCGCTCAATCGCTGGTCGGTGCGCTATCCGGAAACGATCGTCCAGGTCCTGGAGGCCTACTCAGCCAAGCTGCTCCAATGGCTTTCGTCCGGACGGATCGATTTCGCCCTGACCGATCGCGTGGTCGAAACCCCGGATATGTCATTCGATCTGATTGCAGAGGACGAAATGGCAGTGGTCGTCGAAAGGTCCACGCAACTCTTGCCACCGGGACCTGTCACGCTGGAGACCGCTTCCAAACTACCGCTGGTGCTTCCGTCCAGCCGACATGGTCTGCGTTCAATCATCGCACAGCCGCTACAAAAGGCAGGACTCAGCCTCAATCCAAGGATCGAGGTCGATTCCATGGCGGCGGCGATCAGTCTGGTGAAGATCGGACGATACGCGACGATCCTGCCGACCGGAGCGATCCACAAGAGCACCGATCGCCGACGTCTCTCGATTCATACGATCCGCGCGCCACGCATTCTGCGCAGCATTTGCCTGGTCAGGATGCGAAGCGAGATCCCGGATCCGGCTGCCCAGGAGTTCATTGAAGAGTTGCGGAGCGCGTTTTCCTCGGCGGGAGAGCGTATCTCCGCCGAAGATGAGGACGTGACTGCCGCGCCAAAACTCATTGCATGACGGTTGCCAAGGCTGCGCCTGAAACGCAACGTCGAGTGGATCGATTGTTCGGCGACGGCACATTTGCGTGTTCTCCCAAGCGACCGAAATCGCTACGGCAATTGTTATCGGCGGTTTCGGAAGATTGAATTATCGTCGCTTCGACGGTCGTGGTTCCTTGCTTCGGAGGAATTATTCCGCAGGAAACGGAACTCAGGAGTCGTCATGAGCATGTTTCATCTGGGCTGGTTTTTGGGCCCCGGTATCACGGTCCAGGGCTGGAATACGCCAAACTATGCTCCAAGCTACGAGTGGACGCAGCCGGACATCTACCAGGATGCGGCAAAAGCACTAGAGCGAGCCTGCTTCGATTTTTTGATCCTGGAAGACACGAGTGCGGTCCCTTATGCCTACAAGGGGTCAATGGATTTTTATCTGAAGAACGCAACGATGACGCCGAAGTTGGATCCGGCGGTCTTGACCCCCTACATCCTCGCCGCGACCAAGCGCCTCGGCGTGGCGTTGACCTTGACTACGACATTCTATCCGCCGTGGATCCTCGCGCGGCAGATGGCGACGCTCGATCACTACTCGAAAGGACGCATTGGCTGGAACATCGTGACGGCCACGAGCGATGCGGCTGCGCAGAACTTCGGCTACGACAAGCAGTTCGAACACGATCAGCGCTACGACATGGCCGACGAATATATCGACCTCGCCGCGCAGCTCTGGGAGGCCTGGGAACCCGATGCGGTGCGCATGGACCTGGAGAGTCAGACCTTCGTTGATCCTGCGAAGGTGAAGGCGATCAACTTCCAGGGGAAATACTACAAGTCGCGAGGGCCGTTGAACGTGCCGCGTTCTCCGCAGACGAAGCCTCTCTACGTCGCTCCTGGCGGCTCGCCGCGCGGACGGAAATTCAGCGGTCGCAATGCCGAGGTCGTGCTCGCCGGCGGCGATTCGATCGCTGAGATGAAAGAATATCGCGCGGATGTCCGCGAACACGCGAAGGCTTATGGTCGCGACCCCGACAAGATTAAGACGATGTTCATCGCCGGTGTCTTCGTCGCGCGCGACAAGAGGGGCGTCGAGGAGATCAAGGAGAACCTGCCCAAGATGAGGCAACGCCGGTTTGAAGCACATCTGGCCTCACTGTCCTTCCTGTCCGGCATCGATTTCTCAAAGTTCGAGCTCGATACCCCGCTTCCGGAGATCAAGACCAACGGCATGCAGACCATGCTGCGGATGTTCAAGGATGCCGGGCCCAAGGCGACGCTGCGTGATATCGGAATGCGTCCGCCGGGCTGGGAGCTGATCGGGACGCCGGACGAGATCGCCTCGATGATGAAGGAGGCGATGCAGGAAATCGGAGGAGATGGCTTCCTGGTCACCGGTCCGGTCACGCCGCGATACATCAATAGCGTGACCGACGAGCTCGTTCCAGTCCTGCAAAAGCGTGGCCTGACGCGGACGGAGTACAGCCACGAGCATTTGAGGGACAATGTGATGGCATTCTAGGCCCAGCCAATTCGGTCTGGAGGCATCCCGTGACAAAGCCACTTATCTTCCAGCGCAACGTACTCGCATTGACCAGTGCGCAAGCTTTCGGAGCCGCTGGGCTTCCCTGGGCGGCCTGGTCGGCCAGATGCTTGCACCATACAAGGTATTCACGACGCTCCCGGTCAGCCTCTACTCCGTTGGTCTCGCGCTCGCCACGATCCCGGCATCTCGCGGAATTGGGTTGTTCGGGCGCAGATCCGTCTATCTTGCGGCAGCGGTCCTGGCGATCTTCGACGCGATCGAGCGCCCGCGCGTTCAGGGACTCAATGACTTTCACGTCTTCGGCGCCACTGCGTCTGGATCGCTCTTGGCAGGTGGTCTCATGAGAACGGAATTGGGTTGGACGGCCGTTGCCTGGACTGCGGTCGTTCTCGCTTTGGCCATAGGCCCCCTTCTATCGCTTGCAATCTATCGCGGTAGCGCTGCCGCACCGGCAGCAGCATGACGTCGCTACGCTCGATGAGGAGTGACACGTGAACGGATACGAGAACCTTGCCCTCATGAATGGTGAATTCTTCAAGGCATTGATGCGCAACATTGCCTCGAGCGTGGCGGTTATTTCGACAAGCAACGAGGGGCGACTTCATGGGATGACTGCCACAGCAGTCTGCAGCGTCAGCGCAGACCCGGCGACGATCCTTATCGTCGTCAACCGATCGACCCGCAGCCACCCGATCATATCCTCGACCAAGCAGTTTACGGTCAACATCTTGGCTGAGGATCAGCACGAAATCAGCGGGCTTTTTGCCTCGAAACAGGACAACCCGTTCTCGGCCGTAGAATATCGGATAGGACTGAACGGAAATCCCATCATTGTGGGCGCTGCCGCGCATCTCGAATGTTCGACGTACTACGAACTCGATGTTGGGACGCATACGATCTTCGTCGGGCACGTCACGAGCGGGGACGTCTCGACGATCCCGCCGCTCGTTTATCACGAAGGACAATACAAGTCGCTCTCGCCTCGCAAGCCCGAGCGCGAAGTGGCGCCGATGTTCATCGATCGCTGGTCCCCCAGGGCGTTCTCGCCGAGCGAAATCGACGACGAAACGCTGTTGTCGCTGTTTGAGGCGGCGAGGTGGGCGCCATCGTCCATGAATGCACAGCCATGGCGCTTCGTCTATGTCCGGCGTGGGCAAGAAAAATGGCAGGCGTTCTTGGACACGCTTTCGAACACCAACCGGTCCTGGTCGGTTCATGCGGCTGCGCTCATCGCGTTCGTGTCGAAGAAGACCCTGCAATTCGACGGGAAGGAATTCCCGTCGCCCACACACAGCTTCGACACCGGCGCGGCCTGGATGAGCTTCGCGCTCCAGGCAAGTCTGTCGGACTGGTACACGCACGGAATGGCGGGGTTCAACGCCGAGAAGCTCGCTCACGAGTTGGAAGTACCCGAGGATTTCGCCATCAACGCGGTCGCGGCGATCGGACGGCTGGGCGATAGCTCGTCGTTGCCGGATCATCTCAGAGCGCGAGAGACGCCGAGCGAGCGAAAGGCCCTGTCGGAGCTTGTCTTCAACGGAACATTCGGTGCGGCATGAGCGGTGGGGTGGCGACCAGTCAGTTCGGCCGCAGCGACACGCTGCCGCCGGTCGGGCTCGGCACGAGACTGTTGCTCGGGGACAGATGTGCCGACGTCGTCATCAAAGCCATCGAGACGGGCTACCGTTATGTGGATACCTCGCCGAGCTACGGCAATGAGGACGCCGCCGGTCGGGGCATAAGGCTGTCCGGGATCGACCGTCGAGAGATGTTCGTTGCCACGAAGGTGGAGCGCGAAGATCTTCGTCCGGAGCGCTTGCTGAAATCGACGAAGCGAAGTCTTGATGTGCTTGGCATTGATTGGATCGATCTTCTGCTGATTCACTGGCCGAACGCCGACGTCCCGATTTCGGAAACATTCTCGGCGATGCGCGAACTTCAATCGTCGGGCGCGATTTCACGGCTAGGGGTCGCAAACTTTCCCGTTGCGATGCTCGATGAGGCCATCGCGGCCGCCGCGCGAGCCGGAACCAAGCTGTTTGCCAACCAGATCGAAGCTCATCCGTCGCTCCCGCAACGGCGGCTTGTCGCTGCCTGCGCCGCGCGCGACGTTCGTCCCATCGCTTATTCGCCCATGGGACGCGACGATCTCAACCATCCCTCGGTCGTGGGTATCGCCGGACGCATGGGACGGACGCCGGCTCAAATCGTGCTGCGCTGGCATATCCAGAGCGGCGTCTTTCCTGTGCCGATCCCAGACACGGGCGAGCCGGCGCAGATCGTCGCCCAATTCGAGCTTTTCGACTTCGAGCTTTCTCGAGACGATATGGCGGTGCTCGGCGGCGTCGGCCCGGAAAGGCGTTACTTCTCGCCTGCTTGGGCTCCAGTCTGGGATCCGCAGGATTAGACCAACCGATTGAAGGCGACTAGAGAGGGCGAAAAATGCGTAGACGAGAGTTCCTGAAGGGCGTGGCCGCAAGCGCTCTACCTTTGCCCGCCTTCGCGCAAGGCAAGACCACGACGTTGAAGATCATCAAGGGCCAAAATCTCGGTAGTGTCGATCCGATCTGGACGACCGCGGCCGCGACGCAGGACTTCGGCTTCATGGTGTTTGACACGATCGTCGGCGCGGATGCTGATTTTGTGCCGAAGCCGCAAATGGCCGAGGGATGGACGATCGAGGACAACGAGAAGACCTACACGTTCAAGCTTCGCGAAGGTCTCAAATTCCACGACGGCGAGCCGGTCAGATCCGTCGATTGTATCGCGTCGATGAAGCGCTGGTGGGCGCGCGACGTCGCCGGCCAGATGGTCGCAGGCGTGACGGATTCCGTCGATGTCATCGACGATCGCACTTTCAGAATGCGTCTGAAATCACCATTTCCGCTGCTGCTCGACGCCCTGGGCAAACTCAGTCCCGCAAGCTGCATCATCATGCCCGAGCGGATCGCCAAGACAGATCCGTTCAAGCAGATACCCGAGGCCATCGGCAGCGGTCCGTTCAGGTTCCTCACGAGCGAATGGGTACCCGGGCAAAAAGCGTCGTTCGCGAAGTTTGTCGATTACATTCCCCGATCCGAGCCCTTCAGCGGTCTCGCGGGAAATCACGCCGCCATGGTCGACCGGGCCGAATGGTCGTTCATCAGCGATGCGGCCACGGCGGCGGCAGCCATGCAAGCGGGGGAGCATGATTATTGGGACGGTCTACCAGTCGATCTCGTGCCGCTCCTGAAGGAGAACAAGAACCTTGTCGTGGGACCTAGGAGTCTGAGCGCCACGAACTACACGTTCGTCATGAATCATCTCCAACCGCCGTTCAACAATCCGGCGATCCGGCAGGCCGTTGCCATGGCGATCGATCAGAAAGACTATCTGCTGGCCGCGACCGCCGGTCTTCCCGAGAATGGCGGGGCTTGTCCGAGTTTCTATACGTGCAACTCGCCCTACGCCGGCGAAGCTGGCGCCGCTGTCTTGAAAGAAAAGAACATCGAGAAAGCGAAAGCGGCTTTGAAGGCAGCTGGCTATGCCGGCGAGAGGGTCGTGTTTATCGGCGCGAGCGAGCCACCTGCGCTGGCCGCGATTGCCCAAGTTTCGGACGATCTTCTCAGGCGCATCGGTTTCAATGTTGAGTTCGTGACGACCGACTTCGCTGGAATGATCCAGCGCCGCGTCAGCAAAGGACCGGTCGACAAGGGTGGATGGAGCGCTTTCAACAGTACCTATGGTGCAGTCGACCTTCGTAATCCGTCGGTCAACTCGCTGCTGCGCGGCGCAGGAGAGCAATCCTGGTTCGGCTGGCCGACCAATCCGCGGCTTGAAGAGCTTCGCAACCAATGGTTCCTCCTGACCAATGCAGACGAGAGGGTCAAGGTTGCTCACGAGATCCAGGTCGAGGCGTTCAAGACGCTTCCGTACATTCCGATCTGCTACTCGTACCCACCGATCGCCTACAGCAAGAAGCTGACCGGCGTCACTCGTCAGCCGATCAATTCGTTCTGGGGAATCGGCAAGCAGTCCTGAAGCGCGCGTCCATCGCGCGGCCAAACCGAAACAAGAAAAGGTGTGTTCATGAGCGATTTCGATCTCGTTCTTACCGGGCAGGTGGTGCGAACCGACCGGGTAATAGAAAATGGCTATGTGGCGATCCGGGGAGAGACCGTCGAATTGGTGGGAAGCGGCGAGCCTCCGGCCGCTCGCGAGCGGCAGGACTTCGGCGAGGCTTACGTGCTTCCGGGCGCGATCGACGCCCAGGTGCATTCGAAGTCACAGCTCGGCCAGGAGGATTTCATCTGGTCGACGCGCGCGGCGGCGGCAGGCGGCGTCACGACTGTCGTCGATATGCCTTACGACGCGGGTTTTCTGGTTTGTACGGGCGACCGGGTTCGTCAGAAGATCAAGGAAGCAGGCGAGCAGGCGCGCGTGGACTACGCGCTCTACGGTACGATCGATCCCGGTGACGGGCCGAAGCACATTGCGGGAATGGTCGAGGCCGGCGTTTCCGCTTTCAAATTCTCGACGTTCAACACCGATTCGAAGCGCTTTCCCCGTATACCGCCCCAGGATCTTTACGCCTGCTTCACCGAGATCGGTCGGTTCGGCCTGGCCGCCGGCGTACACAACGAGAATGATGAGATGGTGCGCGCCGCGATGGCAAGTGTCGAGGCCAGCGGCATTACCGATTATCGTGCCCACGCGCTGTCTCGACCGCCGGTCACGGAAACCCTCGCCATGGCCGAAGTCTATGAACTTGGTGCGCAGTCGGGGTGTTCGACGCATGTCGTCCATTGTTCGGTCGGGCGGGGATACGACCTGTGTGAGGCGTACCGTCGTCAGGGCTTCGATACGACCGTCGAAGCGTGCATCCATTACCTGACTCTGGACGAAGAGAATGACGTCGCACGCCTTGGCGGAAAGGCCAAGATTAACCCGCCCGTCAGGCCGCGCGCCGAGGTCGAGGCGCTGTGGCAGCACCTCGCGGCCGGTCATGTCACGGTCGTGTCTACCGATCACGTCAGTTGGTCGGAGAGCCGCAAAGCAGATCCGGTCATGCTGAAGAATTCCTCCGGCGTGCCTGGATTGGAGGTTCTCTATCCGCTGCTTGTTAAAGGGCTGATTGAGCGTCGTCTTGATATTACCCTTGCCGCAAGGCTCCTTGCTGCCAATCCTGCCCGCCTGTTCAGGTTCGGGCACCGAAAGGGAGCGTTGGAACGGGGCCGCGACGCCGACGTCGTGGTGATGGCCCATGCGCCCCATCGCTACAACCCGGAGGAATCGGGCCATAACTTCGTGACCTGGAGTCCGTATGCGGGGATTGAGTTGCCCTATCGTCCAGTGGCGACATATCTGCGCGGCAAACTGGTGTTCGATGGCAAGAACGTGTTGGCAGAACCCGGTACGGGTGGCTTCGTCCGGCCCGCGGCGCTGCGGCCTTCGTTCGCCAAAAATGAATCGGTGGCCGCCTGAGGCGGTCACCTGCGAGGCCTCGCCCCGTACGTCACATCGTACGGGGTTGGTCAGTAAAGCTCGAGTTCCGCGGCAATGCGGGCCATAACGTTCTTGGGCGCGCTGACGAATTCTGACCGACTCAGTGGCTCGCCGTCGCCCGGGCGTGTCGTGGCAATCATCGCGATCTTGGTTACGGTCAGATCCTCGTGGATGGGATCGCAGCGGTCGGCCTTGACGCCTTCGACAACCATCAGGTCCTCGTGGCCGCGAAAGCGGGCAGCCAGGGCCCACTCCACCTCGCGCGGATTTTCAATGTCGATATCGTCGTCGACGACGGAGATGAGCTTCAACAGGTTGACCTGCCCCATCGCGAGCATGGCTGCCCGTTTGCCTTCGCCCAGCCGCGGCTTGTGCATGGAAATGATCGCGTGCAGGCGACCCATGCCCCCCTCGGTGATGAGGACGCGCCGCACGGCCGGGATCATGCGCTGCAAGGCCTGGCGCAGCGTGGCACCGATCGCGATGCCACCGAGCAGGCAATGTTCGCTGGCATATCCAGGCAAGATCGCCTGATAGATGGCGTCCTTGCGCCGTGTCATGCACGTTATTCGGCCACCCATTCCGGCGCCGTAGCTGACGTAAAAACCGTGGAATTCGGATACGGGGCCTTCCTCGATCAGCTCCTCCGGGTGGAGTTCGCCCTCCAGAACGATTTCCGCCTCTGCCGGTACCTCCAGATCGACGGTCTTGCATTTCACCAGTTTGAGCGGCTGGCCAAGCATACCGCCGATGTTGTCGAATTCGTCATCGCCAAGACCAAGATAAAGCTGTGAACCCAGCAGTACGGCTGGATGATTTCCGATGGCGACGGCGATGGGGAGGCGCTGCCCGAGCGCCTTGGCCTTCTCCGCCAGCAGATTGAGATGATGGTTTTTCGCAATACCGGCCATGACTCTGCCGCCGCCCTCGAGCCGAAGCCGCGCAATGGATACGTTGCGGCGCCCGGTCTCGGGATCTTTTGCGATGATTACGCCGGCGGTGATGTAAGGGGCTGTCTCGCGTTCGAACCAGGTTGGAACGGGTAGTGCGGCCCCAAGATCAATGTCGCCGGATTGCACGACCTCTTGCACGGGCCCTGGCTCCACCATCACGGGCTTGATGGGATAGGAGAGGGCATGCATGCAGAGATCGTCGAGCTTCTCGGGTTCGACGTTCAGCCCAATTGCGAACCGCTCTCGCGAGACCAGAAGGTTTCCAACGACCGGCAAGGAACCGGTTTGCTCGAAGAGGATCGCGGGCCCCCGATCCCTCAGCGCGAGCACGGCACCGATTTCAAACTTCGGATCAATTTGCCGAGTCACGCGATGAAGCGCCCCAGACGAGTCGAGCTTCGACAGGAATCCACGTAGGCTTTGATCAGTCATAGGCTTACGCTCTCATCGTCGTTTAGTTGGCGCCGTCTGCATTATCCAGCGATCGCACGGCATCATAGAGCGTGGCGGTGCCCATCGCCAGGGCGTGCGGGTCGGACCATTCGTCGGGACTGTGGCTCTTGCCTTCCAGGCAGGGGATAAACAGCATGGCCGAACGACCAATCCGGGCAACGAAAGCAGCGTCGTGGCCGGCCCCTGACGCAAGTTCGGTCGTGCTGTAGCCGAACTTCGACGCGCTGTGAGCTAGGATTTCACGAAGGTAGGGATCGCACCTGGTCGGTTCGGTCTTCGAGATGATTGCGAAGCGCTCGCGCTCAACGCCGAACTCCTGGGCCGCCTCCAAACTCTGTCGATCGAGCAACCTGATGAATCCGTCGATCTCCTCGGCGTCCTCAGCACGTATGTCCAGAACCAACCGGGCCCGTCCCGGAATGACGTTTGCGGCATTCGGCGCGATTTCGATAATTCCCGTGGTCGCGACGAAGTGGCCGCGACTGCGCCCTGCCGTGAGCGCGCCTTGTTTGGCGGTCCATGAGACGACTTCCGCGGCTGCTACTCCTGCGTCACGTCGCAACCTCATCGGCGTGCCGCCGGCGTGGTCGGCAGATCCCAGAAAGATCAACTCGATTCGCGCAATTCCGACGATGCCGCTGACGATCCCGAGTTCGATGCGGCTGCTCTCGAGTACACGCCCCTGTTCGATATGGAGCTCGAGATAGGCTGTTATCGGCGGCGGCGTGGTCCACTCCAGAGCGGAGGGGCTACCGCCGACCCTGGCCAAAGCTTCCGACAAACGTTCGCCTGCGGCATTGGTCCGAGACAGCATATCGGGGCTTAGAGCACCAACCATCGCCCGACTACCAATGCAGGAGATGCCGTACTCACTCGGCTCCTCCGCCAGGAAATCTACGATCTCGAGCGGGTGATCAAGGCCGTGGCCGGATCTGACGACGGCTCGCGCAACCTCGACAGCCGCGAGGAGGCCGGCTGCCCCGTCAAATCTGCCTCCGGATGGAACCGTGTCCGAATGCGATCCGAGTACGATGGGAGGGAGCGGGCGACGCCCTTCCAGCCGGCCGATCAGGTTGCCGCCAGTATCCGTCCTGACGGCCAGGCCCGATTGAGTGAAGAGATTGCTGAGCCAGATCCGTCCCTCGGCAAAGCGAGATGTAAACGAACGTCGGGTCCAAGGGCGATCCGGCTCCGTAATCTCGGCGAGCGCCATGAGGTCGGCCCACAGGCGGTCGGCGTCGATGCTTGACGCGCTTGGTTCGAACGGCATTCCCTACGTGAATAGGTTGCCAAGGCATTGCGCCAATAATCGTTTCCGGAAACAGGTATCAGAAAGGTCGTCTCGGCTCATATTACCCGCCGAAGCCGTTGACAGGGTATCGCAGGCAGAGCATCTGCAGAAGTGAAGGAGTTTTCATGTCTGGCCAAGCGCGATTGATCGTTGGAATAACTGGGGCATCAGGCATTGCATACGGTGTTCGCCTCCTGAAGCTGCTGCGGCAGACCCCGGTTGAAACTCACCTCGTGGTGTCGCGCGCGGCAGAGATCGCCATGGCGCATGAGGGGCCCATCAAGGTCTCGGACGTACGAGGCTTGGCTGACCGCTGGTACAAGTTCGACGACGTGGCGGCGCCCATCTCGTCCGGATCGTTTCGGACGCAAGGCATGATCATTGCACCATGTTCGGTCAGAACAATGTCCGAAATTGCAACCGGGGTAACATCGTCGCTTCTTTCACGCGCGGCAGACGTCGTGCTCAAGGAGCGCCGTCGACTGACGTTGCTGGTTCGCGAAGCACCACTTCACACGGGGCATCTCAGGACCATGACGACGCTCTCTGAATTGGGCGCAATCATCTACCCGCCTGTACCTGCACTCTATGCGAAGCCGGCAGATATCGACGACATGATCGACCAGACGGTCGGGCGCGTACTTGATCTCTATGATATCGACCTTGGCCTGGTATCCCGATGGAAGGATTCGTAGCATCGACAGGAGGTGGCACGATTGCGGTTGTTCGTAACCAGGAGGGAGACTGATGCAGCGCTTCGATCTCGGCGCTTACACGCGACGGATTTCAACCATTTCGGCCGAAGCGCAGGGCTGGTTCAATGCAGGCTTCAATTGGTGTTACGCCTTCAACAAAGCCGAAGGGCTCAACTGCTTCAGGAAGGCGCTCGAGCACGATCCTGAATGCGTCATGGCCCATTGGGGCATGGCATACGGAAGTGGTCCCTTCTACAACCTGACATGGCGTGATCATGGCGAGCACGAGGCGAATGCTGCTACTGCCACGGCCTTCAAGCATATCGCGCTGGCCAAAGCTTTGGCGCACAAGGCAACCGACGTCGAGAACCGGTTGATTGACGCTCAGGCGTGTCGTGTCCAGAAACCGCATGCTGTCGCTCCCGAGGATTTCGATCGTTGGGACAACGACTACGCAGCTGAAATGCGCAGGGTTCATCGCGAATATCCTGACGACGCCGATGTGACGGCACTCTTCGTCGAAGCCCTTATAACCAGGACACCGCGGCGATTGTGGGATGTCAGGACAGGCCGCCCTGCGAGGGGCTCCGACGTGCTTGAGGCGCTTTCGGTTTGCGAGCGTGGCATCGACGTCGTGCGGTCGACCGGTGCCCAGCCGAATCCGGCGCTACTGCATCTGCATATCCATATCCTCGAGATGTCGAACGAACCCGAGAGAGCATTGGTATCAGCGGAAGCACTGGCGCCTCTATGCCCAGACGGCGGACATCTGAATCATATGCCGGCACATGTCCACATGCTCGTCGGGGACTATCAGAGCGCCAAGCAGGCCAGCGAATTGGCGATTGCAGCCAACGATAGATATCTTGCTTACGCGGGTACATTGTCGCCTTACACGACTGCATGTGCTCACGATCTCCTTTTGATGATGCATGCTTGCATGTTCATGGGAGCATACGGCGACGCGATTGCAGCGGCCGACAAGCTCAGCGGCATGGTGACCGAAGAGCTTCTTTCTGTCCGGGATCGCCCTAAATTCGTGACGAGCCTCGAGGGCTATAATTCCATGCGCATCCACGTGTTGGTGCGCTTCGGAAAGTGGAAGAAAATAATCGACGAGCCTATGCCTGCGGCGCCAGGGGCGTATCCAGTCACGACAGCGATGCTTCACTACGCCAAGGGCATAGCTCATGCCACTCTTCGAGACTTCACCGCGGCAGAGCGGGAGCGCGGTCTGTTTCTGGAGTGTGTGTCGCGCATTCCCGGAGATCGGAAGGTGTTCAACAACACCGCGAAGAGTATTCTTTCGGTCGCGGAGAGTATGTTGGAAGGAGAACTGGCCTATCATAAAGGACAGTATGATAGTGCATTCGCGCATTTACGGGAGGCAGTCTCGAGAGATGACGGCCTGGAGTATGTTGAACCATGGGCTTGGATGCATCCTCCCCGGCATGCGCTCGGAGCTTTGCTTGCCGAGCAAGGTCACTATTCCGAGGCGGAAAGCTGCTACCGTGAGGATCTCGGACTGAATCCCGGCATCCAGAGATGCGCGCAGCACCCCAACAATATTTGGGCACTTCAAGGGCTTGCAGAATGCCTGCGGGTTCGCGGTATCGTGCATGAATTGAAAGATGTCGAAATCAGATTGTCCGCGGCAAAGGCGTTGTCGGACACAGCCATCGACGCTGCTTGCATGTGTCGAACTGGTCGTGTCTCAAGGACAGGTCCAATGTGCTGCGATTGAGCCCCTGGACCCGCTGGCTGATCTGGACAAGAAGCGCGCGCGGAATGCGCGTTCCTTGATTGTTAGCAAGTCAGAATTGGGTGGCCGATGCTCCCGCCTGTTTGGCGGAAGCTTTTGGAAGCTGCAGCGAAGAGGCAGGTTTGAACTCTTAATCAGCGGGTCCCAGGTTCGAGCCCTGGTGCGCCCACCAAATCGGTGATTTGAGCGGAAAACGGTTTGAACATCTGATTTTTCAAACGGTCTCTTATTTGGTGCAGCAACGGCCAGCGCGTGGCGGCTGCCGTACGCCCGGCGCAACCCCGGTTCAATCGAACGCGGAAGTCACGCCGTCGATGAGATTGCACGCCAGCAAATGATCGCTTGTGGGCGTGGCGGTGCGCTGGATCTCGATCAAGGATGCGTCGATGCGCCTGATCTGTTCGCGCGCCTCTCGTGCGAGCTTCACAGCGACGTCGTCCTCGATCGCTTCAAAACGCACGCGTTCTCCGGGGCGGAGCTGAGCGAGCCGCGGCAGGTCCGCCGAGATCACGGTGGCGATCTTTGGATATCCGCCGGTGGTCTGGCGATCGGCGAGCAGGATGATTGGCTGGCCGTTGCCGGGGATCTGGATGCTGCCGAACACCGTGCCGTCGGAGACGATGCCCACCGCGCCCGCGTGCTGAACGCGCGGCCCTTCGAGCCGGCATCCCATGCGATCGGATAGCGGCGTGACGGCGTAGTCGGAGCCGAGGAAGGTTGCGATGCCCTCGGCGCTGAAGGCATCGTCCTGCGGGCCGAGGAGAACGCGAACGACTCCTTGCGCGCGGCGGCGATGCGCCGGGGATACCATCAGATGTGGCCGCGCCGGCAGTCCGGGAGCTGCCAGCGCCAATCGATCGCCCGCACGCAGCGGACCACCGTCGAGCCCGCCGAGCTGGCTGCGCGAATGCGTCGAGACGCTGCCGAGCATAGGCGTCACCTGAAAACCGCCGGAGACCGCGAGGACGGCGCGGGCGCCGTCCCGCGCCGTGCCGATCGCGAGGCGCTGGCCTGCCTTCAGATCGTGCGTTTCATGAGACGAAACCGGCCGTCCGTCGATGGTGATGGCGAAGTCCGCGCCCGCCAGCGCGAAGCGGATATCGGCACCGGCGCAACTGAGCGTCGGCCCAGCGAGGGTGATCTCGAGCGCAGCCGTTTCGGCCTTGTTGCCGACCAGCGCATTGGCGGTTGCGAGCGCAATCGGATCCATCGCGCCCGAGGCCGAGATGCCGTAGCGCTGAAAGCCGCGTCGGCCGAGATCCTGAAGGGTCGTGGCAAGACCAGGCTCGACGATTTCGAGATCAACAGACATTGCGCCACTCAGACCTTCAACTCTTCGCACTCGGCGATGATCGCGCCTGCGTCCGCCGCGCGCGCGAGCGCGGAAAATTCGGCGACACCGATGGGATGGAAGCGCAGGAGATCGCCGGCGCGGAACAGGAAAGGTTCGTGCGTGCGAGCCGGGTCGTAGGAGCGCACCGGCGTGCGCCCGAGCATGTGCCAGCCGCTCGGCGCGGCGAGCGGCGGCGCGACCGCAGCCTGCTGGCCTCCGACCGAGACGCTGCATGGCGGCGTGACGAGCCTCGGCTCCGGGCGCCGTTCGACATGAAGTGCGCGATCGAGCCCGCCGAGATAGGCAAATCCGGGCATGAAGCCGATCATGTAGACACGGTATTCGGCTGCGCTGTGCCGCGCCACGATCTCGTCCGTCGTGGTATCGAGCCGTTGCGCCAGCCAGTCGAGATCCATGCCATTGTCGCCGCCATAGGCGACCGGAACGGTCCAGCGGCGACGGACCTGTCCTTCCGGAGCCACCGGCGGCCACAGCGCCATGATCTCGGCTTCGACGTCGCGCCGTGACAGCATGGTCGGATCGAAACAGACCAGCAGCGTGCGGTAGGTCGGTACGATCTCCACGATGCCGGGCACCGCGCGCTCGGACAGTGCGCGGTCGAGATCGACGACGCGCGCATTGACATCGGCGTCGATGCCATCTCCGACCTCGACGGTCAGCGCCGCGTCGCCGGATCGGCGGAAGCGCGGCATCGCGTAGAGTGCATTATTGGCCCTGCTCATGGATGCCCTGGTGAAATCGTCGGACGTATGCATGCTCCTCGAAAAGCGACAACGCTCATGCAGGCAATGCGCCGAATTTTCCGTGACGCGCACCGCGTATCATGGATATATCGAACCTGCACGGCAAAAGAGGACGACGATGACTCTGATCGATATGAACTGCGACATGGGCGAAGGTTTTGGCGTCTATACGCTCGGCGACGACGCCGAGATGCTGCGCACCGTCACCTCGGCCAACATCGCCTGTGGCTTTCATGCCGGCGACCCGCTCGTGATGCATCGGACCTTGACCGAGGCGAAGGCCAATGGCGTGCAGGCCGGTGCACATCCAGGCTTCCTCGATCTCTGGGGTTTTGGCCGCAGGCCTATCCAGGGCGAGCGCCCCGCCGACATCGAGAAGATCGTGCTCTATCAGGTCGGCGCGCTGATGGCGCTGGCATCCGACGCCGGCCATATTGTCCGCCACGTCAAGACCCACGGCGCGCTCGGCAACATCGCCGCGGAGGATCGCGATCTCGCCGAAGCTGTGGCGCGCGCGATCCGCACCATCGATCGCAATCTGATCTTCGTGGTGATGCCCGGTCAGGAGACAGAGCGGGCCGGCGAGAAATTCGGTCTGCCTTTGGTGCGCGAGATCTACGCCGATCGCGCCTATGCCGACAACGGCAATCTGGTCTCGCGCCGCCTCGCCGGATCCGTCATTCATGATGCGGAGGTCGCGTCGGAGCGGGTCATTCGCATGATCGAGGACCGCGCGATCACCTGCCTGTCGGGAACGCGGCTGCCGACCCGAATCGACAGCGTTTGCGTCCACGGCGATACGCCGGGTGCGGTTGCGATGGCGCAGAGCCTGAGGACGCGGCTTATCGCGGCCGGCGTCACGCTGGCACCGATGGCTGAGGTCATCGGTGCCTGATCGCTGATCGGAGCGTTCAGAGACGTCGGGTGGTCGTGATTCCGGCGATAGGTCTAGACGTGGATCGCGTGGCCGAGTGCCTTGAATGCGGCTTCCTGGATGGCCTCGCCCAGCGTGGGATGCGCGTGGATCGTGCCGGCGATGTCCTGCAGGACCGCGCCCATCTCGATCGCGAGGCCGAACGCGGCGGACAGCTCAGAGACTCCCTGTCCAACCGCGTGGATGCCGATCACCTGCTGATTGTCGGCCCTGGCGACGATGCGCACAAAACCGGGCTCGCCATGGCGCGTCATTGCGCGGCCATTGGCTGCAAAGGGAAATTGTCCAACCTTGGTGTTGATGCCGGCCTGACGAGCCTCCTCCGGTGACAAGCCCACGGAGACGATCTCGGGATCGGTGAAGCAGATGGCCGGGATGCCGCGCTTGTCCCATGCACGCGGCATGCCGGCTGCGATCTCTGCCACCATCTCGCCCTGCGCCATGGCACGGTGGGCCAGCATCGGCTCGCCCGTGACGTCGCCGATCGCATAGATGCCGCGCATCGAGGTCTCGCAATGCTGGCCGATACGGATGAAGCGACCGTCCATGTCGAGGACGAGTTGCTCCAGTCCCAATGCGGCGGTGACCGGCGTGCGTCCGACTGTGACAAGAATCCTGTCCGCCGTCAGGCTGCGCTCCTGGCCATCGGCGGTCTCGACGCGCAATCCGTCTCCTTGTGCAGTCAGGCCGAGCGCCCGGGCGCCGGTCAGCACCTCGACGCCGAGTGTGCTCAAGCGTTTCGTGATCGGAGCCGTCAATTCGGCATCGTAGAGCGGCAGGATGTTGTCCTGGGCCTCGACCACGGACACCTTGCTGCCCAGCTTGGCGAAAGCTGTTCCAAGCTCGAGCCCGATATAGCCGCCGCCGACGACAACGAGGGATTTCGGCACCTCTGCCAGCGACAGCGCATCGGTCGAGGAGATGACCCTGCCGCCGAATGGCAGGGAGGGCAACTCGATGGGCGCCGAGCCGGTCGCGATCACGACGGTCTCGGCCTTGATCGTCTTCGGGCCCGTTTCGGTCTCGACAATGATCGTCTTGCCGTCGCGGAAGCGTCCATGGCCCTGAACGATCTTGACTTTCGCCTTGCGCAGCAGCGCGGCGACGCCGTTGTTCAGCCGATGGACGATCCCGTCCTTCCAGGCGATCGCCTGCTTGAAGTCCAGCGCGGGCGCTGCCGCCGTCAGGCCGAACGGCGTCTTGCCGTGTGCCGCCTCGGTCAGCTTCTCGAATTCCTCGGCGACATGAATCATCGCCTTCGAGGGAATGCAGCCGACGTTGAGGCAGCTTCCGCCCAGTCTACCGCGTTCGACCAGAACGGTATCGAGGCCGAGCTGGCCGGCGCGGATCGCGCACACATAGCCGCCGGGGCCGCCACCGATAACGACGAGCTGACAGGTGATTTCGGTCATTGTTTCTTCCGCCTCAGGGGTCGACGAAGATCGTCGCCGGGTTCTCCAGCAGCTCCTTGAGCCTCTGCACGAAGACGGCGGCGTCCCATCCGTCGATGACGCGGTGATCGAAGCTGGAGGAGAGATTCATCATCTTGCATGGTACGAACTGCGCGCCGTCCCAGAGCGGACGCACCGCGATCTTGTTGACGCCGACGATGGCGACCTCGGGATGGTTGATCACCGGGGTGGTCGCGAGGCCGCCGAGCGCACCGAGCGAGGTGACGGTGATCGTCGATCCGGTCAATTCCTCGCGTGTCGCGGTGCCCTCGCGGGCGCGCTGGGCGAGACGGTTCAGCTCCATGCTGCAATCCCGCAGGTCACGCGCCTCCGCATGCTTCACCACGGGCACGACGAGGCCCGACGGGGTCTGCGTCGCAATGCCGATATGGATGCCGGCATGTTGATGGACGATGCCGGCCTCGTCGTCATAGAGCGCGTTGAGCGCAGGCTGCTCGGCAAGCGCCTTGACCATGGCGCGCATCAGGAAAGGCAGCAGCGTCAGCTTGGGATGTTCCGGTGCCGGCTTCTTGTTGAGTGTCGCGCGCAGATCCTCCAGCGGAGAGACGTTGACTTCCTCGATGATGGTGATGTGCGGAATGCGGGACTTCGACAGCGCCATCTTCTCGGCAATGCGGCGACGCAAGCCAACGACCTTCACGTCGGTCACGGCGGTCTTCGGGTTCATGCCGGGGCCATGGACCGCTGCCGGCCCGCGCGACAGGAAGGCGTCGATGTCCTCGTGGGTGATGCGTCCGGCGGGACCGGTGCCGTGGACCTGGCGCAGGTCGATGCCGGCTTCTTGCGCCTTGAGGCGTATCGCGGGCGAGGCCGTCGGCTTCTCGCCGGGTGCGCGCCGGGCCGCAGACGTCGTCGCCGGCTTGGTTTCGATGGCCGCGGGGCGGACGCGGGCAGGAGGCGTTGGCGCAACGCCCGCAGTTTCGGCTTTCGTCACAGCCGATGGCGCGGCGACGTTGTCCGTCGGCGCCTTGTCTTCGGTCTCCGCGTCGTCGCCGCCGTCGACCTTGAGCTTCACGAGTGTCGAGCCGATCGCGACCGCTTCGCCAATCTGGGCACCGATCCAGCTGACCTCGCCCGCGAGCGGCGAGGGAATCTCGACCGAGGCCTTGTCGGTCATCACGGTGGCAAGCAGATCGTCCTCGCGAACGAGATCGCCTTCCTTGACGTGCCATTCGACCAGCTCGGCTTCGGCAATGCCTTCCCCGATGTCCGGAAGCTTGACGCTGCGCTCGCCCATCAGCGTGTCTCCACGATGTCGCGCAGCGCTTGCCCGAGTCTCGCGGGGCCGGGGAAATAGTCCCATTCCTGCGCGTGCGGGTAGGGCGTGTCCCAGCCGGTGACGCGCATCACCGGCGCTTCGAGATGATAGAAGCAGTGCTCCTGCACCAGCGCGGTGAGCTCCGCGCCGAAGCCGGAGGTCAGCGTTGCCTCATGCACCACGATGCAGCGGCCGGTCTTCGCGACGGAAGCGGCGATCGTCTCGAGATCGAGCGGAAGCAGGGTGCGCAGGTCGATCACCTCGGCGTCGATACCGGTCTCCTCGACGGCGGCGAGGGCAACGTGAACCATGGTGCCGTACGTGAGGACAGTGACGGCTTCGCCGGCGCGCCGCGTCACCGCCTTGCCGAGCGGTGTGGTGTAGTGTCCCTCCGGCACTTCGGAGAGCTCATGTCGGGCCCAGGGGGTGACCGGGCGATCGTGGTGACCGTCGAAAGGGCCATTGTAGAGCCGCTTCGGCTCCAGAAAGATGACGGGGTCCGGATCCTCGATGGCCGCGATCAGGAGGCCCTTCGCATCATGGGGATTGGATGGCACCACGGTCTTCAATCCCGCGACATGCGTGAACAGTGCCTCGGGGCTCTGGCTGTGCGTCTGCCCGCCGAAGATGCCCCCGCCCGTCGGCATGCGGATGACCAGGGGGCAGGTGAAGTCGCCGGCCGAGCGATAACGCAGCCGAGCTGCCTCCGAGACGATCTGGTCGTAAGCCGGATACATGTAATCGGCGAATTGCAGCTCGACGCAGGGGCGCAGGCCATAAGCGGCCATGCCGACCGCGGTGCCGACGATGCCGCACTCGCTGATCGGCGCATCGAAACAGCGCGAGACGCCATATTTCTGCTGCAGGCCCTGCGTGCAGCGGAACACACCGCCGAAGAAGCCGACATCCTCGCCATAGACCACGACGTCGTCGTTGCGTTGCATCGAAACGTCGAGCGCCGAGCGGATCGCCTCGATCATCGTCATGCGCGGCACGGCTCAAACTCCGATCTGCTGGCGCTGGCGCCGCAGATGCGGCGGCAGCTCGGCATAGACGTCCTCGAAGATGTCGCGGGCCGACGGCTTGCTGCCGGAGTGCAGCGTGCCAAAACTCTCGGCCTCCTTCTGCGCCGCGATGACGTCGGCGAGAATCTCGGCCTCGGCCTGCTTGTGGCGTTCTTCCGACCAGGCTCCGGCTGCGATAAGATGCTGCTTGAGCCGGATCACGGGATCGCCCAGCGGCCACTCCTCGGATTCGTGCTTCGGCCGGTAGGCGGACGGATCATCCGAGGTCGAATGCGCGCCGGCGCGGTAGGTGACATATTCGATCAGCGTCGGCCCGAGGTTGAGCCGGGCCCGCTCGATGGCCCATTTCGCGACCGCATAGGTCGCAAGATAGTCGTTGCCGTCGACCCTCAGCGCAGGAATTCCGAAGCCGAGGCCGCGCGCCGCGAAGGTGCCGGAGCCGCCGCGCGCGATGCCCTGGAAGGTCGAGATCGCCCATTGATTGTTGACGACATTGAGGACGACGGGCGCCTTGTAGGTCGAGGCGAACACGAGCGCGGCATGGAAATCGGACTCCGCCGTCGAGCCGTCCCCGATCCAGGCCGCCGCGATGCGGCTGTCGCCCTTGATGGCCGAGGCCATCGCCCAGCCGACGGCCTGAACGAACTGTGTGGCAAGATTGCCTGAGATCGAGAAGAAGCCGTGCTTCCTCGACGAGTAGAACACCGGAAGCTGGCGTCCCTTCATCGGATCGTTCGCATTGGAATAGATCTGGCACATCATGTCGACGAGCGGATAGTCATGCGCGATCAGCAGGCCGGCCTGGCGGTAGGTCGGGAAGTTCATGTCGTCGGGGCCGAGCGCGATGCGGAACGCGCAGCTCACGGCTTCTTCGCCGGTGTGCTGCATGTAGAAGGACGTCTTGCCCTGGCGTTGCGCCATCTGCATGCGTGCGTCGAAAATGCGCAGGGTCATCATGTGGCGCAGGCCGGCGACCAGCTCGTCCAGGGAAAGGTCCGGCGCCCATGGCCCGATTGCCTGCCCCTCGTGGTCGAGCACGCGGATGATCGAATAGGCGAGATCGCGAATCTCCTCGGGCGCCACATCGACCGGCGGGCGCCGGACCGAGCCTGCCTTTGGAATCGAGACGCCGGAGAAATCCGGCTTGCCCCCCGGCCGGCTCGCAGGCTCCGGAACGTGGAAGTGAAGGGGCGTGGGGCTGGTCATGGAAGCATCCGCTCGTTTGCAGGTCCTGGAGAGACAATGCCTGGCCGATCGGCGTCCTCGCAGGCGAGCTCCGCGACGGAAAGGTCCGTGATCGCCGGATGGCGTGACAACCGTTCCGTGAGGTCTGCGCAATCAGCCGACGGCGTCACTTCAAGAACCATCCGTATCGTTCGGTTCCCATCGGAGTGCGTTGTCATCGCGACCTGGTCGAGGCCGAAGCCGAAGCGCGCCGCGTCGAGGACGAGGCGGACGATCCCGTCAAAGGGGTCGGGCGTGGTGGCCATCACGCTGACGCGCCGGGGCTGTCGAGGTTGCATGTCAGTTTCTCTCGCGGTACATGATAATCTTCTGTTTCGAGAAAATTTCCCAAAATTCCGACAGGTTTGGCAAAATCGCGGAAGGTTTTCCCGCAAAACTGCAAAATGACAGAAAGATCGACTGATGCCCTCCAAGCGAAGCCCCGTCGAGGAACTCGATCAACTGGATCGCCGGATTCTCTCGGCGCTCAGCGAGGACGGCCGGTTGACGACGAGCGCGCTGGCGGAGCAGGTCGGGCTGTCGAGCTCGCCGTGCTGGACCAGGGTGAAGCGCCTGGAGGAAAATGGCGCGATCGAGAAATATGTCGCGGTGCTCAATCACGCCCATCTCGGCTACAACAACATCGCCTTCGTCGAGATCACGCTGGACAAGCATGACGACAAGGTGCTCGAGCGCTTCGGCGCCGCCCTGTCGCGAATTCCGGAGGTGACGGAAGCCTATCTGGTGACCGGCGATTACGACTATCTCATCAAGGTCGTCGTGCGCGACACCGATCACTACGAGCGCTTCCTGCGGCAGGCGTTGTACAGGATCCCGGGCATCCGGCAGTCGCGAACGACATTCGGCCTGCGCACGCTGAAGCGCCAGATCTCGATCGATCCCTCCAAGGCCGGTCCGCCCTGATATTCGGTTTGACGCCTGCTCGCGGCTGCCTGCAAGACCTGCCCGAGGCGAGGAATCACCGCTATGAAAGCGCGAAATCAAACAACGGCGGGGCATCCGGTCATGGCCTCCGTCGAGACAGGAGTACTCCGATGACGAATGCCGAGATCCGATTTCCGGTCGACGGCCGAACCCGAAAGATGTTTGTCGATGGCGCGTGGGTGGAAGCCCGCTCGGGGAAAGTCTTCGAGACGCGCAACCCCGCGACCGGCGAAGTGATCGCGCGCGTCCCGCGCGGCGAGACCGCCGACATCAACGTTGCGGTCGCTGCGGCCCGTCGCGCCTTTGTGGGGCCGTGGAGCCGTTTCAAGCCGTTCGAGCGGCAGGCGCTGCTCCTGCGTATCGCCGACCTGTTCGAGAAGCACTGGGAGGAGATCAGCCAATCCGATACGGCGGATATGGGAATGCCGATCGCCCGGACACGGGCGAACAAGCTTCGCGTGATCGGCATGTTGCGATACTACGCCGGCATGGCGACCTCGCTCCACGGGCAGACGGTCGATAATTCGCTTCCGGGGGACATCGTCTCGTTCACGCGGAAGGAGCCCGTCGGCGTGGTTGGCGCCATCATCCCGTGGAACGCGCCGACGGCTGCATCGGTTTGGAAGATCGGGCCCGCGCTCGCGACTGGTTGCACGATCGTGCTCAAGCCGTCGGAAGAGGCGCCGCTGACGCCGCTGCTGATCGCGGATCTCATGAACGAGGCCGGTGTGCCTCCCGGCGTCGTGAACGTGGTGACCGGAACCGGGGCGGAGGCCGGCGCGCCTCTGGCCGAACATCCCGATGTCGACAAGATCGTCTTCACCGGGTCCACCACGACTGGCCAGGCGATCCTTCGCGCTTCAGCCGGCAATCTCAAGCGGGTCTCTCTCGAGCTCGGCGGCAAGTCGCCAGTCATCGTCTGCGCCGATGCCGACCTCGACAAGGCTGTGCCGATCGCCGCGATGGCCGCATTCGCCAATTCGGGCCAGATTTGTATCGCCGGCTCGCGCCTGTTCGTGGAGCGGACAATCCATGATGAATTGGTCGAGCGGCTTGGCAAGTTCGCCTCCGCGCTGAAGATCGGTGATGGCGCCGATCCGTCGACCGAGATCGGGCCTCTCGTGTCCCAGCGGCAGCTCGACAAGGTCGAGGGCTTTCTGCAAAGCGGGCGCGACGAGGGCGCAACCGTGGTGGCCGGCGGCCGGCGCGCGAAGGAGGGCAGTCTCGCGAAGGGCAATTTCGTCGAGCCGACCGTGTTCGCCGGCGTCTCCGACGACATGCAGATCGCCCGTGACGAAATCTTCGGCCCGGTGATTTCGGCACTGCCGTTCGACACCCTCGACGAGGCCGTGGAGAGAGCCAACGCAACGCCGTACGGGCTCGCGGCAGGTGTCTTCACGCGCGACGTGAGCAAGGCCCACGTCATCTCGCGCAGCCTCCGCGCAGGATCGGTGTGGGTGAACACCTATCACGCGCTGGATCCCGCAATGCCGTTCGGCGGCTACAAGATGAGCGGATATGGCCGCGAGGGCGGCACCGAGCATCTCGACGAATATCTGCACACGAAGGGTGTCTGGATCAAGCTGGATTGACCTTGGCAACCAGCTTTGGGCCCGCCGCTATTGCCGGGCAGCGATGGCAGTCATCTCGAGTTTGACGCCCGGACCGAGATCGGCCACGCCGATTGCAGCGCGTGCCGGCAGGTGAGCTTCTGCAAAGTGCGCCTTCCAGGCCGCATTGAACTCCGCCTTCTCCTTCAGGTTGGTCATGTAGATGGTCACCTGAAGAACTTTGGCCAAGTCGGATCCGAGGGTCTTCAGCAGGCGCGCCAGTTGGCCGAGGACGTCGTTTGCCTGGCCCGACATGTCGAGGCTCGTATCCTCGGGGACGATCCCGCCGATGTAGAGCACACCATCGTGCTCAACCACTTCGTGGAGGAGTCCTTCGTAGGGCAAGACGCGCTGGATCATGACGTGACCGATGTTGCTGTGGAGATGGGACGCATATCGCACATTTTAGCCACCAGGGCGAGGTCCTGCAGGTCGCTTCTTCACCGCTCGACTCCTTCTCCGCGACACCTCGACAATCGTCGCGCGTCCCGGGCCGGCATCGCGGTCAAGACGAGGAGCGGGGGACACAGCAGCGTTCGTTCTCGCCTCGAGTCCGGCGCTGCCGTGCGGGGCTGTCGCCGCCGATCGCGAAGCTCGCCAGTGCCAGAAGCCAGACGGAAATCCCGCCATAGAGCATCACCAGCTTGAAACCATGGATCAATGCATCGTGCAGGGCGGTGTCCGCCGCCGGCAGCAGGCTCAACTCGGGACTATCGGTCACGCGGGCGGCGCCGCCAGCGATGCGCTCCGCGAGATCTTGCAGGCGGCCGGCATCGAGCGCGCCGGGAAGCGCGCTGTGCAGCCAGGCTGAAATGCCGGCGATCAGGATAAAACCCATCAGGGCAATGTTGATTGCGAGCGAAATCATGCGGGCGCTCATGTCGATTCCCGAGGCCATACCGGCGCGCGTGCTCGACACCGATGCGGTGGTGACGTTGGTCACCGGCGTGTTGGTAAGGCCGAGACCGATGCCTGCGAGCAGGCATCCCGGCGCCAGCGTCAGCCAGGTGACGTGCTCCGCGCCGCTGCCGGCCCACATCAGCATGAAGCCAAGGCCGATCACGAACAGGCCGACCGGGATGGCGATGCCACCGCCGAATCTCAGCAGCAGCCGTTCGCCGAACGGCGGTACGACGAGCGTCGGAAGCGTGTAGGCGAGCAGCGCCAGGCCCGCGGCGACATTGTCGTAGCCAAGCGCGCTGCGGAAGAGGATCGGCAGGTAGATCATGAAGGGCCAGAAGCTGAAATTCATGCCGGCAGATCCCAGCAGCGCGCCTGAAAAGGCGCGGATCCGAAGGACGGAGAAGTCGAACATCGGACGGGCGCTGCGCATTTCCGCGACCACGAAGGCGACGAAGCTCAAAACGGCCGTCGCGACGATCGCAAGGCCGGTCAGGCTGGCGAAGCCGAAATCGGAGCCCTGCGTGATATAGAAGGCGACGCAAAACACCGACGTCGAGAGCGTGGCGATGCCAGCGACGTCGAGATGGCTGGCCTCGGGATCGCGAGATTCCCGCACGCCGGTCACCGCGAGCGCGATCGTGACGATCGCGATCAATGCGTGGATCAGGAATACCCATTGCCAGCCGGAAACCGCGACGATCGCAGCGCCGACGATCGGACCGAAGCCAAGACCAATTCCGGAGATGATCCCCCAGGCGGCGAAGGCGCGCGCACGCTCCGGGCCAGCCTGGAATTGATGGGAGAGAACCGCGACCTGACAGATCAGCATTGCGCCGCCGCTCATGCCCTGAAGGAAACGGCTCACGATCAGGACGAGGGCGTCCTGCGCGAGGCCGCAGACCAGGGAGGCAAGACCGAACACGGCAATGCTGGCGACGAATACACGCTTTCTGCCGTAGCGATCCGCCAGCGTCGCCGTCGCCATCAGCACCGTCGTGACCGCAATGGTGTAGGCGTTCATGATCCATTGGAGCTGCTGGAAGTTTGCGTGCAGCACCGTCTCCAGTGTCGGCAGGATCGTCGGCACGCTGGAGATCTCGAGGCCGAACATGAGAGATGCGAGGCACGCAGCAGCCAGGGCGATCGTATTTCGTCGTGATGTTGAGACCGTCACAGCTGTGACCTCCAGGTTCGGTGCCGATTGCCGACACGCAAGGCAGGACGTCGTTCGATGGAGAAACGTCGGTTTCCGGTATGCTTGCGTCGCGCCGCGCGAACATAGGGAGCCCTTGACCACAACAAAATCGGATCAATATAGATTTCAGAGACAACAAAGGCGGATGATGGAATGATCTCGCTCGATGTCGATGCCGTCAGGGCGTTTGTGATGGTGGCGGATCTCCACAGCTTCACGCGCGCCGCCGAGGCCCTGGGGACCACGCAAGGTGCGATCAGCGTCAAGCTGAAGCGGCTCGAGGATCGGGTCGGTCATCGGTTGCTCGAACGCACGCCGCGATCGGTGCGGCTGTCGGCGCAGGGGACGGCCTTCCTGCAAGGCGCGCGGGACTTCATTGCGGCTCACGAACGCGCGATCGCCGGACTCAATGCGCCTCCGCGTCACTTCAGCCTGGGCATCGCCGCGCATGTCGCGGGCCCAGAGGTCCCGGCCTTGCTGTCACGGCTTCATGCGCACGATCCGAACTTGACCATCGAGGTCCGGCTCGACAGCTCGCGCAACCTCCTCGATCTGTTCGAGCAAGGGCGGCTGGACGCGGCCATCGTCCAGCGCGAGGACGATCGTCGCGATGGTGAGACGCTGGCGCATGAACGCTTCGGCTGGTTCGCGGCGCAGGGGTTCGAGCACAGGACCGGAGAGCCCTTGCGCCTTGCCGCGCTGACGCCGACCTGTGGAGTCCGCAACATCGCCACGCAGGCGCTGGATGCGGCCGGCCTGAAATGGACCGAGGTGTTTTTGGGAGGTGGCTCCTCGGCGGTCCATGCCGCGGTCGTGGCGGGGCTCGCCATCGCGCCGTTGTCGTATCGCATAGCGCCGGCCGGCACCATCGACATCGGCGAGAAGCTCGGACTTCCCAAGCTGCCGTCGTCCGAGGTCGTGCTTCATTCGTCCTTGACGGACCAGCGCTCGCGCGCGGCCCTGGCTGCATTGGCGGCGGCGTTCCGCGAGCATCGTACGCAGGCGTGACGCCGCGCGATTGCAGCTCCGGCACCGCGAGATCGACGAGGACGTTCAGCGATTCCGGGCGCGGCTCAATCTGGCGAGGTCGCCGACATGGACCGGGCCGTTCGCTTCGCGGACTCGGGGACCGTCAGTCCAACGAAACGTTCACCAGACCGCACAGTGCACGGGAGCCCAGCGTCTGCGTCAGCCCTGATCTCGATGACATCGGGACGTGGATCGGTATACTGCCACCACGTACCGGAACAAGGATCAGACGATGGACGATACGATTGGTTTCCCCGACCCCGGCCTCGACCTGTCGGACGGCTTCAAGCCGCACACCTCGCATTGGGGCGTGTTCTCGGCGCGCCAGGGCGCGGCCGGGCTGGAGGTCAGGGCCTATGCGGGCGATCCCGATCCGAACGGCATCATCGACAATTTCCCCGGTGCGCTCCGCCACCAGGCGCGCATCGCGCAGCCGGCGATCCGCCGCGGCTGGCTCGAACGCGGACCCGGCCCGGACGATCGCCGTGGCCGCGACGAATTCGTCTCCGTCAGCTGGGAGAAGGCGCTCGATCTGCTCGGCGACGAGCTCGGCCGCATCCGCGACACGCGCGGCCCCGGCGCGGTGTTCGGCGGCTCCTATGGCTGGTCGAGCGCGGGCCGCTTCCATCACGCGCAGAGCCAGGTGCATCGCTTCCTCAACATCGCGATGGGCGGCTATGTCCGTTCTGTGAACTCTTACTCCTCGGGCGCGTCCTCGGTGCTGCTGCCGCAGATCCTGGCGGGCTACGAGGACATCACCAAGCGCAACGTCACCTGGGAGCAGATTGCTGCCGACACGGAGATCGTGCTGGCGTTCGGCGGCATGGCGCTGAAGAACTCGATGGTGGCCGGCGGCTCGATCAGCAAGCATGTCGAACGCGATGCCATGGCAGCGGCGCGCCGGCGCGGCTGCGAGTTCATTCTCGTCAGCCCGCTCCGCGAAGACCTGCCTGTCGAGGCCGGTGCGGAGTGGATGATGTGCGTGCCGAGCACCGACACCGCGCTGATGCTCGGCATCGTCCACACGCTGGTCGCGGAAAACCTGCACGATCAGGCCTTCCTCGATCGCTACACCGAGGGCTGGCCGGTCTTCCTGCGCTATCTCACCGGCGAGAGTGATGGACAGCCCAAGCATGCCGAATGGGCCGCCGCGATCTCCGGCGTCGACGCGGACACGATCCGCACGCTCGCGCGCCGCCTTGCCGGAAAGCGCGCGCTGATCACTGTCTCGCATTCACTGCAGCGCGCCGAGCATGGCGAGCAGCCGGTGTGGATGGGCATGGTGCTGGCGGCAGCGCTCGGCCAGATCGGGCTTCCCGGCGGCGGCTACGGCTATTCGCTCGGTGCGATTGGCTATTACGGCCGCCGCGTCAACGACGTGCCCGGGCCGACGCTGGGGCAGGGCCGCAACGGCGTCCGTGATTTCATTCCGGTCGCGCGCATCGCCGATATGCTGCTCAATCCCGGCTCCACCTATCGCTATAATGGCGAGACGCGCACCTATCCGGACATCCGCCTCGTCTACTGGGCCGGCGGCAATCCGTTCCATCACCACCAGGACATCAACCGCCTGCGCAAGGCTGTTGCGCAGCTCGATACGTTCGTCGTGCACGAGCTCGCCTGGACCGCGACGGCGCGCCACGCCGACATCGTGCTGCCCTCGACGATGACGCTCGAGCGTGAGGACATCGGCTACTCCAGCAACGATCCGCTGATGGTCGCGATGCACCAGATCGCCGAGCCGTTTGGCCTCGCGCGCGACGACTACGATATTTTTGCCGATCTCGCCGAGCGTCTCGGCGCGCGCGAGCCCTTCACCGAGGGGCGCACGTCGCGGGAGTGGCTGGAGTATCTCTATAAACCGACCCGCGCCTCGCTCGAAGCGCGCGGCCTCGAGGCCCCGAGCTTTGATGAATTCTGGCAACGCGGCAGCCTGGTCGTGCCGCAACAGCCCGATGACGGCGGCCGGCTGCGCAGCTTTCGCGAGGATCCGGTCAATCATCCGCTGCCGACGCCGAGCGGCCGCATCGAGATCTTTTCGCAGAAGATCGCCGGCCATGGCGATGCGGATTGCCCCGGCCATCCGGTCTGGCTTGAGAAGACCGACATGCCGAAGCCGGGTGCGCCGTGCTTCCTCGTCGCCAACCAGCCGGTGACACGCCTGCACAGCCAGCTCGATTTCGGCGGACATTCGCTGGGCGCAAAGCATCGCGGCCGCGAGGTCGCGCGCATGAACCCGGTTGATGCCGACGCGCGCGGTATCAAGGACGGCGACATCATCCGCCTCTTCAACGAGCGCGGCGCGTGCCTTGCCGCCGTCCACGTCACCGACGGCATCGCGGCCGGCGTCGTGCAGCTTCCGACCGGAGCCTGGTACGATCCGATGGACCCCGAGGACGAAGCCCCGCTCTGCGTTCACGGCAATCCCAACGTGCTCACCCGGGATATCGGCACTTCGTCCTTCGCGCAGGGCTGCACGGGGCAGCTGACGACGGTGGAAGTGGAGAAGTTCACCGGCAATCTGCCGCCGATCCGGGCGTTCGATCCGGTGTAGGGGGACAGCAACGGCGTAGCCCGGATTGCGCGAGGCGTAATCCGGGGCCGGTGTCGGCGATGCGGGAGGGGTGTACCCCACCCGTGCGAATTCGAAATCGCCCCGTGCATGACGAAAGAACCACCCGCGTGGCGCTGCTAAGGGTTCGTCTCCTCACCGAAGGATCAACGAACATGACCAAGGCAGATCTCCAAAGCCCGACCGATCTCGGCGCCAATGCGAACCGGGACATTCCCGCCGCACTGCGCGCTCTGCTCGCCGACGTCTTCGCGCTTTATCTGAAGACCAAGAATTTCCACTGGCACATGTCGGGCAGCCATTTTCGCGATTATCACCTGCTGCTGGACGAGCAGGCCGACCAGATATTCGCCATGACCGACGACATTGCCGAACGCGCGCGCAAGATCGGCGGCACGGCGCTGCGCTCGATCGGCCAAATCGCACGCGAGCAGCGCATCCTCGACAACGACGCCGATTATGTCGATCCCCTCGACATGCTGGCGGAATTGCGCAGCGACAACCAGCAGCTGACGCGGGAGATGCGGCGCGTGCACGAGCTTTGCGACGAATATCGCGATGTCGCGACCGCCAGCTTGATCGAGAACTGGATCGACGAGGCCGAGCGCCGGATCTGGTTCCTCTACGAATCCGGCCGCACCGGCCCACAAGCGTAACGTCTCGAACCATCGCGACGACAGACAAGAAAAAGGAGCCGCCCTGTATGGGAGCAGGGCGGCCCCAAGAGGCTCGTAGACCCGGGAGGAGGAGGGCTCGAGCCGGCGCAAGCGAGGGGACTTGCGCCTAAAGAATCGCCATACAAACTACGCGGCAGCGCTGGTGATCCAGTCCCTGTCCGGAACCGGCCGACGCCGCGGCAGTGCTTCGAGCTCATGGCGCTCGCCCTTGCTGGCGAGGCGCCAGCGCGCAGGCGACTGGCCGCTGATGCGCTTGAAGACGGTCGAGAAATGCGCCTGCGTGCTGAAGCCGACGGCCAAGGCGATCTCGGCCAGCGGCCGCCCGGTCGTTGCGAGCAGTGTCTTCGCATGCTCGATCCGGTGATTGAGCAGGTATTCGCGCGGCCGGTAGCCGGTCGCGGTGCGGAACTGTGCCGCAAAGTGCATCCTTGACAGGCCGGCGACATTGGCGAGCTCGGACAGGCTGATGCAACGCTCGAAATGATCGGCGATGTATTGCTCGACACGCCGCAACCGCCATTTCGGCAACGCATTGACCCGCGCGCGCGGTGGCTCCAGCCGCGCAAGGTGCATCGCAAGGGTCTGGCCGATGCAGCGCGCGAATTGATGGTCGGCGGCATCGCCGCGCTCCGTCAGCGCTCTGGCGAGCTCGGCGGCGAGCGGGTCGCGCAGCAGGACGAGGTCGTCGAGTCCGTCGCCCGCAGGTGATTGCGCCGGGAAATGGTCAACGGAGATGTGGAAGTGCAGGAACGCGCAAGGCGTCTGGAATTGTGCGCCGAGGGGCTTCGACGGCGCGCTGACATAGAGTGTCCCTGCGGGCATGGCGCCGTCGAAAATGATCTGGCGATCACGGGTCAGTCGCGCGCGCGTGGTCTTCAAGGCGATGCCGACGAAATAGCGATCCTCCGGCGTCGTCGCGTCGTGCGATGAGGTCTCTCTGAAATCCTCCCATCGCGAAATCGTGATGTCCCCGATCCCAGCCTCCGCGCCGTGGTCGATGCGACGCCATTCGCGTTCTTTGGGGATCGCCTGTACTGCCTGGATCTGATGATCCCGTGGGCCGGCCTGAAGATCGATCCAGGCGTGCGCCGCCTGCAAGTCAGTAAACATCGCTCGTCCTCTCTTGGCATCGCGGCCGCTGGCGGCGACCGGCAAACTCTCAAGCCCAAAGCGTCCAACAAGGCTTTGAAGGATGCTTGTCATGTTCAGAGGATAGGCGTGAGCCGGACAAGAAGCCCGTTAGTGGTGATTAGGATGTGTTAGATTTTGTGCGCGCTCACAGGGTGTGGCAGCCCGTCGCAGTGCGTTTGATTTTGTCCAGTTTTTCAATGATTTGCGCAGGCCGGTGTGATGTGAGAACACTGCTGGATATCACGTGGCGATCGATGTGCCGTTGTGAGGCCGGAGCATGCCCTCGCTGGACCGCGCATTGATGGCGGGTATAGTCGCCGCGCATTTGAATGAAGTGGTCGTCAAGATGAGTCAGAAGTGACCGAGCTTCCGGCAGGACACAGGTCCCATGGCAATGGCGCCGGAGCGAGCCTCGATCTCGAGGCCGTGTCGTTCGGCCCCTTTTCGCTGAGATCGCGGCTGCTCGAGAAGGATGGAGCTCCGGTCAAGCTCGGCAGCCGTGCGATGGATATTTTGCGCCTGCTCGTCAGCCGTGCCGGCGAAGTGGTGCCGAAGAACGAGATCCTCAGCTATGCATGGTCCGGTCTCGCGGTCGAGGAGATCAGCCTGCGCGTCCATGTCGCCGAGCTGCGCAAGGTGCTCGGTGACGGCAGGGAAGGCGCTCGCTACATCACCAACGTTCCCAGCCGCGGCTATTGTTTCGTCGCGCCCGTGCAACGTGGCGAGCACAACGCTGCTCCGGCACCCGCGCCGCGTGCCCCCGAAACAACGACACCGCCTGCAGCTTTGCCGCACCGGCTGGACCGGATGATCGGCCGGGACGATGTTCTGGCGGAACTGTCGGCCCGTCTGCTCAGCGACCGCTTCGTCACGTTGCGCGGGCCGGGTGGCATCGGCAAGACCACCGTTGCGACCGCGCTTGCGCACGAGATGTGGCAGACCTTCGAGGGAAACATCCATTTCCTCGAATTCGGTCCGCTGAAGGATGCCGCGCTGGTCGCGAGCACCGTTGCTGCTGCCCTCGGCCTGGTGGTGCATCACGACGACCCCTCGGGCAGCATCGTCAATTTCCTCCGCGGGCGGCGGCTGCTTCTCATCCTCGACAGCTGCGAGCACGTCATCGACGAGGTCGCGCGCCTCGCCGAGAACATCTACCGCGAGGCGCCCGGGATCGCGATCCTCGCCACCAGCCGCGAGTCGCTGCTGGTCGAAGGCGAGCAGATATTCGAGCTCGTCCCGCTGCCGGGCCCGCCGCAAGGCGCCCGCCTCAGCGCCGGCGAAGTGCTGGATTATCCCGCCGCGCAGCTGTTCGTGGATCGCGCCGCCGCCGCGGGTCATCGCGGCGATATCACGGACGATGATGCCGAGGTTCTCGCCGAGATCTGCGGCAAGCTCGACGGCATTGCACTGGCGATCGAGCTCGCCGCCGTGCGCGTCGGCGTCTACGGCTTGCGGGAGATGGCCGCGCTGCTCGACTCCAGGCTCAAGCTCGAATGGCGCGGGCGACGGACGGCGCCGCCGCGGCAGCAGACGTTGGGGGCTACGCTCGACTGGAGCTTTGGCCTGATCGGCGAAAGCGAACGGATGGTGTTTCAGCGGCTCGCCATTTTCGCAGGTCCCTTCACGCTCAAGGGCGCGATCGCGGTCGCGGCCGACGATGGTGCACCGGCCGATCGTGTCGTAGATGCGCTGGAGCAGCTGGTCGCAAAATCGCTGGTGTCGGCGCAGCCGGACGGCGCCTCGCGGCGTTATCGCCTGCTGGATGCCACGCGCGCCTATGCCATGCAGAAGCTCGCCGACGGCGGCGAGGCGGCCGCGATCGCGCGCCGTCATGTCTCTTATGTTCAGCGCACGCTCGAATCCGGCATGGCGGAGCAGGGCGGCGATCAGGCCGCCCGCCTGCAGGAGCGTGCAAGCCTGCTCGCCGATGCCCGCGCCGCGCTGGAATGGAGCTACGCCAGCGACGATGGCTTGGCCTTGTGCGTGCCGCTCGCCGGCAGCACCGCAAGGCTGTTCGTCGAGCTCAACCTGCTGAACGAGGCGCGGATCTGGTCCGGCCGCGCGCTCGCGACGCTCGATGACGTCAACCGGGGCGGCCGATGGGAGCTCGAACTTCGGTCGACGCTCGGTCACGCCTTCATGTTTACCGAGCGCAACAGCGAGCAGGCTGAGACGGCACTGCGGCGCGGGCTGGAAATCGCGGAAGCGCTTTCCGATCACGCCAATGCGTTCAGATTGCTGTCGCGGCTGAACATGTTTTATCGTCGCACCGGAGATTACCGGCATCTGGTGCCGACCGCGCGCCAGGCCGAGCGCATTGCGCGGCAGATCGGCGATACCGCGGGGATCGCGGGCAGCAAGGCGCTCCTTGGCGTGTCGTATCATCTCGTCGGCGACCAGGCCGAGGCGCAGGCCCATCTCGACGAGGGCGTGCGTGACGACGCTGCGCTGCGCGGAACGCAGCCGGGTCATTTCGCCTATTCGCGTACGCCGCAGATTCCGCTCGCGCGGGTGTTGTGGCTGCGCGGCTTTCCCGATCGTGCGCTCGACTGCGTCCGCCCGCTGGTCGGTGCCGCGGCGCCGCGCGACGTGGTGATGCATTGCATCGCGCTGTGCTGGTCATCGTCGGTATTCGGCTGGGTCGGCGACTGGGCAGCCGTCGAGACGATGACGGACCGCCTCGCGACGCATGCGAACGTGCATGGGCTCGCTCCTTACGAAGCCGTCGCCACCGGCTTTCGCGCGCAGACCATGATCGCCCGCGGCGAGGTGGCCGGCGGCATCGACCGGCTGCGGACTGCGCTTCCCCGCCTGCATGCGGACCGCTACGAGCTCTACGCCTCGGCGTTCGCAGCCGACCTGTCGCGCGGACTTGCGGCGTTGGGACGATTGACGGAAGGATTGCAGGTCCTGCAAGAGACCATCGCCCGCGTCGAGCAGGGCGGCGGCGGCTTTGACATGCCGGAGCTGCTCCGCCGCCGTGGCGACCTCGAAGCGCGCAGCGGCGATCTCGATGCCGCCGAAGCGAGCCTTGCCGCGTCTCTCGCGCTGGCCGAGCAGCAGGGAGCCTTGTCCTGGCAGCTGCGGACCGAGATGTCGCTTGCAGCGCTGCGGCGTCAGCAGGGCGCGAAAAATCGGCTCGACGATCTCGCCGTGACCTATGCGCGCTTCACAGAAGGATTCGAGACGGTCGATCTGAAAGCGGCGCGGCTGATGCTGGAAGCGCCATTTGCCTGAGAAGGGTCAGTCAAACCGAAAATCGGCGAGATCGATCGACACCATCAGCTCGTCGCGCAGCGGCATCAGATCGTCGCCGCGCAGATAGATGCGCCGGCGCGTCGGGAGCTTGAAGCCGTCAACACTGACGGGATCCGACACATAGTGAGCCGCCGGAAAATTGCCGGCGATCTCGATCCGATAGTCATGGCGGCGGATGAGCATATCAGGGCCGAAATAGAAATCCTGCTCGGCGCTGTGGCTCGCGATCATGGCCGGGAATGTCGCCCGTAATCCGGGCCATGTCTCGGTGCCCTCGTGCCACGGCTCGATCTCCCGGATATCGAATCCCTCCATGGCAAGCAGGAAGGGCGTGGTCATGTACGTCCACAGCGCATAGCCGTTGAAATAGGCGCGATGCAGCGGGTCCCAATGCGTCCGCATGTCGTGTCGCGCGAATGAGGCGCGTGGATCGTTGCGCATCGCGACGATGCGTCCGTCGGCGGCGACGATCGCGATCCGCTCGGGACTGAACGCGGTGCGCTGGCCGGGCTTGCCGAACGGCTCGACCGAGCCCCGCTCACGATGCAGCTCGATCCGCATCGTGCGCGGCGCCTGATCCTGGTCGACGCCCTTCAACGTCCAGAGATCGCCTCCCGTCACGATCGTCGCGGTGAGAAGTCTGTGGGCCTTCCATCGATCGAGCCCGCCATGGGCCTCGATCGCATTCGCCAGCAGCGGAATCATCCGGCGGTTCCTTCTCGCATCGGAGGTGTCTCCCCAATGGAGATACCCCCGGGCGCAGACGATCGCCCGTTAAGTGTTGTTAAAGGCCGTTGGCAGGCCCCCAGCGCCTAGGCTTCTGCCATGACGTCCAACACCGCGTCCGCAAAAGCCTTTGGCGCCTCCTGCGGCAGATTGTGGCCGATGCCGCCCTTGATGGTTCGATGCGAATAGCGCCCGGAGAATTTCTTGGCATAGGCGGACGGTTCCGGATGCGGCGCTCCGTTGGCGTCGCCCTCCATCGTGATGGTGGGTACGGTGATGACGGGTGCCTGCGCCAGCCGCGCCTCGTCGTCGGCATATTTCGCTTCGCCATCGGCGAGGCCGAGCCGCCAGCGATAATTGTGGATCACGATCGCGACATGGTCCGGATTGTCGAACGCCTTGGCGCTGCGGTCGAAAGTGGCGTCGTCGAAGTGCCATTGCGGGGAGGCCAGCTGCCAGATCAGCCTGGAGAAGTCGTGGCGGTACTTGTCGTAGCCTTCACGGCCGCGCTCGGTCGCGAAGTAGAACTGGTACCACCATTGCAGCTCGGCCTTGGGCGGCAGCGGCATCTTGCCGGCCTGCTGGCTGCCGATCAGATAGCCGCTCACCGACACCATCGCCTTGACCCGCTCCGGCCACAGCGCGGCGACGATGTTGGCGGTCCGTGCGCCCCAGTCGAATCCGGCGATCGTGGCCTTGTCGATCTTGAGTGCGTCCATCAGCGCGATGATGTCGGCCGCGATCGCGGCCGGCTGTCCGTTCCGCATCGTCGCATCCGACAGGAAGCGCGTGCTGCCGTAGCCGCGCAGATAGGGCACGATCACGCGGCGACCGGCCGCGGCGAGTTGCGGCGCGACATCGACGAAAGCGTAGATGTCGTAGGGCCAGCCGTGCAGCAGGATCACGGGCGGACCGTCGGCGGGCCCGGCTTCGGCATAGCCGACATTGAGGAGGCCGGCGTTGACCTGCTTCAGCGATGCGAACGCGGTGTTGGCGCCCGGCCTGCTGACTGCGGCGAATTTGGCCGGCTTCGCCTCGGCCGTCATGCCCAGCGAAAGCTGCGCCGCTGCAAGCGTCATGGCGGCGCTCCCGAAGAAGCGGCGACGTTCATGGTTGATGCTGTCGGACATGCGTGTCTCCTGTGGTCGTTGCTTGGTCCGCAGCGTGGCGAGACGCCACGCCGTCGTTGTTCAATCCTTGTGTCCATCCAGCCGTGCAAGGAAGTCGCGGACGAGCGAAGCGATCTCGTCAGTGGCTTCATCCAGCGCGAAGTGGCCGGCGTCCAGGATGTGGACTTCAGCCTCAGGCACATCGTCGCGATAGGCCGCAGCGCCGGCGACCGCGAAGGACGGATCGTACTTGCCCCAGACCACCAGCGTCGGCGGCCGCGTCTTGCGCAACCAATCCTGCCACTTTGGATAGGAGGCAACGTTGGTCCTGTAATCCAGGAACAGCGTGGTCTGGATCTCGGCCTGCCCAGGACGCGTCAGGAAGGCGTATTCATCGGTCCAGGTGTCGGGGTCGTAGCGCTCGGGATGCGGGCTGGAGCCGAGATGCCGCTGACGCGTCGCCTCCAAGGAGGTGAAGTTGGTCTTCAGCGCCTCGATCTCGTGTACCGGGTCGGCCCAGTATTTGCGACGCGCGTCCCAGAGCGGACTTAGCCCCTGCTCGTGCGACACGGCGTTCTGGATCATGATGGCGCGGACGCGTTCCGGCTGCGCCAGCGCCATGCGGAAGCCGACCGGGCCGCCATAGTCCTGCATGAACAGGACGTAGTTGGTGAGGCCGAGCTTGTTGGTCAGCTCACTCATCACGCCGGCGATGTTGTCGAAGGTGTAGGTGAAATCGGACGGCGGCGGCGCGCTGCTATTGCCGAAGCCGGGATAATCAGGCGCGATCAGGTGATATTTGTCTGCGAGCAGCGGTAGCAGGGGCTCCCACATCCGCGACGAGGAGGGAAAGCCGTGCAGCAGCAGCACGGTCGGGGCGTCGGCCGGCCCGGCCTCGCGGTAGAAGATCTTGAGGCCCCGGACATCGACGGAATGATAGCTGATCGAGCGCCGGCTCGATCGCAGATACTGCGCCGAAGCCTGCACGGATTCGCACGCAAGCGCGGCCGAGAGGGCGAGGGTGGCTGGAATGTTCATGTCGTCGCTCCGATGTCAGGCCGCTGCGCGGTCGTCCGATCCGGCACCAGCGCGGGCCGCAGCTTCAGCGCGCCGGACGACGTCCGTGAGCTCGGGCGTAAAGCTTTCGTCGCCGTCCTCGATGTGCCCGGTCAGCCGCGCGGTGACTTCCTGGAACACCCAGCCATTGCCGTCGGGGTCGTTGAACGAGGCGTAGGAAGCGTAGCTTTTGCGCTGCGGATTCGGACCCGCGGCAAGATCGCTCGCGCTGGCGTGATGGAATATGCCGCCGGGATCGTGGAACGGCTCGCTGACAGTGATGCCGCGCCGGCGAAGATCATCACACGCGGCCTGGATGTCGGATACGATGAAATGAAGGCCCTTCACGGAGCCGGGAGCAGCCGTGGTGAGGTTGCTGCCGAAAATGACGGAGCAGCCCGAGCCGGGAGGCGTGAACTGGATCACGCGATAGCTGTCCTTGCCCTGATAGTCGATGTCGAGCCGCCAGCCGAGGTCGGCATAGAAGCGCTTGGCGCGCGCGACGTCCGAGACCGGCAGGACGACGACCTCGATCTTCATGTCGACCCTATCGGTGGTTGCGGGTTCGCGAAGCCCGGCCTCGAGGATGTCGACGTCCTGCTCGACGGTACCGCCACTGATGCCGACGCCGGCGACGAGCTGTCCGCCGATGGTCAGCGGCGCGCCGCCGCCCATCGAGCAGAAGCGTCCGCCCGCGACGCCCATCAGCGGAAAGAGAGCCTGTCCAGGCTGCACCATCGGAGACAGGTCGGAGGTTCGAAGCCCGACCAGGGCGGACGTGTACGCCTTCCGCTCCGACAGTTCGAGCGAAAATGTCGGCGCGCCACTCATACGGTGCTTGAGGATGACATTGCCGTGGATGTCGATGACGCAAACGGCGACGGGAACCCTGGCGCGTGCAGCCTCTGCTTCAATGCGCTCTGCGATTGTCTTCGTGTAGGCAAGCAAGTCCATGATCGTGTCCTCTCCGAGGAATATCGCGGCGGAGTCGAGAGGCGCCGTCGCAGGCGCCTCCCGAGATGCGACCGCATCCGGAATCTACGACGCCTTCGCCATCGGCTTGCGCTTGAGGGCGGCGAGCAGCGTCTGCGCCGCCGGGCCCGACGAATGCGGGTTCTGCCCCGTGATCAGCTGGCCGGCGCTGACGACGTGCACGCCCCAGTTTGCCGTCTTCGAGAACACCGCGCCGAGCTTCAGCATCTCGTCCTCGACAAGGAAGGGCACGACCTTGGTCAGGCCCACGTCCTCTTCCTCGCCGTTGGTGAAGCCGGTGACTTCCTTGCCTTGCACGAGCGGCTTGCCGTCGGGTGTCTTGACGTGGCGCAGCGCGCCGGTCGAGTGACACACCACCGCGATGGTCTTGCCGGCGGCGAGGAAGGATTCGATCAGCTTGACCGAGTCCTTGTCTTCGGCGAGGTCCCACATCGGGCCGTGACCGCCGGGGTAGAAGACGGTGTCGAAATCTTCCTGCCTGACGCTGTCGAGGCGCACGGTCTTGTCGAGCTGGGCTTCAGCGGCCGCATCTTCCTCGAAGCGCAGCGTGAGGTCGGTGCGGAACTCGGGCTCGTTGCTCTTGGGATCGAGCGGCGGGCGGCCGCCCTTGGGCGAGGCGAGGGTGATTTCGGCGCCGGAATCCTTGAACACGAAATAGGGCGCCGCGAGCTCTTCGAGCCAGAAGCCGGTCTTGCGTCCGGTGTTGCCGAGCTGGTCGTGCGAGGTGATGACCATCAATACTTTCATGACACTGTTCCCGTGATTGCGTTTGCTGGATGACGCGCCCTCTCGTGGCGAAAGTGCGTCGGTGCAAGTCTTCGGCGAGCTCACGCGTTCGTTCGTCGCTCGCAGACGCAATCTGCACCCAAGTCGGGTTGTTGGCTCGTTATGTCGTGTTAGACGTTGCGAGTGCTCTTGCGCGTGTCGCCACTACTCGAAGACGGCGTCAAAAATCTCGACGTCCATCAGCACGGGCTTGGCGATCACGGTTCCATCAGCCTGCAGTGTCTGCACACGCCGAAGCGTCGGCACCACGATGCCGCCGAAACTGTCATGGGCCCAGGAGTGATGTGTGACCTTCATCCCGAAGAGATCGTGATCCATCCGCCGTTGCAGCGCGTTCTCGTCGAAATGAAAGATCTGCTCGGGCGCGAGCGTGATCAGCTGCGCGGGGAACTGCGCCTTAAGCCGGCGCCAGGTCTCGGTGCCTTCGCGCCAGGGCGACAGCTCCTCCACCACGACGTCGGGGTGCGCGAGCAGGAACGGGATCGTCAGATAATTCCAGATCGCGACGCCGCAGAAGAAGACGAGATGCAGTTCGTTAGCAAGCGCGGGGGAACTCGCTTCCGGAAACGCCAGGCTCGGATTGCGCCAGGTCCGCAGCACCTCGCCATCCAGGCTTTCGATCGTGATCGCATCCGGTTGAAAGGAGCCTGAGTGCTCTCCCCCGGTGATGCCGGTGAAGCGGACGGATTGCGTCCGGGTCGAGCCCTCCGCGGTGACATCCTTGAATTCGCTGGCGTGCCCGGCGCTGGAAAACAGCGTTCCGGCAACGGAGAGGTGGAGCGTGAACCGGCTCAAGCTATTCCAGCGGGCCATCCCGCCGCTGGCATCGATCACATCGTCAAGAAGCGCCATGTCCCGCCATATCCACCATGAAGTGTGACCACCATGGCGGGGCGCATGCGGCTTGGCGTGTTAGAAGTTGTTAGGAGTTGCGAGCGGGCACTTAGGCGGTATCTCTTTGAAGATACTCTCAATTCAGCGCGCCCAGGAGCTCCCTTGCAGCTAGCAGATCGCGGGTCTGGAGGCCTTCCTGGTACCGCGCCACGAGCGGGGCGAGCAGGTCGCGTGCCTCGCCGGCCTTTCCGGCCTGACGCCAGACACGGCCGAGGCTGATCGCCCCCCGCAGCTCCCAGCCGAGCGCGCACTGCCGGCGTGACAGATCGAGCGATTTCCGCAAGCAATTCTCGGCCTCCGCGGCATGGCCAGAACGAGCCAGGATGTCGCCTTTGACCCTGAGCATCTCCGGCATGTCGAAGGATTCGCCGTGATCCGGAATCTGGGCGATGGCCTCATTGATCGTCTGCAAGGCCTCGTCGGGCTGGTTCTGGGAGGCAAGGCCTTCCGCCAGCGCCGTCGCAAACACCGTCGTCATGATCCGGTGCCGCGTGGCGTACAGCGTGGCCTGGCTGCGGCGAAGATGCTCGATCCCGCCGGCGACGTCGCCGCGGCGCAGCAGCAGCTCGCCCTTCTGGCCGATGCCGACCGCATGATAGGGGCCGAGGAAGTGCCGCTCGGCATGGTTGATCAGCCGCTCTATCAGGATTTCGGCACTGGCCCAGTCGCCGACCCAGAGGAACACGTAGATGGTCCAGATCAGGGAGATGCCGAGCGTGAGCGGCTGTTCGAGCTGCTCGGCCGCGCGCACCGTGTATCTGGCGGCCTCGATCGCCCGATCGGGCCGGCCGGTGAGCCAGAGCCCGCGCGCCAGCGCCACCAGCGCGACGATGCGGTCGTCATAGCCGAGATGGCCGATGTTCAGCCGCTGCGAGCCGGGATTGTGCACCATCGCGCTCTCGCAGAACTGCACGGCCTTGTCCTGATTGCCGATCAAATGATGCGCGACGCCCAGCATCCACTCCACGTTCAGCGCGGCGGCTGGATCGTTCAATTTCCGCGCGACGGCTTCGCCCTGGACGCCGGTTCCGAGCGCGCCGTGAAAATCCCCGACCCTGGTCAGGTAGATGTGCAAGCCGCGCAGCAGCCAGAGCTGCCAGTGCAGGTCCTCGAGCTCCTGCGCAAGCTGGAGACTGCGCGTGAACGCGGACCGGACTGCTTCGGTATTTCCTTGCGTGAACATCACGGAGACGCCGAGCGCGGCTTGCAATGTCATCTCCTGGCGGCTGTCCATCGGACCCGCAGCGAGAGACGTCAGCGCCTGCTGGGCCCAGCGGTAGCACTCCGTCAGCAACGTCAGCTCAAGGAAGAACTGGGCCGCCGAGGCCGCCAGATCCGCGCCGATCGTCCGGTCGCCGCGCTCCGAAAAGCTCCAGGTCAGGGCGGCCCTGACATTGGGCAGATGGTCGGCATAGGGAAGGAAGCCACCCGCGCTCTGCATGCCCGTAGACTTAAGCGCAATGTCGCGCAAAAAATCGCGGAAATATTCGGCATGCGCGCGTGCGACGCGATCAGCTTCTTCGTTCTCGACCAGCTTATTCCCGGCGAAAGCGCGTGTCGTGTCGAGCAGGCGATAGCGCAGTCGCCGCTCCGCAGGCGAGGTCGCGATCAGGGATTTGGAGAGCAGGTTCGAGATCGCCTCGACCGCTTCGGGCTCGCCGATGCCCTGGCTGGATGCGACCGCAAGCGCGGCTTCCAGCGTAAACGGCCCGACGAACACCGACAATCCGCGCAGCGTCGCGCTTTCGGCCGGCGGCAGCAAATCGTAGCTCCAGGCGAGCGCGGCGCTTAAGGTCTGGTGCCGCGGGATCGCGGTGCGCCGTCCTCGCCACAGCAGCGAGAAGCGGCTGTCGAGCAGCGAGGCGGTCCCGGCAATGCCATAGGCATTCACGCGACCGGCGGCGAGCTCGATCGCGAGCGCGATGCCGTCCAGCCGCCGGCAGATCTCGGCGACCAGCGGCGCATCCTCTTCATTGAGTTCGAATTCGCCCAGGCTCTCGGCAATGCGTTCCACGAAGAGCTGGCTTGCGGGATAGGCAAGGATGTCGGCGATGCCGAGCCCGTCTCGCTCTGGCGGGCAATCCAGTGGAAACAGCCGGTGGACGCGCTCGCCCTCGGTGCGAAAGGATTCGCGGCTGGTGGCGAGAATATGCAGCTCTGGCGCCTCCTGGACGATGCGCTCGGCGACGGGGGCGAGCTCGTCGAGGATGTGCTCGCAACTGTCGAAGACCAGCAGTGTCCGCCGGCTGCGCAGGAACGTCAGCAGGCCCGGCATCGGGTCGTCGGAATTGACAGTCAGGCCCAGCGCTGCCGCAATCGTTCCGGGAACGAGCCTGGCATCCGTCAGCGCACCGAAATCGACGAAGCACACCTGGCCGTCGAAGGCCTCCAGCTCGCGGTGGGCGACGGTGAGCGCGACCGAGGTCTTGCCGATCCCGCCGGGGCCGACGATGGTGACGAACCGGTGCAGGGCAAGTTCGGCGGAAATCTTCTCGACCGCCTCGTCCCGCCCGATCATCCTTGCAAGCGCCGAGGGCAGCGAATGGGGCGAAGCGACAGGCTGGCTGGCCCGGTTCTCCGATGGAGCGGCTTGAAGCAGCGGGGCGGTGAAGCAATAGCCGCGTCCGGGGACGTTGACGACGTAGCGCGCGCCTTCGCCGGCATCGCCCAAGGCCTTGCGCAGCGTCGTGATGTGGAAGCGCAGGCTGCCTTCGTCGACGGTCACGTCGGACCAGACCCGCTTGATCAATTCCCGCTTGTCCACGACCTCACCGGCGCGTTCGGCGAGAAAGATCAGAATGTCGAGCGCGCGGCCGCCGAGGTGAAGCGGGGCGCCGTCCTTCTCCAGCAGCCGCGACTTTGCGAATAGCCGGAATGGTCCGAAGGCGATCGCCGAATCCTGGTCGTTGGTGTCCGGCACGGGGCAATGCTTCCAGAAAGTGCTAACGTCTGTACTTTGGTCTACCAGAGCTCGTCAGTAAACTGACCGAAAGTGGCGAAATCGCGTGGCCATCGCCGCGCACACGAGGAACAGCATCGCGAATTTTGCTTAAACGCGAGCAGTTTATGACGCGACCGCGACAATCTGTCAGTGGGCTTGACCGTCGCAGCGAAAGTGCCAGCTGCGAAAATGTGAGGCCGCCGATCATAACAGAATCTTGCAACGTCTAACGAGCAAAACGCGGCCGATGCATCCAGTATGGCCTTCGAGTTAGGTCCTATTCCAACGGGGAGGCTATCATGTCCGCCATCAGCTCCATGCAGGACGGCAGCGCGGTTCGATCTCAATTCGTCGCCAGTCTTGACGATCAGTCGCGTGATTGGGAACTCGTGCTGCGGGAGTCCCACCACCGCATGAAGAACACGCTGACGCTGCTGGGTGCGTCAGTCCGTCGCGATTTTACGCGGGCAGGTCCGAAGGATGTCTCGGTTGCGGTGGACCGGTTCGAGCGGCGCATCGTTGCCTTCGGCAGGCTCTATCAGCTCCTGTCGGACAATGACGACCAATCGTTGATCTCCGTCGAAGCGTTCTTCGAAAATCTCTGCGGAGCGATCTCCGAAGCAGTGCTGGAGCCCGCGGGCGTCCGCTGCGAGGCTGCGATCGAGAGCGGCATCCTGCCGGCATCGCAATGCCATCGGCTCGCGCTGATGCTGACGGAGCTGGTCACGAACGCGGCAAAGCACGCCTTTCCGAACAAGAATGATGCGCTGATCCGCATTGACGTGGCCAATCGCGACGGCGCATGGTTTTGCACGGTCGCCGACAACGGCATCGGCGCAACCGGTCCGCTCCAGGGCACCGGCAGCCGCATTCTGGAAGGGCTCGCACGCAGCATCCACGCGCGGTTGCATGGCGAGGCGGGACAGGGCGGCACGCGGGTGACCATCGTGATGCCGGCCGCTGCATGAAATCGCCTCGGCTTCCAACCGATAACGAGCCTTAACATCCCATAACGAGAAAAAGTGCCCGGTCTGCGCGAAGGTGATGGTGCAAACAGCGGGTTCGACTTCGAACCTGCGCTAGACATCAGGGAGTTCGACATGGCCACACTCGAAATCGACCGCGACGCCGCGACCAGGTCCCCGGCATCACGGCGTGTTGATCTGAAGCTCGAAGTCGTCGTGATCCCCGTGTCCGACGTTGACCGCGCCAAGGCGTTCTACGCGCGTCTCGGCTGGCGACTGGATGCCGATTTCGCCTCCGGCGACGACTGGCGCGTGATCCAGTTCACGCCGCCGGGCTCGGCCTGCTCGGTGATCTTCGGCAGGAACGTCACGGCCGCCGCGCCCGGTTCGGCACGCGGCTTGTATCTGATCGTCTCCGATCTCGAAGCCGCACGACAAGAGCTGCGCGATCGCGGCATCGACGTCAGCGAGCCGTTCCACGGCGCCGGCGATGTGCACGTCGGCCCGCACGAGCCGTATCTGTTCGGCAGCATTCGCGTCAGCGGTGCTGACCCCAAGCGCGGGAGCTACAGCTCGTTCGCTTCGTTCAGCGATCCCGACGGCAATGGCTGGTTGTTCCAGGAGGTCACCGCGCGATTGCCCGGCCGCATCGAGGCGAGCGGTACGAATTTCGCCTCGCAGACCGATCTGGCCGCGGCACTGCGCCGCGCGGCGGCCGCGCATGGCGAGCACGAGAAGCGGACCGGCGGACATGACGAGAATTGGGCCGATTGGTACGCCGACTACATCGTGCGCGAGCAGGCCGGCCAGCCGCTGCCATCCTGAAATTGTTGCAGTCCCCGATCACGGCGCGCGATGACCTGGTCGTCGCGCGCCGTTTGCGTTGTATCGCGCGCGTCGCAGCAGCATCGGTCGCTCGCCTTGATCATGCAGACTCGCAAGGGCTAACGCACTCTAACAACCCATAACGAGCAAATCGAAAGCGCCTGCGCCAATCTCCTTGCACGACGAACCGATGTCTCGATTTCGAACTCGGTCAACATACCGACCAAAGCAAGAGAGATCAAAAATGACCACGCAAGCACGCACCGACATCCTCAACCCCGACCGCCGCCAGTTGCTCGGCCAGGCCGCGATGACCGCGGTTGCCGCCAGCGTCGCGAGCCTGCTGCCGCTACGTCCGGCAAAGGCGGCGGCAAGCGGCGCGATCCGCCCGTTCCACGTCAACGTGCCCGAGGAGGATCTGCTCGACCTGCGTCGTCGCCTCGCCGCAACGCGCTGGCCCGATCGCGAGATCGTCGCCGACCAATCGCAGGGCGTGCAGCTGACGACGGTGCAGCAGCTCGTGCGCTACTGGCAGAACGACTACGACTGGCGCAGGATGGAAGCGCGGCTGAACGCCTTGCCGCAATTCGTCACCGAGATCGACGGCGTCGACATCCACTTCATTCACGTGCGCTCGCGCCACGACAATGCGCTGCCGATGATCGTCACGCATGGCTGGCCCGGTTCGGTCATCGAGCAGATGAAGATCGTTGGTCCGCTCACCGATCCGACCGCGCACGGCGCCACGGCGGCCGACGCGTTCGACCTGGTGATTCCCTCGCTCCCCGGCCACGGCTTCTCCGGCAAGCCGACCGCGCTCGGCTGGGACCCGCAGCGCGTCGCGCGGGCCTGGATCGTGCTGATGAAGCGGCTCGGCTACAATCGCTACGTCGCGCAAGGCGGTGATTGGGGCAATGCCGTCACCGAGCAGATGGCGGTGATCGCGCCGCCGGAATTGCTCGGCATCCATACCAATATGCCGGCCACCGTTCCCGACGACATCGCCAAGGCACTTCAGCCCGGCGGGACACGGCCGTCGAACCTCTCGGCCGACGAGCGCATGGCTTACGACCAGCTCGACGATTTCTACAGGCACGGTCTCGGCTATGCGATCGAGATGTCGAACCGGCCGCAGACGCTCTATGGCCTCGTGGACTCGCCGGCCGGCCTTGCGTCCTGGATGCTGGATCATGACGCGCGCAGTACTGCGATGATCGCGCGGGTATTCGACGGCAAGACGGAAGGCCTGTCGCGCGACGATGTGATCGACAACATCACGCTTTACTGGCTCACCAACACCGCGGTCTCGTCGGCGCGGCTGTACTGGGAGAACAAGCTGGTGTTCTTCGAGCCCAAGCACATCAGGATACCGGTCGCCGTCAGCGTCTTCCCCGACGAGATCTACGCCGCGCCGCGCAGCTGGGCGGAGAAGGCCTATCCGAAGCTGATGCACTACAACCGTCTCGACAAGGGCGGCCATTTCGCGGCCTGGGAGCAGCCCGCGCTGTTCACCGCGGAAATGCGTACCGCGTTCCGCCCGCTGCGCCAGTCGATCTGAAACCGGAAGGGATGCGCGGTGCCGCGCGTCCCTTCATTTCCCCGCACATCAGGAGCCAATCATGAATCGCCCCGAACGCACCTTCACGACCGACGACATTCGCCTGGAGCGCCGCCTGCCGACCTACTGGCGCGTCACCTTCGATATGCCACCGGTGAACATCTTCGGCCCGAAGCATCTTCCGCTGCTGGGCGACATCATCACCGCGATCGAGACTGATCCTGAGGTGAAGGTCGTCGTCTTCGACAGCGCCGTCGAAGGCTTCTTCATCACGCATTACGATTTCCTCGCGCCGCTCGAGGACTCTCTGAGCATCCCGCCCGGGCCGACCGGCCTCCAGGCGCTACCCGACATGCTGGTGCGCCTCAGCCGCGCGCCCGTTGTGTCCATCGCCTCGATACGGGGCCGTGCGACGGGTGTCGGGAGCGAGCTCGCGCTCGCAAGCGACATGCGCTTTGCCAGCCGCGAGAAGGCGATCCTGTCGCAATGGGAGGTCGGTGCGGGCCTGGTGCCCGGCGGCGGGCCGATGGCGCGATTGCCGCGCCTGATGGGCCGCGGCCGCGCGCTCGAAGTTCTGCTCGGTGCCGACGACATTCATGGCGATCTCGCCGAGCGCTACGGCTATGTGAACCGGTCGCTGCCGGATGCCGAGCTCGACGGCTTCGTCGAGGCGCTGGCGATGCGCATCGCGTCCTTCGACAAGGACGCGATCGCCGAGACCAAACGCCTCGTTGACGTCGCGAGCCTGCCGCCTGACGTCGAGATCAAGCCGGAGTGGGACGCATTCCTGGCTTCGCTCGGCCGCCCCGCAAGCCAGAGCCGCATCAAGGCGCTGATGGCGCGCGGCTTCCACCGCGCCGGCGATGTCGAGAACCGGCTAGGCTTCCATGTCGGACAGGTTGGTGCCTAAAGGAACCGCTGCGGCGCTTGGCCGGTTGGAATGCGACAGGCGGTCGTGCCAATGTCGCTTTTCTTCGATACCGAGCGTCGGTGCTGAAATCAAACAAGGAGAACCACGATGATCCGCAAGGCAACAGCAGTCTGGAAAGGCACCGGTCGCGACGGCACCGGCCATATATCGAGTGAATCCGGTGTGCTCGCCGAGACGCCCTATTCGTTCAAGACCCGCTTCGAGAACGAGAAGGGCACCAATCCCGAGGAATTGATCGCAGCCGCCCATGCCGGCTGTTTTACGATGGCGCTGGCTTTCGGTCTTCAGATGGCAGGGTTCACACCGGACGAACTTTCGACGGAAGCCGCCGTTACGCTCGAGCCGGAAGGCAAGGGTTTCAAGATCAGCAAGTCGGCGCTCACTCTGCGCGCCAAGGTGCCGAACCTGGATGAAGCAGGCTTTGCGAAGATCGCCGGCGAGGCCGAGAAGAATTGCCCGGTGTCGAAGGTGCTCAACGCCGCAATCACGCTCGACGCCAAGCTGGGCTAGAGATGAATTGTCAATGTCCATCCGGTTCTGAGGAACCGGGTGGACATAAACGAGGTGTCCGCCTTTCGGACGGGCCGCCGAATGCCTATCATAAGGCGGATAGAGAGCGATCAAGCGGGAGCGGACAGATGACGACAGAGCGCGCAGTTTTGGCCGGAGGCTGTTTCTGGGGCATGCAGGATCTGATCCGCAGGCAGCCTGGCGTGATCTCGACCCGCGTCGGTTACACCGGCGGGCACGTCAAGAACGCCACTTACCGCAATCACGAAGGCCACGCCGAAGCGATCGAGATCATCTTCAACCCGGCGAAAACGAGTTTCCGGACCATGCTGGAATTCTTCTTCCAGATTCACGATCCGACCACGCTCAATCGCCAGGGCAATGACCTCGGTACCAGCTATCGCTCGGCGATCTTCACGACCAGCGACGAGCAGAAGCGGGTCGCCGAAGACACCATCGCCGATGTCGGGGCATCGGGCCTGTGGCCCGGCAAGGTGGTGACCGAGGTCGCACCCGCGGGCGAGTTCTGGGAAGCCGAGCCGGAGCATCAGGACTATCTTGAGCGCTATCCCGACGGCTACACCTGCCACTTCATCCGGCCCGACTGGAAGCTGCCGCGCCGCGCGGCCGCCGTGGGCGGTTAGGGCGTAGTTTTCTGAACCTCCTTTAGAAACGCAGAGCGGAAGTCGCCAACCTCGAACACGGTTGGTGGCTTATGGCCTTCTAACTGAAGTGCGAGAGGTCGCCTCAGGCCCGACTCCTTCACTGGCCCGCTTAAGGAGCCTGTCGATCAGCGCGTTTGCCGCGGGACCAGACGACGCGGGGTTCTGTCCAGTGATGAGCTGACCATCGACCACGACATGAACGCCCCAGTTCCTCACCTTGGAGAATACCGCGCCAAGCTCGAGAAACTTGTCCTCAATGCGAAACGGAATGGCGTCGATCAGCCCGGCGCTCCGCGCTTCGCCGTTCGTGAAGCCCGTCACCCGCCGCCCCGCCACAAACAGGGCCCCGCTGGGATTTCGCACATACCTCAAGGCTGCCAACGCTTGGCAGACGAAGGCGATGGTCTTGCCATCTGCGATAAATCCCTCGATCAGGTCGATCGAATTCTGGTCCTCGGCAAGGTCCCACATTGGGCCGTAGCCGCCGGAATAGAAGACGGTATCGAACTCGTCCAGCAACACGCTGTCCAGTCGAACCGTGTTGGCGAGCCGCGCTTTGGCGCATTCATCGGCATCGAAGCGTCGTTTTAGGTCGGTCTGGAAGTTCAAGCCATGGCTATTCAGATCAATGGGCGGCTCGCCGCCTTTCGGCGAGGCGAGCGTTATTTCCGCGCCGGCTTCCTGGAACGCATAAAATGGTGGCGCAAACCCTTCAAGCAAAAAGCCTGTTTTTTGGCCAGTGTTGCCTTGGCCATGCGAGGTCATGACCATCAGAACTCTCAAGGCGCCTCTCCTTCGCAATAGTGCGGTATCGAAATACGATGGTGGCTATGGTGTGTTGAAGTGACAGGTCTGGGCCTTGCGTTGGCTGAAAGATGTGGTTCGGGAGCGCCTCAGACAACGCGAAAGATTGAGATTGGGTATTGCCAAAAACCGGCAGAGTGACGAAAGGCTTGAAGTGATGGAGTGGGGCGATATTCGCGTCTTCCTCGGGGTTGCGCGTGCTGGTCAGATGGCAGGCGCCACACGTTCGCTCTCTCTCGACCATTCGACGATCAGCAGGCGAATCGCGCGGCTCGAGGAGAAGATGGGTGTCACCTTGTTCGATCGGGCTGGGCGGCGCCTGAGTCTTACGAAGGAGGGCGCAAGGCTGCTTGAGGCGGCCGAGAAAGTGGAATCGATTATCATCAGCGAGGTTCAGAGCCTGGGCGAAAGCCGCAAGCAAATCGCCGGACGCGTCCGGATCGGAACCTCGGTCGGCTTCGGAGCGCATTATCTCGCGGGCAGACTTCCGCGCCTGACCGCCGCCTTTCCGGGCCTTGAAATCGAGCTGATGGAAGTGCCCCGAACCTACTCGCTCGGCATGCGCGAAGTCGATATCGCAATTGTCATGGATCGCCCTGAAGCAGGCGACATCCGCTTCAAAAAGCTGACAGCCTATTCGCTCGCGGTCTACGCATCGACCAAATATTTCGAAGCGCGCAATCGGCCGCTTGATCTCGAAGCGTTCCGCGACCATCGATGGTGCGGCTTCATCAGCGAGCTGCTATACACTTCCGAACTCGATATGCTGACGTTCAACGAGATTTCGATCACGCCGGAGTTCCGGACGATGGGCGTAACGGCGCATCTGGAAGCGGTTCGGTCCGGCGCGGTTCTGTCTATACTCCCCTGCTATATCGGTGACTTGGAATCGAGCTTTGAGCGCGTACTGCCCGAACACGCTTGGCTTGAACGCACGTACTGGGTCGCCGTGCACCGCGATCAAGCCGAGTCGCCACGCGTGCGAGCCGTCATTGACGAGATCGAGCGATGGGTTCGCGAGGATCGGACAACGATCTATCCAATGAAACCAGGCGGTAGCGACACGGATTGATCGCGGCGGCGATACGGCCTAATTTGCGCTGACGAGTTGCGCGCGCCGCACGACGTCGGTGAGCTCGGGTGTGAAGCTCGTGTCCTCGACATCGAGGTGGCCGGTCAGCCGCGCGCTGACTTCCTGAAGCACCCAGCCATTGCCGTCCGGATCGCTGAACGAAGCGTACGATGCATAGCTCTTGCGATCGGGATTCGGGCCACCGAGCACAGTCTTGCCGCTTACGTGATGAAAGATCCCCCCAGCGTCGTGAAAGAGCTCGCTGACGGCAACGCCGCGACGGAGCAATTCATCTCTGACAACCACGATGTCTGAGACGACAAGGTGTAGATTGCCTATTGAGCCCGGCTTGTCAGCCGTCACGCCCTTGCCGAAGATGATTGAGCATCCCGACCCAGGCGGGGTGAACTGGATAAGCCTGTAATCGGCTTCATCCGCATAGTCGATGTCGAGCCTCCAGCCGAGATCGCTATAAAATTGCTTGGCACGGTCCACATCCGATACGGGGATGACGACGACCTCAAGCGCCATATTCATGGCGTGCCGGATTGGTGTTTTGCTCTGCATGTTTGACTCCTTATGATTGACAACGCCGAAGTGTTTTTCTGTGATTTTGCAGTGGTTATTCTGTTCATGAGCGCAGACTCGTCGGACAGATGAGGCGCACGGAGGCGCCCCCCCAAGCTTCGTCATTTGCCCCGCTTGCGAAGGGTGTTGATTAACACGCGTGCGGCGGGGCCAGAGGATGCCGGGTTCTGGCCGGTAACCAGCTGGCCGTCCACTACGGTGTGAACGCCCCAGTCCTTGACCTTGGAGAAGATCGCTCCAAGGCTAAGCAGTTCGTCCTCGACGAGGAACGGGACAACTTTAGTCAGGCCAACGCCTTCCTCTTCACCGTTCGTGAAGCCAGTGACCTCGCGTCCTGCCACGAAGGGAGTGCCGTCCGGGTTCTTCACGCGATGAAGGGCGCCCGGCGCGTGGCAGACAAGACCGAAGGTCTTGCCGGACGCGATGAAGCTCTCGATCAGCTTGATGGAATCGGGATCCTCGGCCAGATCCCACATCGGGCCGTGACCGCCCGGATAGAAGACAGTGTCGAAGTCTTCTTGGCGGACGCTGTCGAGGCGGACCGTATTGGCGAGCTGCGCTTTGGCGGGCTCGTCGGCATGGAAGCGGCGCGTCAGGTCGGTCTGGAAGCTTGGCTCATCGCTCTTCGGATCGAGCGGCGGCTGCCCGCCCTTGGGCGAAGCGAGCGTCATTTGGGCACCGACCTCCTGGAACGCGTAATAGGGGGCAGCGAGCTCTTCGAGCCAAAAGCCGGTTTTCTTGCCCGTATTCCCGAGTTGGTCATGCGAGGTCAGAACGATCAGAACTTTCATGGTACTTCTCCTTGGTTGGTTTGATGGAAGGGTTGCCAGGGTCAAAACTGCACCGTCGTTCGCCGCAGGACCGGCGACGATTTCGTGATCTGACAATCAGGTAGACTGTTGAAGGTGTGTCGCCCTACGGCGGACTTTGAAACAATGGCAGGAAATCCATTGTGAGTTGCTCCTTTAGGCGCAGCAACTCTCGTTCGCGCTCAAACTCTTTGCGCGGCAGTTGCTGACTTTAGTTCGCCATTTCTCTTGAGCCGCGGCGATGCCCGCTACGGCCCGTGGTGTAATTTCAAGATGCCGCCCAAGAGCATTTGGGACAACGCGAAAGAATGGGATTGCTTGTTGCAAATTGCCAAAATCGGCAATGGCATCCGTTTCGCTTTGAAAGCGATGGGGAACCTGAATCAGGCGGAGGTTGGCGCGAACGCTTGAACTTCGCAGATATTGGGCCGCTCGATCTCCTGGAGCCGACCTCAGAGCTGCTCGCTTGAAATGATCGGCTCACTTTGAAGCTGTGTTGGTTGGTGTCCAGCCGTCGATGGTCGAGGGCAACCCGGAGAGGGGCCGCGAGTCCGGAATTGGCCTTTTGCCAACCAGCCGGCGGCGAGCTGGCCATATCTGGCCTTGAACACTGACCGGACAGGGCTCAGCCTCGGAGCGGGCTGACCGGGTCTATGATCACGCGCGCAATTGGGCGATCAGCTCTCGCACGTTGCGCATGTCCGCGATGTCGCTGCCTTCGGTGAACGATGCGCGTGCCCGATCGAGAATGACCAGCGCCTCCGCATTCTGGCCAGCCCCGATCATGATCCGCGCAAGGCTGGTCGCGCATCGCAGCTCCCAGAACCGCGCGCCCTGTCGGATCGCAATGTCCATGGCCTCGCGAAAGCGCGCTTCGGCGTCCCCTGCGTGCCGCGCGCTCCTGAGCATCAATTCTCCCTTGATGCGGATCAGCTCCGGCAGATACCAGAGCTCCTGCCGGTCGTTGCAGCGGGTCAGGACGTCCTCGATCACGTCGAGGCCGCGATCGACCTGGTCGGCTTCGCCGGAACACGCGGCGAGCTCGCCGAGCAAAGGAAGGAAGCGCGGCAGGAAGCGGGCATCGCCGGCGCGGTTGAGTTCTTCGCGCAGCAGCGGCAGGCCGATCGCGACGTCGCCGCGCTTCGCCATGACCGCCGCATTGAAGGCACGGGCCCACAGGCCCCACAGCCGGATGGCGTGCCGCTCGGTGTGTTCGAGCAGCTCGGTGCCGTGGCGCTTGGCGGCGTCGAAATCGCCGGACCAGAACGCGATCGGGCATGCGGCCTGTCCGAGCACGCTGCAGAAGGTCAGGGCGTGGCCGTTGGCGCGGCCTTCCTCGATGTTTCTGGCCGCGAGCGCCTGGGCCTGGTCCGCGAGGCCTTGCAGCCACAGGATGCGGGCCCGGAAATATTGCGTGGATATTCTCAAGTCGAGCGGAAAGATCTTCGGCTTCTCCGCCAGCACATGCAGCGATGCGTTCACCCGGTCGATGCGCAGCCGCGCATCATTCTGGTCGCCGAGATAGTGCAGCGCCACGGCCGTCAGCCGGTCGCCCAGCATGACATCGGTCCTGTCGGGCGAGTTTGCCGCGGCATTTGCAAAACGATCCGCCAGCGCGCGCGCCTTGCCGAACTGCCCGTTGTTGAACTGGTCGATGCACAGGCCCCAGAGCGCGCGCAGCCGGAAGTCCTTGTCGTCGAGCCTGTCGGCGAGCTCAAGAGTGGTCTCGAGGATCGGGCGCGCCTCGCGCGCACGCCCCTCGCCATACATCAGCGACCAGCCGAGTGCTGACAGCAATTGCATGCGGATGCGGTCGTCGCCGCCGGTGTCGCCGAGCGCCGCGAGCGCCGTTCTCGATCGCTCCCGGCATTCGGCGAACAGCGAGAGACGCACCCACAGCGTGACCGCAGCCGCGGTCAGCGCGATTCCCAGCGCAGCGTCACCGTCGGGTGCGAAGGCCCAGTCCAGCGCCGCGCGCACATTGTCCAGCTCCGCGCCATAGACGCTCAGCCATTCCGGCAGCGGCGTCGACGTGTCGGCCTCGGCACGTTCGAAGAAGTCGCGGAAATGCTCGGCGTGGCGCCGCGCCACCTGCCTGGTTTCACCGAGCTCGTTGAGCTTGCCATGGGCATAGGTGCGCGTGGTGTCGAGCAGCCGGTAGCGCAGCGTCCGCGCGCCGGACGGTGCGATCAGGGATTTGGTGACCAGGCTGTCGATCGCCTCCAGCGTTTCCGATGCGCTGAGGCCGTCGCCGGCCGCGACCGTGGCAGCGGCCTCCGGCGCGAAGGGGCCGGCGAAGACCGACAATCGCCGCAAGGTGGCGCTCTCGGCCGCGGGCAGCAGGTCGTAGCTCCAGTCGAGGGCGGCGGCGAGCGTCTGGTGTCGCGGCACGGCGGTGCGCCGTCCGCGCCATTGCAGCGAGAAGCGGCTGTCGAGCAGGGAGGCCGTGCCGGCGATGCCGTAGGCATTGACGCGGCCCGCCGCGAGCTCGATGGCCAGCGCGATGCCGTCGAGCCGCCGGCAGATGCTTGCGACGAGCGGGGCCTCTTCCGCACTGAGCTGGAACGGACCCGAGCTCTGCGCGATGCGCTCGACGAAGAGTTGGGCCGCAGGGTAGGTGAGGACCTCGGCGACACCGAGGCCTTCCCGCTCCGGCGGACAATCGAGCGGGAAGAGCCGGAAGATGCGTTCGCCTTCGCTCCGGAACGACTCGCGGCTGGTTGCGAGAACGCGGAGCTGCGGCGCTTCGCGAACGAAGCGCTCGACCAGCGGGGCCAACGCATCCAGCACATGCTCGCAACTGTCGAAGATCAGCAGGGTAGGGCCGGTCTTGAGAAATGTCAGCAGAGCGGGCGTCGGATCCTCGGCGCTGATGGTCAGCCCGAGCGCGGAGGCGATGGTGGTCGCAATGTGGCTGGCATCGCGCAGCGGGCCGAAGTCGACGAAGAAGACGCGTCCGCCGAAATCCTGGGAGCGGCGATGCCCGACGGTGATGGCGACGGCCGTCTTGCCGATGCCGCCCGGGCCGACCACGGTCATGAAGCGATGGAGCGAAAGTCCGTTCGCTATCTTTTCGACGATCTCTTCCCGCCCGACCATCTTCGAAAGCGGCGCGGGCAGGGAGCGGGGAGGCAGGATGTCAACGGTGGGCTGAACGACCGGCGCCGCCATTTGGGCAAGCGACGCGACGAAGCAATAACCGCGGCCGGGCACGTTGACGACATAACGGGCCGACTTGCCGGTATCGCCGAGCGCCTTGCGCAGCGCTGCGACGTGGAAGCGCAAACTGCCCTCGTCAACATTGACGTCGGCCCAGATGCGCTTGACCAGCTCTCTCTTGTCGACGACCTCGCCGGGGCGCTCGGCCAGGAAGATGAGAATATCGAGCGCGCGGCCGCCGACGTGGAGCGGCGCGCCCTCTTTTTCCAAAAGCCGGGACTTCGGAAACAGTCGAAATGGCCCAAAGGAAATGGCCGAGTCTTCGCTACGATCTGGCACGCGCCATTGCCCCCGCAACGGGAGTCAAAAGGTATTACTTTCTGCTCTATCAGAACGAGGCGTACAGTAAACTGGTCGAAAGCAGTGGGCATGGCTGGCAGCCCTGCGTGGACAGCTTGGGTCGATCGATTCCTTGAAATAACGTTTTAAAATTAACGACTTAGGTCTTCCGTTGTGCCGACGGCGGTTGGGCTCTTACCCGGATGGAGCATTGACGCCGGCCGAGAATTGCTGCGATGGGACCGTCCGGGAGCCGGTCCCGCCTCGACAGTGACTACCGACTTCCGGAATTGTGACATGCCCTCCTACTCGCGGCGACAGGTCGTCCATGCGTTATCGGGCGCAGCGGCGCTGGCCGCCATTCCATGCCCCGGGCAAACTGCCGATTATCCGTCTCGTCCCATTCGCCTCGTGCTTCCCTACGGCGCCGGCGGCGCGGGTGACCAGATCGGGCGTCCCTGGGTGGACAAGATGTCGTCGCTGCTCGGGCCGACCTTCGTCGAATATATCGGCGGTGCGGGCGGCGCGATCGGGGCCGCGACGGTCGCGCGCGAGGAGCCCGACGGCTACTCGCTGCTGCTCGGCAATGGCAGCACGCAGGTCATCATTCCCCTGACCTCGAAAAACCCCGGCTATTCCGTCGGCGATTTTCGCGCCATCTATCGCCTGATCAGCACCGCGCTGGTCTTCGCCGTCCATCCCTCGGTGCCCGCCGCGGATCTGCGTGAGCTGATCGCCTACGCGAAGCTCAATCCGGGGAAACTGTCCTACGGGACTCCCGGCATCGGCACCGGCAATCATCTGGTTGGCGAATCCTTCAAGCAGCAGGCCGGCGCGCTGGACATGGTCCACGTGCCGTATCGGGGCATTTCGCAGGCGACGAACGATCTCGTCAGCGGCCAGATCTCGCTCGTGATCGGCGTCCTGTCCGACCAGTTGATGCAACTGGGCGAGACCGGGAAGGTCAGGCTGTTGGCTGTCACCACCGAACGGCGGTTGAGTGGTGCGCCGGCGATTCCGACCGCCGTCGAATCCGGCATGCCGGATCTCCGCTATGAGGGCTGGTTCGGCATCTTCGCACCCAGGCAGACCGACGATGCGATCATCGATCGGATCGCGCAGGCGACGCGCGTCGCAATGGCCGACCCGGCGCTTCAAGCAAACTACCGTGCGCAGGGTATCGAGCCGGACAGCGATTCAAGTCCGGAGAAATTCCAGCGCATTATCGATTCGACAACGGCGAGCCTGGCGCCCGTAATCAAATCGATCGGGCTGAGCAATCTGTGAGGCCGCTCAGGCGTCGACAGGCGAGACCTGGCGCCGCTCGGCCGTGACGATGCGCGCCGACAGCGTGACGAGACCCATCAGCGCGGCCAGAAGCCAGAACGCCGTCGAGAGACCACCAAGACGGGCGGCGAAGCCGACGCCGGCGGGACCAATGAGGATGCCGGCGTAGCCTGCGGTCGTGATTGCGGCGACCGCGAGCCCCGTGGGCATCACCGTTTGCCTTGCCGCGCGGCGGAACAGCACCGGCACGAGATTCGATGCGCCGAGGCCGATCAGAAGGAAGCCGCCGATGGCGACCGCCGCAACGGGGGCGGTCAGCAGCACTGCAAAGCCTGCGATCGCGATGAGGCTGCCCCAGACCAGCGTCGTGCGGTCTCCGATGCGCGCGACCACGGCGTCGCCGCCGAGCCGCCCGATGGTCATCGCGATCGAGAACACGATGTAGCCGATGCCGCCTTGCGCCTCGGAGACGAGGCCAGCGCCGATGACGAGCAGTGCGCCCCAATCGAGCATCGCGCCTTCGACCAGGAAAGTAATGGCGCCGAGCAGCGCGAGCAGCAGCACGGAGCCGTGCGGCAGCACGAACAGCGGTCCGTCCTGCACCTGCACGGAGCGAAGCAGGCGCGGCGAAGTGACCAGCATCGCGATCAGCATCAGGGCCGAGCAGATCAGCGTGCAGGCGAGCGCGCCGAGTTGCAGCGACAGCAGCGCGGTCATCAAGGCCGATCCGGCGAAGCCGCCGATGCTGAACAGAGCATGGAAGCCGGACATCAGCGGGCGCCCCGCAGCGCGCTCCACCTCGACCGCGTGAATGTTCATGGCGACGTCGATGGAGCCGAGCGCGGCGCCGAAGGCGAGGAGCGCCAGCGCCAGCGTTGCCGGCGAGCTCGCGACTGCCAGAAGCGGCAGGACCAGCGCAAGGCCGAGCCCGCCCGCAATGATGATCGGCCTGCTGCCGTAGCGCGCGCTCATGAGGCCGGTCGCCAGCATCGCGACGACCGAGCCGATGCCGAGGCTGAGCAGAAGCAGTCCGAGGACGCCGTCGTCGACGCCGAGCCGCGCCTTCGCGAACGGCACCAGCGGCGCCCAGCACGCCATGCCGAAGCCCGCGACGAGAAAGGCAAGCCGCGTCGCAAGGCGGGTTGCCGGCCGGTCGGCAGAAGGCATGGGAACTCCGGGGAGACAGAAGAAGGGCTCGATCGACAAGCCGGAGGATTGTCGCGACTTTATGTCCGCGACGCGCCTGGGCCGTCGCCGGGCCCGGCGAGCTGCAAGCGCACGCGCAGGCCTGTTGGCGTGTTGTCGTGCAATTGAAGGGTTCCGTCATGCGCGGTCACGATCGCCTGCGCGATCGACAGGCCGAGGCCAAAGCCGGCGGTCTGGTCCATGGTGCGGGCTTCCTCGCCGCGCACGAAGGGCTCCAGCATCGCCGCCTTGCTTTCGTCGGGAATGCCAGGTCCATCGTCGGAGATGTCGATGACGAGCTGGTCCCCGGATATCAACAGCGCGACATCGATCCTGGTTCCGAAGCGCGTTGCATTCTGGACGAGGTTGGTGACCGCGCGGATGATCTCGTCCGGCCGCAGGACGAACGTGGCTCTGTCAGGGCCTGAATAGCTCACCGCGTAGCCGCAATCGGAAAACTGCTCGCAGACCATCTGCAGCAGCGCGGCGACGTCCACCAGCGTCGGCTTGACCGGGCTTTCATTGCGCAACAATGACAGCACGGATTCCAGCATCGACTGCATCTGGTCGAGGTCGCGCACGGTCTGGGTGCGTTGCGCCGGATCCTCGATATATTCCGAGCGCAACCGCAGCCGCGTGATCGGCGTGCGCAAATCATGGCTGATCGCCGCGAGCATGCGGGTTCTGTCGTTCATCAGCGCGGTGATGCGCTCGCGCATCCGGTTCAGCGCCCTTGCCGCGGACTTGATCTCCTCCGGCCCGTTTTCGGGCAGCGGGGGCGAGGACCGGTTCAGGCTGAAATTCTCCGCCGCGCGCGCGAAGGCCGACAGCGGCGCGGACAGCGCGCGGCCGGCCCAGATCCCGAGCAGCGTCACGCTTGCCACCAGGAACAGCAGCGTCGAGGTCCACAGGCCGCTGGCGAAGGCCGGCATCTTGAATGATCCGATCGTGGCCTCGAGGATGTCGTCGTTGCCGAGATCGAACCAGATGCGGTTTTCCTCGGAGGTGGCGCCGTGAATGAGATCAATCTTGCCGGCGAGTGGCGAGGGGACGTTCAGTGGCGACCGCTTCGGCATGGGCGAGGCGGAGACGGCTTCGCGCAATTGCAGCTTCAGCGCCGGATAAGTCCGGCGGACGCTATCGAGCACGATGGCGCGCTGCGCCCTGGGCGTATTGTCGATGATCTGCGCGATCAGCTCGAGTTGCTCGACCGGCCTGTTCGCCAGCAGCAGCGGCCGGTTGAGCAGGAAATATCCGGTGATCAGCACGTGGATCAGGATCAGCGAGACCAGGACCAGGGCCGCGATCTGGCCGCTGATCCGCCTGAAGCTGAACAGCGCCACGATGTCGGCGGCGCGGCTCATGCTTCCTCCACCCTGGGCGTGAAGATGTAGCCGCCGGTGCGGATGGTCTTGATCACCGAGGTGCCTTCGGTCCGGTCGAGCTTGCGGCGCAGCCGGCTGACCAGCACGTCGATGCTGCGGCCAAAACTTCCGCCGGCACGGCCGCGCGTCATGCTCAGCAGGCTGTCGCGGGTGAGAACGCGGCCGGAGCGCTCGCAGAAGGCTTGCAGCAGGTCGAACTCGGCGCTGGTCAGCGGCACCTGCGCGCCTTCGGGGTCGCGCAATTCGCGCAGGCGCAGATCGATGGTCCAGTCCAGGAATTTCAGGCGCGTGGCGGTGGAGGCGGCGGTGAGGCCGCTCGATTGCCGGCGCAGCACCGCGTTGATCCTGGCGAGCAGCTCGCGCGGGTTGAACGGCTTTGACAGATAGTCGTCGGCGCCCATCTCGAGGCCGAGGATCCGGTCGAGATCCTCACCCTTGGCGGTGAGGATGATGATCGGCGTCGTGGACTCCATCCGCAAGCGGCGGCAGAGGCTCAAGCCGTCCTCGCCCGGCAGCATCAGGTCGAGCACGATCAGATCGGCCCGGTTCTGCGACAGATAGCGGTCCATCTCCTTGCCGTTCGTGACGGTGTCGACCGCGAACGAATGCTCGCCCAGGTAACGCGCGATGAGGTCGCGGGTCGGCTGGTCGTCCTCGACGATCAGGATATTTGGCGTGCTGTTGGTCATGGTTGAAATCGCATCGGGGTTGCCGATCGTTGATCCATTTGCGGACGATTGTCTCGCCCGAACAATGACGGTCATGGTGCAATCCTACGGTCAGTCACGGCTCAGCGCCACTACGGGGTCGAGGAAGGCGGCGCGGCGGGCGGGGAAGAAGCCGAACGCGACCCCGATCCCGGTCGAGGTCAGGAACGCCGCGCCGATCGAGAACATCGAATAGGTGACCTGGAAGCCGGGCGCCGCGATGTTGATGGCGACGCCGAGCAGGATCGCGATCAGGATGCCGGCGATGCCGCCGATGGACGAGATCAGGGTCGCCTCGACCAGGAACTGCTGGAGGATGTCGCTGCGCCTCGCGCCCACCGCCATGCGCACGCCGATCTCGCTGATCCGCTCGGACACCGACACCAGCATGATGTTCATCACGCCGATGCCGCCGACGACCAGCGAGATCACCGCGATCGCCGCCACCAGGAACGCCAGGGTCTGCGTCGTGCTGGTGATGGTGCGGCGGATATCGTCGGTGTTGAGGATGACGAAATCCTTGGTGTTGTGCCGCTGCGTCAGCAGCGTCGTCACCGCATCCTGCGCCAGATTGGTCGAGACCTCGTCGCTGATCCGGAGCAGGACGCTGCGCAGGGACCGGTCGCCGGTGAACTGGGCCTGCACGGTGGTGTAGGGCAGGTAGACCGACAGGTTCTGGTTCGAGCCGAACCCGCCCTGCTGCTGCGCGATGACGCCGACGATGCGGCAGGGCACCTTGCCGAGCCAGATGACGCGGCCGATGCCCGAGGTCTGGTCGTTGGCGAAGAAGGTCTTGCGGGTGTTGTCGTCGATGACGGCCTGCCGCTCGATGTTGCGGACGGCATCGCCGTCGAACAGGCGGCCTTTCGCCAGTTTTGCACCTTTGACCTGGAAATAGCTCTCGCCGACGCCGTTCACCAGCACGTTGGATTCATTGCCGCGATAGCGCACCGTGGTGCTGGTCGACACCGTCGGCGTGACACCGGCAATGAAACCCTGCCGGTCGAGCGCGCGGGCATCGTCGACCACCAGCGTCTTGATCTTGCCGGCGCGCGCATCGCCAAAGTCCTTGCCCGGAAACACCTCGATTGTGTTGGTGCCGAGGCTCGAGATGTCCGACAGCACCTTGCGCTGGGAGGCGTTGCCGAGCGCGACCACCGACGACACCGCGGCGATGCCGATGATGATGCCGAGCATGGTCAGGAACGCGCGCAGCCGGTGCGCAGCCATCGCAACCAGCGCCATCCGCGTGGCTTCCCGCAAACGTCCCAAGGCGCCGGCCCAGCCGGCCCCGCTGTCCCATGCGGTTCGGGTGACCGCTTCTGTCGGCTCTGGTGCGGCTGCGCCGTCCGTGCGGCGATCGGAGACGATCTTTCCGTCCCGCAGCTCGACGATGCGTTCGGCTCGGGCAGCTACATCGGCATCGTGGGTGACGATGATGATGGTTCGTCCTTCGCGGTGCAGCTCCTTCAGGATCTTCAGAACCTCTTCGCCGCTGCGCCGGTCGAGCGCACCGGTCGGCTCGTCCGCCAGAATGACTTCGGCGCCGTTGATCAGCGCGCGCGCGATCGAGACGCGCTGCTGCTGGCCGCCCGAGAGCTGGTTCGGACGATGCCCGCTTCTGTCGCCGACGCCGAGCCGGTCGAGCAGCCCGTTCGCACGCATGCGCCGCTCGCGCGCTTTCAGGCCGGCATAGACGGCAGGGATCTCGACATTCGCTGCGGCGGAGAGGTCCCCGAGCAGATTGTAACGCTGGAAGATGAAGCCGAAATGCTCGCGGCGCAGCGCCGCCAGTGCATCGGCGTCGAGCTCGGATACGTTCTTGCCGGCGACGCGATAGGCCCCCGATGTCGGACGGTCGAGGCAGCCGAGGATGTTGAGCAGCGTCGATTTGCCGGACCCGGACGAGCCGATGATTGCGACCATCTCGCCGGACGCGATGCTCAGCGACAAATCGTCGAGGGCGACCACTTGGGTGTCGCCGGCCGTGAACTCCCGCCGGATATTTTCGAGTGCGATGATCGGATCGGTCATGTCAAGGACCTCCGCCGCCCGGCGGGCCGCCCGACATGCCGCGCGATGCGGTCTGCTCGTTGGCCTCGCCGGTGACGACCCGCTCGCCCTCGTCGAGACCGGATCTGATCTCGACGGTGGTGCGATCGTTGAGGCCGGTCTTGACCTCGCGCTCGCTGACGTCGCCCGACGCGGCAAGGGTCCGCACCGTGCTGCGGCCGTCGGATTTCCGCATCACCGCCAGCGCCGGAATGACCTTCACGCGCTTGGCCTCGCCGGTGATGATGTGCACCTCCGCGGTCATGTAGGTCCGCAGCGCATAATCCTTGTTGGGGACGTTGAAGACGCCGATGTAGTAGATCGCCGTGCTGGTCGAGCTCGACGAGCTTGACGAGCTCGAACTCGACGACGTGGTGGTCGAGGAAAAACTGGCGTCGGTCTTGATCGATTCGGGCGCCGGCTCGATCTGCTCCAGCCGTGCTTCGTAGCGATGGTCCTGGTCGCCGAGGATCGTGAAGTAGAGCGGTTGCCCCGGCTTGACCTTGACGATGTCGGCCTCGGAAATCTCCGCCCGCACGGTCATCGTCTCGAGCTGGCCGAGCACGACGATGGTCGGCGCGGACTGCACCGCGTTGACCGTCTGTCCCTCCTGTACCACGGTGGCGAGCACCGTGCCGTCGATCGGCGCGGTGATGCGGGTGTATTCGAGGTTGACCCGGGATGTCTCGACGCTGGCTTCGGCGCCCACGATCAGCGCTTCGAGCGCGGCGATCTGGGCGCGGGTCTGGCGCGCGGTCGAATCCGCGCTGTCGAAATCGCTGCGCGAGGTCGCGCGCTGGGCCAAAGTTGCCTGCTGGCGCGCGAGGTTGGCTTCGGCCAGCACCAGCGCGGCCTCCTTCTCGTCCTTCTGCGCGCGATAGTTCTTCAGCGAGGCTTCGGAGCTGCGCAGATCGTTCTGCTTAGTGACGGGGTCGATCTGGGCGATGACGTCGCCGGCCTTGACCGTGTCGCCGACGCGCACGTTGAGCGTGGTGATCCGGCCCGACACCTGTGCACCGACGGCGGTCAGCCGCGCCGGCTTGAGCGTGCCGCTGGCGAGCACTTCCTCGCGCAGGTCGCTGACGGTCACCGGCGCGGTGATGTAGGACTGCGCCTTGCTCGACGTCCCCGGCGAGCGCGTCGCCAGCACCATGCCGGTCGCGACCACGGCAACCACCGCCGCGGTAATCTTCACGCGTTTGACGGTGATGATCTCGGTCACTTCTGCGCCTCCCGCGCGTGCGGTCCCGTGTTGGTGTCGATGATGATCGGCCGCGACACTTCGACCGGATCGGCCCAGCCGCCGCCGAGCGCCTTGGCCAGCGAAATGTAGTCCTTGGCCGCCGACACCTTGCTCTGGATCAGCGAATCCTCGGCCGAATAGAGCGAGCGTTCGGCGTCCAGCACGTCGATGAAGCTGGCGCTGCCGGTCTCGAACAGCGATCGCGACAGCTTTGCGGCCTCGCGGTAGTTCTTCGCCGCCTCCGTCAGCTTGGTGGCACGCACGCGCTCCTGCGACAGCGACACCAGCGCGTTCTCGACATCTTCCAGCGCGGTGAGCAAGGTCGAATGGAAGGTCGCAAACGCCTGGTCGCGTTGCGCCTCCGCAATCCTGACGGTCGCCAGCCGCTTGCCTGCGTCGAACACCGGCACCGTGACCGAGGGCCCGACCGACCAGCTGACGCTGGAGTATTTTGCGAGATCGCCGGCGCGCAGCGCCGAGGTGCCGACCGAGCCGGTCAGCGACACCGCCGGGTAGCGGTCGGCCTCGGCCGCGCCGATCTTGGCAGTCGCCTGCGCCAGCTTGCGTTCGGCACTGGCGACGTCGGGTCGGCTCATGAGGAGATCGGCGGGTAGTCCCGTGGGCAGCGGCATGCGCGGTGCCGGCACGGGTGCGGACTTCGCCATCAGCGCAGCGACGGCGTTGGGTGATTGGCCGAGCAGGATGCCGAGCCGGTGGATGTCGGCCGCAAGCGCGGCTTGATAGGTCGGAACGTTGGCTTCGGTGCTGGCGGCTTGCGCGGTGGCCTTGGCGAGATCGACGGCGTTGCCGCTGCCGGCATCGTACTTGCTGCGGGTGAGTTTTTCGGTGTCGCGCTGGGAGACCGAGGTTCGCTGCGCCAGTGCAATCCGGGCCTGATAGCCGCGCGCCTCCACGTAATAGGCGGCGACGTCGCCGATCAGCGTGACCAGGCTGTCGCGCAGATCTTCCTCGGCCGATTGCGCCCCGCGCACCGCCGCCTCGATGTTCCGCTGCGTGCCGCCGAACAGGTCGAGCTCCCAGCTCGAATCGAAGCTGCCCTGATGCAGCGTGTAGGGCGCGCTGTCGGCGACGGCCGAGGCGGAGCCTGAGCTGGTCTTGTTGTCGGTCACCGAAGCCGAGCCGCTCACGGATGGAAACAGGCCGGCGCTGGTCTGCTGGATCGTTGCGCGTGCCTCACGTACGACCGCTTTGGCCTTCGCGACATCGGGGTTCGCTTCGACGGCCTGTTCGATCAACCGGTTGAGCAGGGGATCGCGCAGGCGCAGCCACCAGCGATCCAGGGTACCGGTCTGCCGTTGTGAAGCGGTCTTGGTGCTCCAGTGCGAAGGCAGGTCAAGTCTGGGTGGGCCGGCATAGTCGGGGCCGACCGCGCAGCCGGCCAGCATCAGCGCCAAGCAAGCCGATCCGACGCTCGAAATGACCGCGCGCGACAAGCTGGACGGCGGATGTTCATTCTCCTTTGCGGATGACACGGGGACTACGACGAACAAGTGTGACGGCATCAAATCGGCTGAAATCCATTGGCCCGGCCCCGGAACGAGAGCGGAGGTGCAGGACGAGGCGGGAACCACTAGCCTAGGGATCGTGGCCTTTCGGCAGCCCGAATGTTGCTGAATGTAAACAGATGTTGCGAGGCGTCTCGGCGCCGGCGGCGGGGTGCCCGTCGGGCGAGACATCGGCCCTGTTTCGCCGCCCGGTCAAGCCCTCTCCGCAAAAATATTCTACTTTACCGAAATTCGGAAATATCGTATGTATCGCCCACCCCGGCTCATCCTTGAGGGGCGATCGTACGTCGTCACGATATGCGAGCCGGGTTGCGGTGGACGCGGCAGCGTCGTGCGCGAGAGGGTGCGGGCAGGGCGGGTAGTCCCTGTGAGCCCGTGGCCGCGTGCGGACGAGCGGCGCTGTCAGGTTCGTCTCGTTTGTAAGTTTCCGGCTCCGTCGACAGGGTCGGGAAAACTGCGGCGAAATGGCGGGCCGTGCGTACGGCAAAACCGTGTGGTCCTGGCCGTCGTTGCTACGGTCAAGCTTTCGCGGAGGTGTGTGCGAGCCCAACCGGGCGGACAGCATCGTCAATTCGCGGGGTGAGGGAGGCCAGAAGGAAAGTTCGGCTCCCGGGAGAGCACGGCATAAGCCGTCCGACCATCGCGCAGGGAAGGCCGAGTGATTGGCACCACCTGTATGCTGCTGTGCGGTTTTCCTGCGTGTGCTTTTCGCGCAGCGGACCGCGGGTGCGAGGTCAGCACCCGGCCTTCCCTGCGCCCTCTTGGCTTAAAGAGGGTGGCGTGACCAGGCAAAGCTCGGGCGATTTGCGCCGCGAGGGCGCGAAAGTATGTCTGCGATTCAAAATACGAGCCGGAAGAGCGATGCTGCTGCCTCACACTCCGTCATTGCGAGCGCAGCGAAGCAATCCAGAGTCTTTCCGCGGAGGGATTCTGGATTGCTTCGCTGCGCTCGCAATGACGATGTGGAGAGTGGGCGCGTCTCATTCCGCTCTCGTGCCCCGGACGCAGCGCAGCGCTCTTGCGGTGCGCTGCAGAGCCGGGGCCCATCTGGCGGCATGATAGGTCCCGGCTCTGCGCAGCAGCGCGTCCGGGACACGAGAGAGCTGCTCCCGCCGATATCCTTTTGGCGATCCTCCCACCCAATCACAACCACGTGTCTTTATTCGGGAACAATCATTCCCTATTATCCCGCAATGCAAAAAGCCGCCCGCATATCGCAACCCGTCGCCCGTCCGCCCGGTCGTCCCCGGGAGTTCGACATGGATACCGCGCTCGACCGCGCCGTGCGAGTGTTTTGCGAGCGCGGCTATCATGCGACTTCGATCGGCGACCTCACCGCCGCCATGCGGCTGGCCACCGGCAGCGTCTACAAGGCGTTTCGCGACAAGCAGGCCGTGTTCCTGGCCGCGTTCGAGCGCTATGCCACGGTGCGCCGGGAGCAGACCCGCAGCGCGGCCGCGCGCGGCAGCAACGGCCGGGAGCGGCTCCGCTACATGCTGCTGTCCTATGTCGAGCACTCCCAGGGGATCGAGGGCCGCCGCGGCTGCATCGTGGTCGGCGGCGCAGTCGAGCTCGCCGCGCTCGATCCGGAAGTCCGCGCCCGCGTCAACGCGCAGCTCGAGACCAACGAGAATTTCATCGCCGGGCTCATTCGCGAAGGCCAGGCCGACGGTTCAATTCCGGACCATGTCGCGGCTGACGACACCGCGCGGCTGATGATCTGCATCACGCAAGGCATGCGCGTCGTCGGCAAGGCGCGCCTGCCGCTCGACGGGACGCGCCTCGTCGGCGTCGCGATGAAGCTGCTCGCCTGAATTTTTGTCATATTAGGGAACGATCGTTCCCGATACTTCGGAGACCTGGTGTAATGACGATGAATGCCACGATCGAAACCGCACCCGAGCCGGATGCGGTGTCGCAGCGACTGACCTTCGTGCTGGCCGCGGCCTGTGGCATGGTCGCCGCCAACATCTACTACGCCCAGCCGCTGATCGCCCCGATCAGCGCCGCGCTCGGCCTGTCGCACGCGGCGGCGGGGCTGATCGTGACCATGACGCAAATCGGTTACGGCACCGGGTTGTTGTTCATCGTGCCGCTCGGTGATCTCGTCGAGAACCGTGCGCTGATCTGCTCCGTCATCACGCTGGGCGCCGTGGCGCTGCTCGCCGCCGCGTTCTCGACCCATGCGCTGCCGTTCCTGATCGCCGCGCTGTTCATCGGGCTCGGTTCGGTCGCGGTGCAGATCATCATTCCCTACGCGGCGCATCTGGCGCCGGAAGCCATCCGCGGCCGCGTCGTCGGCAACGTCTCGACCGGCCTGATGCTCGGCATCATGCTGGCGCGTCCGGTGTCGAGCTTCGTCACCGCGGCGTCGTCCTGGCATGCGGTGTTCTTCGCTTCCGCCGCACTGATGATCGTGCTTGCCGCCGCGCTCTGGATGCTGCTGCCCAAGCGCAAGCCTGTCGCGCGCATGCATTACGGCACGCTGCTGCTGTCGATGCCGCATCTGGCCCGGTCGACGCCGCTGCTGCGCCGCCGCGCGCTCTACCAGGCCAGCCTGTTCGGCTGCTTCACGCTGTTCTGGACCGTGGCGCCGCTCCAGCTCGCCGGCGTGTTCGGCTTCACCCAGAGCGGCATTGCGCTGTTCGCGCTGGCCGGTGTCGCCGGCGTGTTTGCCGCTCCGATCGCGGGCCGGCTCGCCGATCGCGGCCATAGCCGGATCGCGACGCTGGTCGCGATGCTGCTCGCGGCCGCGGGATTCCTGGTGACTTATATCGGCGCGGCCGGCTCGATGCTGAACCTTGCCTGCCTGGTCGTGGCCGCCATTGCCATCGATATCGGCGTCCAGGGCAATGTTGTGCTCGGCTTCCGGGCCATCTTCGCGCTCGGCCACGAGCATCGCAGCCGCCTCAACGGGCTCTATATGGCGACGTTCTTCGCGGCCGGTGCGGCCGGCTCCGCGGTCGGCGCCTGGGCTTTTGCGCAAGGCGGCTGGCCGCTCGCGTCGGCCATTGGCCTTGCCCTGCCCATCGCGGGCTTGCTCTACGCGGCGACCGAGTGACCGCCGGCGAGCTGGGAATTGTGCGATGCGGCCGTTTACCAAGCCCCGGATGCGGCGGCTGGGCGGCGCAATTTCCATCTCGCGGTTTCCCTGCCGCTGTAGTACTTTGGTCGCAAGCGGGCCTGGTTAACGGGCGGCAGGGGGAGGCTGATGAGGCGTGCGGGGCTGTTTGGCGTGCCGCGGGTACGGCCATGGTCGTGGCAGGCGTTTCTGCTCGGATTCGCCGTCGTCGGCGTGTCGGCGGTGCTTCAGGGCATCTGCGTCGCGCTCGGCGCCAAACTCTACTTCGCAGTGTTCCTGCCCAGCCTGTTCGTGCTCGGATTTGTCGCGGGTGCGCCGGCGGCGATATTCGCCGCGCTGCTCACCATTCCGCTGGTGTGGTGGGCGTTCATACCGCCATTCTTCCAGTTCACGCCGCTCTCCAGCGCGAATGCGGATTCCATCAACCTGTTCTGCCTTCTCGCCGTGCTGCTGATCGGTCTTGCCGATCTCTGCCGCGAGACGATGATCATCATCAGTCGCGGCGGGTTGAAATCCCGGGGCGACGGCACGGCAACGAATTCGCAATAAATGCGCGATGCGTGAGCAGCCGCGTTGCGTGCGCGCAACAGTCTGGCAACCATCCGTGCGCTTCGTCCGCGCCGCTAACTTTTCGAAAAAGATTTGGCCGCAATTTCTCCCCCGGGAATGACGAGGGAGTTTTCGGACATGAACGGTCACGCCATCTTGGAGAACGTGCGCCGCTATCGCGGCATCGCATCGCTTTATCGCCAGACCGCTGCATTCCGCCCGGGCCAGAGCTGGTCGCTGCTGGAGCAGGCGAGGGAATGGGAAGGGCGGGCGTTGTCGGAGCTGGAAGCCTATTTTGCTGCGCGCATGGATTACGCCGCTCCGCTTGCGGCCTGATCGTTAACCATCGCTCAGGATACGATCGAAAGAATAGGCGCGGGCACCACGAACTGTCCGCCCCAGGCGCGAACCTCCGCCAGCTGCGCGATGATCTCGTCCTTCAGATTCCACGGCAGGATGAAAACGTAATCGGGCCTGGCCGCGACGAGCGTGCGGGGATCGCGGACCGGCAGATGCGTTCCCGGCAGCAGCAGGCCCTGCTTGTGCGGATTGCGATCCACCGTGAACGGAATCAATTCGCGCGTGATGCCGCAATAATTGAGCAGCGTATTGCCTTTCGCGGGCGCGCCATAGGCCAGCACCGTCTTGCCTGTGCGCTGCGCGGTGACGAGGAAGTCGCGGATCATCTCTCGCTTCGCCCAGACCTTCTCCCGAAAATCCCGCCAGGTCACAGGCTGGTCGAGGCTCGCTGCCGCTTCGCGCCGGCGCAACCTCTCGAGCGCGGGCGAGGGCTCGTGAGGCGAGGCTTCGATGCAGACGTGCAGACGCAGCGAGCCACCATGCGTCGGCAGTTCCTCCGTATCGAAGACACGCAGGTCATGCGCACGAAACACCGCCTCCAGCGTCGCGAGCGAGAAGTACGACAGATGCTCGTGATAGATCGTGTCGAACTGGATCCCTTCGACCAGATGCAGGAGATGCGAAAGCTCCAGCGTCACGCGCCCGGTCTCGGGCAGGAGGATGCGCAGGCCCGCAACGAAGTCGTTGATATCAGGTACGTGCGGCAGCACGTTGTTGGCGACGACCAGGTCGGGCCTGTGGCCTTCGGCGCGGAGTGCGTTGGCGGTGTCGCGGCCGAAATAGCAGGTCCTGGTCGGGATGCCCTTCGCGATCGCGGCCGCCGCAGGGCCGCTTGCGGGCTCGACACCGAGCGCGCGGATGCCGGCGCGCCGAAAGTACTGCAGGAGATAGCCGTCATTGCTGGCGATCTCGATCACCTCGGACGCGGCTGCGAGCTTCGCGCGCACGATCATCTCCGCGGCGTAGGCCTCGGCGTGCCGCAGCCAGCTCTCGGAATAGGAGGAGTAATAGAGGTACTGATCGAAGATGTTGGCCGCAGGCTCGAATTGCGGGAGCTGGACCAAGCCGCAGGCACAGCACGCATAGGCATGCAACGGATAGGTCGGCTCGGCGGCGGCTGCGCTATCTGGCGGTACGAAGGAGTTCGCCAAAGGCGACACGCCGAGGTCGACGAAAGTCTCGTCGAGCTCCCGCGCGCAGAAGCGGCATCGGTGCCTGGCCATGGGATGCGCCTTGTTGTGCCGCTCTGCGTCGGCTGTTAGAGAGTCCTCCGGAACCACAGAAGTTCCGACATCGCTGTGCGCGATGCAAACAAAAAACGAATTCACTGGGGGTGTTTGGGAGGGAGCGCCTGACATGAAGTTCACGCCATTGGCGTTGCCGGGCGTCCTGGAAATCGGGATTGAGCCGGAGACCGATACGCGCGGATTCTTCGCGCGGCTGTTTGACGCTGATGCCTTCGCAACGCGCGGATTGCCGACGCATTTCGCGCAGCACAGCGTGTCCCACAACGACCGCGCCGGTACCTTGCGCGGCTTGCACTATCAGGCGGGGCAGCCAGAAGCCAAGCTGGTGCGCTGCGTTGCCGGCCGCGCTTTCGATGTGATCGTCGACCTGCGCCGATCGCTGCCGACCTATGGGCAATGGTGCGCGGTCGAGCTAGCCGCCGATCGCCGCAATGCCGTGTTCATCCCCGCCGGTTGTGCGCATGGCTTCCAGACGCTCGTCGATGGGACGGAGCTCATGTACCAGATCGACGTGTCCTACGATGCGCAGGGCGCGGCCGGCATTCGCTGGGACGATCCGTCACTGGCGATCGCCTGGCCGCTTCCCGATCCGATCCTGTCTGCGCGCGATCGCGCGCTGCCGTATCTCGCATGAAGCGGGTGCTGGTCACAGGCGCGTCCGGATTCGTCGGCCGTGCGCTGGTGCCCGCACTGATCGATCGCGGCTTCGAGGTGCATGGCGTCGCGCGGGCGTCGCAGCCGGCGACGGCCGGCGTCACCTGGCACCAGGCGGATCTCCTCACTGAAGCCGGTCGCGCGCACGCGCTGTCCGCATCGCGACCGACCCATCTCGTGCATCTTGCCTGGGAAGCGCGGCCGGGCCGCTATCGCGAGGATCCCGTCAACCGGCTCTGGGCGGAGGCGAGCATCGACCTGCTCGCGCGCGCCAGGGCCTGCGGCACGCGCCGGATCCTCGGGATCGGAAGCTGTCTCGAATACGGCCCGCAAGCCGGTCTCTGCGACGAGTTCACCGTATGTCGTCCGACCACGTTGTACGGACAAGCCAAGCTCAGGGCATCCGAGGCCTACGTCGCGGCCGGCGCCGCCTGGGGCCGCGTATTCGTCCCGTTCGGTCCGCACGAGCCGGAGGCGCGCCTGATCCCGTCGCTGATCCGAAGCCTCAGTGCCGGACAAATCTTCGACTGCTCGCACGGCGCGCAACTGCGCGACTTCGTCTATGTCGATGACCTCGCGCAGATGGTTGCCGCCGTGCTCGACAGCAAATTGACCGGCATCGTCAATCTCGGCAGCGGCGAGATGCGAAGCCTGCGCAGCGTGATCGCGCATTTCGCCGATCGCCTGAGCGGGCGGCATCTGGTCCGGTTCGGCGCCATCACCGCGTCAGGCGTTGACGCCGAGCCGGTCATTGCCGCTGAAATCGGCCGTCTCCGCAGCGTGGCCGCGGGCGTGCCGTCCATCGGATTCGAGAAGGGCGCCGCGCGCAGCCTTGCATGGTGGATCGAGTGTCAGAACCGGTAGCTCGCCTGGACCCTGACGGTGCGTCCCTGGCCCGGCGAGATGTTGTTGTTGCCGTCGGCGGAGGCCCAGTAGCCGCGATTGAAGATGTTCTCGACCGTGAGCTGCGCGCGCCAATTGGCATCGATGGTGGCGTAGACACCGGCATCGAAGCGCACGAAGCTCGGCAGCCTCACGGTGTCGTCCGACGATGCAAAGGAGTCGCCGAAATAGATGATACCGAGCGCGGCCGCCCACATCGGCGTGAACTGGTACTTGTTCCACCAGGCGAACTGATTGTACGGCACGAGCTGCACGCGATTGCCCGGCACGACGGTTGCCGACGTCGCGCTGGTGATCTTCGCGTCGGTATAGGCATAGCCGAGCGAGGATTGCCATTGGTCGGTGACGTAACCGACAAGGCTCGCCTCGAAGCCGCGCGTCAGCGTGCTGCCGGAGGGCAGGAAGAAACCGGGATTGTTGCCGTCGGCGATCGGCTGGTTGGTGCGGTTGAGATTGTAGATCGCGGTCGAGAACAGCAGCTTCGGATTGATGTTCCACTTCATCCCGACCTCGGTATTCTCGAATTTCTGCGGCTGCAAAATCAGCGTGCCGTCGTTGAGCGAGGAGAACTGGTCGCCGGAGGCGGGCAGATAGGAGATGCTGTAGGCGGTGTAGACCGACATGGTCTCCATCGGCTTGACGATCAAGGCCGCCTGCGGCGACACCAGATTGTCGGTGCGGTTGCGGTTGAGGTTGGTGTTCATGTCGAGTGCCGACATCTCGAAGCGGTCGAACCGGGTGCCCACGATGAGCTGGAGCGCGCGCGAGAACTCGATGGTGTCGCGCAAGTAACCGGACTCGACATTCAACGCATATTTGCTGTTGGAATCCGGCGCCGTGACGCCGTCGGTGTTGGTCCCGGTGAAGTGGTGGACGAAGGTAACCGGCCCGAAATAGGTCGGCGCGAACGGATTCTGGACGATGGTGTTGGTGCCGTTCGGGAAGATGCCAGTGTTGCGGATGTCGACGCCGGTCTGGCGGCCGAACTCGGTGCCGAAGCCGACGGTGTGTGCGATCGGGCCGGTCCAGCCCTTGTAGGTGAAGTCGGTCTGGTTGAAGACGTTGTCGCGGTTGGTGGTGTGCTGGTAGGCGCCGAGATTGACCGCTGTGTCGGCCGCATTGACGGCGCCGGCGAGCGGCCCGCCGGTCGGATAGACGTTCTGGTAGAATTTCTGGTAGTCGGCCGCGATCGTGCCGTTGCGCACCGACAGCCCGTTCTGGAAATCGTGCTCGATGATCGCCATGCCGGTCTGCACCGTCGCCTGCGCCGTGTTGAGGCTCGGGCTGCCGAAGAGCGTCTGAAGATTTCCGTTCGGCGCAAACGGTGTCGTCGGATTGAACCGGGTGACGCCGCCGGGTAGGCTCTGCGAGGGATTGCCGCGATCGGCGGTGCGGCCGTCGTGGTAATATTCGTAAGAGAGCTTGATCTTGGTGAAATCATCAGGCTTCAGCGTGACGGTCGGATTGATGCCGTAGCGCTCGAGATGGTTGAAATCGCGGAACGCATCGCTGCCCTCGTAGAACACGTTGAGCCGCGCCGCCGCGTTCTCGTTGATGGCCTGTCCTGCATCGAGCGTGACGCGGCGGTCGCCCCACGATCCCGTCTGTGCGCTCGCCTCGTAGATGCGGGTGCCGTCGGCCTCCTTGAGAGTACGGTTGAGCACGCCGCCGCCGGCGCCGCGACCGAAGGTCAGCGCGCTCGGGCCCTTCAGCACTTCGATGCTCTGGGCGTTGTACATGTCGCGGAAATACTGCACGTCGTCACGAAAGCCGTTGACGAAGAAGTTCGCGCTGGAATCGACGCCGCGAATGACGAGCTCGTCGCGATTGCCTTCACCCTGGTGGACGGCGACGCTCGGGACGTAGCGGGTCACGTCGGTCAGGCCCTGGTAGTTCTGGTCGCGAATCTGCTCGCGGGTGATGACGGCCAGCGATTGCGGGATGTTGACGATTGCCGTGTTGGATTTGGTGGCAACCGAGGTGCTGTTGGCAAAGTAGCCGACCGTCCCGGTCCGCGCATCCTGCGATGGCGCGAACGGTTGTGGTGCGGCCGGCGTCTCCGGCCTGCGTGCGGTCTGCGTCCGGCGGGTCCGTATGCCGCTCGACCGGCGTGCGGCGGAGGAGGGGTTGGAGCGACGCTGCGCCTCCGGTGCGGTGACGGTGACCGGGGGAAGCGTCGCGCTTTGTCCCTGCGAGGATTGCGCCAGGGCTTGCGGGCTGACGAGGAATGCAGCCGAGGTCATCAGTGCCGTGAGCAAAGCGCCTGCGATCCCTGGAGCCTTGCGATTGGAAATATGGCCTGCGGAAGACAATAGCTCTCCGTTGGCTGCGATGCAGTTCATCGCGCCCTCCCTTATTTTTCAAAACTCGCCCGAATTCCCCAAGGATGCGGCCGGACGCGGGGCAAGACGCGTCCGTGCACGCGAAGTCACTACGTGGATGAACACGGCCGACGCCGAGCAATTCCTGGAAACGAGATTTGAATCGTTCGAAACAATTCGAGTTCCGGAGATCGAGGGTTCTGGCTGGGCAGAACCCGTGGCGACTACGGAGTTGCTCCGCCGCAAGCGTGTGATAGCAACTCGCTCAGATCACCTTGACGGCCCGGGGGCGAGCGATGACCACCTTCAACCGCATCTTCACGACAGAGCGCTTGCTTCAGATCATCGTCATCCTGTCGGCGACGATTGCGATGAAGCTGATGGGGTGAGCGTCGGCGAGCTAGCGCTCGCCGAACTCGGGCACGTCGGGCAAATAGTTCGATCCTTCGGAGCCGAGGAAATCGAACATCGCCTGCGCCGGCGGCAGCAGCACCTTGTCGCTGCGGCGGATCACGTACCATTGCCGGACGATCGGCAGGCCCGCGACGTCGAGCACGACGAGCCGGCCTTCCGCGAGCTCATGCGCCACGGTGTGGGCCGAGATGAAGGCGATGCCGAGCCCGGCGATGACCGCCTGCTTGATGGTCTCGTTGCTGCTCATCTCCATGCCGATGACCGGCTCGAGGTCCGACCTCTGGAACATCCCTTCCATCAGCGTGCGCGTGCCCGATCCCGGCTCGCGGGTGAGGAAGGTCTCGTGCACCAGATCGGTCAGGCTGAGGCCTGAATCCTTCTCCAGCCAGTGCCCCTTGCGCGCGACGATGATATGCGGATTGCGCCCGAGCTGACGGACGTCGACGCTGACGTCGGCCGGTGGCCGGCCCATCACCGCGCAATCGAGGTCGTAGCCGTGCATGGCCTCGCGGATCTCCTCGCGATTGCCGATGGTCAGCTTGATCTCGATCTTGGGATAGCGCTTGGAGAACGCCGCGATCGCGTGCGGCACGAAATATTTCGCGGTCGATACCGCGCCGAGATGCACAGTGCCGCCGGTCCGTCCCGCAAGCAGGTCGAGCGCGCCCTGGCAGTCCATGATCGCGGCTTCGACCCGCTCGGCGAGCGCCAGAACCTCCTTGCCGGCCTCCGTCAGCAGCATGCCGTCACCGGTCCGCTGCACCAGCGGCAGGCCGGCAAGGTCCTGAAGTTGGCGCAGCTGCTGGGTCACGGCTGGCTGCGTCAGCCCGAGTTGCGTTGAAGCCGCCGTCACGCTGCCTTTGGCCGAAAGCGCCGCAAGCGAGCGAAGCTGCCGGATCGTCAGATGCCGGAGCTGGGTCGCTGCATGGCCAGGGCCATTATAAGAAAATTCTTTGGCACTCATTATGAATAGAAATTTTCCTTATTAAGCTGCCCCTGTCAATCTCCTCATGCCGGGACCGACCGCACCGACCTCCGCCGGGGAGGGAACTGGATGCGGCGCCCGCAAGGGGATGGACGCAGATGACCGGGCAACTCAGGCTGGACGACCACCTTCAACGGTATTCCGAGACGGCGCCGCATGCGCTGGCAGTTGCGGCGGCCGTCGATGCCATTGCGGTGGCCGCGATCGAGATCGCCGACCTCATCGCGACAGGCGATCTCGCGGACGCCTCCGGCCTGACCACCGGCCGCAACAGCGACGGCGATGTCCAGCGCGACCTCGACGTCCAGGCCGACGCCATCCTGCGCCGTTGCCTCAGCAAGCTTCCGATCGCGGCACTGGCGTCGGAGGAGATGCGCGAGCCGCAGATCGGCGACCGCGAAGCAAACATCTGCGTTGCGATCGATCCGCTCGACGGCTCCTCCAACATCGACATCAACATGACCGTCGGCACGATCTTCTCGATCCTGCCCGCGCCGGACGACCTCGCACTCGCCTTCCATCAGCGCGGCTCGGCGCAGCTCGCTGCGGGCTTTGTCACCTACGGTCCGCAGACCTCGCTGGTGCTAACGTTAGGCGACGGCGTCGACATCTTCACGCTCGACCGCAAGGCCGGCTGCTTCCGTCTCGCACGCAGCGCGGTGCAGATCTCGGAGGCCTGCGACGAGTTCGCGATCAATGCCTCGAACCGCCGGCATTGGGATCCGCCGGTGCGCGCTTTCATCGACGAGTGTCTTACCGGCGTCGACGGGCCTGCCAACCATGATTTCAACATGCGCTGGATCGGCTCGCTGGTCGCGGAGGCCTATCGCATCCTCACCCGCGGCGGCGTGTTCCTCTATCCCTCCGACGCGCGCCCAGGCTATGGCGACGGCCGGCTGCGGCTCACCTACGAAGCGCACCCGATGGCCATGATTATCGAGCAGGCTGGCGGCTCGGCTTCGACCGGACGCGAGCGCATCCTCGACCTCTCGGCGCAAAGCCTGCACCAGCGCGTGCCGCTGATCATGGGCTCGAGCAACGAGGTGCGGCGCGTCGAAGAGCTGCATTGCGATCCGCTGCTGGTGGCAAGCGTCTCCGCGCCGCTGTTCGCGCGGCGTGGCTTCTTCCGGCTGTGAGCGAGGTATCCCATGTCCAGGAAGCATCCAATCATCTCCATTACCGGCTCCTCCGGCGCCGGCACCACCTCGGTCAAGAAGACGTTCGAGCAGATCTTCTTTCGCGAGAAGGTCAATGCCGTCTACATCGAGGGCGACGCCTTCCATCGCTATGACCGTGTCGAGATGCGCATGCAGATGGCTAAGGAAGCCGAACGCGGCAACAAGCATTTCAGCCATTTCAGTCCCGAGACCAATCTGTTCGAGGAGCTGGAGCGGGCCTTTCGCGATTATGGCGAGACTGGCACAGCCACGACGCGGCACTATGTCCACGACGCCGAGGAAGCCGCGCTGCACGGCGCCGCGCCTGGCACCTTCACTGAATGGGAACGGCTGCCGGAGAACTCGGACCTGCTGTTCTACGAGGGTCTGCACGGCGCTGTTGTTACCGACAAGGTCAACGTCGCGCGCTACGCCGACCTCAAGATCGGCGTCGTGCCGGTGATCAATCTCGAATGGATCCAGAAGCTGCACCGCGACCGCAGCGCGCGCGGCTATTCGACCGAGGCCGTCACCGACACCATTTTGCGGCGGATGCCGGACTACATCCACTACATCTGCCCGCAATTCACCGATACCGACATCAACTTCCAGCGCGTGCCGACGGTGGACACCTCCAATCCATTCATCGCGCGCTGGATCCCGACGCCAGACGAATCGATGGTCGTGATCCGCTTCAAGAATCCGCGCGGCATCGACTTCCCCTATCTGCTCTCGATGCTGCCGCACAGCTGGATGTCGCGCGCGAACTCCATTGTGTGTCCCGGCGCGAAACTTGATCTGGCGATGCAGCTCATCCTGACGCCGCTGATCATGCAACTGATCGAGCGCAAGCGAAACCTGAAGTGAAGAGGGAGGATCCGATGAACATCTCCGTCCACGCCGAGGCCGACCTCACCGCGGTCGCGCACAACGACCTCGCCAACGCCGTCCGCTTCCTCGCGGTCGATGCCATCGAGATATCGCAGTCCGGCCATCCCGGGCTGCCCATGGGCATGGCCGATGTCGCGACCGTGCTGTTCTCGCGCTTCCTGAAATTCGACTCGGCACACCCGAACTGGCCGGACCGCGATCGCTTCGTGCTTTCCGCGGGCCACGGCTCGATGCTGCTTTATGCGCTGCTGCATCTCACCGGCGGCGATGTCAGCCTCGACGACATCAAAGCGTTCCGGCAGTGGGGCTCGAAGACGCCGGGTCATCCCGAATATGGACACACGCCGGGCGTTGAGACCACGACTGGGCCGCTGGGGCAGGGGATTGCGACGGCCGTGGGCATGGCGCTCGCCGAGCGCATGGCCAATGCGCGGCATGGCGATGGCCTGGTCGATCACTTCACCTATGTCATTTCCGGCGACGGCTGCCTGATGGAAGGCATCAGCCAGGAGGCGATCTCGCTTGCCGGCCATCTTGGGCTCGGGCGGCTGATCGTGCTGTTCGACGACAACGGCATCTCCATCGACGGACCGACCTCGCTTGCGACCTCGGACGACCAGCTCGCGCGCTTCGCGGCCTCCGGCTGGTCGGTGCGCCAGGTCGATGGCCACGATCCCGAAGCCGTTGCGCAGGCGATCGCCGAGGAGCGCGAGACTGCAAAGCCTTCGCTGATCGCCTGCCGTACCATCATCGGCTACGGCGCGCCCGATCGGCAGGGCACCGAGAAGGCGCATGGCGCGCCGCTCGGCACCGAGCAGACCGCGGCGGCACGGCGGACGCTCGGCTGGGATTATCAGCCCTTCGTGGTGCCTGTCACGATCGCGAAGGCGTGGCGCATGATCGGACAACGCGGGCAGGTTGATCGTCTCGCCTGGCTCGATCGCTACGAAAGCGCGACGCCCGAGCAGCGCGATCTGTTCATCGAAGGCAAGGTCGTCGCTCTTCCCGCCACCTATGCACTGGCCGCGGCGAAACTGCGCGAACGCTTTGCCAGCGAGCGTCCAAAACTCGCGACGCGGCAGGCCTCGCAACAGGTGCTCGACGGCATCGCCGCGACGATCCCAGGCCTGGTCGGCGGCTCCGCGGACCTGACCCATTCGAACCTGACACACGCCAAGGCGCAGACTCCGGTCAAGCGTGACGCGTTCGCTGGCGATTACATCCATTACGGCATCCGCGAGCACGGCATGGCTGCCGCGATGAACGGCCTCGCACTGCATGGCGGCTTCATTCCCTATGGCGGCACGTTCCTGGCGTTCTCCGACTACAGTCGCCCCGCGATCCGCCTTGCGGCCCTGATGCGGCTCCGCGTCATCCATGTGATGACGCACGACTCGATCGGTCTCGGAGAGGATGGGCCGACGCATCAGCCGGTCGAGCATCTTGCGGCGCTGCGGGTCATTCCGAATCTTCTGGTGTTCCGTCCCGCCGACGCGGTGGAGACGCTGGAAGCTTGGGATTGCGCACTTGCGGCGGAGCATCGCCCGTCCGTGCTGTGCCTGTCGCGGCAAGCCTTGCCGACGTTTCGCAGCGATGCGCGCGGCCAAAGCCGTGTCGCGCGCGGTGCCTATCTCATCGTCTCGCCTGACGGCGGCCGCGATGTGACCTTGATAGCGACCGGCTCGGAAGTCTCGATCGCGCTGGAGGCCGCGCGCCTGCTTGCGACCGAACATATCCGCGCGGCCGTGGTCTCGGCGCCTTGCTTCGCGCTGTTCGAGGAGCAGCCGGAGGACTACCGCGCCGCTGTGCTCGGCACTGCGCCGCGCGTCGGCATCGAGGCGGCGGTCGTTGGCGATTGGCATCGCTGGATCGGCGCTGACGGCGAGTTCGTCGGCATGCGTGGCTTCGGCGCCTCGGCGCCCGCGCCGGTGCTCTACCGCGAATTCGGCATCACGCCGCAAAGCATTGCCGAAGCCGCCCGCCGGGCGATCACCCGCAAGAGCCAATAAGGAGGACGTCCCGTGGCCCGTATCACCCTTCGCCAATTGCTCGATCATGCCGCCAGTCACGGCTATGCGGTGCCGGCGTTCAACATCAACAACATGGAGCAGGGCATTGCGATCATGCAGGCGGCGGCCGAGGTCGATGCGCCCGTGATCATCCAGGCCTCGTGCGGTGCACGCAGCTATGCCGGCGACATCATGCTCTCCCACATGATCGACGCGCTGGAGCGGACCTATCCGGATATCCCGCTCTGCATGCACCAGGACCACGGCAATGACGAGGCGACCTGCGCCTCTGCCATCGCGCACGGCTTCACTTCTGTCATGATGGACGGCTCGCTGAAGGCCGACGCCAAGACGGCCGCCGACTACGACTACAACGTCGCGATCACCCGCCGCGTCGTCGATCTCGCTCATTGGGTCGGCGCCTCCGTCGAAGGCGAACTCGGTGTGCTCGGTTCGCTCGAGCATGGCGGCGGCGAGCAGGAGGATGGTCACGGCGTCGAGGGCAAGGTCAGCCACGATCAGTTGCTGACCGACCCCGATCAGGCCGTCGATTTCGTCCGTGCCACCAAAGTCGATGCGCTGGCGATCGCGATGGGCACATCCCACGGCGCCTACAAGTTCAGCCGCAAGCCTGATGGCGACATCCTGGCGATGCGGGTGGTCGAGGAGATCCACCGCCGCTTGCCGAATACGCATCTCGTGATGCACGGCTCGTCCTCGGTGCCGCAGCCGCTCCAGGACATGTTCAACCAGTTCGGCGGCGAGATGCCGCAGACCTGGGGCGTGCCGGTCGAGGAGATCGTCCGCGGCATCAAAAGCGGCGTGCGCAAGGTCAATATCGACACCGACTGCCGCCTGGCGATGACTGCGGTGTTCCGAAAAGTGGCCGCCCAAACGCGCTCCGAGTTCGATCCCCGCAAGTTCCTCAAGCCCGCAATGGATGCGATGCGCGAGCTGTGCCGCGATCGTTTCGAGCAGTTCGGCACCGCGGGTCATGCCAGCAGGATCAAGGTCATTCCCTTGAGCGAGATGGCGCGGCGGTACCGCGCCGGCGAACTCGATCCACGCATCGGTGCCCGCGAGCCCGTCGCGGCCTAATCATTCAGAGAGAGAAGAGCAGGAGAGAGCCATGAATGCACATGCAGGAACTGTCCGCGGCAAAGAGCGCTATCGGTCGGGCACGATGGAATACGCGCGCATGGGTTATTGGGAGCCCGAATACACGCCGAAGGACACCGATGTCATCGCACTGTTCCGTGTGACTCCGCAGGAGGGTGTCGACCCGATCGAGGCGTCGGCCGCGGTTGCCGGTGAATCCTCGACCGCGACTTGGACCGTGGTGTGGACCGATCGCCTGACCGCTGCGGAAAAATATCGCGCAAAGTGCTACCGCGTCGATCCGGTGCCGGGCACCCCGGGCTCGTATTTCGCCTACATCGCCTATGACCTCGACCTGTTCGAGCCAGGCTCGATCGCCAACCTCTCGGCCTCGATCATCGGCAACGTGTTCGGCTTCAAGCCGCTGAAGGCACTGCGTCTGGAAGACATGCGCTTCCCGGTCGCCTATGTGAAGACGTTCCAGGGGCCTGCGACCGGCATCGTGGTCGAGCGCGAACGGCTCGACAAGTTCGGCCGGCCGCTGCTGGGCGCAACCGTCAAGCCGAAGCTCGGGCTTTCGGGGCGCAACTACGGCCGCGTGGTCTACGAGGCGCTGAAGGGTGGGCTCGATTTCACCAAGGACGACGAGAACATCAACTCGCAGCCCTTCATGCACTGGCGCGACCGCTTTCTCTATTGCATGGAGGCGGTGAACCGCGCGCAGGCGGCTTCCGGCGAGGTCAAGGGCACCTACCTGAACATCACCGCAGGAACGATGGAGGACATGTACGAGCGCGCAGAGTTCGCGAAAGAGCTCGGGTCGTGCATCGTGATGATCGACCTCGTGATCGGCTACACCGCGATCCAGTCCATGGCCAAATGGGCGCGCCGCAACGACACGATCCTGCATCTGCACCGCGCCGGTCACTCGACCTATACGCGGCAGAAGAGCCATGGCGTGTCGTTCCGCGTCATCGCCAAATGGATGCGGCTCGCCGGCGTCGACCACATCCATGCCGGCACGGTGGTCGGCAAGCTCGAAGGCGATCCGAACACGACGCGCGGCTATTACGACGTCTGCCGCGAGGACTTCAATCCGACCCGGCTCGAGCATGGGCTGTTCTTCGACCAGTCCTGGGCGAGCCTGAACAAGATGATGCCGGTCGCCTCCGGCGGCATCCATGCCGGCCAGATGCACCAGCTGCTCGATCTGCTCGGCGAGGATGTCGTGCTGCAATTCGGCGGCGGCACCATCGGCCATCCCATGGGCATTGCAGCCGGCGCAATCGCCAACCGCGTGGCGCTGGAAGCGATGATCCTCGCCCGCAACGAGGGCCGCGACTACGTCCATGAAGGTCCGGAGATCCTGGCCAAGGCCGCGCAGACCTGCACACCGCTGAAGGCGGCGCTCGAGGTCTGGAAGGACGTGACTTTCAACTATCAATCCACGGACACGCCGGATTTCGTGCCGACCGCGCTCGAAACCGTCTAGGGAGATGCGACATGAAACTGACCCAAGGCTGCTTCTCGTTCCTGCCGGATCTCACCGACGACCAGATCACCAAGCAGGTGCAATACTGCCTCGCCAACGGCTGGGCCGTGAACATCGAATTCACCGATGATCCGCATCCCCGCAATACCTATTGGGAGATGTGGGGCCTGCCGATGTTCGACCTTCAGGACGCCGCCGGCGTGATGATGGAGCTCGCGGAGTGCCGCAGGGTGTATGGCGATCGCTACATTCGCGTCAGCGGCTTCGACTCCAGCCATGGCTGGGAATCGGTGCGGATCTCGTTCCTGGTCAACCGGCCGCCGCAGGAGGCTGAGTTCGAACTGGTGCGGCAGGAGGTGGGCGGACGCGCGATCCGCTACACCACGGTTCGAAAGCCGGCCGCGCACGCCTCTCAATGACCGTTCTCCTCCGCGCGGAGCACTCCCTGCTCCGTTTCCTTGGCGGACCACTGCTTCGCCGCTCCCTCCGCGGCGAAGCTCTTTTCTTCGAGGGTAGCCATGCTCGATGTCCCCCACGCCGCAACGACCGAACATAGCGAGGCCCATTTCGATCTCCGCAAGGAGGCCGAGGCAGCCGGGATCACCAATACGTTGCAACAGCTCGAGCAGGAGCTGACCGGGCTCAAGCCGGTGAAGAGCCGCGTGCGTCAGATTGCGTCGCTGCTGCTGATCGAGCGCATCCGGCAGCGTGCGGGACTCGCATCGTCGCCGCCGACGCTGCACATGTCGTTCACCGGAAATCCCGGCACCGGCAAGACCACCGTGGCGCTGCGCATGGCAAAAATCCTGCACGGCCTCGGCTTCGTGCGGCGCGGGCAGGTGATCTCGGTGACGCGCGACGATCTCGTCGGCCAATATATCGGCCACACCGCGCCGAAGACCAAAGAGATACTGAAGAAGGCGATGGGCGGCGTTCTCTTCATCGACGAGGCCTATTATCTGCATCGTCCAGATAACGAGCGCGACTACGGCCAGGAGGCGATCGAGATCCTGCTCCAGGTGATGGAGAACCAGCGCGAAGACCTCGTCGTGATCCTCGCCGGCTATGGCGAGCGGATGACGAGCTTCTTTGCCTCCAATCCCGGCTTCCGCTCGCGCATCGCCCACCACATCGATTTTCCCGACTATGCGGAATCTGAGCTGCTCGTCATCGCCGAGCTGATGCTGAAGGAGCGGGGTTACCGCTTCTCGGTAGCCGCGCGCCAAGCCTTCGAGAGGTACATTGAGTTGCGCCGGACCCAGCCGTTCTTCTCCAACGCCCGCTCGATCCGCAACGCGGTGGATCGCATCCGCTTGCGGCAGGCCGATCGCCTGGTGTCCGACCTCGACCGCATGCTCGATGTCGCCGACCTCGAAACCATCGATCCGGCGGATATTCTCGCAAGCCGCGTCTTCAGCGGCGGAGCCGATGTGCGGAGCACCAAGCCATGACCAGAGAGATCATCATCGCTCCATCAATTCTTGCCGCCGACTTCGCGCGCCTCGGCGAGGAGATCGCGGCCATCGACACTGCCGGCGCCGACTGGATCCATTGCGACGTCATGGACGGACATTTCGTCCCGAACATCAGCTTCGGCGCCGATATCATCAGGGCAATCCGGCCGGCGACGAAGAAAGTCTTCGACGTGCATCTCATGATCGCACCGGCCGATCCTTACCTTGAGGCGTTCGCGAAAGCCGGCGCCGACGTCATCACGGTGCATGTCGAAGCTGGCGCGCATCTCGACCGCTCGCTCCAGGCGATCCGCGCGCTCGGCAAGAAGGCCGGTGTCAGCCTGTGCCCGGCGACGCCGGAGAGCGCGATTGAATATGTGCTCGACCGTCTCGATCTCGTGCTGGTGATGACGGTCAATCCGGGCTTCGGCGGCCAGTCCTTCCTCGAATCGCAGCTCGAAAAGATCGGGCGCATTCGCCGCATGATCGGCGACCGGTCGATCCGGCTCGAGGTCGATGGCGGCGTTACGCGCGACAATGCTGCTGCCGTCGCGGCCGCTGGTGCCGATACGCTCGTGGCCGGTTCCGCGGTGTTTCGCGGCAAGAGCAGCGTCGACTATGCGGGCAACATCGCGGCCATCCGCATTGCTGCCGAGGCCGCGCGGGTTCCAAAAATGCAGGATAATTCCACGCAGCTGCTGCGCGCCGGCGAGACTGCGCGCCTCCGGTAGATTACGGAGGTACGTGCACACGCGCGGCATTTCTCCGGGGGGCTACGGGGAATTGATCGCGAATTCGTCACCGCTTTCATGCCGGAGTAACCAATGGTCGCAAAGCAGGCTCCTGATTAACGGCGAGGCAATGCGCCGCGCCACAATCTGTGGTTCAAGAACCGCAGAGAGCGCGTGGGATGCACATTCAATATCTCCACTGGAATGCTGCCCATGGCTGGCGCGGAGCGAACGCTCTGCGCGAGCCCGCCCAGCTCGTGCTCTATTTCGGCGGCCGCGAGAAACTGGCGAGCGGCGAGCGTTACCATGAGCTGCGTCGGCTCTATCCCGAAAGCCATATCGTCGGCGGCAGCACCAGCGGCCAGATTCACGGCGATGACATCAGTGACGACGAGGTCGTTGCCGTCGCGTTGCGTTTCGAGCGTACGAAGGTTCGGCTGGCAAGCCAGGCCATCGCATCGCGTGATGCGTCCCGGAGCTGCGGCGTCGATCTTGCGCGCCGGATCGCGGCGCCGGATCTCGCGGGCATTTTCATTCTATCGGACGGGCTGAGCGTGAACGGCAGCGAGCTCGTGGCGGGGATCACGGAGGTCCTCGGGCCGGATGTGCCGGTGACGGGCGGTCTTGCCGGTGACGACGACCGCTTCGAACAGACCCTGGTTGGTGGCGACGCTGAACCGTCCGCGAACCGCGTGGTTCTGATCGGCCTCTACGGCTCCGCCGTCCGTATTGCCCATGGGTGTGCCGGCGGGTGGGATGTCTTCGGCCCACGGCGCAAGGTGACGAAGTCGGAGGGCTCCATGGTCATGGAGCTCGACGGCGAGCCGCCGCTGAACCTCTACACACGCTATCTCGGCGAAGAGGAGGCCGCGGCGATGCCGGGTTCTGGCCTCGCATTTCCCTTGCGCATTCACGACGAGGCCGAACCGGATCGTCAGATCGTGCGCTCCGTCTTTGCGGTGGATCGCAACACCCGCACGCTGACCTTTGCGGCGGACATTCCGGAAGGATGCACCGCACAGCTGATGCGCGCCAATTTCGACAGTCTTGCCGCAGGCGCCGGCGAAGCAGGCCGGCAGGCGCGCAGTGCGCTCGCCGATGGGATCGAGGGCGACAAGCTCGCGATCCTGGTGAGCTGCACCGGTCGCCGCAGGGTGATGGGCCAGCGCACGCAGGATGAGCTCGATGCGGTTGCCGCCGAGCTCGGCGACGACGTTGTCCGTATCGGCTTCTACTCCTATGGCGAGATCGCTCCCCCCGCGGCGACTGGCCGCTGCGAGCTGCACAACCAGACCATGACCGTGACCATGATCGCGGAGGTGGCCGCGTGACCATGCATCGCCTGCTGGCAAGACAGATTCGCCAGGCGACCGACGAAACCGGGCAGGTCGATGTGACCAGGCTCGGCGAGCTGGTCAGCGCGGCCTATGAGGAGAGCGATTGCGATCGCCGCCGTACCGACCGCGCGATCAAGCTGATGATCGAGGAGCTCGAGCAGACCCACAAGCGCGCCGAGCAGGACCTGGTGCGGGCGCGCGAGTTCCTCGACAGCATCATCGAGAACATTCCGATCGCCGTATTTGCCAAGGACGCGAAGGATTCCCGCTACGTCCTGCTCAACCGCGCCGGCGAAGAGTATTACGGCATGCCGCGCGAAGAGATGCTGGGCAAGACGCCGGAGGAGATCTTTCCTCGGGAAGTCGCCCGCGCCGTCAGCGAGCAGGATCGCCGCGTCGTCGACAGCGGCACGCCGATGTTCCTGGAGGGACACCTGCTTGAGGTCGGGGTCAACGGCCACGATCGCCTGGTCAACTCGCGCAAGCTGCTGGTGCGCGACGGCAACGGCGCGCCGCAATATCTCGTCGGCGTCATCGAGGACGTGACGGAGCGGATCACCAACGCGGCGCGGATCAGCCATCTTGCACATCACGACGCCCTGACTGACCTGCCGAACCGCAGCGCCTTCAATGCGGCGCTGGACGAGCGGCTGGAGCGGGCGCAGGAGGCATCGACGAGTTTCGCGGTGCTCAGTCTCGATCTCGACCGCTTCAAGGAAGTCAATGACGTCTTCGGCCATCCCGTTGGCGACATGCTGATGCGGGCGGCCGCGGATCGTCTCGCTGCCGAAGCCGACGGCGCCTTCGTCGCCCGCGTCGGCGGTGACGAGTTCATGATCCTGATGCCGGACGACATCAGGCGCGAGGATGTGCTCGCGCTCGCCGAGCGCCTGGTCGAGGTGATCGGCAAGGAGCTTGAGGTCGACGACTACCTCTCCCAGGTGGGCGTCAGCGTCGGCATCGCCGTCTATCCCGATGACGGCGTGGATGCCGCGACGTTGCTCGCCAATGCCGATTCCGCACTCTATCGCGCCAAGCGCGAGGGCAGGGGCCGGGTCTGCTTCTTCGAATCCGAGATGGATCGGGAACTGCGCGACCGCAGGCTGTTGCAGCATGACCTGCGTCAGGCGCTGGAGCAGAACCAGTTCCTCGTCTACTTCCAGCCACAGGCGCGGATGGACGGTGAGATCATCGGCTTCGAGGCGCTGCTGCGCTGGAATCACCCGACGCGTGGTTTCGTGCCGCCGGACCAGTTCATTCCGCTTGCGGAGGAGAACGGGTTGATCATCCAGATCGGCGAATGGGTGCTGCGCGAGGCATGCCGCGAGGCCGCATCCTGGCCGCGGCCGTTGCAGGTCGCGGTCAATCTGTCGCCCGTCCAGTTCCAGGCCGGCGACCTCGAGCGTTCGATCCACCAGATCCTGCTGGAGACCGGGCTTTCGCCGACGCGGCTCGAGGTTGAGATCACCGAGGGCGTGCTGATCGGCGATTTCGCCCGTGCGCTCAATTTGCTGCGGCGGCTCAAGGCGCTCGGTATCCGCATCGCGATGGACGATTTCGGCACCGGCTATTCCTCGCTGTCCTATCTCCAGTCGTTTCCGTTCGACAAGATCAAGATCGATCGCAGCTTCATCTCCGATCTCGAAGCGTCGCCGCAATCGGCCGAGATCGTCCGTGCGGTGCTGAGCCTCGCGCACGCCCTCAACATCCCGGTCGTCGCCGAAGGGGTGGAGACCGAGGCGCAGCGTGCCTTCCTGGAACGCGAAGCCTGCGAGGAGATGCAGGGCTATCTCGTCGGCCGGCCCGATCTGATCGAGCGGTATCTCGACCTGGTCGGCGTAACCGTGGAGCGCCGCCTCTACGCCTGACGCGTCAGGCCTGGAGTTCCAAGCCGACGTTTGGAACTACATTTCTTGCAGCCCGTTCCCGATAATTAATCCAGGTCGGGCCCGTTGTGCAGGCAGCAAATGTTTTGCATAACCGCCATCGGCCTGACGCAAATCAGGGCAATAAGCTCTGTGAATGCGAGGGAGGGTCTCATGGAGAACGTACGTCGCTACCGGGCGCTGGCGTCCCTCTGTCGTCAGCAGGCGGCCTACCGGCCGCTCCAGAACTGGGAACTCCTCGGCCAGGCCGAGCATTTCGAACATCTCGCCGAAATCGCGCTGAAGGCGCATTTCGACGCGTGCAATGCGCAACGCGCCGAGGACGCTATTTCGGTCACCCCGTGGGAGGAGACCCCGGCAGCGGCATGAGAGCGGCAGGCCTGCTTCGCTAATGCGACATCAGTGTCGGCACCGTCATGGCCTTCAACATGGCGCGGGTGACGCCGCCGAGAAAGCGCTCCTGCAATCGCGAATGGCCGTAGCCGCCCATCACCAGCAAGTCGAGGTTCTCGTCCGCCGCCAGTGACAGGATGGTTGGCTGGATGTCGGAGCGCGCGGCGGACAGGCCGACGGTGCGGGTCGAAAGCCCGCGGCGGGCGAGATGTTTCGCCAGGTTGGCCGCCGAGACTTCGCCGGGCGCCGTGTCGGCTTCGTTGATCGTGATGATCACGATCTCCTCGGCGCGCGCCAGGAAGGGAGCTGCGTCGCGCATCGCGCGGGCGGCGAGCCGGCTGCCGTCCCAGCAGATGCCGATCCGCTTCGCCCTGAAGGCGCCGTGGAAGGTGTAGGGCAGGAACAGCACCGGGCCGCCCGCCTGGAACAGGATCTCGCCGGGCACGTCGTTGTCGAATGAATCCAGCGCCGGATCGGGCTGGAGCACGATGCTGAGGTCGTGCAGCCGCGCCATCTCGCCAAGCGCGCCGGCGGCGTCCACCGGGATCGCGCCGAGGGGATGGCAGTCGTAGGAGATGCCGGCGCTTGCCGCCTCGCTCTTGAAGACCGCCAGCGCAGCCTCGGCCCGCTCCGCTGCGCGCTCGCGTTCAAGTTCGAACACGGCCGCCACGGCGGCTCCGCCCTCCATGATGTAGGCCGCGCTGGTTGCGGCGTAACCGACCGCGACCGCGTCGAGATGGGCGTTGAGATGCGCCGCGAGCGAGATCGAGCCGTCGATCACGGGACGCATCGGGCGCTCGGTCGGAATGTGGACGAGAATGTCTTTGTACATGGCGCGCCTCCGCTGGACATCATCCGGTGACCGCAGTTTTTCACTGCGCGCAAGGCCTGCGTTGAGCTGCATCAAATGTGCAGCGCCTATTTTGGGCCGTGCGACGGGCACCTTTGCCAAGATTTAATCGCGTGGACGGGACGCCGTAAGGTGACGAAGGCCATGTTGGATGCAAGGCGACTTACCCAACATGGACATTTCGACATGAACGATCGCGTCAATTCCGACACCACCACGTCCCGCAAGATCCTGCGGCCGCGCCGGCTCGCGCTGCTCAGCACTGTGGCCGCGCTTGGCGTGGCCGTGCTGGCTGCTTCTCCCGGCTCTTCGCCGCTCAATGTGACCTCCTTCATCGCGCCGGCCCACGCCGCGGAAAGTGCCGCCACGCCGCCGGGCTTCGGCGATCTCGTTGCCAAGGTCAAACCCGCCGTCATCTCGGTGCGGGTCAGGATCGACCAGGACAACGACAAGAGCGCCATGCTTCAGCAGAACCGGATGGACTCGGACGAGGATTCGCCGTTCGACCAGTTCTCGCGGCAGTTCGGCTTTCGCGGCCCGGGCATGAACGGCATGCCGCGCCAGCGTCACCAGGTCATCACCGGTGAGGGCTCCGGCTTCTTCATTTCGGCCGACGGCTATGCTGTGACCAACAACCACGTCGTCGACCACGCCGAGTCCGTGCAGGTGACTATGGATGACGGCACGACCTACACCGCAAAGGTCGTCGGCACCGATCCGAAGACCGACCTCGCGCTGATCAAGGTCGATGGCAAGAAGGACTTTCCGTTCGTGAAGTTCTCCGACCAGAAACCGCGGATCGGCGATTGGGTCGTTGCGGTCGGCAATCCCTTCGGCCTCGGCGGCACCGTGACCGCCGGCATCGTCTCGGCCAACGGCCGCGATATCGGCAACGGACCCTATGACGACTTCATCCAGATCGACGCGCCCATCAACAAGGGCAATTCCGGTGGCCCGGCCTTCGACATGAACGGCAACGTGATCGGCGTGAACACCGCGATCTTCTCGCCCTCCGGCGGCTCGGTCGGCATCGGTTTCGACATCCCGTCCACGACGGCGAAGCTCGTCGTCGCGCAGTTGAGGGACAGGGGTGCAGTGACCCGCGGCTGGCTCGGCGTTCAGGTGCAGCCGGTGACGGCCGAGATCGCGGACAGCCTCGGCCTGAAGGCGGCACGCGGCGCGATCGTCGACAATCCTCAGGAGGGCAGCCCGGCGGCGAAGGCCGGCATCGAGGCGGGCGACGTCATCACGGCCGTCAATGGCACCGCAATCAAGGACTCCCGCGATCTCGCCCGCACCATCGCCACGCTGGCGCCGGGCACGTCCGTGAAGCTCGACGTCGTCCACAAGGGCGACAGCAAGACGGTGACGCTCGCGCTCGGCGAGTTGCCGAACGAGCGGCAGGCGAGAGCCGACGAGGGCAAGGCGCAGCCGGGCAACGGCACGCCGCGCCTCGGGCTCAGCCTGGCGCCGGCTGCCGACGTGCAGGGCGCCGGCCAGAAGGGCGTCGTCGTGACTGAGGTCGACCCGCAGGGACCTGCCGCGCAGCGCGGCATCCAGACTGGCGACGTCATCCTCAATGTTGGCGGCAAGGCGGTCGCCAATGTCGGCGACGTCCGCTCCGAGCTGGCGCAGGCCAAATCGTCCGGCAAGAACAGCGTGCTGTTGCAGGTGAAAGGCGCGGAGGCGACCCGGTTCGTCGCGGTGCCGCTCGCATAGGTCGAACTCTTCCAGCGCAAATCCAAAAAGGCGGCCCCGGGGCCGCCTTTTCTCATTCGCATCCGAGATACCCACAGGCCGCCGATAACATTCTCGTTAACGGCAGCAATGATGACGGGTTCGTCCGAAAAAGCCGCGTTCGCCCGTCACACTTTTGGAATCGCGTGTTGGGCTTTGGCGTCAATGACGACGCTGGAGCAAGTTGCAGCAGTGGAACTTCGAACGTCCGGCCGTCTTGTGGAACCGGAGGTTCGCATTTGATCGGTGCCGACATGGATCGATTGAAGCTCTCGCTGAGATATGCGCTGCTGGCGGCGCCAATCGTGCTGACGACTGGAAGCGCCCTCGGGCGCGACGATGGCCGCTACGCCAACTCACCCCTAAAGCCCTGGTTCGACAGCCTGCGTAGCCATCTCGGTCCGTGTTGCTCGGACGCCGACGGATTTGCCGTTTCGGATCCCGATTGGGAATCACATGACGGGCACTACCGCGTGCGTCTCGAGGGGCAATGGGTTGATGTCCCCGATGAAGCCGTCATCACTGAGCCGAACCGGGCGGGGCGCACCATGGTCTGGCCGGTGAAGACCGCGTTCGGGATTGCGATCCGCTGCTTCATGCCGGGCAGCATGATCTGACGGCAGGCCGCGTCAGCGCTTGGATTTCCGCTTCGAGTTTTTTCTTTGTCTTTTTGGCTGTCTTCTTCTTGGAAGTCTTTTTCTTGGAAGTCTTTCGCTTCGAGGCCTTCTTCGGCGCCTTCTTGCCTTTCGCGCGCGCTTCCGACAGGGCGATCGCGATTGCCTGCTTTCGGTTCTTCACGCGCCCGCCACGACCGGCGGGGCCGCTTCTGGCGGTGCCCTTCTTGTAGCGTCGCATCTCGCGCGCGACATCGCTGCCGGCGCTGGGCGAGTAGCGGCGCTTTGTTGCCTTGCGTGCCATCACCTCTCTCCCTTGGCTAGGTGAGAGAACCGGATCGGTTGCGCAACGTTCCAAATGCGCCGGCTGTGCTCCGCTAGAAGGAGTCCGCCAGTTCGATCTCCGCCTCGAGCACCTGGATGCGGTGCGCGGCCTCGGTGAAGGACAGATCCCGATCGTATTGCGCGGGCTGATAGGCCTCCTCGCTCAGCCGCTTCAACTTCAGGCCTTGCGCTCTCGTCATCTGCTCCGCGAGGAGAACCCGGGCGTCGTATTTGCCTTGAACCTGCATCTCACCTCTCCTTTCTGAAATCGTGACTTGACTATATGTTCTTATTTTGTTCTAACAAGTCATGGACAACAGAATTAATGAAATTCGACGTAAAATCAGTGCCTTGAGGCTGGAGATGGCCAGTGTCGAGGCGTCCGTCCGCGACCTCGTCGACCGTGATCGCGACTGCACAGAAAAGGCCCTGGCGCAGATGGATCTGCGCCGGAAAATCAACCTGCTGATCGGCGAATGGAAGGCGGCTGGCGGCGGCGATGTCTTGCCGGATGTCCGTCATCGTGTCCGTTTTCGTCCGCTGAAGAAGGCCAGTGATCCCGTGCGCGCCATCGTGCGCCGCTGAGACTTTTGGGAGCGCGCAGTGGAGGAAGACCCGGACACGTACCGGATCCTGAGACTGCGCGCCGAGATTCTCGAACTGGGCTCAGCCATCAGGCAATTGCAGTGCGAGGGTCTCGATGACGCCGCAGCCCAGCTCCTGATTGGACGCAAGCGGGCGCAACTCGACCAGCTCGTGAAGGCGAACTCCGCGGGGGCGCGGCCTTAGCACCGTCGACGTCCGGCGCGGCCAGAAAGCGTCGCGGACGATGTGGCGCTGGAAGGATTGTATCTGACCACCAAAGCAAGAAGGCCCCGCGGTAACGGGGCCTTCGATGAACGGCTGTGCGCCCTATTTGGCGGTGCTCGTGCCCTTGGTCATGGTGCCGCCCTGGTCCGAGCCGGGGCCGGAGCCGCCTTGACCGGAAGCATCGGGGCTCTTCGATTTGGTATTGGCGCCCGTCGTCTGCGAGGAAGGTGTCGTGGATTCATGTTTCGCCTTGTGCGACTTGGCCTGCGCGGCGAACGGTGCGGCGGCGAGGCCGGTTGCCAACATCATGGCGAGAGCGAGCTTGGTCGTCTTCATGCGCGGGAACTCCCTGAGTTAAATTGACGCAGGCAGCCAACTGCTGGTCATCGCGGGAGTTCCCAACAAAGCATGCGCTTAGGCTTCACGCGCGCTTCAAAATTCCTTGTCCTCGGCAAGGATGAACACGATGCCGGTGAGTGTTGCGCCGATCGCGAAAGTCGTCACCAATGTGAGGACGAAGACGAGAACGGCTTGGTTTCCGCCGTGATTGAGCAGATTGGCGACCGACGGATTAGCCAGGCTGAGCGCGAGACCGAATCCGAGCCCGAGAGCTGCCCCCATCATCGTATGCGTCACGAGCTTGATGATTCCGGTGGGAGAGATCAGGCTCGGCGACTTCTTGGGCGACTTTTTCGCGCGCATGGAACCGGCCCTCGACTCCGCATTCAAACGCGCGCGCTGATCATGGGGTTCCATCCCCATGAAGGAATTGTCATCCGCGGCTTCATCCAGCGTTCATGCCTGGCTTGCGAGGATAAACGGCATCAACACGGGAACATTCGATATGGGTAAGGTTGTCTTTCTCTATCGCTCGCTGGCCTATCGAAACGCAGCGGCCGATATGCTGCGCAAGGCGCGCAAGCTGCCGCGCGGTGCGGAACGAAGTGCGGCACGTCGCTATGCGAAGGCGTTGGGTGATCTCGCCCGAACGGAAGCCTGGCTCGAAGGACGCATCGCGCGCGAACCGCGATCGGCGCAGCCGATCAAGACGGCGGCGTCCGGCTAACCGGATGCGCGCTGCAACTCGGCGGCGCTGGCGGCGTCGAATTTACCCGGTGCGGCCGTCGTCGCCGCGGTCTTGCGGATGAGCGGCACCTCCAGACGGCACAACAGGCCCTCGGCGCGCCAATCGAATTGCGCCTGTCCGCCAAGCTGGGACTCGACGCTCGCAAGCAGGCTCCGCGTGCCGAAGCCGCGAGACTTCGGCGTCCTCACCAGCGGACCGCCAGATTCCTCCCAGCTCAGCGAGAGGTGGTCCTCCGCGACCTGCCAGCCGATCATCAGCCGGCCAGACCGCGTCGAGAGAGCGCCGTATTTGGCCGAGTTGGTGAAAAGCTCGTGCAGCGCGAGCGCCAACGTCTGGGCGGTGGCCGGCAGCAACTGAACCTCAGGGCCTGCGAGCTTGATCTGGCCGCCGAGCGAGTAGGGCGCGAGCTCCTCGTCGATCAGCTTCGAGAGTTCGGCGCCCTGCCAGCTCGACAGCGACAGGATTGTGTGCACGCGCGCCAGAGCGTTGATGCGCCCTTCGACGGCATTGACATAGGCCTTGACCTCGTCGGCGCGGGTGAGGCGCACGATCGACTGCGCCAGCGCCAGCGCGTTCTTGGCGCGATGATCGACTTCCCGCGCCAGCAGATTCTGGCGTTCCTCGGCCCGCTTGCGTTCGGTGATGTCCACGGTGACGCCGCTGACACGCACCACACGGCCGCTACTGTCGGCCGTAGCGGCGGCCGTGCCGACACACCAGCGCACATCGCCGTCGGGCCGCACAATGCGGAACTCCGTCTCATAGGCGCGCGTGCCCTTGTTGAATTCGGCGATGGCCTTGCGCAGCTGATCGACGTCGTCGGGATGCAGCAATGCCTGGACGTTGGCCGGGTTGACCTCAAAGCTCTCCGGGCTCACGCCAAAAATGCGATACTGCCCCTCGTCCCACATCCAGTCGCCGGTGATCCAGTCCCAGTCCCAGGAGCCCATCTTGCCGGCGGCAATCGCCATGGTGCGCCGCTCTTCGCTCTCCCGCAGCTTTGCGGTGGAATTCTCCAGCTCGGCGGTGCGCGCACGCACGCGGTCTTCGAGATCCTGGTTCAGCCGCTCGAGCTCGCGGGTCTTGCGGTAGAGCTCGGCAAACACCTTGACCTTGGCGCGCAGCACCTCGGGCACGACCGGCACCGGGACGTAGTCAACCGCGCCCATCTCATAGCCGCGCAACCGGTCGATGTCGCTGACCTGGATGGCCGAGATGAAGATCATCGCCGTCTTCTGGAAACGCGGGTGCTCGCGGATCATCGCAGCGAGCTCGAAGCCGTCGAGCTCGGGCATGCAGACGTCGACCAGGATCACCGCGATCTCGGTCTTGAGCAGCACCTCCAGCGCCTCACGGCCCGACGAGGCGATCACGAGGTTCTCGCCGAGTTCCTTCAGGATCACCTCATAGGCGAGCAGCTTGGCGGGCTGGTCGTCGACGAGGAGGATGTTGACCTTTTCGTGGTCCATTAGCGGATCCAGCTCATCGGTGCAGCCACATGCGGATCGCAAGCAGCAATTGATCGGTGTTGACGGGCTTGGCGAGGTAGTCGGACGCGCCGGCCTCCAGGCATTTCTCGCGGTCGCCCTTCATCGCCTTGGCAGTCAGCGCGATGATAGGCAGGCGCGCGAAAGCCGGGTTCTCGCGGATCACGCCGATGGTCTGATAGCCATCCATCTGAGGCATCATGATGTCCATCAGCACGATGGCGATCTCCGGGTTGGATTCGACCAGCGTCACCGCTTCGCGGCCGGTGGTCGCGGTCAGCACCTTCATGCCGCGCCGTTCCAGCACGCTCGATAGCGCAAAGATGTTGCGGGCGTCGTCGTCGACGAGCAGTGCAGTCTTGCCGATCAGGTCCTCGTCGGAACTGTTCAGCTTCTCCAGCATGCGCTGCTTCTCGACCGGCAGTTCCGTGATCACGCGGTGCAGGAACAACGCGGTCTCGTCGAGCAGGCGTTCCGGCGACTCCACGCCCTTGACCACAATGCTGCGCGCCATGGTGTGGAGTTCCGCATCCTCCTCCGCCGAAAGCTCGCGGCCGGTGAAGACCACGACCGGAATGTTGGACAGCGCCTCGTCGTGGCGGATCTGATCCAGCACTTCGAAGCCGCTCATGTCGGGCAGCCGCAGATCGAGCACCACGCAATCGCAGGGCGCCTCGCGCAGCGTCGAGAGCGCGCCGGCGCCGGTGTCGGTCGTGACGATCTCGATGTCGTCGTGATGCAGCAGTTCGCGGATCGAGAGCTGCTCGGCCGCGTTGTCCTCGACGATCAGGAGCCGCTTGCGCCGCGGCCGGGCATATTCCTTGATCTGCGTCAGTGCGGCCGAAACGCCTTCAGTCGTGGTCGGCTTGTTGACGAAGGAGAACGCGCCGCGGGCCAGCGCATGCTGGCGGTCCTCGTCCAGCGTGATGATCTGCACGGGGATATGGCGGGTCAGCGGATTGTGCTTGAGCTGGCTCAGCACCGTCCAGCCGAGCATATCGGGCAGGAACACGTCGAGCGAGACCGCTCTCGGCTGGTACTGCTTGGCAAGCTCCAGCGCCTCGGCACCGCGGGCCGCCACCAGCACCTTGAAGCCCTTGTCGCGCGCGAGGTCGACCAGCACACGTGCGTAATGCGGGTCGTCCTCGACGATCAGCAGGATGGTGTCGCCAGGCTCGAGGTTGAGGCGGTCGTCGGCGATCGGCTCGATGACGCGCTGCTCGGGCGCCGTCGCAGCCGACTGCAACGCCGGTGGCTGATTGTACGCTTGCGGCGCAGGCGCACTGCGCGGCGCCAGCGTCGGCCCTGAATATTTCAGCGGCAGATAAAGCGTGAAGGACGAGCCCTTGCCGGTCGCGCTGCGCAGATGGATTTCGCCGCCGAGCAGGCTGGCGAGCTCGCGGCTGATGGCAAGGCCAAGGCCGGTGCCGCCATATTTGCGGCTGGTGCCGGCGTCGGCCTGCTGGAACGCCTCGAAGATCAGCTTCTGCTTCTCAAGGGGGATACCGATGCCGGTATCGGACACTTCGAACGCGATCACGGCCGGCGCGGAGTTCAGCACCGGGTGATCCGTTCCCCAGCCGCCGAGCGCGCCGCCGACCTTCAGGCGCACTTCGCCTTCGGCGGTGAACTTGAAGGCGTTGGAGAGCAGGTTCTTCAGGACCTGCTGCAGGCGCTTGGAGTCGGTGACGATGCTGCGCGCAAGGTTGGGATCGACGTCGATCTTGAACGACAGATTGCGGTTCTCCGCCTCGTGCCGGAACGGCCGCCCGACGGTTTCGAGCAGGTTCGCAGTGAGGATTTCCTCGGCGTCGACCGTCACCGTGCCGGACTCGATCTTGGAGAGATCGAGAATGTCGCTGATGAGGTTCAAGAGATCGGTGCCGGCGCCGTGGATGGTGCGGGCGAATTCGACCTGCTTACCCGTGAGGTTGCCGTCCGGATTGTCGGTGAGCTGCTGTCCCAGGATCAGGATCGAGTTCAGCGGCGTACGCAGCTCGTGGCTCATATTGGCGAGGAATTCGGACTTGTACTTCGATGTCAGCGCCAGCTCGGTCGCCTTTTCCTCGAGCGCGCGGCGGGCCTGTTCGATCTCCTGGTTCTTGCGTTCGACTTCGACGTTGCGCTCGGCAAGCTGCTGCGCCTTCTGTTCGAGCTGGTCGTTGGTCTGCTGCAACTCGCGCTGCTGGGTCTGAAGCTCGCCGGCGAGCTGCTGCGACTGCTTGAGCAGACCCTCGGTCTGCATCGTCGCCTCGATCGAGTTGAGCACGATGCCGATGGAGTCGGTGAGCTGTTCCAGGAAGGTCATCTGCGAGGTCGTGAAGGAGGTGAGCGAGGCAAGCTCGATCACCGCCTTGACCTGGCCTTCGAACAGGACCGGCAGCACCACGAGGTTCTTCGGCGCGACGCGGAGCAGCGCCGAATTGATCGGCACCACGTCGGAGGGAATGTCCGCGATCACGCGCGGGCGCCTGTCGAGTGCGCATTGGCCGATCAGGCCTTCGCCGATCGGCAGCACGCGCTGATAGGGATAGACGCCGTCGCCGGCATAGGAGGCCAGCAGCAGGAGTTGCGGATTGTCCTCGTTCTCGATCTGATAGATCACGCCGGTATGCGCGTTCACCAGCGGCGACAGCTCGGTCAGCAACAGGCGGCCGACGGTGGCCAGATCGCGCTGGCCCTGGAGCATGTTGGTGAATTTGGCGAGGTTGGTCTTCAGCCAGTCCTGCTCGGTGTTCACGTCCGTCGTCAGACGGAGGTTCGTGATCATCGTGTTGATGTTGTCTTTCAGCTCGGCCACTTCGCCGCGGGCGTCGACCTGGATCGACCGCGTCAGGTCGCCCTTGGTCACGGCGGTCGCCACTTCCGCGATCGCGCGCACCTGCGAGGTGAGGTTGGCCGCCAGCAGGTTGACGTTGCCCGTGAGGTCCTTCCAGGTGCCGGCCGCACCGGGCACGTCGGCCTGGCCGCCCAGTCGTCCTTCGACGCCGACCTCACGGGCCACCGATGTCACCTGATCGGCGAAGGTCGCGAGCGTCTCGGTCATGTTGTTGATGGTGTCGGCAAGCGCCGCGACCTCGCCCTTCGATTTCACGGTGAGATTTTGTTTCAAATCGCCGTTCGCAACTGCGGTCACCACCTTGACGATGCCGCGGACCTGTTCGGTCAGGTTCGCCGCCATGAAGTTGACGGTGTCGGTAAGGTCCTTCCAGGTGCCGGCCACACCGGGCACCTGGGCCTGGCCGCCGAGCTCACCTTCGGTGCCGACTTCGCGGGCGACGCGCGTGACTTCGCCGGCAAACGCATTGAGCTGGTCCACCATGGTGTTGATGGTGTTCTTCAGCTCGAGGATTTCGCCCTTTACGTCCACGGTGATCTTGCGCGACAAGTCGCCGCGCGCGACCGCCGTGGTCACTTCGGCGATGTTGCGGACCTGCGTGGTGAGGTTGGCCGCGAGCAGGTTGACGTTGTCGGTGAGGTCCTTCCAGGTGCCGCCGACGCCGGGCACGACGGCCTGACCGCCGAGCCGGCCTTCGGTGCCGACCTCGCGCGCCACGCGCGTCACTTCGGCGGCGAAGGAGCGCAACTGCTCGACCATCGTATTCAGGGTGTCCTTCAACAGAAGGATTTCGCCGCGCACGTCCACCGTAATTTTCTTCGACAAGTCGCCGCCGGCAATCGCGGTCGCGACCTCGGCGATGTTGCGGACCTGGGCTGTCAGGTTCGAGGCCATGAAGTTGACGTTGTCGGTGAGGTCCTTCCAGGTGCCGGCAACGCCGGGCACTTCGGCCTGGCCACCGAGCTTGCCTTCAGTGCCGACCTCACGTGCGACGCGCGTGACTTCGCCGGCAAAACCGTTGAGCTGGTCCACCATGGTGTTGATGGTGTTTTTCAGCTCGAGGATTTCGCCCTTCACGTCCACGGTAATTTTTCGCGACAAGTCGCCGCGCGCCACGGCGGTGGTGACTTCGGCGATGTTGCGGACCTGGGCGGTGAGGTTGCCCGCCATCGAGTTGACGCTGTCAGTGAGATCCTTCCAGGTGCCGGCGACGCCGGGCACGTTGGCCTGACCGCCGAGGCGGCCTTCGGTGCCGACCTCGCGCGCCACGCGCGTCACCTCGCCGGCGAAGCGGTTGAGCTGGTCGACCATGGTGTTCAGCGTGTCCTTCAGCTGAAGGATCTCGCCGCGCACGTCCACCGTGATCTTGCGCGACAGGTCGCCGCCGGCGATGGCGGTCGCCACCTCGGCGATGTTGCGGACCTGGGCGGTGAGGTTGCCCGCCATCGAGTTGACGTTGTCAGTGAGGTCCTTCCAGGTGCCGGCGACGCCCGTCACCTGCGCCTGACCACCGAGCTTGCCTTCGGTGCCGACCTCGCGCGCCACGCGGGTGACTTCGCCGGCGAAAGCGTTGAGCTGGTCGACCATGGTGTTCAGCGTTTCCTTCAACTGAAGGATTTCGCCCGACACGTTCACCGTGATCTTCTTCGACAAGTCGCCCTTGGCGACCGCGGTCGCGACCTCGGCGATGTTGCGGACCTGGCCGGTCAGGTTCGAGGCCATCGAGTTGACCGAGTCCGTCAAGTCCTTCCAGGTGCCGGCGACGCCGCGTACCTGGGCCTGGCCGCCGAGCTTGCCTTCGGTGCCGACCTCGCGCGCGACGCGGGTGACTTCGCCCGCGAAGGCATTGAGCTGGTCCACCATGGTGTTGATGGTGTCCTTCAGCTCCAAAATTTCGCCGCGCACGTCCACGGTGATCTTCTTCGACAGGTCGCCGCCGGCGACCGCGGTCGTCACCTCGGCGATGTTGCGGACCTGCGCGGTCAGGTTCGACGCCATCGAGTTGACGCTTTCCGTCAAATCCTTCCAGGTGCCGGCGACGCCGAGCACGTTGGCCTGGCCGCCGAGCCGCCCCTCGGTGCCGACCTCGCGCGCGACGCGCGTGACTTCGCCGGCAAAGGCGTTGAGCTGGTCCACCATGGTGTTGAGCGTTTCCTTCAGCTGAAGGATCTCGCCCGAGACGTTCACGGTGATCTTCTTCGACAGGTCGCCGCCGGCGATGGCGGTGGCGACGTCGGCGATGTTGCGGACCTGCGCGGTCAGGTTGGACGCCATGAAGTTGACGTTGTCGGTGAGGTCCTTCCAGGTGCCGGCCACGCCGGGCACCTGGGCCTGGCCGCCGAGCTTGCCTTCGGTGCCGACCTCACGCGCGACGCGCGTCACCTCGGAGGCGAAGGAGTTGAGCTGGTCCACCATGGTGTTGATGGTGTCCTTCAGCTCCAGGATCTCGCCGCGCACGTCGACGGTGATCTTGCGCGACAGGTCGCCGCGCGCCACGGCGGTGGTGACGTTGGCGATGTTGCGGACCTGGGCGGTCAGGTTGCCGCACATCGCGTTGACGGAGTCGGTGAGATCCTTCCAGGTGCCGGCGACGCCGGGCACGATCGCCTGGCCGCCGAGCTTGCCGTCGGTGCCGACCTCGCGCGCCACGCGCGTCACTTCGGAGGCGAAGGAGCGGAGCTGGTCCACCATCGTGTTGATGGCTTCCTTGAGCTGAAGAATCTCGCCGCGGACGTCGACGGTGATCTTCTTGGACAAGTCGCCGTTGGCGACCGCGATCGTCACCTCGGCGATGTTGCGAACCTGGTTGGTCAGGTTGTTCGCCATCGAGTTGACGCTCTCGGTCAGATCCTTCCAGACGCCGGTCACCTCGGGTACCTGGGCCTGACCGCCGAGCTTGCCTTCGGTGCCGACCTCGCGCGCGACGCGCGTCACCTCGGAGGTGAACACGCCGAGCTGCTTGATCATGGTGTTGACGATGTTCGCCGACTGCAAAAACTCACCGCGCAGCGGACGGCCGTCGACGTCGAGCTTGACGGTCTCCAGCAGGTCACCCTGCGCCACCGCCGCGACGGCGCGGGTCACCTCGCGCGTCGGCCACAGCAAATCGTCGATCAGCGTATTGACGGAGCCTTCCATGTCGGCCCAGGAGCCAGAGGCGAGGCCGAACTTCACGCGCTGGCGCGTCTTGCCCTCGCGTCCGACCACCTGTCCGACCAGCTCCAGCTGCTGGGCCATGCGCTGGTTGGCGGCGATGATTTCGTTAAAAGTGTCGGCAATCTTGCCGTCGATGCCGAGATAGTCGCCGCTCATGCGCACCGAAAAATCGCCGCTGCGCATCGCTTGCAGGGCGAGCAGCAATTCCGGCCGGGAATCCGGCTCCGACATTCCGTTGGTTTTTGGCTTTGGGACGCGACGACCGGAGCGTGATGCAGTTCCGGGATCGAGGTCGCTCATACTTATTCCCCCGCAGGCGCCGGCCGAATCTGTGGCCCGACGCAATGATCAAACTAGAGCGTCAGCCAAATTCGAAATCAAGCGCCAAGGTTGCGGCGCGAGGAAATGGAACCTGCTCTGCTCAGCCCGGCCAAACCAACGGCGATTCAAGCATTTGGTTCCACGTGGTTCCAAAGAATTTTTGGATCGATATGCCGCTTTTGCCGTCACATTGGGAGGCAAATCGGTGAGGCGGGGGCACGGCCCGCGGCGGGCGCCAAGAGGCAACAAGAGACAAACGGAGGGCTATTTGTCTGCCATGGTACGCTCCGCATCCTTCACCTGCGCACGCAGCACCGGCAGGTGGTCGCGGGCAAACGTGGCAAGCGCGGCATTGTCGGGCGCCTTCAGATAGCGTTCGAGCAGGGCGATGGCGGATTCATATTCGGGGATCTGCGCGGCATAGAACGTCCTGATATAAGCCGGACCATCCGAATTGTCGGGCTCGGCGAGGCTCGCGCTCGCCGTTGTCTTGTCGATACGCGGCTCGGCGCCGATCGCCTCCTGAATGTCCTTCAGGGCCTTGTCGCGTTTCGCCGCTTCCTCGGCACGCAAGGCGGCGAGATTCTTGACCTCCGCATTGCCGTTTAGATCGGTGCTCTCCAACAGGCCCTGCTGGAAGCGGCTGAACGCGTAGAGGTCGCTGATGACCTCGGTCGCCGTCGGCGCGCGGTCACCCGTGCCTCGTTCGCCGGCGCTGTCGGCCAGCGCTGCGGTGCTGATGAACATCACGATGATCGCGACAAGAACTCGCATCGATATCAATGACCGATGGCGTGCGAAGTTCCCTGAACGTTACGATCCGGTAAGGGCGGTTGCGAGGCAGGAGTTCCGTCCCCACGTGTCATGTATGAAACAGTCTGACATCTTCAGGGATAACGCCGACAACTGCCTGCAACTCGCCGAACGTGCGGAGGGGCAACCCGCCCATAAGCGCTATTTGCGCATGGCGGACGCCTGGACGGCCTTGGCGAATGAGCAGGATTGGCTCGATGGTGAGATCCCGCCCGTCAAGGTCCGCGTCCTCCAAACGCAGGATGCGTGACCCCTCCCGGTTTCGTGAATCCGGGTGTGAGACCGCTCACGGAGTGTGAGCGACTAATCAGGGATCATCGAGGAATAGTCGATCGCTCTTAATTTTTCCAGAAGGAGGTTTTGCGATGGCTCCACGTCTGGCTCTTCTCTCACTCATTCTTGCTTTTGGCTTCTCGGTCGCGTTCGCGACTGCAACGACTGTTCGCCAGGTGCATCTGGAAAATGCGTCCGCTGCGATCCACGCAGTGCATAGCTAGCGCTGCGACGTCCGTCTCGCGCGCTGGAACATTCGTTGTGTCGGCGCGTAACCGCTTCGAGACACCTGGAGAGGCGAGGAGGACATGATGGCGCATTCCGACCACGGTATCGTCAGGGACAAGCGGGCGGAAGATCAACCGCGCGACAAGCAGCGTGCGCAGACGGTGCACAAGACCGATCAAAAGGGCTCGCCGTCGCGTGAGGCGACGCGCGATCCCAAGCTCAACGACAACACCAAGACGCCGGGCTCCGGCGTGATGCCGGACGATTCCGGTGACGCGCCGACCGGTTAATACGCGAGGAACGAATCCCTTCGCGAAGAGTCGATGGATTGCTTTCGGCTGTCATGCCCCCGGTGCGCCGGAAGCAATCTCCAAGGACGGCCCTGGCACCCCACTGTGCCGGGGTCGTTTTTGTTTGTGAGACCGGGATTCAATCCTCAACGTCGCCCTCGGGCTTCACAGGCGTGTGTCCTTCAGGACCGCGGCCAAAGACACCAAACTCGCTGGATTTGATGCCGGCCGAGGCGTCGATGCTTGCCTCGACACCCGCGGCTGCGAGCCCGAATTTGAGCAGCTCGCGGACCGCCGCAGCGCGTGTCGGCATGCGGTGCTTGAACCGGAAATCATCGACAGCGGCCAGCTCTTCCGGCGAGAGCATGATCTGGAGGCGCTCGGCGCGAAGGTCGTTCATGGTCAATCACACAAAGTGAGTAAGTTGAGTATTTTGCTAAATGCGCCAACTTGCCGGGAGTTCCACAGGAGTCCAAAAAAGCGCTGTTTGAGCAAGATATTCAAATAAAATCAATAAGTTATCACTTGAAACGATCTCCGCCAAAGCGCATTTAGAAAGAAAGGGAGATGCGCCATGACGGATGAGGTCAGGTTACCCCGCAAGCTTTCCGAAGAGCCGCAAGCGCCCAAGCCGGTGCGCCCGAGCCATCAGAAGGTCATCGAACAGGTCGAGCGCTGGGCCAACAGCCCGGGCCTGCAACCCCCGAGGACGGACGATGCGAAGACGATCTGAACCCCACACCTTCGAACAACGGCTCGATGCGCATAGGCTGCGGCTCGAACATGAGCTTGCGGGCTTGCCGCTCGGCGTTCAGCGCGATTGCGTTGCGGCTCGCATCGAGCAGCTCCAGGCGGCCGCCGAAATGTTTGAATTCCTGTCACCGCGAGAGGCGGCAGCGGTCGGCTAGATCCACCCCGTCGCGTGGCACTGCGGCTCACGGCGTATTTTGGAACGATCATCTTCAGGCCCGGTTGGTCCCACACATCGGCTGAGTGGAGAATCGCGATGATGAATCAAGGCGAGCTGGATAGCAGCGAGATGGGCCGTTTGATCGGCAGCGACAAGGTCGAGGGAACGTCGGTCTATGGTGCCGATCGCAACAAGATCGGCTCGATCGAACGCGTGATGATCGACAAGGTCAGCGGCAAGGTGTCCTACGCGGTGCTTGGCTTCGGTGGATTTCTGGGCCTCGGCAACGACCACTATCCGCTGCCCTGGCAGTCGCTGAAATACGACACCGAGCTCGGCGGCTATGTCACCGGGATCACCGCCAAGTCGCTCGAGGGCGCACCGAAATACGGTGAGCGCAGTGACTGGAATTGGGGCGACGACGCCGCGGTGCGCGGCATCAACTCCTATTACGGCGTTCCCTTCGCGTAGAGCATCACAACGGCGGCAGATGCAGGGCGGGGCTTACCCGGCCATCTCCCTTCGCCCGGGCCCCGCATGCACATGCACCTGTCTGGCGTGCAGCGGTTCGCCGCATTCCGAGCACACCATCACGGGATCGAACAGCTTGCCGCAATTCTTGTGCTCGTGCAGCAGCGGGCGGCCGCGCTCGTCGCCCATGTGGGTATCGCCCCAGTGCACCATCGCCATGATGATCGGGTAGAGGTCGAGCCCCTTCTGCGTGAGAATGTATTCGTAGCGCTTCGGCGTCTCGGAATAGGGCACGCGGCGCAGGATGCCGAAGCGGACCAGTTTCTTCAGCCGCTCCGAGAGCAGATGCCGCGTGATCTGGAGCGAGGACTGGAAACCTTCGAAGCGCCGCACGCGCAAGAAACATTCACGCAGGATCAGAAGCGTCCAGCGGTCGCCGACCACGGCGACGGTGCGGGAGAGCGAGCAGGGCTCTTCGTCCAGCGTGTCCCACTTCATGATCCAGTCTCCGGCTCAGCCCTAGTCAGTCAGAAAAAGGAACTGACTTGAATGATCAGCACTATTTGTCAGTGAAACTAGCAGTTGGCCTCGCAGTTTGACAGTTCTATTTTAGAACTATAGCCTCCGCTTCAATCACATGCCCACCGGAGGAGGCGACCTTGCCCAAGCGAAACGCGACAGCCGCCGTGATTGGGGCCGGCGATTTCATCGGCTCCGAGATCGCCAGGAAATTCGCCGCCGAGGGGTTCACGGTTTTCGCCGGCCGCCGCAACGGCGATAAGCTGGCGCCGCTGGTGAAGGACATCGAGGCTGCCGGCGGCGAGATCCATGCGCGTTCGCTCGATGCGCGGAAAGAGGAGGAGGTCATCTCCTTCCTCAACGACGCCGACAAGCACGCGCCGCTGGAGGTCTGCATCTTCAACGTCGGTGCCAACGTCAATTTCCCGATCCTCGACACCACCGAGCGCGTGTTCCGTAAAGTCTGGGAGATGGCCTGCTATTCCGGCTTCCTCGCCGGACGCGAAGCGGCACGGCTGATGCTGGCACGCGGCGGCGGCAAGATCTTCTTCACCGGTGCGACGGCGAGCTTGCGCGGCGGCAGCGGCTTTGCCGCCTTTGCCAGCGCCAAGTTCGGACTGCGCGCCGTGGCGCAGGCGATGGCGCGCGAGCTCGGGCCGAAGAACATCCATGTCGCCCATCTCATCATCGATTCCGGCGTCGACACCGAATGGGTGCGGCAGCGCCGGCTCGAAGCGCTTGGGCCCAACGCGCTTGATAATCCCGACCTGCTGATGCCGCCGTCGGCTGTGGCTGACTCCTACTGGCAGCTCTATCAGCAGCCGAAGAGCGCCTGGACGTTCGAGATGGAGATCCGGCCCTTCGGAGAGAAATGGTGACCGCGGCACAAGACTGCGGCTAGACTGGTTCCAACACAAACCGAAAATCCGGGAGGAAGCTTAAGTGAAGACCGCGATCACCGAACTGTTCGGCATCGAGCATCCCATCATCCAGGGCGGCATGCATTTCGTCGGCTTTGCCGAGCTGGCCGCCGCCGTCTCCAATGCCGGCGGGCTCGGCATCATCACCGGTCTCACGCAGAAGACGCCGGAGCTGCTGGCCAAAGAGATCGCGCGCTGCCGCGACATGACCGACAAGCCGTTCGGGGTAAATCTCACCTTTCTGCCGACCTTCTCGGCGCCGCCTTATCCGGAATACATCGCGGCCATCGTCGAGGGTGGCGTCAAGTCCGTGGAGACCGCGGGCCGCAGTCCCGAACAATACATGCCCGCGCTGAAAGCCGCCGGCATCAAGGTCATCCATAAATGCACGTCGGTGCGCCATTCGCTGAAAGCGGAGCGCATCGGCTGCGATGCCGTCAGCGTCGACGGGTTTGAGTGCGGCGGTCATCCCGGTGAGGACGACATCCCCAACATGATCCTGCTGCCGCGCGCGGCGGAGGAGTTGAAGATCCCGTTCGTGGCCTCCGGCGGCATGGCCGATGGGCGCAGCCTCGTAGCTGCCCTGTCGCTGGGCGCGGCCGGCATGAACATGGGCACGCGCTTCATCGCGACCAAGGAAGCGCCGGTGCATCAGAACGTGAAGAACGCGCTGGTCGCAGCGACCGAGCTCGACACCCGCCTGATCATGCGGAGCCTGCGCAACACCGAGCGCGTGCTCAGGAACGCCAATGTCGATCGCCTGCTCGAGATCGAGCGCGAGAAGGGCGCCAAGCTGACCATCGACGACATTCACGACCAGGTCGCGGGCGTCTATCCCAGGATCATGCTGGACGGCCAGATGGATGCCGGCGCCTGGAGCTGCGGCATGGTCGCCGGCCTGATCCACGACATCCCCTCCTGCAAGGAACTCATCGATCGCATCATGGCCGAAGCGGAACAAATCATCCGCATGCGCCTGATGGGGTTCCTGGATGGGACCGGAGCGTCACGAAAGGTCGCCTGACACCGTCAAACTTCTTAACCACGGCGGCACTTGACCGCTGGAATTGCGCGCGACGCCGCCTAAATAAGGGTAAATTACCCCTTTGATAAATCAATTTCAGGAGGCGTCCGTGGTCCTGAAGAGCGTTCATTTTGCTGTTGCCGTAGCCCTCGTGCTCGCATGGGGCGGCGCATCACGCGCTGATGACTACAAGCCCAGTGAGTACCTGAGTCTCGATCTTTCCAAGGCTGTGCTGTCGCCGAAACGGCTCGGGCCCGAGACGCAGTTTGCGCCTGTCGCGCTAGAGGCGCGCGGTGGTAACGAGGCGCAGGCGCGTATCGAGCCGACCGACGTGCCGAAGAAGGTTGCCGCCGAACGCGTGCGCGTGTCGCAGCCGAAGGCCGCGCACGTCCAGTCCGCTCAGCCGCGTGGTGCGGCTCGTACCAAGCTCGCGCATCGCCACGGCAATCCGCTGGATGCGCAGGCGAGGGATACCCGCATCCAGACCTGGCCCTGCCGCTCGGGCGGCATCTGCAACTGGCAGCGTTGAGGCGAGACCTCATTGTGCTGCGATTGATATTCACTGCTTCGTTCGAGGCGGTGGAACGGGATGATGCCGGATGTCCGATTTCCGCTATCGATGCCTGCTGGTCGCTTTCTCCCTGTGCATGTTGAACTTCGTGGCCTTTGCCGTCGGCGCATTCGCGCTCGGCGGCGACGCGATCAACGGCAAGATTGTCGGGGAGCATTTCTTTCTGGCAGAACACGGCAAGCTCGCCGAGGTCAGCGAGGCCGTGTACACCTACAGTTTGTGGCACGCGCGCAGTGTTTTCGTGACGCACCCGTTGGCGATCCTGGCTGCATGGCTCGCTAGATTGGAGCAACAGGCGAGGAAGGCGGCAAGGCGTGATGGCAATCAAGGTGGCGCGCTTCCGAGTTCGATCTAGGCCCGCCCCAGCTGTCATCCCCGCGTCGCAAAACCGTAGGCCTGGAGTCAAGAAACCGTAAGCCGGGAGTCAAACGGCGCAGGCACCTTCCGTCGCGATTCGACGAAGGTTTCCTGAATGGCATCGCTCCGCGCCTCGTGCGCATGGACCCGGCGGCAGTTCCTGGTCCGCTCCACGTCCAGCCTCGCCTTGGCGGCGCTCGCAAAGCCGCACCTCAGCCGCGCCGCCGACCGCCCGCAAATCGTGGGCGGCATCCAGTCCGGCGACGTCTCGGACGGCACTGCGGTGATCTGGGCTCGCGCCGACCGGCCCGCGCGGATGCAGGTGGAATGGTCGACCGTCGAAAGTTTTAAGACGATCATCGCGGCAGCTTCGAGCGACGCACCGCCGGAAGCCGACTTCACCTCAAAGCTGCTGCTGAACGATCTGCCGCCCGGGCAGGACATCTTTTATCGCCTGCGCTTCGACGACATCGCCACCGGCATCGCGGGCGAAAGCCGCGTCGGTCATTTCCGCACCGCGCCGGCCGCGGGCCGGTCGATCTCGTTCGTGTGGTCGGGCGACGTCGCCGGGCAGGGCTGGGGCATCGACATTTCACGCGGCGGCTATCGCAGCTATCGCACCATGCTCGACAATCGCCCCGATTTCTTCATCCATTCCGGCGATCACATCTATGCCGATTGCACGATCCCTTCGGAGCAGAAGCTGCCGAATGGCGAGACCTGGCGCAATCTGGTGACCGAGGAGAAATCCGGGGTGGCGCATACGCTGGCGCAGTTCCGCGGCAACTATAAATATAATCACCTCGACGAAAACTTCCGCGCGTTCCACGCGCAGGTGCCGATGCTCGCGCAATGGGACGACCACGAGGTTACCAACGACTGGTCGCCGACCGGCAGCTACGACGAAGCCGGTTACGAGGGCGACGGCACCCCGCGCCTGGTCGCGCGCGCTCGCCGCGCCTTCTTCGACTTCATGCCGATCCGCGACCTCGGCGCGCGGCAGGGCCGGGTCTATCGCAAGATCGGCTACGGTCCGCTGCTCGATGTCTTCATGATCGACATGCGCAGTTTTCGCGATGAGACCTGGAATAAGGGCGACGATCGCCGCGGCTGGATTCTCGGGGCCGAGCAGCTCGCCTGGCTGAAGCGTGAGCTTGCGGCCTCGCGGGCGACCTGGAAGGTGATCGCGGCCGACCTGCCGATCGGCCTGGTCAGTCTCGACGCGGTCGCGCTCGGCAATGGGCCGCCCGACAGGCGCGAGCGCGAGATCGCCGATCTGCTCGGCTACATCAAGCGCGCGGGCGTGCGCAACACCGTCTGGCTCACTGCCGACATGCACTACACCGCCGCGCATTACTACGATCCGAACAAGGCGGAATTCCAGGATTTCGAGCCGTTCTGGGAGTTCGTCTCCGGCCCGCTCCATGCCGGCACCTGGGGCCCGGGCGAGCTCGACAATACCTTTGGCCCGGTCGCGATGTACCAGAACGGCTGCAGCGAGGCGCAGGGCGAGAACCTCGCGCCGTGCTTCGGCCTGCAGTTCTTCGGCCGCGTCGACATCGACGGCGCTAGCGGCGTGATGACCGTGACCCTGAAAGACGTCGACGATCGCGACCTCTGGTCGGTCGACATCGTACCGCAGCTTCAGGCGCGTCCCGCCTTGGTGGCGCAGCATTCATAGGCCGCTAACCCGATCTTGATTGGCAGCCCCGCGTCTTCCGCGCTATGGTGCCCGTTCCCGCCACCTCTTTTTCCGTCACCGAAGAGTCTGTCCTCGCGGCCCGACCGCGTGCCCGGCGGCTGAAATACGTCAGGAGTTGACCCATGGACAATCTGAAGACGCAGGGCATCAGCATGCCCAAGCTCGGCCTCGGTACCTTTCGCATGCAGGGTGATGCCTGCCGCGCGGCGGTCGAGAGTGCGCTGTCGATCGGCTATCGCCATATCGACACCGCCGAGATGTACGGCAACGAAGAACCGATCGGCGCAGCGCTTGCCGCGGCCGGCGTGTCGCGCGGCGAACTGCATGTCACGACAAAGGTCTGGCACGAGAATTTGGCGCCGGACGCAATCCGTCGCGCCTTCGACGCCAGCCTGACGAAGCTGGGGCTCGACCATGTCGACCTCTATCTCGTGCACTGGCCCTCGAAATCCGCGAACTGGGGCGCGGTGTTCGAAACCCTGATGAAGCTAAAGGAGGAGGGGCGGACGCGGGCGATTGGCGTTGCGAATTTCACCACGGCGCTGCTCAAGACCGCGGTCGAGGACATCAGGGCGCCGATCGCATGCAACCAGATCGAATATCACGCGATGCTCGATCAATCGAAGGTTTTGGCCTATCTCAAGGCCAAGTCGATTCCGCTGGTCGCCTATTGCCCGCTGGCGCAGGGGCGCGTCGCGACTGATCCGGTGCTGGCCGAGATCGGCGCAAAGCACGATGCGACCGCAGCCCAGATCGCGTTGAAATGGCTGCTCGACCAAGACGGCGTCGCCGCGATCCCGAAAGCGTCGCGCCACGAGAGCCAGCAAGCCAATCTCGATGCGCTGAAGATCACGCTCGACGATGCCGACCGCAAGAAGATCGCTGCGCTGCCCAAGGACAGACGCTGCGTCAATCCCGGCTTCGCGCCGGCGTGGGATTGATCGCGCCCAATATTTAAAAGACGCAAAGAAATGGCCCCGCGAGGGGCCATTTCCGTGATGCGTTACGCATCAATCCCAGTGGTGACGGTGACCGTGCTTGACCACCACGACCCGGTCGTGATGGCGCCAGCCACGATGCCAGCCATTGTCACGATGCTCGCGCATTTCGGCGCGGGCGCCGTAGCCATGATGGCCGTTCTTGATCACCACCGTTTCGGCACTCGCCATCGTCGGTGCAACGATCGCGAGCGCGCCGAGAGCCGCAACCACATAACCAAGCTTCTTCATGATGTCCTCCTCCAATTCAATGCACATGAGAACGGCGCATATGTGCGAACGTTCCGGAGGAACGGGAAGAGAATTCTGAATGGATGTTCAGGTGGTTAATCGCAGCGTTGCTGCGCCGGCGTCAGTGCGCCGGTGGCGACGTATTTGCCGTCCTTGATCGTGTACGCGCCGCGCTCGCTGCGATTGTAGATCGCGCGCATTCTGCCGTCCTTCGCCAGCAGCAGCCCGAACTCGCGGGCCTGATGCAGCGATGGGAAATACACCATCACATTGAGCAGGCCTTCAGCGTTGACCGTTGCGGACACCACCTCGTTCTCGTCCATGGCGTCGCCGAAATTGCGCCGGTACATTACCCTTCCGTCCTTCCGGATCTCGTAAGTCAGCAGCGCGCCCTTGTCGCGGTCGGGCCGGGCAGCGCAATCGACCGCCCATGAGCCGAGCAGGCCCCATTGCTGGACGGTCGCCGCAAGCGTCTCGGCGCCGGCCGGGGACGTCAACGCCATGCACACCGCCGCAGCCGTGGTCCAGCGGCTCAAAAAACACGTCATGTCCTGAAAGGCCCCGCCCGAAGATTCCAAAGTGTAGCATCCCGCCCGCGGCCGTCCACGGCGGGCCGCCGATTGCCCGCGAATTTGATCCGCGTCAATGAGGCCGGCCGTATTGGGGGTAGGATGGCGGCTCCCGAAGGCGAAATTGGATAGACCAATGCTGAATCAAGTGATGGATTTTGCGGGCGAAGTGCTGCCGGGGAGCCGTGCCCTGCCGCCGTATTCCGAGACCGCGTTTCTGGCCGAGCTGGGCGACCGTTTGAGGTCCTCGCGCGCCCGCTGTGAGCTGTCGCGCCGGGAGCTGGCCCGCCGTTCCGGGATTTCCGAGCGCTACATCGCCCAGATCGAGGCCGGCAAGGGCAACGTCTCGATTGTGCTGCTGCTGCGGCTGGCCTCCGCGATCCACGGCAGCCAGCCTCAGGGTCAGCCTCATGCCGCTTGACACCATGAGGTGATCGCATGGGCCAGCTCGAATAGCGGGTCAGGGCCGATCATTCAGTTCGAAGGTTTCATCCCGGCCTACTGACCAAGCTTCCGAATTTGACGGGAGGTAGCTCACCATGGTCACGATCTGATCCCCATTCGATCGATCCTTCCAAAGAAACCCGTAAGTTCGTTCTGGCGATCTGATTCTTCGTGGTCCCTCAAACCGGTCGGGAGAGATCCCGCGTCGTTCACACTCTTGTCGAAAAGCAAGCCGTGCTTCTTCACGAGCGCTCGCTTCAGTGCGCGTCGCGAACTCCGGCACCTCAGAGGCGGCGACCACGAGACCGAGAGAGACACAGATTCCAAGGATCCATCGGGCGATCCGTGCCACACGTCTCATCTAAGCCTTCGCCTTCTCCACGTTGGCGCTGCGGGCCGGCACTCCGAACTCCTTGCGGCAGACCTCGGCCAGCACGGCGACGCCTTCGCGGATCTGCTGATGCGAAGGGCTGGCAAAGCACAGCCGCAGGCGCGAGCTGGAATGGCCCTTGTCGGTCGACCATTCCGGACCCGGATTGATCGAGACGCCGGCGGCGAGCGCGGCCTGATAGAGTTTTAGCGTATCGACCTGGTCGGGCAGCTTCACCCACAGGAAGATACCGCCCTTGGGCTCCTCGAACTCCGCCGCCGTCCCGAACTGCTCGTTCAGCGCTTCCATCAACGTGTCGAGCTTGGTGCGCAGCGCCTTGGTCAGGGCCGGCACGTGGGTCGAAAAATGCGCCTTGCAATAGGCGGCCAGCACCATCTGCTCGAGCGCGCCGGAGCCGGCATCGGTCTTCAGCGACAGCATCCGCGACATCACATCCCAGGGCGCGACGATGAAGCCGACGCGCAGCGCCGGTGCGATCGATTTCGAGAACGAGCCGATATGGATGACGCCGCCGTTCGGGCTCATCGCATGGATCGCCGGCGGCCGCTGTCCCGACCACACCAGGTCCGCGTAGCAATCGTCCTCGAAGATCGGCACGCCATATTCCGCTGCGAGCCTTACCAGCTCAGCGCGGCGGCTCTCCGGCATGATGCTGCCGGTCGGGTTCTGCACGGTCGGGATGGTGTAGATGTATTTCGGCCGGATGCCGCGACTCCTGAGATTGGCGAGCGTCGCGGCCAGCACGTCCATGCGCATGCCGTCCTTGTCGAGCGGGATGCCAACCACGTTGACCCCGAGCCGAGCCAGACGGGTCAGCGAGCCCTGATAGCTGTCCTGCTCGAAGATCACGGTGTCGCCGCGCGTCAGCAGCGTGTTGTTGACGAGGTCGAGCGCCTGGAGCGAACCCGAGACGATCATGAGATCGTCGACCGTGCAGCTGATGCCGGCATCGCGCTTCAGTTTTGTCACCAGGAATTCGCGCAAGGGCAGGTAGCCTTGCGGCCCGTGCGCCAGCCCGTAGGTGGCGAGCGATCGGCCCTCGCGCCGCAGCACCGCGTTGGCCGCCTCGATCAGCTCGTCCAGCGGCACCTGCTCGGAATCATTGTTGCCGCCGACGAAGCTGTATTTGGCAAGGCCCGTCCAGCGCGCAGTCGGGGCCGGCAGCCCTGCGGGGAACAGGGGCGCGAAATCGAAGCTGGACGTCATGGGAGCGTTCCTCGTTTTGTTCTTGTTGAGCGGCCGGCTTTGTGCCGGTCTGCCTTCCGTCTTGCTGGCCGTCCGGGTCGGACGGTCTTATTTTTTGCCTGCCGTCCTGGTCGGACGGCCCTGGCTGATGAAAGCGTAATGCGCATTGGCGACGCCGCCAACCATCAAGGCCTCGACGACGGGCTCGGAGATCTCGCCCGTTGCGGCCCAGTCGACGAGGAAGTTGGCCCCGGTCCCGCCGCGCACGTCGTCGGTCGGGATGAAGATCGAGACGGTGGCAAGCGGCTTCAAGGCGACCGGCGCCTTCAGATAGCTTTCGACCTGCTTGCCTGCGGTGTCGAAATAAGCGATGCGTTTGACCACAAGCGCTTGCGTCTCGGAGGCGTTGTGAACGCTCAACGTCACCGAGAAGTCGACGCGCAGCTTGCCCTGGCTCATTGCAACGCTGGAATAGGCCGGTACGTAGAACCCGCCGGATACGCCGAGTTCCTCCTTCGGCAGCGCGGTCAGCGAATCGGCAAAGTTTTGCTCGATATTGACCTTGGGCTGCGCGGCGCCGGGTGCCGCGGATACGAACGGACCTAGCAGGGCTATCAGCCAGAGCACGATCCGCATGTGACGAATTGCTCGCTTGCCGCGTTGCACTCGATCACTAGGGTGCGGCGAAACGGACCAATTTGGCATGCACGAGCTCATTCGCGACATCACTCTCTGTATCCTGTTTGCCTGGATGCTGGGCCTGCTCGCCCATTTCTCCCGGCAACCCCTGATCCTGGCGTACCTTATCGCCGGCTTCTGCATAGGTCCATTCGGTGCCGGCTGGGTCAAGTCGCAGGAATCGATCAGCGTCATCTCCGAGCTCGGCCTGATCTTCATGCTGTTCATGATCGGGCTCGAGATCGACCTGAAGAAGATCGTGCGGGCGGGCAAGGTGATCCTGTTCGCGGCGGGTGGACAGCTTCTCGGCGGCTGCCTGCTTGGGGTGCTGTTCTTCGCTGCAATTGGCCTGTCGCTCGGCGGCGGGCACTTCGACGCCATCTATCTGTGCGTCGCCTGCGCGCTGTCGAGTACCGTCATCATCGTCAAGGTGCTCTACGAGAAGCGCGAGCTCGACACGCTGCCCGGCCGCATCACGCTCGGCGTCCTCGTGCTCCAGGACATCTTCGCCATCCTGTTCCTGGCGGTGCAGCCGAGCCTCGCCAATCTGCAAATGAGCGTCATCGTGCTGTCGATCGGCCGCGTCGCAGTGCTGGTCGCAGCTGCCTTGCTGGTCAGCCGCTATGTGCTGCCGCGCCTGTTCCACCAGATTGCGCGGCGCCCCGAGCTGATCCTGCTCGGCGCACTCGCCTGGTGTTTTCTCGTCGCCGAGACCGCGGAGCGGCTGTCGCTGTCGCGCGAGATGGGCGCGCTGATTGCCGGTGTCTCGCTCTCGACCTTCCCTTACGCGCTCGACGTCACCGCCAAGGTCACGACGCTGCGCGACTTCTTCATCACGCTGTTCTTCGTCGCGCTCGGCATGACCATTCCCGTACCCGGCCTCTCCGTGATCGGGCTTGCCCTGATGATCGCGGCCTTCACGGTGGCGAGCCGCCTCGTCACCACTTTCACCCCGCTCTACCTGATGAAGCAGGGGCTGCGTGCCAGCCTGTTGCCGGCCCTGAACCTCGCGCAGATCTCCGAGTTCTCGCTGGTTGTGATCCAGACCGGCGTCGCCGACAACCACATCGCGGCCGACACGGCCAACGCGGCCTCCTTCGCCTTCGTCGTGCTCGCCGTGCTCTCGACCTTCGTGATGACCCGGAGCGACGAGATCATCCGCCGGGCGATCGGCCCCCTGAAGCGGATCGGCCTGCGCGACCTCGACCATGGCAACGGCCACGGCGAGGAGGGGCACGAGGGCGGCCACGGCGAGGCACGCCGCATCGTCATCCTCGGCTTTTTCCGTGCTGCGAGCGCGCTCCTGGCCGAGATCGAACGGCAGGCCCCGGTGCTGCTCGAGCAGATCACCGTGATCGACTTCAATCCCAATGTGTACCAGACGTTGCTGTCGCGCGGCCTGCACGTGATCTATGGCGACATCAGCAGCGCCGACACGCTGCTCCATGCCGGAATCGGCAAGTCCGAGATGATCATCCTCAGCGTGCCGGATGCGCTTCTCAAGGGCGCCAGCAACGAGAAGCTGGTCCGCCACGTCCGCACCCTCAATCCGACCGCCATGATCGTCGCCACGGCCGATCTCTTGTCGGATGTCGGCGAACTCTACGAGGCTGGCGCCAGCTACGTCACCGTGACCCGGCTCAGCGACGCCCATGAGCTGTTCACCGTGATCGAGGCGGCCCAGGCCGGCCTTCTGGCCGACAAGCGGGCCGAGCTCGATCTGCGGCTCGGCGAGCGGCGAGAGGTGCTGCCCTGACGGCGGTGCGGCCGCCTTCCCTCCGGGCCCCGCGCGCCTATATCCCTGGTATCTTCGGTGCAAGCCTGAAGCCCGCGGGCCGGCCCGCCACCGGGCATATGCGGTTGCGTCCAGGACACTAGCGCTTGGGGCCAAGTCCGGCTAAGGCGTCCGGCTAAGCCTCCGGCCCATAACCGATAGAGATTGGGAAATGCCCGATAGCGTCCAGGAAGTCTTGCAGGCCTTTGCCAGGGGCGAGCTTGTCGTCGTGACCGACGACGAGGACCGTGAGGGCGAGGGCGATCTGATCGTCGCTGCCTCGCTCTGCACCGCCGAGAAGATGGCGTTCATCATCCGCCACACCTCCGGCATCGTCTGTGCGCCCGTGACCAGCGAGGATGCGCGCCGGCTGCGGCTCGATCCGATGGTGGCCCACAACGATTCCGCACACACCACCGCCTTCACGGTCTCGATCGACTACAAGCCCGACGGTGGTACCGGCATCTCCGCCGAGGAGCGTGCCTCGTGCTGCCGCGCGCTGTCCAATCCCAATGTCGGCGCCAACGACTTTGCCCGGCCCGGCCACATCTTCCCGCTGATCGCCAAGGATGGCGGCGTGCTGCTGCGCTCCGGCCATACCGAGGCCGCCGTCGACCTCTGCAAGCTCTCTGGTCTGCCGCCGGTCGGCGTCATCAGCGAGCTGATGAACGACGACGGCAGCGTGATGAAGGGCGAGCAGGTCGCCCGCTTCGCCACCCAGCACAAGCTCAAGCATGTCACCATCGCGGACATGATCGCCTACCGCCAGGCGCGCGAGAAGCTGATCGAGCGGGTCTCGACCTTCGTCACCGAAAGCCCGATCGGCCCCTTGCAGGGCTATGCCTACCGCTCGCCGTTCGATTCCATCGCCCACGTCGCCTTTGTCTACAACGGCGTCGGCGACGGCAAGAACGTGCTGACGCGCTTCCACAAGCCGAACATCGTCAAGGACATCTTCACCGGCCACAAGCGCATGGCGGCCGTGCTCGAGCAATTCAAGAAATCCGGCCGCGGCGTGCTGGTCTACTTGCGCGACGGCGCGGCCGGTGTCCCGGTGTCGGCACTGCCGGACGAAACGGCGACGGAGGCCGACCGCAACCGCCAGTGGCGCGAGGTCGGCGTCGGCGCGCAGATATTGCGCGATCTCGGCGTCACCTCGATCCGGCATCTCACCTCCTCGGTGCACGACTACAAGGGCCTGTCCGGCTTCGGCATCGAGATCGTCGCCAACGAGCAGCTCGAAGGCTGACACGCAGCGTCATTCCGGGATGGCGCTGAAAGCGCCAGACCCGGAATCTCGAAGTGATGGATAAGGAGATTCCGGCTTCGCGCCGTTGCGTGCCCCGGAATGACCGAAACCAGGATGCATTTGCACTTGTTGCCGCGGCGCTTTAGTTTGTCGGGCAAATTTTGACGGAACCAGATGCGAAAGGACGTTTCATGAGCGTGCGCCCTCAGGCCAAGGACAAGCCGGCTGCGGCTTCTTTCCAGTGGGACGATCCGTTCCTGCTCGACGAGCAGCTCACCGAAGACGAACGCATGGTGCGCGACACCGCCCGTGCCTACGCCCAGGACAAGCTGCTGCCGCGCATCACCAAGGCCTATCTCGAAGAGACGACGGATCGCGAGATCTTCAACGAGATGGGCGAGCTTGGTCTGATCGGCATCACGCTGCCCGAGGAATACGGCTGCGCCAATGCGAGCTACGTCGCCTATGGCCTCGTCGCACGCGAGATCGAGCGGGTCGACTCAGGCTACCGCTCGATGAACTCGGTGCAGTCCTCGCTGGTGATGTACCCGATCTACGCCTATGGCGACGAGAACCAGCGCAAGAAATACCTGCCGAAGCTCGCCAGCGGCGAGTGGGTCGGCTGCTTCGGCCTGACCGAGCCCGATGCCGGCTCCGATCCGGCCGGCATGAAGACCCGCGCCGAGAAGGTCTCGGACGGCTACCGGCTGACTGGCAGCAAGATGTGGATCTCGAACGCGCCGATCGCCGACGTGTTCGTGGTCTGGGCCAAGTCGGCCGCGCACGACAACCAGATTCGCGGCTTCGTGCTGGAGAAGGGCATGAAGGGCCTGTCCGCGCCGAAGATCGGCGGCAAGCTGTCGCTTCGCGCCTCGATCACCGGCGAAGTCGTGATGGACGGCGTCGTGGTCCCCGAGGACGCGCTGCTCCCCAACGTCTCCGGCCTCAAGGGTCCGTTCGGCTGCCTCAACCGCGCCCGCTACGGCATCTCCTGGGGCGCGCTCGGCGCCGCCGAGGACTGCATGCACCGCGCCCGCCAGTACACGCTCGACCGCAAGCAGTTCGGCAAGCCGCTCGCCGCGACCCAGCTGGTGCAGAAGAAGCTCGCCGACATGGAGACCGAGATTGCGCTCGGCCTGCAGGGCTCGCTTCGCGTCGGCCGCCTGATGGACGAGGGCAAGTTCGCGCCCGAGATGATCTCGATCATGAAGCGCAACAATTGCGGCAAGGCGCTCGACATCGCCCGTGTCGCCCGCGACATGCACGGCGGCAACGGCATTTCGGCCGAGTACCACGTGATGCGCCACGTCCATAACCTCGAGACGGTCAACACCTACGAGGGCACCCACGACGTCCACGCCCTGATCCTGGGCCGCGCGATCACGGGCATTCAGGCGTTTTTCTGATTTCGTTCTCCGTCATTCCGGGGCGATGCGCAGCATCGAACCCGGAATCTCGAGATTCCGGGCTCGCCCTTCGGGCGCCCCGGAATGACGTCAAAGAACAAAGAAGAAGTCATGTCCGACAACGACGACGTCCCGTTCAACCGCAACTTTCCGCTCAAAGCTGGCATCGTCGAGGAAGTCCGCCCGGGCGTCCGGCGCGTGCTCTGTAACAATCCGAGCCCGTTCACCTTCACCGGCACGGTCAGCTACATCGTCGGCACCGGCAAGGTCGCGATCATCGATCCCGGTCCTGATGATGCGGCGCATGCGGCGGCGCTGCTCGATGCTATCAGCGGCGAGACGGTGAGCCATATCTTCGTCACCCACACCCACCGCGACCATTCGCCGAACACCGCGCGGATCAAGCAGGCAACCGGCGCGCCTGTCTACGCCGAAGGCCCGCACCGCGCCTCGCGTCCGCGCTTCGAGAGCGAGAAGCACAATCCGGAATCCGGCGTCGACCGCGACTTCGCGCCCGACATCAGGGTCGCCCATGGCGACGTCGTCGAAGGTGACGGCTGGCGGCTCGAGGCGGTGGCGACGCCCGGCCATACCGCCAACCATCTCGCCTTCGCCTGGCCCGAGCGCAAATTCAACTTCGTCGGCGATCACGTGATGGGCTGGTCGACCTCGATCGTGGCGCCGCCTGACGGCTCGATGATCGACTACATGGAATCGCTCGACCGGCTCGCCGCGCGCGAGGAGGATCTCTATTTCTCCGGCCACGGCCCCGAGATCCCGGACGGTCCACGCTTTGTGCGCTTCCTGATCCGCCATCGCAAGGCGCGCGAGGCCTCGATCCTGCACCGCCTCGCCAAGGGCGAGACCGACATCCCGACCATGGTGCGCGCGATCTATATCGGTATCGACCCGAGGCTGACGACAGCCGCCGGCTATTCGGTGCTGGCGCATCTGGAAGATCTGGTTGCGCGCGGCGTGGTGGCGACGGATGGTGATCCCGTGATCACCGGGACATACCGGATGGCGAACGCCTAGCTCACCGTCACTTTTTCACCGTCTTCGCCGGCGCCTTTGGCGGCGTCACCGGGGTCTTCTTCACCGGTTTCAGCGCATCAGCGTCCGCAGCCGTGTTGAGATCGTCGATGAATTTGGTCACGCGGGCAGCGTTGCTGCCGAGATCGCTGTCGAAATAGCGCGAGGCGGAACGGATATCGACGCGGGAATCATCGCCATCAGGCACGACCCTGATTGAGATGTCCTCGCGCAAACCCATGATCGGCGTGCGCGCCACCGCCTCGATGCGGCCGATGCGTCGCGGCGGCTGCGGCGCGCGCTCGTCGATGACCAGCCATTTGCGCTTGTTGACGAGCTGGAGCGCGATCGCATAGGCGCGGTCGACCGGGATTTCGAGCTCGATCGGCTCGATATCGGGGTAGAATTGACGCTGCTGCTCGGCCGAATAGAGGCCGGCGTAAACCGCCGTGTTGGCGCCGTCGCCGGCGCGCAGGCGCGCCAGCGCGTCGAAGCGGGGCGGGTCGATCGGGTCGGTGGTGATGTCGTGGATCGCCGGCAGCTTGCGGTATTGCAGGCCGAGATAGGCGGGGTAGGCGAGAATCGCCCCGTCGATCAGGAAGGCGAGCAGGATGCGCGCCATGCCGCGCGAGCCGTTCTGCCAGATCGCGGCAAAGCCGGCGAGGCCGAACAGGATCGAGAGCCCGGCGATGGCGAGGCCGCCGAAGAAGGTGACGAGTGCCGGCTTCGGCTCCAGAAAGCCGAAGCGGACGATGATGATCGACACCACCACCGCCACCACCGCGAACACCGCCAGATTGCGCGCCCAGCTCGCAAGGCTGGACACGGGCTCCGTCTGATAGGGAGCGGAAAACCTGCGGGCCATCGGGTGAGCTCTGTCGGATAGTTGGGGGCGGTGCCGGCCGAACTGGCGCGACAATGCGCCGTTGAGACCATGGCCCGGGGGTAAATTCAAGGGTTCCCGGGTTGTTACGACCCGTCATTCCGGGGCGATGCGAAGCATCGAACCCGGAATCTCGAGATTCCGGGTTCGGCTCTTCGAGCCGCCCCGGAATGACGTTCGCGCGAGCGTCTTACGCCGCCGCGTTCGGGAAGCGGTACTCCTTGAACTGGTCGCGCAGCGCCGTCTTCAGGATCTTGCCGGTCGCGGTGTGCGGGATGCCGTCAACGAAGGCGACGTCGTCGGGCATCCACCATTTGGCGATCTTGCCGTCCATGTACTTCAGGATGTCCTCGCGGCTGGCCTGCTGGCCTTGCTTGAGCTGCACGATCAGCAGCGGACGCTCGTCCCATTTGGGATGATAGATGCCGATCACGGCGGCCTCCGCCACGGCGGGATGGCCGACCGCGAGGTTTTCGAGGTCGATCGAGGAGATCCATTCGCCGCCGGACTTGATCACGTCCTTGGAGCGGTCGGTGATCCGCATGTAACCGGCTTCGTCGATGGTTGCGACGTCGCCGGTGTCGAAGAAACCCTCCTCGTCGAGGATGTCAGTGTCGACCCGGTAATAGGCCTTGGCGACGGCCGGTCCTGAGACCTTGAGGCGGCCGAAGGTCTTGCCGTCCCAGGGCAGCTCCTTGCCGGCATCGTCGGTGATCTTCATCTCCACGGCGAAGGGCGCATAGCCCTGCATCTGGAGCACGTCGAGCCGCGCCTCGCCAGTCGCGTTCTGGAACGGCGGCTTCAGCGCCGCCACGCTGCCGATCGGGCTCATCTCGGTCATGCCCCAGGCGTGGCGCACGTTCGAGCCCATGTCGAGGAAGGCCTTGATCATCGAGCGCGGCATCGCCGAGCCGCCACAGATCACCATCTTCAGCTCCGGCAGCTTCAGATTGTTGGCGGCCATGTGCTGGAGCAGCATCAGCCACACCGTGGGCACGCCAGCGGTATGCGTCACCTTCTCGGTCGAGAGCAGCTCGTAGACCGAGGCACCGTCGAGCTTGGCGCCGGGCATCACCAGCTTGGTGCCTTGCGAGGGGGCGGAGAAGGCAATGCCCCAGCTGTTGGCGTGGAACAGCGGGACCACCGGCAGCATCGTCTCGGAGGCACTGGTGCCGAGCGCGTCGACATTGTTGGCCATCAGCGCGTGCAGCACGTTGGAGCGATGCGAATACAGCACACCCTTCGGGTCGCCGGTGGTGCCTGACGTGTAGCACATCGCGGCTGCCGTGTTCTCGTCAAAATCCTTCCATTTGAATTTGCCGTCGGCCTCCGCGATCCAGTCCTCGTAGGCCACCACATTCTTCAACGTGGTCTCGGGCAGATGCGCCTTGTCGGTGAGCACGACGTAGCGTTCAACGCTTGGCAGCTTGTCGGCGATCTTCTCCAGGACCGGGATGAAGGTGATGTCGGTCATCACGATGCGATCCTGCGCATGGTTGATGATCCAGGCGATCTGCTCTGGGAAAAGGCGGGGATTGACGGTATGGCAGATGGCGCCGATCCCCATGATGCCGTACCAGACCTCGAGATGGCGCCAGGTGTTCCAGGCGATCGTTGCGACGCGGTCGCCAAGCTTGATGCCGTCGCGCTCCAGCATCTGCGAGACCTTAAGCGCCCGCTTGTGGATTTCGGCGTAGGTGGTGCGGTGGATCGGTCCCTCGACCGATCGCGTGACGACCTCCTGCTTGCCATGAATCCTGGCGGCGTGTTCGATGATCCGGTGGCAGAGCAGGGGCCAGTCTTGCATCAAACCAAGCATTCCGACGTTCCTCCGAGAAGTCGCTGGGCGCTTTGTCGCTCTCAGCGTTGGGCCAAAGAATTGTCATGAGTTTTAGCCTGCCGGACTTTCGCCGCAAATGGTCTTGTCGCGGCTATATGTCCGCCGGCGCGGCAGTGGTTACCGCCGCGCTGGGGTTAACGCTTGTGCTCGCGGATCGGGCGGAGGCGCGAAAATATGCTGCGCCGCTCGATATCTTTGGTCTTGGCACACCACGGCCGCGCCCGACAGTTCATTCCGCCAAGATCCCGCTACCGAGACCACGCCCCGAGGAGGCCCCCAAAGCACCGGACGAGGCCCCTCCGGCGGCTGACGGCAAGTCGTCCCCGGACAAGCCGGCTGCCAACAAGCCCGCCGAGGCCGCGCCGCCGCCCGAGAAACAGGTCTCAGCCTGCCGGCTCGCGCTGACCGAGGAGATCGCGATTGCGCCCTCCATACCTGACATCCGTGGCCCCGGCGCCTGCGGCGGCGAGGATCTGGTGCGGCTCGAGGCCATCGTGCTGCCGGACAAGCGCAAGGTGGCGGTCAAGCCGGCGGCGATCCTCCGCTGCACCATGGCCTCCGCGATCACCGACTGGGTGCGCAAGGATATGGTGCCGCTGGCCACCAGCCTCGGCTCGACCATCAGCGATCTCGACAATTTCGACAGTTTTGAGTGCCGCGGCCGCAATCGCATCGCAGGCGCGATGCTGTCCGAGCACGGCAAGGCCAACGCCCTCGACGTCCGCGCCATCAAGCTCGCCAACGGGCAGTCGATCGGCCTCACCGACCGCACCCTATCGCGCGAGGTGCGCGAGCGCGTGCTGCATTCGGTCTGCGCGCGCTTCTCCACGGTGCTCGGGCCGGGCTCGGACTGGTATCACGAGGACCACATCCATCTCGATCTCGCGCAGCGGCGCAACGACTACCGGATCTGCCAGTGGAACGTCTGGGATCCCCTGCCGCAGGTCGCCCCGCTGCTGCCGGCGGAACGTCCCGAGGAGGCGCCGCCGCGCGAGGTCGCGGCCAAATCTGAGACAAGCAAGCCTGAGGCAAAGGAAGGCGCCGATGACGAGGCGGCGGAGAAATCCCCCGCGTCTGCGGACAAGTCGGCGGTCGATGGCAACAACGCCCAGCCGCGCAAGGCGGCAACAAAAAAGCGCCGGTAAAACCGGCGCTTTTGGATATCAGAGATCAGCAGGCGATCAGTAGCTGCCCGCCTGGCCAGTTCCGCCGGCACCGAGCGCCAGACGCGAATTGTAGGGGGAGTCGCCGTGCTTCGGCTCGAGCACCACGACGATGGTGCCGACCTTGACGCGGCCATAGAGGTCGATCGCGTCCTCGTTGGTCAGGCGGATACAGCCCGACGAGATCGAGGCGCCGATATATTCCGGCTGGTTGGTGCCGTGGATGCGGAACAGCGTGTCCTTGCCGCCCGAGTAGAGATACATCGCACGGGAGCCCATCGGATTGTCCGGACCCGGCGCGACATAGGTCGGAACGCCAAGGCGCGAAATCTCGCCCGGGGTCGGATGCCAGGCCGGCCACTCGGTCATGCTGCCGACCTTGGCGATGCCCGACCAGGCCATGGCCTCTTCGCCGACGGTGATGCCGTAGCGGATCGCTTTGCCGCCATCCATCACCCAGTAGAGGTAATGATTGTCGGAATCGACCACGATCGAGCCCGGCGATTCCTTGCGGTGATACTCGACGATGGCGCGGCGGAACGGCTCGGCGACCGGGGTGTTCTCGTACCGAACCTTGGCAAGGAGTTCCTTGTCCTTCGGCTTGAAGGCCTTGGTGTCGGTCGCCTCGAAATGCGTGGCCTGCATGCAGCCCGACAGCATCAGGCCAGCGGCCAAAACACCCAGCATAACTTTCAGCGACGACATGATTTGGTTCCAATCGACAACGACTAGCTTGCGCGGAGCTTGAGCCAAGCCCAAGGACCACGACTCCGTAGCCCGTATTATCGTTGAAATCTGCCACAATTCCAGCCTTTCGGACCTTGTCCCGCGCTGCAAGACCTTAGCTGTGGCTTTTTTGCCGCAAGTTTTGCGGCCTTGGGGTGGTTTTTGGGCTACGGAGGCCGGACTGTCGATTCTATGCCACGGTTCAGACGCAAAGCGGCCACAAATGCAAACGCACCGTTAATGTGCTTGTCATCATGAACTTGTCAGAATCGCGCTAAGGGCTGTCAGTCTGTCGCAGGCCCCCTGCTGGAGTTGTGCATGTTTTCTGTGTTCGTTCCCTCCGACACCTCTCTCAAGAAGGCCGTCGTCGACGATCTCGCGGCAGTGCCGGAGCATGCGGTGTGGATCGACCTGTTCAACCCGACCGCGGCCGAGGACAAGGCGGTGGAGCGGCTCTCGGGCATCGCGATCCCGACCCGGGAGGACATGCAGGAGATCGAGATCTCCAGCCGCCTCTATATCGAGAACGGTGCACGCTACATGACGGCGACGCTGATGTGCCATTCCGATACCGACATGCCCCGGACCACGGCGGTGACCTTCATCCTCGGCGACCACCGCCTGGTGACGGTGCGCTACGATCAGCCCAAGCCGTTCGCGCTGGTCGAGGCCAAGCTCGCGCGCTCCTGCACCCCGGCCATCACCGGCGAAATCGTGCTGATGGAACTGCTGGACGCCGTGATCGATCGCTGCGCCGACATTCTGGAGAAATGCGGTGCCGACATCGACCAGGTCTCGCACGACATCTTCGAGCCCGAGAGCGAGCGCCACGGCCACGCCAAGCAATATTCCCAGATCCTGATCTCGATCGGCCGCAAGGGCGATCTGACCTCCAAGGTTCGCGAGAGCCTGGTCTCGATCGGCCGCGTCGTCGCCTTCCTCTCGGCGGTGGTGGAGGGCGTGAAATGGTCAAAGGACATGCGCGAGCAGCTCAAGACCATGCAGCGTGACGTCTCCTCGCTGACCGACCACGCCTCCTATCTCTCCAGCAAGATCACCTTCGTGCTCGACGCCATGCTCGGCGTCGTCAATCTCGAGCAGAACAACATCATCAAGCTGTTTTCGGTCATGGCCGTTGTCCTGATGCCGCCAACGCTGATCGCCTCGATCTACGGCATGAACTTCAAGGCGATGCCGGAACTCGAATGGGCGCACGGCTATCCGTTCGCGCTGGTGCTGATGCTGATCGCGGCGATCGTGCCGTACTGGATCTTCAAGTGGAAGAAGTGGCTGTAGAGCACGATCCAGACTGCACGCGCCGTGATGATGCTCGGAACGTCAGCCTGACGTTCGTAACGATGCAGGGCGCTCAGCGAAAGATACCTACCGATATCTTACGCCGGTCGCAGAGACACGGCGGTTCATGTCGCAGAATAGAGCGGGATTGCGGCCGTGCGGTGATGCGTGCCCGCCGCCCCAATTCCTCCGGTAAAATTTGAGCGGTGGGCTGAACGTTTGCGCGAAACTTGTCTGCGATAAGCAGTGCGTAGCCGCGAGGAACAACCATGGTTGAAAAACACATAACGTCGCCCCGCAACGTCATCGATCTGGCGAACTATCGTCAGACCCTGGCGAGCGGCAAGGCGTCGTCGATGTCGGCACGCATGTGCCGGCACTGTGGTGCTCCGCTGCTCGATGGTGAGAACGACGACGACTGCTCGACTGCATTCAGCGCGACCGCTCCGCGGCCACGCGAGAGGTCACGTCGCATTCGACTCGATTGAGGAACGGAAGGGTAAAGGCGATCCAGGTCTTGCGGCGGCTTTGTCTGGATCGCCTTGCTTCCCGCCTTGCGGCAAATCAGCTCCAGTGTTTCACGATCTGCGCCGTCGAGATGATGGTCTCGGCGATGACGCCGTCGTGGCTGAAGGGAGCCAGGTGCTCCCCGACATCGCGCAGCATCGCCTCGGCATTCTCGCCCAACGCCTCCGGCGATGATGACGAATAGGTGAGGGTGCGTCGCGTCAGGTCCGCGAAGCTCACCGTGTGGCTGGTCTCGACCGTCACGAGTTCGGTGGGCTGAAAGGCGCTGCCGTGAAAGAACGCCGGCAGATCGCGATGGGTGCGCGTGCCCCTGCCTGCTTCCTCCCAGAGCTTGGCCGGCGACCAGCGGCGGCGGACTTCGTTGTAGCCATCGAGCCACGGGTTGCTGCCGTCGGTGGCCGAGAACGAGGCGCAGATCAGGATTGCGCCGTCGCGCGCGACCAGCCGGTCGAGCCGCGCAAGCGTCGGCTCACGATCCATCCAGTGCAGCGCGCGCCCGATCGTCACGACCTCGAAGCTGCCGATGTCGGGGCCAAGCGTCTCGACCTTGCCTTCGATCAGCGTGAGTGCGTGGCCTGCGCTCGCAGCCGCCCGGCGCGCCGCATCGAGCATGGCAGGTTCAGGATCGACGCCAACGATGCGGCCGACATAGGGCGCGAAGCCGAGCGCCAGCAGGCCGGGTCCGGTGCCGAGGTCGATCAAGCCGGATCGTTCGGAGAGGCCGAGCTTTTCCGCGACGCTGCGAAAGAATTCGCCTGGGTAAGGCGGCCGCAAATGTTCGTAGAGTGACGCGGTGCTCGCGAACCGGCCCATGCTTTCGCCCGTTCTTGCCTACACGTGCTGGCCGCCGTTGATGTGGATCTCGGCACCGTTGACGTAGGAACTGGTGTCCGTGCACAGCACGTAGATGATCTTGGCGACCTCGTCGGGCGTGCCGAGCCGATGCAGCGGGATTTGCTGCTCGACGATCTTCTCGGTGCCCGGCGACAGGATCGAGGTATCGATCTCGCCCGGCGCGATCGCGTTGACGCGCACGCCGACGCGGCCGAAGTCGGAGGCCATTTCGCGCGTAAGCGAAGCCAATGCGGCCTTCGAGGTGGCGTAGGCGGCGCCGGCGAAGGGATGCACCCGCGAGCCCGCGATCGAGGTGACGTTCACGACCGAACCCTTGGCCGCCTTCAGCTCCTCGATCAGTCCGCGCGCGATCATGATCGGCGCGAAGAAGTTGACGTGGAAGACATGCGTCCAGGTGTCGAGGTCGGTGTCGACCGAGCCGAGCCTCGAGCCGCCCGGACCCTTCGGCGAGATCGCGGCGTTGTTGACCAGCGCATGCAGCATGCCGCCTTCGAGGCGGGCCCGGATGTCGGAGATCGCGCGCGTCGTGTCCTTGGGATCGGCGAGGTCGACCTGAATGTGGTCCTCGGGACCCGCATCCCACGGACAATCCTCCGGGAACGGATGCCGCGAGCAGGTGATGACACGCCAGCCCGCCGACGAGAAGCGGATCACGGTGGCATGGCCGATGCCGCGGCTGGCTCCGGTCAGGAGCAGCGTACGGCGCGGCGCATTGGACGACTGCGGCATGGACATCTTTCAGGTCAGGGGTACATCCGCGTCTTGGACCATGGCTGGCCCGCTGCGTCACGGCGAAATTCGATGCGGTCGTGCAGGCGGAACGGGCGGTCGTGCCAGAACTCGATACGCGAGGGCGTGATGCGCCAGCCGCTCCAGCCCGGCGGCCGCGGCACCTCGCCGATGACGTGCTTGGCCGCGACCTTTGCGATGGCTTGCTCGAAGGCGAAGCGGCTCTCCAGCTCCTGCGATTGCTTGCTGGCCCAGGCGCCGATCTGCGCCTGCTTCGGTCGCGTCGCGAAATAGGCGTCGGCTTCGGCGTCGGTCACCGGCGTCACGTTGCCGCGGACGCGGACCTGACGGCGCAGCGACTTCCAGTGAAAAAGTAACGCTGCCTTAGGATTTGCGGCGAGTTCGCGGCCCTTCTGGCTGGCGATGTGGCTGTAGAAGACAAAACCCTCGGTATCGAAGCCCTTCATCAGCACCATGCGCACATCAGGCAGCCCGTCGGGGTCGACGGTTGCGAGCGCCATGGCGTTCGGATCGTTTGGCTCGCTCTTGATCGCCTCGTTCAGCCAGGCCTCGAACAGCGCAAAGGGTTCGTCGGCGGCGGTGAAATCACCGGATGTTAAGGGTGTCTGGTGTTTCATCGAGGTCGTGTCGGTCATGTCTGGAGTCCGAGTTGCGTTCCGCGGCCCAAAACGCGTTGTTGTCCGCTACCGCCCTATATAGGGCATGGGGGCGCGTTGGCCTATCGGCGATCGGGCCGTCCAGCCTTGTCATGACGATCATTCTCATCGGGCTCGGCACCGGCGGTTGCAGCTTTTCCCGCAATGACAAGAATGCCTATGCCAAAGCCGACGATGCCGACCTCACCGGCTCGATCACGCGGCCGGCGAAGGAGGCAGCTCCAACCGAGACCGATCTTGCCTTCGCCCGCAACGCCGCCTCCGACGTGCTGAGCAAGGGCGACAAGGATTCCAGCCAGCACTGGGAGAATCCGGAGACCGGCGCGCGCGGCTCGGTAACGCCGATCGCGCAATCCTACGCCGCCGAGGACGGCCGCAAGTGCCGCGATTTCCTGGCGAGCTATGTCAACGGGAGCACCGAAAGCTGGCTCCAGGGCGCCGGCTGCCAAAGCAGTCGTGGCCGTTGGGAGATTCATACGCTAAAGCCGTGGCGGAGCTGAGCATGATCCGGGGAAGTGGGAACCGGTTTTCCGATAAGATCATGCTCCAAACGTAGAGAATCGGCCGGCGACCCTAGTTGCAAAAATGCCACTCACCCCCCACATCAAGCTCAAGTGGGGCGGGGAGCCCTTTGAACAATTTGATTCCTTGAAGGAGACGTGACGGATGCGCGACCCCTATGAGGTCTTGGGGGTGCCGCGGAGCGCCAACGCTGCCGCCATCAAGAGCGCCTATCGCAAGCTTGCCAAGAAGCACCATCCTGACAGCAACAAGGATGACCCGAAGGCTGCCGAGCGTTTCTCCGAGATCAATTCGGCGAACGAGATCATCGGCGACGAGGACAAGCGCAAGCAGTTCGACCGCGGCGAGATTGACGCCGACGGCAAGCCGCGCTTCCAGGGCTTTCCGGGCGGCGGCGGGCCGCGCGGCCGCGCGGGCGCGGGTCCCGGCGGGTTCGAGAGTTATACGTTCCGCTCCGGCGGCGGACCCGGCCAGGGCGGCGGCGCCTTCGAGGACATCCTCAACAGCATGTTCGGCGGCGGGGTGCGCGGCGCGCGGCCCGGCGCCGGCGGCGCCGGGCAGTTCGAATTCGACACCGGTGGGGTCGGGCTCGATCTCGACGTGAATGTCGCCATGAGTGTCTCGCTGGAAGAGTCGGCCAAGGGCGGCGAGAAGCGTGTCCGGCTACCGACCGGCAAGGAGCTCAACGTCAAGATTCCGGCCGGGGTCACCGAGGGCCAGCAGATCCGGCTGCGGGGGCAGGGCGAAAGTGCCCAGGGCCATCCGCCGGGCGATCTCCTGATCACCATCAGCATCGCGCCGCATCCGTTCTTCAAGATCGAGGGCGCGGATCTCAAGATCGACCTGCCGGTCACGCTCTACGAGGCGGTGCTCGGCGGCAAGGTTCGCGTGCCCACGCTCGGCAATGCGGTGGAGCTTTCGGTCCCGAAAAACACCTCCAGCGGGCGGACCTTCCGTCTCAAAGGTAAGGGCTTGCCGAAATCTGGCGGAACCGGGGATCTCTTCGTCACCATCAGGATTATGCTACCGGACGGGAACGACGCCGAGCTTGAAGCATTGATGGAAAAGTGGCGGGACCAGCACCCCTACAATCCACGTAGCGGGCTTGGTTAGGGCGAGATCGAACTGAAGGGGTTCTCCTAAGGTCTACGGCATCCTCTTTGCGGATGATGCTCATCATATGCCTGAGGCGTGGTAGCGCTTCATGTGCTCGACGTGTCGGCTGTCCGGCGGGGCAGCCGATAAAAAGGTGCGGCCTCGAGAGGGGGACCAGCGCGGTACCAAAAACCCCAATCGAGGCCGCCCGCGTCGATCGGCGGATCGAACGCTACTCATTTTCGCGTGATCATCCGGTGCGATAATGAGACGCGCCCATGTCTTGATTCCAAATTTTCAATGACGGAATCGAGGCACGGCGTTTGCGCGGTTGTTTAGCCGCCGTTTTTCTCTGCCTGGTCGTACACCGCCTGCGCCACCTTGGTCAGCCGGTCGCGGTCGTTGCCGCCGCCGCTGACGACGTAGCCGACGCCGCGCTCGGCCCAGAACAGCGCGCCGTCCTTGTCCGCCCTGGCGTAACGCATCTGCGTTGCCCCATTCTCGGTCTTGGCGGTGTAGATCGTGTACCGCTCGCCCGAGGCGCCCTCATACATCAGGAATGACGCAGGCCCGCTCGGCCCCGGCAAGAGCCGGCCGCCGACCAGCTTCAGCCCGCTGGCCTCCAGGTTTGGCGCGAAAACGGTCCAGCCGCAGCGCCTGGTCAGCCAGGCCTGGAGGTGATCGCGCTCGTTGCCGCCGACCTCGACGGGATGGCGGACCTCGACGACATAGAGGCGGTGGGCGTCGAGCGCATCCGTCGTAAAGCTCTGGAAGACCGAGGGCGCGTTGGCGGCGCCATGCGCCACCCAGCCGGCGGTGCCGCCGGCGACGAAAGCCACCAGCACAGCCGCAGCGGCGCCATAGAGCCATTGCCGGGGGCGGCGCTCCAGCCGTTCGAGCTCCAGCCGGGCCGGCACCGGCTCCTGGGCGACGGAATCGTAGCGCGCGTGCAGCATCTCGGCCATGGCGCGCCAGGACTGCACCCGCTCGGCATCCTCGGGGTGGGCAGACAGCCAGGCCTCGACGTCGGCACGGCGCTCGGCCGGCAGCTCGCCGTCGACATAGGCGTGCAACTCGTCTTCGGTGATGGGAATGTTGCGGTCGTTCATATCGATCGTCTCTGGCTCTGCGGCCCAAAAAAACTGACGCGGTTCAACTGCGCTGCTTCTCTCTCCGTGCAACGGACGCGGCACGCGCGATGCATCAATCCTGCCATCATTTCACCCGCCTGAGCGCCGGACGCTCACCCTCCAGCGAGGCTTTAACGTGGGCACGGGCGCGAGCCAGGCGCGACATCACGGTGCCGATCGGCACGCCCTGGATGTCGGCGACCTCGCGGTAGCTCATGCCCTCCAGCATCACCAGAAGCAGCACCGAGCGCTGCTCCTCGACCAGCGTTGCCAGCGCCCGCTCGATGTCGCGTCCTTCGGCTTCGGTCCCGCTGGCATCGGGGTTGTTCTCCGTCAGCTGCGTGAATTGCGGCCGCCTTGCCAGCGAGCGCCGCCGGTTCTTGTTGAGGTTGGTCAGGATCGTATAGAGCCAGCTCCTGACGTCGCCTCCGAGAAACAATCGCTCCGAACGCAGCGCCCGCACCAGCGTATCCTGCACCAGATCGTCGGCCGCATCTGCCTCGCGCGTGAGCGCGCGGGCGTAGCGGCGCAACGCCGGGATCATGGCTTCCACACTCTGGCGAAATGCGCTCATGCCGTCTTGATGTCCTGCCGTTCGGCGCAAGCGCCACAATCATCATAACACCCGAACGGAACGGCTATTCCAGCGCTCGAAACAGCGTTAACGCCGCGTATTAGGACTGTACCGCAGGGGAGGGCTGGTGTACCTCCAGACCTCAGAGAAAGCTCGACGGGACGTTACGAAAATGGCGCAGAATTCAGGTCTGATGCAGGGCAAGCGCGGGGTGATCCTCGGCCTTGCCAACAACCGCTCGATCGCCTGGGGCATCGCCAAGGCATGCCACGCGGCCGGCGCCGAGCTCGCCTTCACCTATCAGGGCGATGCGCTGAAGAAGCGCGTCGAGCCGCTCGCTGCCGAGATCGGCGGGCTCGTGCTCGGCCATTGCGACGTCACCGATGCTGCAACCATCGACGCCGCGTTCGCAGTGCTGCAGGAGAAGTGGGGCAAGATCGATTTCCTGGTGCACGCGATCGCCTATGGCGAGCAGCTCGACGGCCGCTACGTCGACACCACGCCGGAGAACTTTTCGAAGTCGATGCTGATCTCCTGCTACTCGTTCACGGCGGTGGCGCAGCGCGCCGAGAAGCTGATGACGGACGGCGGCTCGCTGATCACGCTCTCTTATTACGGCGCCGAGAAATGGATGCCGCATTACAACGTGATGGGCGTGGCGAAGGCGGCGCTGGAGGCCAGCGTGCGCTATCTCGCCGCCGATCTTGGCGAGAAGAATATCCGCGTCAATGCGATCTCGGCAGGCCCCATCAAGACGCTCGCCGCATCAGGCATCGGCGACTTCCGTTATATCCTGAAGTGGAACGAGAACAACGCGCCGCTGCGGCGCAACGTGTCCACGGAAGACGTCGGCGGCAGCGCGCTGTATCTGCTCTCCGACCTGTCGCGCGGCGTCACCGGCGAGGTGCATCACGTCGATTCCGGCTATCACGTGCTCGGCATGAAGCGGCCGGACGCGCCGGATATTTCGTTTGGTGGCAAGGACTGACGTTTACCTGGAATGCCCGCGCCCACGATCTACTACCTTCGCCATGGCGAGACCGAGTGGAATGCGCTCGGCAGGCTTCAGGGCACCAAGGACATTCCGCTGAACGCGCGCGGCCGCGCTCAGGCCGTGCAGGCCGGCGGGGTTTTGGCCGATCTCTTCAAGCGTGACGGCCGCGACAAGGAGGTGCTGCCTTACGTGTCGAGTCCGCTCGGCCGCGCGCGCATGACCATGGAACTCGCTCGCGGCAAGCTCGAACTACCGGTCGCCGACTACGCGCTCGATGATCGCTTGCGCGAGATCGGCTACGGCGTCTGGGAAGGGCTGACGCTCGCCGAGAGCGAGGCCGCCGATCCGGACGTCTACGCCAGGCGCCTCGCCGACAAATGGACGGTGGGCCCCGCAGGCGGGGAAACCTACGCCGATGTGCAGGTCCGCGTGCGCGCCTGGTACGACCAGCTCCGGACCGACACGGTCGCCGTCGCCCATGGCGGCACCTGCCGGGCCCTGATGGTTTCGCTTGGCCTGGAGACGCCGGCCAGTGCCGCCGAGCTCTATATCGAGCAAGGAGCCGTCTACGTGTTCCGTGAGGGACGGCTGGAGAAGTATAGTTAAGCCCACCCACCGTCATTCCGGGGCGCCCGAAGGGCGAACCCGGAATCTCGAGATTCCGGGTTCGATGCTTTGCACCGCCCCGGAATGACGGAACTAGGGTTGAATGCCACGCTCCTCGGCGCTACGACGTTGACATACAACGTTTATGTAAAGCGTCAGCGCTAGGCGGCAGTACGGCATGTCCTTCAACACCTTCGGCCACATGTTCCGCGTCACTACCTTCGGCGAGAGCCATGGGGTGGCGATCGGCTGCGTGGTCGATGGCTGCCCGCCCATGATCCCGCTGACCGAGGCCGACATCCAGCAGGACCTCGACCGCCGCCGTCCCGGCCAGTCGCGCTTCACCACCCAGCGCCAGGAGCCGGACCAGGTGAAGATTCTGTCGGGCGTGATGGCGCATCCGGAGACCGGCGTGCAGGTGACGACCGGTACGCCTATCAGCCTCCTGATCGAGAACACCGACCAGCGCTCGAAGGACTATTCCGAGATCAAGGACAAGTTTCGCCCCGGCCATGCCGACTTCACCTATGAGGCGAAGTACGGCCTGCGCGACTATCGCGGCGGCGGACGCTCCTCGGCGCGCGAGACTGCGACGCGGGTTGCCGCCGGCGCCATTGCGCGAAAGGTGCTGCCCGATGTGAAGGTGCGCGGCGCGCTGGTGCAGATGGGCCCGCACAAGATCGATCGCGACAAGTGGGACTGGGACGAGGTCGCCAACAATCCATTCTTCTGTCCGGACAAGGACAAGGCCGCGTTCTTCGAGACCTATCTCGACGGCATCCGCAAGAGCGGCTCCTCGATCGGCGCTGTCATTGAGGTCGTCGCCGAAGGCGTGCCGGCCGGCCTCGGCGCCCCGATCTACGCCAAGCTCGATTCTGATCTCGCGGGTGCGATGATGACCATCAACGCCGTGAAGGGCGTCGAGATCGGCGCCGGCTTTGGTGCGGCCGAGCTCACCGGCGAAGAGAACGCCGACGAGATGCGCACCGGCAACGATGGCACGCGCTTTTTGTCCAACCATGCCGGCGGCATTCTGGGCGGCATCTCCACCGGACAGCCGGTGGTGGTGCGCTTCGCGGTGAAGCCGACGTCGTCGATCCTCCAGCCGCGCCTGACGGTCGATCGCAACGGCGCCGACACCGAGATCTTCACCAAGGGCCGCCACGACCCCTGCGTCGGCATCCGCGCCGTCCCCGTCGGCGAAGCCATGATGGCCTGCGTGCTGGCCGATCATTTCATTCGGGATCGCGGGCAGGTCGGGCGATAGAGGCAGCGATGTATTCACCTCTCCCCTCCGGGAGAGGTGAATACATCGCGGATGACGCTTCGTGTCGCGGTACTAGCCCACCGCGCAGCTTGACGGCTCCACAACTTCGTCCGCAAATGCGGACATGCAAAACTCCGAGATCCAGCGCATCACCAACTGGCTGATCGACGGCGCGAGGTCGTCCGGGACCCCGTCGCAGATGATCGCGGAGGTCTGCGAGCATCTGGTCGCAGCCGGCCTGCCGCTGTGGCGGTTCGGCATTTTCATTCGCACGCTGCATCCGGAAATTTTTGGCCGCAATTTCATCTGGCGGGAGGGGCAGAAGGTCGAGATCGGTACCGTCGATTTCGAGATTCTCGAGACGCCAGAATTCGCCAGGAGCCCGCTTCGCATCGTGTTCGAGGAGGGACTGGAGGTCCGCGGACGAATGGACGATCCGGACAGCAAGCGGTTTCCGTTCCTCGACGACATGCGTGCCGAAGGCGTGACCGACTATTTCGCGGTGCCGATGCCCTATCTCGACGGCTCGATCCACGCGACGAGCTGGGTCACGCGGCGTCCCGGCGGTTTCAGCGATGGCGACATCAATGCGATCCGGACCCTCGTGGCGCCGCTTGCGCGCGTCAGCGAGATCATCAGCCTGCGCCGCACCGCCGAGATGCTGCTCGACACCTATGTCGGCAACCGCGCCGGCGCGCGCATCCTCGGCGGCCAGATCCGCCGCGGCCACAACGACACCATGCAGGCCGCGATCTGGCTGTCGGATCTGCGCGGCTTCACCGCGCTGTCGGACCGGCTGCCGGCCGAGACCGTGGTCGAGATCCTCAACCAGTATTTCGACTGCCAGGTCACCGCGATCCGGGGCCATGGCGGCGAGGTGCTGAAATTCATGGGCGACGGCCTGCTCGCGGTGTTCCCGATCGACGAGTATGTCGGCGATGCCGCGCATGTCTGCACGCGCGTGCTGGAAGCCGCACGCGAATCCCGCGCCAGCGTCGAGGCGCTCGCTTATCCCGTCGGCGAAATCGTCGAGCGCTTCCGCTTCGGCGTCGCACTCCATGTCGGCAACATCCTCTACGGCAATATCGGCGGCGGCAACCGGCTCGACTTCACCTGCATCGGTCCCGCCGTCAATCTCGCGGCGCGGCTGGAGAAGATCGCAGGGCGCCTGGGGCGGACCGTCGTGGCCTCGGAGGTCTTTGCAAAGGTCTGCCGTCACGACTGGCGCGATCTCGGCGATTTCCCGATCGCAGGTTTCTCCAAGGCGCAGCGCGTGTACGGGCTCGCGGAGGAAACGCCGATGGTGATGGCGTGAGCGTGAGAGGACGGCTCATCAAGCGCATTTTGATCGTGCTGGCCGTTCTGCTGGCCGGCTCTGCACTCGTCCACTGGGCCGGAGTTGCTTTCAGTCGCGCAATGATGAGCGCTGATCCCTATCCCGCTTTCATGGCCGAATATGATGCTGGTCGCTCCCGTTCCTATGAGGAGGCTAAGCGCGCGTTCTCTGATTTCGTCGCCAAGACGTTTCCGGTTGGCTCCGACGTCGGCAATGCGAACGCGCAGATCATCGAAGGTGGCTTCCAGGCGGAAATTCAGGCGTCGGAATCTTCCAGATTCACCTGGAAGCGCCATGCAGGTCCCTGTAGCGAGTGGTATTCGATCGTCGTGAAGGAGGGGCCCGATCGGCGGATTGCCAGCATTACCGGTCGGCTTCAGCCGATTTGCCTCTAACGTATCTGAGCAATGGGCCGCCTATGACCGTCGAATTCCGCCAGATCGAGGTCGCCGATACGGAGGCCTTTCGCGCCGCTGTTGATGTCGTTGCCCGCGAGCGCAAATACATTGCGCTTACGGAGGCGCCGCCGATCGAGCAGGTCCGCGCCTTCGTTGCACGCAATGTCGAGCGCGGCTATCCGCAGATCGTCGCGATTGTCGACGGCGTCGTAGTCGGATGGTGCAACGTGCCACCGGCGAGCCGCGCCGTGTCGGCGCATGTCGGCGATCTCTTCATGGGACTTCTGTCCGACTTCCGGGGCAAGGGTTTTGGCGAACTGCTGTTGCGGCAGGCCGTTCAGGCCGCGGATGTGTTTGGCTTCCGCCGCATCGAGCTTGGCGTGTTCGCGACTAACACCGCCGCGGCGGTGCTCTATCGCAAGGTCGGGTTTGTCGAGGAGGGCACCAAGCGGATGGCGATCCTCCTCGACGGCCTCTATCACGACGAGATCATCATGGCGCGTCTCAGGGGCTAGCCTCAGTACGCGATCTTCATCGCCAAAGTCGCGATCACGATCATGATGGCGCCGCCGACGCGGGTGGCGATCTGGGCGAAGGCCATCAAGCCCATGCGATCCGCGGCGCCGAGAATGGCGACGTCGCCGGTGCCGCCGAGCCCGGAATGACAGGCGGTCACGATGGCGGCCTCGACCGGATACATGTTCAGCCATTTGCCGACGAAGAAGCCCGACGCCACCATCGCCAGCACCGTCGTGGTGCAGACCGCGATGTAGCCGGGGTTGAAGGAGGCGACGAGCTGCTGCCACGACACCAGCAGCGTTCCCATCGCCACCAGGATCGCGAAGGTGAGGTTGGTCGACATGAATTTGTTGATCTGGTAGGCGCCAAGCTCCATGTCCGCCGGCAGCAGCTTTGTCAGCTTGAGCGCGACCGCCGAGACGATCATCAGGATCGGGCCGGGGATGCCGGTATAGGGCGCGAGCACCATGCCGAGCACGAACAGCACGCAGGACAGCACGATGCCGGCACCCAGTAGCCCGAGATCGATCGGATGATCGGTTCGCGCGGGACCGAGGATGTCGTCGTCGCCGGTCTTGACCAGGACGCCCTGGCCGTTGAGGTCACGCCGCTTTTCGCCGAGGCGAGCGAGAAGTCCGGCCGCGACGATGGCGACGACGTTGCCGAGCAGGGCGGCGGGCACCATCTGCGCCACGAGCTCGGCCTGCGGCCGGTGCAGCATTTCCGCATAGGCGATCGACAGCGGCAGCACGCCTTCGGCAAGGCCCCCGCCGATGATCGGGATGATCACGAAGAAGAACGTCTCCTTCGGGCTGTGACCAAACAACAGTCCGACCGTGATGCCGCCGGCAATGGCACAGAGCGTGCCGACCAGCAGCGGCACGAACATCCTGATGAAGCCTTGCACCAGGACGCGGTGGGGCATGCCGAGGATCGAGCCCGCGACGAGGCAGGCGATGAAGAAGTACTGGAAGTTTGCGGTGCGGAAGGTCGTCGTGATCGCCTTCAGTGCCGTCTCGGGCATCAGGCCGTAGCTGACCAGTGCGGCCGGCACGAACAGGCACAGGATGGCGGTGCCGCCGATCCGATTCAGCACCGGAACGGTCTGGCCGAGCTTGCCGAGCAGGAAGCCGAGCAGCATCAGCACCGAGAGCCCGCCGATCACGTCGTTCGGGAGCTTTCCGGTGTAGATCGCGGCCGCGCAAACGAGTGCGGCGGCAAGATAGACCGTGATCGGCAGCGGGCCGATTTTGAGCGCGGCGAGCCTGGACGACGGAGCGGGCTGCGCCGCGTCGTCAAGCTTCATGGTCGTGTCGGTCAAGATGGCCTCCCTTTGTGGTTTTATGTTCGTTTGTCGTCTGGTCCGCGCGCAGCACCTAGAACCAGGGATTGTCCGCCCTGTGCCGCGCCTCGAAGGCGCGGATGTCGTCGGCAAAGACGAGCGTCGAGCTGATCGCGTCGCGTCCGGTGAGGAACGCTTCCTTCCGCGCTGGCTCGATCGGGAAGGGCACGGTGCCCCCGCCGTCGATGCGGATGGTCTGCTGCTCGAGATCGATGGTGAGCCAGTTGCTCGCAGGATTGGCGATGATGTCGGCGAGCGTGCTGACCGTGGCAGCGTCGAGGCTGACCGTCAGCAGGCCGTTATTGGCGCAATTGTCGTTGAAGATCCCGGCAAATGTCGTGCCGATCAGGGCGCGGATGCCGAGCTGCTGGAGCCCCCAGACCGCATGCTCGCGGCTCGAGCCGCAGCCGAAATTGGGACCGACGACGAGAAAGCAGGCGTCGCGATAGCCGTCCATGTTCAAGATGAATTCGCGATTGGGCTTGCCAGCGTTGAACCGCAGCAGGTTGAACGCCCCCTCGCCGAGGCCACTGCGATCGACACCCTTCAGGAACATCTTTGGCATGATCACGTCGGTGTCGATATTGGGCGTCGTCATCGGCGCGGCGGCGCCGGAGACCCGATGGAATGGCATCATTGGACGTCTCCTCCGATCAGGGTGCGCACGTCGGTGATGTGGCCGGTGACCGCGGCGGCCGCGACCATCGCGGGGCTCATCAGATGCGTGCGCGCACCGGGTCCCTGACGGCCCTCGAAGTTGCGATTGGTCGAGGAGGCCGAGCGCTGGCCCGGCGCCAGCACGTCGTCGTTCATCGCAAGGCACATCGAGCAGCCGGATTGCCGCCACTCCACGCCCGCATCGATCAGGATTTGCGCGATCCCTTCCGCCTCGGCCTGCGCGCGGACCTGGGTCGATCCCGGCACCACGATGGCGCGAACGCCCGTTGCGACGTGGCGGCCCCTGAAGATTTTGGCTGCGTCGCGCAAATCCTCGATGCGTGAGTTGGTGCAGGAGCCGATGAAGGCGAAATCGATCGGCACCGACTGGATCGGCGTTCCCGGTTCGAGCCCCATATAGGCGAGCGCACGCATGGCAGCCGTCTTGCGGTCTGCGGCCGCATTGCTGTCGGGATCAGGAATGCGGTCGGTCACGGCGATCGCCTGGTCCGGGCTCGTGCCCCAGGTCACCAGCGGTGCCACGTTGCCGGCATCGATCGTCATCTCGCGGTCGAACCGTGCATTCGGATCGGAGCGCAGCTGCAACCAAGCCGCGGCGGCGCGGTCCCACATCTTGTCTTTCGGCGCGCGGGGCCGGCCCTTGAGATAATCGAGCACCTTCTGATCCGGCGTGATGACGACGCCACGCGCACCGGCCTCGACGATCATGATCGACATCACGATCCGTGCCTCGACGCTCATCTGGGTCACGGCGGGGCCGGCGAATTCCACGGCATAGCCGGCGGCCCCGTCCGCGCCGATGCGCCGGATGATCTCCATGACGATGTCCTTCGACGTGACGCCGAGCGGCGGCTGTCCGGTCACGTTGATGCGCATCGTCTTCAACCGGCGATAACGCACCGTCGAGGTCGCCAGATAGTGCTCGATGTCGGAGGTGCCGATGCCGTAACCGAGCGCGCCGAACGCGCCGTAAGCAGTAGTATGGCTGTCGCCGGCGGCGATCACCATGCCCGGCATCACCAGCCCCTGCTCGGGCGCGACGACATGCTCGATGCCCTGGCGCGGATCCAGGATGTCGAAATATTCGATGCCGAAATCACGGGCGTTGTCGGCGAAATAGTCGACCTGCCGTGCGGCATCGATGTCCGGCATCTGCCGCGTGCGCTGTGCTGCGGTCGGATTGACATGGTCGACGACCATGAGAGCCGCGGACGGATTCCACACCTTCCGCCCCGCCGCGCGCAGGCCGGCAAAGGCCTGCGGGCTGGTATATTCATTCAGGACGGTGCGATCGACATAGAGCAGCACGAGCCCGTCGTCGTCGAGCTTGCGCACCACATGCGCGTCGATGAGCTTGTCGTAGAGCGTGCGCCCGGACATTCCGCCTCCCAAAAGAAATCTCGCTTTCCCTGAGGGTGCAGGCCGGGCTTCTGGAAATCCAATGTCACCTCATGATATGATTATGCAGAATTTGCATAAGCGGGATTGAAGCCATGGAGATCAACTGGCTGCACGATTTCATCGCGGTGGCATCGACACGCAGCTTTTCGCGTGCGGCGGAGCAACGAAATTCGTCGCAGCCGGCGCTGAGCCGCAGGATCAAGGCGCTGGAGCTGTGGGCGGGCGCAGCATTGTTCGAGCGAACGACGCATGCGGTGAGCCTCACAGCCGCGGGCGAGGCGTTCCGCCTCACCGCCGAAGACGTCATCCGCCGCCTTTCATCCGGCCGCCTGGAGGCCCAGGAGCTGGCGCGCGGCTCCTCCGACGTGCTGAAATTCGCATCGACCAACGCGCTGTCGCTGACGTTCTTTCCGGACTGGTTGCGCGGAATCGAAACCGCGCTCTCTTTCGTCCCGAACGTCCAGCTCGTCGCCAACCACATGGAGGCGTGCGAGCGCATGCTGCTGGCCGGCGAGGTGCATTTCCTGCTGTGCCACCATCATCCGGCCACGGTCACCGCCCTGACGACGTCGCAATTCCGGTCCGTGCATGTCGGCAATGACTGCCTGATCCCGGCATCGGTGCCGGCCTCGAAGTCCGCCAAGGCGCCGCGGTTCAGGCTGCCGGGAACGGAGACGGCGCCGGTTCAATTTCTCAGCTACCGTTCCGAGTCCGGGATGGGAAAGATCCTCGAAGCGGTCCGCTCGACCTCGCCGCTCAGGGCGCAGTTGAAGCCGGCGTTCACCTCGCATCTTGCAAAGCTTCTCGTCACCATGGTCCAGGCTGGTCGCGGCATGGCCTGGCTGCCGGAAAGCCTCATTACCGATCAGCTCGCATCAGGCGAGCTGGTCAAGGCGGGTGGACGGGAATGGGAGATTCCGATCGAGATCCACGTGTTTCGCCCGAAGTCCAGACTGACGCCGGCGGCAGAGGCGTTCTGGAAACACGTGCAGGAGCATCCGCTCGAGAGTCTTGCGCGCAGGCCAACCCGCTCCCGCCGCAGCTAGCGACCTACTCCTCCGGCTCGGTCGTGAACAGCAGCGGATAGCCCTTGGCACGGCCGGCATCGGTGGCGCGTGTGGCCTTGGTCTCGGCGACGTCCTTGGTGAAGACGGCGACCACGCAGGCCCCGAGCTTGTGGGCGGTTATCATGACCTTGTAGGCCTGATCCTCGGTCATGCGGAATTCGGCCTTCAGGATCATGGTGACGAATTCACGCGGCGTGAAATCGTCGTTGATCAGGATGACCTTGTGCAGCTTGGGCCGCTCGACCTTGGTCTTGGTCCTGGTTTTCGGCTTGGTGACGGCGTCGTTCATCGTGTCCTGAAACGTCCCTTCCAGACCGCTTATTATATTGCACGCCCGGGGGGCTCTCCAAGATGGGGCAACCGCTCATCATCATGCCCGAGGGGATGGGCAGGAATGCGTCGATTGTGCGGGTGGCCTCACGGCAGCGCCCTGACGAGTTGCAATGCGGCTATGAGCGCGCCCACGGACAACACGACCGATCCAACCATATAGGCCGCGGAGGCCCATGTTTGCCCGCGCTCGATCAGGTACCAGGCATCCAGCGAGAATGTCGAGAATGTGGTGTAGCCACCGCAGATCCCGACCGTAAGGAAGATACGGGCGGCCTGCGGCAGGTTCCATCTGGTGGCGAACAAAGCAGCGAAAAGGCCGATCAGGAACGATCCCGTCACGTTGATGATCAGAGTGCCCCAGGGAAAGTCGGTGCCGAACAGCCGGCCCGAGGCGATTGCGACGAGGTAGCGCACGACCGCACCGAGTGCTCCGCCCGCTGCGACGGCCAGAATATATTGAACGTTCAACGTCTCGTCCCCCAGTTTGCGACCTGCATGATCATTTGTTCTCCTCCGCCAGCCCATTGCCGACGGCGAGCAGTCCTGCGAGTGAGACCAGCGCGAAGCCGAGCCCGGCCAGGAACGTGCCGGCCGGACCATAGGCGTCCCACAGCGCACCGGCGATCACGCTCGCGGCCAGCAAGGCCAGTCCCGTGAACAGGTTGAAATAGCCGAACGCGGTGCCGCGCAGGCTCGGCGGTGCTGCATCGGCGACGAGGGCCGAGAGCAGGCCTTGCGTCAGCCCCATATGCAGGCCCCACAATACGACGCCGAGCGCGAGTCCTCCAAGGCTCGGCAGCAGCGCGAGCGCGAGGTCGGCGGCGGCGAGGAAGACGAGGCCGAGCGCGAGCAGGCCGGTCCGGTTGATCCGGTCCGACAGCACGCCGGCCGGGTAGGCGGAGAGCGCGTAGACGATGTTCATCAGCACCAGCACCGCCGGCACCCACATCGCAGAGAGACCGATATTCTGCGCACGCAGGATCAAAAAGGCCTCGCTGAAGCGCGCGAGCGTGAACACCACCCCGACCGCGACGACGCGCCAGTACACGGGCCCGAGCTGTCGCATCGCGGCGGTGTTCAGCGGATTCTTCGCGGGCTCCCGGCTCGGGTCCGGCTCCGGCTCGCTCACCGCAAAGGCGATCAGTCCAAAGGACAGGACAGCCGGCAGCACCGCTGCCCAGAAGACGAGGGTAAAATTATCCGCCGTCCACCACATCAGGCCGATCGCGACCAGCGGCCCGACGAAGGCGCCGATGGTGTCGAGCGACTGCCGCAGGCCGAAGCTCGCGCCGCGCAGGCCGACAGGAGCGATATCGGCGATCAGCGCATCGCGCGGTGCCCCGCGGATGCCCTTGCCGACCCGGTCGATGAAGCGCGCCGCCACCAGCCATCCAACGCTGGGTGCAAGCGGGAACAGCGGTTTTGTCACCGCGGCCAGTCCATAGCCAAGGGCGGCGAGGAACTTGCGGCGGCCGAGCCAGTCCGACAGTGCACCGGAAAAGATCTTTGTGATCGAGGCCGTCGCCTCCGCGATGCCTTCGATGAATCCAACCGTGAGCGTGGAAGCGCCGAGCACGGTGACGAGATAGACCGGAAGCAGCGCGTGGATCATCTCGGAGGAGACGTCCATCAGCATCGAGACGAAGCCGAGCACCCAGATCCCCCTGGGTAACATGCTGCGCGCCGCATTCGGTGTCGTTGTCTTCACGTCGTGGACTTGTCCCTGGCCTTTGTCTTCAGGCAACAAAAAACCCGCCATCGGCGGGCTTGTCCATGCTCCCGCCAAAGGCAGAGGCCCAAAGATTGCCTCACCTCAAGCAGGAGTCATCAGCCCACTACGGTCCAAGATACAGGGCCGCCGGGCGGTTGTCGGGGGACTCCATCCCCATCTGTGCGGTCAGCCTAGCATGGAAATCGCGCCCGACAAGTGGGCGGGGAAGGTCTGTCCCCGGCTCGGTGCTGCGGGACGCTCGGGAATGACGGTGTGAGCGATCGCGCGCGTTCCGGTGGCGCAAGCGCGGCAACACGGCGGCAGCTTTGCGCGAAGCGCAAACTCCAAACTCGCAAATTCCTGACTGGAATGTGAAGCGCAAGCGATCTTCGTACTTTGCGGCAAGGCGATTGCATGTCACCATCGCGTCATACGACGGGAGACTGCGATGCGCTTGCTGTTCTCGATCGGGGCTGTGCTGGTGGCCGGCGTGCTCGCCGGAGGGGACGTTGCGGGCTTCGCGGCACCGGGACCCAAATTCGAACCGTCCAAACATCAACCGCAGCGGTTGGCAGCCGACAGGGATGCGCAAACGGTCGACGTCGAGCTGATCCTCGCGGTGGACGTCTCCTACTCCATGGACATGGACGAGCTCGCGATCCAGCGCGAAGGCTATGCGCAGGCGATCCAGTCGAAGGAGTTCCTGCAGGCGCTGAAGCTCGGTCCGAACGGCCGGATCGCTGTGACCTATTTCGAATGGGCCGCCTCCACCGACCAGAAGATCATCATCCCCTGGCGGCTGGTTGACGGACCGGAGACTGCGGATGCGGTCGCCGCCGAAATCTTGAAGACGCCGATCCGGCGTGCTTCGCGCACCTCGATCTCCGGTGCGATCACCTTCGCGATGCCGCTGTTCGACGAGGATCCCTATCGGGGCCTGCGCCGCGTCATCGACATTTCCGGCGATGGTCCCAACAACAATGGCGGGCCGGTCACGGTGGCGCGCGACGCCGCGCTCGAGAAGGGCATCGTCATCAACGGCCTGCCGATCATGGTCAAGGAGCCGTCCTATTCGACCATGGATATCGACAATCTCGATTACTACTACGAGGATTGCGTCGTCGGCGGCCCCGGCTCCTTCGTCATCGCGATCAAGGACCGTGACAAGTTCAAGGAAGCGATCCGCACCAAGCTGCTGATGGAGGTTGCGGGCCGCATGCCGGACCGCCCCGTGATGCGGGTTGCGGACAAGGAGCCGCGGGTCAATTGCATGATCGGCGAGAAGATCTGGTCGGACCGCTGGGGCCGCTGAAGCACCTCGAATGAGGCGCTTTGTCTCGTCTCGCCCGAGGGTTGAATTTAACCGCTCGTTAACCGGTGTGGGCCCTAATCGAATTGTTTCTGTTTGTTTCCGGACAGGTAGCCCTTGGTTGCTGACCGGCAAGCGACCGGAAGCCGATTTGTCAGCTTCGTCCGCCGAGCACCCAATGGCCGTCATCTCGTCATCCACCAGCCAGATTTCGCCTGCCAATGAGCGGATCTATCACCAGAGCAATCTGCTCGGTGAGTGGAAGGGCAATTGGGTCGGAAACAACCAGCCGGTCAGCTTCAAGGTTGTGAACATTCGCGGTGCCCGGGCCGTGGTCGAATACACACATAACGGGCACACCGAGCGCGGTTTCGGCCAGGTCAATGGCGCGCTCCTGACCTTTGGATCGGTCACGGTCGGAACCAAGGACGGCAAGAACCTCGTGCTGCTGTCCTCCGTGGGCGGCGGCAAGCAGACCGCGTCGCTCGAGAAGCAGGCACCGCCGGCCTCTGACAGTCGCCTGATGGGAAGCTGGGGCGGCTATTCCGCGGACAACGGCAAGAGCGCGAGCTTTCGCGTCCTCTCCGTCAACGGCAACGAAGCCCAGGTCAGCGTCACCACCGAAGGAATCACGCGCCAGGGCACCGGCATCGTCTACAAGAACGTCATCATGTTCGGACAGTCGCAGATTGCGACGAACGACGGGCAGAACGGCAAGGTCATCTATCAGGTCGGCACCAAATCCTTCTCGGTCGACGTGACGAAATATCCGCCGGCGGATTCGTCCTCCTCGCTGGACATGACGGCCTGAGCGCGTCTACGCCGATCCCTCACCAGTTCGGCGCCCGCTTCTCGACGAACGCCCTCAACCCCTCCTGCGCCTCATCCGAGGTCGCGACGTTGCAGAAATCGTCCACGGCGCTGGCAATGCTGCGCCGGTAGTCGAGATCGATCTGCCGCATGAAGGCGGCGCGGCCCATCCGCAGCACCGCGGCCGACTTCGCCGCGAATTGCGCTGCGAGCTTCTGTGTCTCGGCTTCGAGCTCTGTATCTGCGACGACGCGGTTCACCACGCCGAGCTCGCGTGCCTCCGCGGCGCTGAAGACGCGGCCGGTGAACAACAGCTCGAAAGCACGGTGGCGCCCGACGATGCGTGGCAGATGGGCGTAGTGGATCGCGGGGATGACGCCGACGTCGATCTCGGGATAGCCGAAGCTCGCGCTCTCGGACGCCAGCACCACGTCGCAGGACACCGCCATGGTCATGCCGCCGCCGCGCGCCGCACCGCCGACTGCGGCGATCGACGGCTTTCCGAGCCCGTACTGGGCATCGTAAAGGTCGATATAGAGCGCCTGGAGGAATTCACGGATCTGCGCGCCGGATTTGCCGAGCAGGATGTCGAGGTCGAGCCCCGCCGAAAAGCGTTTTGGAATGGCACTCGCCAGCACGACGACGCGCGCATCGGCATCGTCGGCGGCGCGTCGGAGCGCCGCCACCACCGCGCGGATGACCTCGAGGCTCAGCGCGTTGACGGGCGGACGGCGCAGCGTGATGCGGGCGATCTTGCCTGTGCGTTCGTAAATGACGGGATCGTCAGATGTCACCGGGGTCTCCAGTTTAGGGCGTCAGCAGTTGCTGCTCGCTCTCGATCAAGTTGTAACTCTCATAAGCATCCACGTCGTCATTGCGAGCGGAGCGAAGCAATCCAGAGTCTTTCCACTGCGACGATCTGGATTGCTTCGCTGCGCTCGCAATGACGGAGCTTGAAAGAGCGCGTGCGTTGTTTCTATTTGGCCGCAAGCGGCGGCAGCGGCGGCACGCTGTCGTTCGGTGCTTCGGCCTGCATCGTGATCAGCGTCATCGAGACCAGATCGTAATAGCCGATCAGGCCGATGATATCCATGATGCCGCGCTCGCCGAACTTTTGCTGCGCTGCGCGGTAGATGTCGTCCGACACCTTCTTGTCGCGATAGAGCGCCATTGCAAGATCATAGAGGGCGGCTTCGTCATCCTTCATCGCCTTCGGCCGTACGCTGTTCGCGACGTCCTTGGCGACGTCTGGATCGAGGCCGGCCTTCATCGCCAGCGGATAATGCGCGAACCATTCATATTGCGCCGTCCATTGCCGCGCGGTGATCAGGATCGCGAATTCGCTGAGGCGCGCCGGCAGCGACGAATTCCAGCGCAGATAATCCGACATCGCCGAGAGCTTGGGTGCGAGCTCGGGATTACGGATATAGGCGCGGTAGGGCGGGTTGGTGAATTTGGCGTTGCGCGGCGGCACCGCGATCGCATCGGCCCATTCCTTCTGCGGCGGGGTGAGCTCGTCCGGCTTCAGCGGTGTGAAGCGGGTCGGCTCGGCTGCGCGGCCGGCCCCCGAGATCGTCACGGCGAACAGCGCAACCAGCGCCAGACCCATATATCGCATCGTCATCCTCCCGTTACGGCGGACTCGCGCCGCCTTGTTCGCGGGATAGCTTACGTTGCGGGACGCGCCGTGCAAGGCCTCGGGAATGCATGCTAGACTGCGTGGTGGAGATTGCTTGTCACGGGGAGGGACCGATGACTGACGAACATCCGATGATGGCGGGCTCCGCCACCGTTTTCGTCGTCTCGGACATTGCCGTCAGCCTCGCCTATTACCGTGACGTGCTCGGCTTCGAGGTTACCTTCGAGTATGGCCAGCCCCGTCCTATGCCTGCCTTTGCCGAGACGAAGTCGGCCTGCACCTACTTGCGACGGCCGCAACGAAACGGCTGCCCGGACAGGGCGGCCTCTGCGTTTTCGTCAGGGACGTCGACCAGATCTATGCGGAGATGTCCGGCCGCGGGGCCATGCTGCTCAACCGACCGGAGGACCGCGACTACGGCATGCGCGATTTCGACGTCGTCGATGCCGAGGGCAATCAGCTCACATTCGGCATGGGGGTTTCTGGAACCGGGTGAACATCGCTCGGCTGGTATTTGCGGCATCCCGAGGGTATGATTTGCGACCTTTTTAACGGTCTCCCGAATGCCAAATCTTGCACGTTCCTATGGTCTCGCAATTCTCTTGGCGCTGCTCTGCCTCGGCGAAGCGCCGGCTCATGCGCAAGCCGCACCCCTGCAATATTGGATCCCGGGCGGGCCGTTCGGCTTCGGCGGCGCTGCCAGCCAGAGTTCGGACAGCTACGGCAATTTCCCGAGCTTCAATGCCGCCGACGCAAGCGGCCGCTCCAATTTTGCGAACGGCTTCTTTGTCGGCAGCCAGCGGGGCAATCTGAATTGGAGCGGTCTCAGCCAGACGGGGCTGGCCGGTAATTTCAGCGCGCTCTCCTATGACAGCACGCAGTTCGGCTACAACACCAAGACCGCGGGCGGCATGCCCGTCACGTTCTTTGCCGGTTTCAACTCGCAGAAATACGGCGACGGTATCGGCAGCTCGCTCGCGCCGCTCACCTCGGGCGTTTCGCCCGGCTACGGCGCGTTCGCGGGTGTCGAGTTCAAGCCGACCTCCAATCTCAGCCTGTCGTTCGGGGCCGGGTTCGCCCAGCAGGACTCGGGCCGCATGGACAGCGATATCAAATCGAACATGCTGCCCGGCGAGTCTCCGGCGCTGAGCGGTCTTCGGCGTTAGAAGATTAGCGCGTAAATTTCGCCACCAATTCCACATGCGGCGTGTGCCGAAACTGGTCGACCGGCACCACGGTCTCGATCCTGTAGCCGCCGTCAATCAGCAGTCGCGCATCGCGGGCGAAAGTTGCGACGTTGCAGGACACCGCGATCACCACAGGCACCTTGCTTGCGGCAAGTTTCAGCGCCTGCGCCTGCGCGCCCTGGCGCGGCGGGTCGAACACCACGGCGTCGAAGTCGCGCAGCTCGGGTGGCACCAGGGGGCGGCGGAACAGGTCGCGCGGCTCGCACCTGATCGGCTTCAGTCCAGGTGTGCGCGCAGCTTTCGCGAGCGCTGCGACCGCGCCGGCATCGTTGTCATGGGCGGTAACTCGGGCCTTCTCGGCGAGCCTCAGCGCAAACGGGCCGACGCCGCAGAACAGGTCGAGCACCTCCTTGGCTTTGCCGACGCGTTCGGCGACGAGCGCAGCCAGCGTCTCTTCGCCGGCGACGGTCGCCTGCAGGAACGAGCCCGGCGGCAGCGTCACTTCGGCGCGGCCCATCTTCACCGTTGGCGGCAGGCGTTGCAGCACCAGCTCGCCATGCCGCGTCAGCCGCGCCAGGCGATGCTGCTCGGCGACGCGCGACAGCGCGGTGACGAGCGGTGTCGGCAGCGGGCCGGAGCCGCGCACATCGACATCGAGGCCGTTGGCGGTGGCGGTGACCTGGATGTCGAGCGGTTTGGTCACCGGCATTTTCGACGTCAGCGGCTCGGCCAGCGCCCAGGCGGCATCGAGCGCGCCCTCGAGCGCGGGATCGAGGATCGGGCAGCGATGGATCGGGATGACATCGTGCGAGCTCGCCGCCGAGAAGCCGACCTTGAGAATGTCATGCGTGCCGAAGCGGCCATGCAGCGTGACGCGCCTGCGCCCCAGGCCATGGGCATCGACCAGCGGCGCAACCTCGCAATCGATGCCGGCCTGTGCCAGCGTCTCGACCACGATGCCGCGCTTCCAGGCGCGATAGGGCTCGGCCGTCCAGTGCTGGATCGCGCAGCCGCCGCAGACGCCGAAATGCGGGCAGAACGGCGCGACGCGCTCGGGGCTTGCGACATCGACCGCCAGCAGCTTGCGGCGGTCAGGGTGGTTGCCCGCGACGTGGTCGACCTCGACGGTCTCGCCGCCCAGCGTATAGGGCACATAGACGGCATCGCCCGCAGTCAGCGAGACGCCGTCGCCGCGATGGCCGACGTGATCGATCGTCAATCGCTCAACCACGACGCGCGCCCAGGAAGAATTCGATATTGCCGTCGCCGCCCGCAATCGAGGAGGGGAACACCTCGATGTCGCTGCAGCCGAGCGAAGCGGCGAATGCGGCGATGTCGTCGCAGATCTCCCGGTGCACGGCGGCGTCGCGGATGATGCCCTTCTTGTTGTGCTTCCGGTCAGCCTCGAATTGCGGCTTGATCAGCGCCAGCAGGCTCATCGGTGCAGCCGCCAGCGACAACGCCACCGGCAGCACCGTCTTCAGCGAGATGAAGCTGACGTCGATGACGACGACATCGGGCCGCGCCGGCAGGCGCTTGCCGTCATAGGCGCGGATGTCGGTCTCCTCCATCGACATGATCTTGGGATGACCGCGCAGCGAGGCGTGCAATTGGCTGGTGCCGACATCGATCGCGAAAACGAGGCTCGCACCGTTCGCCAGCAGCACTTCGGTGAAGCCGCCGGTGGAGGCGCCGACGTCGAGGCAGACATGATCCTCGATGTCGATCGGGTAGCGCTCCAGCGCGCCGGCAAGCTTGACGCCGCCGCGCGAGACATAGGGATGTGCCGGCTCGGCCTGGATCACGGCGTCCTCGGCGATCGTCTCCGACGGTTTTGCCACCTGCTTGTCGTCGGCCGTGACGAGGCCGGCCTCGATCGCCGCGCGCGCCCGCGCCCGGCTCTCGAACAGGCCGCGTTCGACCAGCAGAACATCCGCGCGTTTGCGGGCAGGGGACATCATCTCTCCAAAGACGACTGAAGCGTCTATGTAACGATCAATCGCGCGGCCGCCATCCGGACGCAAGTCTCGAACGCCGCAAGATCGTGCCAGACGTCGATCGGCATCTGGGCCGGCGTCACCAGCGGGCAGCCATGCAGCTCGACCGCGTGGATCATCATGAGATTGTCGACGAGGCCGAAATCCTCGACCGTCAGCCCCTGCGCATCGACCAGCCGCCCGTCCTCGGAGGTGACGTTCGTGAAGCGCGTGACGCGGTCGGCATAGGCGGCGGGATCGTTGGAATAGGCGAGGCAGAATTTGCGGCGGCCGGCCATGAAGCCCAGCTCGTAGACGGTGCCGGGATCGGCGCCGGCGCCGCGGAACGGGGTGAGGTTGGCGATGATGGCGTCGGCCTCCTCCATCATCGCCTCGTTGCCACAAAAGATCTGCCGCGAGGCGTCGGGTGAGGTGAGGTCGATCGTGTTATCGAGGGGATAGAGGCCGGTCAGGCCATGAGCCGCGCAGATCGCGGCCTTCTGCCGACCAATCTCAACCGCATCCGGCAGGAACACGTCGGGGCCTGCCAGATAGATTTTCATGGGAATAGAACCGAGGAAATTTGGATCAAGGTGCGAGCCTTAGCGCACGCTCTGCTCCCTCCCCCGCTTGCGGGGGAGGGTTGGGGAGAGGGTGTCTCCGTCATCGAGATACGCCCGAGGGGAGAGAACCCTCACCCGGCGCTTCGCGCCGACCTCTCCCGCGAGCGGGAGAGGTGAACCCAATCAAGCCAGCTTGACCGTCTCGGTCTTGACGTCCTTGCCGAGTGCCTCGAACACCTTGGCGACGATGCCCTTGGCGTCGAGGCCGGCGCGGGCGTACATCGCCGCCGGTGTGTCGTGGTCCTGGAACACGTCGGGCAGCACCATCGTGCGGAACTTGACCATGCCGGTGTCGAGCACACCCTGATCGGTCAGGAACTGCGCGACATGCGAGCCGAAGCCGCCGACCGAGCCTTCCTCGACCGTGATCAGGACGTCGTGGTCGCGGGCGAGCTTGAGCACCAGATCGGTGTCGAGCGGCTTCATGAAGCGCGCATCGGCGATCGAGGTGGAGAGGCCGTGAGCGGCGAGCTCGTCGGCCGCCTTCTCGCATTCGGCCAGACGCGTGCCGAAGGAGAGCAGGGCGATCTTGCTGCCCTGGCGGATCATGCGGCCCTTGCCGACCTCGAGGGGAACGCCGATTTCGGGCATCTCGATGCCGCGGCCTTCGCCGCGCGGATAGCGCAGCGAGCTCGGACGGTCGTTGATCGCGACCTGGGTCGCCACCATGTGCACCAGCTCGGCCTCATCGGCCGCCGCCATGATCACCATGTTCGGCAGACAGCCGAGATAGGCGTTGTCGAACGAGCCGGCATGGGTCGCACCGTCAGCGCCGACAAGACCGGCACGGTCGATGGCGAAGCGGACGGGCAGGTTCTGGATCGCGACGTCATGCACGATCTGGTCGTAGCCGCGCTGCAGGAAGGTCGAGTAGATCGCGCAGAACGGCTTGTAGCCTTCGGTCGCAAGACCGGCGGCGAAGGTCACCGCGTGCTGCTCGGCGATACCGACGTCGAAGGTGCGGTCCGGGAAGGCCTTGTTGAAGATGTCGACGCCGGTGCCGGACGGCATCGCCGCGGTGATGGCGACGATCTTGTCGTCCTTCTCGGCTTCCTTGACGAGGCTCTGGCCGAACACGTTCTGATAGGCCGGCGCATTCGGCTTGGACTTGGCCTGGGTGCCGGTCGCGACGTCGAACTTGACGACGGCGTGGTACTTGTCGGCGGAAGCTTCCGCCGGGCCGTAGCCCTTGCCCTTCTGCGTCACGACGTGGACCAGGATCGGGCCGGTCTCCATGTCGCGCACGTTCTTCAGCACGGGCAGGAGATGGTCGAGGTTGTGACCGTCGATCGGACCGACGTAATAGAAGCCAAGCTCTTCGAACAGCGTGCCGCCGTCCATCATGAAGCCGCGGGAATATTCCTCGACGCGGTTGGCGCGGTTGGCGAGGATCTTCGGCAGGCGCTTGTTGATCTGCTTGGCCGCATCGCGCAGCGTGCGATAGGTCTTGCCCGAGTAGAGCCGCGAAAGATAGGCGCTCATCGCGCCGACCGGCGGCGCAATCGACATGTCGTTGTCGTTGAGGATGACGATCAGGCGCGAGTTCATTGCACCGGCGTTGTTCATGGCCTCATAGGCCATGCCTGCCGACATCGCGCCGTCACCGATCACGGCGATAACGTTGTTCTTGCCGCCGGCGAGGTCGCGCGCGACAGCCATGCCGAGGCCGGCGGAGATCGAGGTCGAGGAATGCGCTGCGCCGAACGGATCGTAATCGCTCTCGCTGCGCTTGGTGAAGCCGGACAGGCCACCGCCGGTGCGCAGCGTGCGGATGCGGTCGCGGCGGCCGGTGAGGATCTTGTGCGGATAGGCCTGATGGCCGACGTCCCAGATCAGCCGGTCGCGCGGCGTGTCGAAGACGTAATGGATCGCGGTGGTGAGCTCGACCACGCCGAGGCCCGCGCCGAAGTGACCGCCGGTCACCGAGACGGCATCGATGGTCTCCTGCCGCAGCTCGTCGGCGACCTGGCGAACCTGCTCGACCTTGAGCTTGCGCAGGTCGTCCGGCGTCCGGATGGTGTCGAGAAGCGGCGTCTTACTGTATGCGTTCACGGCGATTTCCAATTTGTCAGCGCCGGAAGGTCGTTCCGGTGCGCGATGGGTTTGCACAATATCGGCGCAGCGCGAGTCCTTAAACCGTCGGAGCCACCTGCATGGGGCAAAGCCCCGTCTTCAAGCTTAGGTGAGCTTAAGTGCGCTCCGGTTCAGTCTCTGTGATCCCTGTCACTTAGATCGGCTTCGTCCGTCCCAGCCAATTTCTTCAGCAATTTGAAGCGCTTGTCGTTGGTAATCGGTCCCCACGTCAAGGCTAACAAAAAGCCACACTCCGCGCAGCTTTACACCAAAGCTTGGGCCAAAGCCAACCCACAGGGCCGATTACGGCCATGCCGCTGCAACCGGCGGGCCAGATTGGTTAACCGTGGCGCCGGCGGAGGAGTTCCAGTCTTGCCCGGTTCCTCAGCAGGATTTTGGGCAAGCGCATGGCTTTTTTGGACGGATTCGGGAGGGTTAGACGCCCTCGCGACAGAGTTCCCTGACCGCCGTGCCGGCGCACCGGGCGCCTGAGCGGAATCAGAGGCGTGCAATCATGAAAAAATGCAGGCGGCCGATGCTTGAGGCGGGCGGCTTCGAACGGCCGCCTACTGGACGTCGAGTGGCGCGGTGCCGGTGGCCTGACCGCTGGCGTCCGTGGTGATCTTGTCGACGCGCGCTTCGGCCTGGCGCAACAGCTCCTCGCAGCGGCGCTTCAGCGCCTCGCCGCGCTCGTAGATCGTCACGGATTCCTCGAGCGGCACCTTGCCATCCTCGAGCCGCTTCACGATCGTCTCGAGTTCCTCGATCGCGCGCTCGAAGGTGAGCCTGGAGACGTCGATTTGGGTATTTTCGGCCATATCCGTTTCCGATTGCCCGATTCGCATTCCCAGGAGTGAAGGCGGGTTTTGCGGGCTTAATGTGGCGGGTGTCGTCAGGCGCCCATCAGGGCGCCGACATGCGCCGTAACAGATTCTTTCAATCCTTGCAGGTCATAGCCGCCTTCGAGCACGGACACAACGCGGCCACCGGCGGACTTGTCGGCGAGGTCCATCAGCTTGCGCGTGACCCAGGCGTAGTCTTCCGCGCGCAAATTCAGCGAGGCCAGCGGATCGCGGTAATGCGCATCGAAGCCCGCCGAGATGACGAGAAGTTCGGGACTGAATTTTTCGAGCTGCGGCAGGATCAGATTCTCGAACGCGGAGCGGAATTCCGGGCCGCCGTCCTCGGACGCCAGCGGCGCGTTGACGATGGTGTCGTGGTCGCCGCGCTCGCCCTTCGCGCCGGTGCCCGGAAACAGCGGCATCTGATGCGTCGAGCAGTACATCACGGTGGGGTCCGACCAGAAGATGTCCTGGGTGCCGTTGCCGTGATGCACGTCGAAATCGACGATGGCGGCGCGCTTGATGCCGTATTTGCGCTGCGCATGGCGCGCGGCGATTGCGACATTGTCGAAGAAGCAGAAGCCCATCGGCTTGCCGATCTCGGCGTGATGGCCGGGCGGGCGCACCGCGACGAAGGCGTTGCGGTATTCGCCATTCATCACCGCCTCGGTCGCTGCGACCGCGCCCCCGACACCACGCATCACCGCTTCCCACGTGCCGGGGGACATCGAGGTGTCGCCGTCGATATAGACGAGGCCGCCGGTTGGCGCGATGTGGCGCAGTTCGGTGACGTAATCCTCGTTGTGGCACAGCGTCACGAGATCGAGATCGCCCTCCGGCGCCTGGTCGCGCACCAGGTACTGGAAACGCTCATGCGACAGCGCCTCCTCAACCGCGCGCAGGCGGTCCGGCCTTTCAGGATGTCCCGGCGGCGTGACGTGGTCGAGGCAGGCCTTGTGGGAGAGAAGAAGCGTGCTCATCAGGTCGGCCTCACAGGTACGGGCTCTTGACGTCGCTTGGCGCATCCGGCGCCAAAACGCAATGCAGAACCCAATCTATGCGTTCCCCAGGGAATGGCAAAGGGTTGTCCCGTTGCGGTCGGTTTGATCCAGATCAATTCACGCGCAGGATGCGGGTCGGTGGCAATGGTCCGATCGGCCCGTGCGCGCGGAAGAACACGAACAGCGCATCCGCGTCGTAGCCGCCATATTGCGGCGCTGCGCCCTGCTGGGCGACCGTGAAGCCGTCGCCGCCGACCGCGAGGTAATCGTTGAGGGTGACGCGGTAGCCGCTCCCGGCTTCGATCGGCCTGCCGTTGAGCATCATCTTCTCAAGGCTGACGCGTTCGCCGAACGGCTTCGACGCATCCCAGATGTAGCTGAATCCGTTCGAGACCTGGAGGATCCGCGGCCGCTTCGGATCGAGCCATTGCTGTTCCAGCATGTCCTTGAGCTGACTGCCCGTGAGCGTCATGGTGACGAGGCGGTTGCGGAACGGCTGGCTTGCGAACAACTCGCCAAAGGACACCGCGCCGTTCTCCTTCGGAATGACGTCGGTGCGGATGCCGCCGGGATTGGTGAGCGCGATGACAGCGCTGCCATCCCTGGTGTCCTTGGTCGCGGCAAGTTGCGCATCCGCGATGACGTCGCCGAGCGCGCTCTCGCCAGCCTCGTTCGGAACGCGCGATAGCGTCTGCGTCACCGATCCAGCCGGCCGGTTGGCAATCGGCGCCGAGAGCTTGTCATAGGCGTCGATCAGCGCGGTCTGCTCGGGGTCTTTCGCCAGCGAGGCATTGGCGACGATGACGTTCTCGGCCTTGGCGCCGACGATGTCGCGGGTGACAGGATCGAGCTTGAGGTCGATCGCGGTGACCAGCGTGCCGTATTTGTCGCCGCTGGTGACGAGCCGGCCGTCAATCTGGCAAATGTAGGCACGATGCGTGTGGCCGCTGACGACGACGTCGACGGCGCGGTCGAATTTCTTGACGATGTCGACGATGGGTCCGGTAATGGCCGGGCATTCATTGTAGTCGCCCGAGGGCTCACCGCCCTGGTGGATCAGCACCACGATCGCCTCGACGCCGCGCGCCTTCAGCTGCGGCACCAGCGCGTTCACCGTTTCCGCCTCGTCGCGGAATTCGAGCCCGGCGATGCCCGATGGCGAGACGATGCCCGCGGTCTCCTTCAAGGTCAGTCCGATGAAGGCGACGGGGATGCCCTCGAACTCACGGATCTCGTAAGGCGGCAGCACACTCTTGCCGGTCGCAGTCTCCACGGTGGAGGCCGCGAGATAATGGAATTTGGCGCCCGTGAAGGGGTGCGGACCCTGGCATCCGTCGACCGGATGGCAGCCGCCGTTCTGCATCCGCAGCAGCTCAGCCTTGCCCTCGTCGAATTCGTGATTGCCGACCGAGGTGATCGCGAGCCCCATCATCGAGAGCGACTCGATCGAGGGCTCGTCGTGGAACATCGCCGACAAAAACGGGCTCGCGCCGATCAAATCGCCGGCGGCCACGAAGATCGTGTTCTTGTGTCCTTCGCGCAGCTGCTTGACCAGCGTCGCCATGTACTCGGCGCCGCCGGCCGCCACCATGACCTTCTTGCTCTTGTCCTCGGGATCATTGATGCGGATGCCGCCCGGCGGCGGCCGCAGATTGCCGTGGAAGTCGTTGATGGCGAGGATGCGCAGCTCGACCGGCGCTGCGGTCTGGGCCGAAGCGGGGAGGGCGGCGAGCGCCAGCGTGAAGGCGGTCAGGAGAAGATATCGCATGGAACCAAGATTAATCGTTCCGCGCGAAGATTTCACGAAGCTTTCTTCCTTACTCCCCTTGTGGGAGAAGGTGGCATAGGCGGCCTTCGGCCGCCGTTCTTGAAAACGCCGATGCTTTGCATCGGCTATGGCGCCGGATGAGGGGGTTCTCTCCGCGAATACAAAAGAGGCGTGCTTGCGGAGACAACCCCTCACCCGGCTCGCCGCTTCGCGGCGAGCCACCCTCTCCCACAAGGGGAGAGGGGAAGACCAGATCACCGCTTCTTCCGGTTCGCGAACGCGTTGAACGCGGCCACGGCGTCGTCCGACTTCAACCGTTCGCCGAACAGATGGGCCTCCTGGTCGATGCGGCGGGTCAGCTCTTCCGGCGGGGAACGCAGCAGCTTGCGCGAGGTCGAGACCGCCTCGGCGGGCAGCCGGCAGATCTCGCGCGCCACCTTGCGCGCTTCGACCTCGGTATGTCCCGGCGAGACCACGGTGTTGACGAAGCCGGCCGCGTGCGCCTCCGCGGCAGTAAAAGTCCGCCCCATGATCAGCATCGCAAAGGCGCGCTGGTAGCCCATCGTGTTCGGCATCAGGAGGCTGGCGGCGCCGACCGGGACGAGCCCGAGATGGATATAGGGCGCGGAGAAGGTCGCCGCGTTCGAGGCGAGCACGTAGTCGCAATGAAACAGCATCACGGTGCCCATGCCGATCGACGCGCCGTCGACGGCCGCGATGATCGGCTTGGTGTTGAGGGCGAGCGAATAGAGAAACTTGGCGCCGTTCGACAGCGTCTCCGGGCGCGCCGTGTCGGCCTGGAGGAAATCGTCGATGTCGTCGCCAGCGGTGAACACGCCGGAGCCGCCGGTGATGATCATGCAGCGGATATCGGGGTTGTTCTGCGCGGTGTCGATCGCGCGGCTCATCTCCCGATACATGTCCTGCGTGATCGCGTTCTTCTTGCCGGGGCGGCGCAGGGTGATGACGCGCGTTCCACGCTCTTCGGTGACGACGATATTGCCATTCGGCATGAGAACTCCCTGCGGTCGCCGTGACGCTTGACTTTGGCGAGTCTCGCAAATGTCAGCCTACATCATCTTGCAGGCGTGCCAATCCGCCCGCTCGACCTTTTCGAGAATGATCTCCGGAAGTCCGGCGCATGGCGCCGCCGACGACGACCCGATTTCGGTCGGGAACCGCATCGCGTCGGGATCGCGCCGGTTGTATTGTCTTAAACGCTCCATTGCGCATTGCAACAAATAGCTACAATGTTTTATTTGAAAAACCAGTAGTTGTGAGGCACGATCGTGCCTGCTGCCGTTCTCTTTGGCCGATTGCGCGATTGATGATTGCCGGAACGAGTCTTGACGAATCATCGCTGCATTATCGCGGCTGGCGCGTTGTGCTGGCCTGCTTCCTGATGGCCTTCTTCATGTTCGGCTTCGGCCTTTATGGCCAGGGCGTTTATCTCGCCGAGCTCCAGCGCGCCCATGGCTGGTCTGGCTCGCTGGTCTCCGCGGCCAGCACCTTCTCGTTTCTCCTGACCTCCGTCCTCGTCATCTTCACCGACGATCTGCTCGCCCGCATCGGCCTGCGGTCGCTGATCCTGTGCGGCCTCGCCGCGCTCGGCGCATCGACGGTGATGCTGGCGCTGATGCAGACGCCCTGGCAGCTCTATCTCGCCTACGCGTTGATGTCGGTGGGCTGGGCCGGCATGGGCACCGTGGTGATCGCGACCGTGCTGAACTCCTGGTTTGAGCGGCGCCGCGGCCTCGCGCTCAGCCTCGCCTTCAACGGCGCGACCTGCGGCGGCATCGTCCTCGTGCCGCTGCTGCTGTCGCTGTCCGGCAGCATCGGCTTCCGCTCCGCAATGCTGGCGGCCACGATCACGATGGTGGTGCTGGTGCTGCCGGTCGTGGTCGTCTTCACCGGCTGGCCGGCCGGGATGCCGCTGGCATCGCGTGAACGCTCCGCCGGCGACACGACCGCGCCGGCTCATTCCCGCAAGACGCTGCTCGCCAACGCGGCGTTCTGGACCATGGTGCTGCCGATCGCGATCGCGCTGCTGGCGCAGATGGGCTTCATCATCCACCAGGTGACGTTTCTCGAACCGCTGATCGGGCGTTATGCCGCGGGCCTTGCGGTCACCATCATGGCGGCGATGGCGGTGGTCGGCCGCCTCTCGCTCGGCCTGTTCGTCGACCGGCTCGATCCGAGGTTCGCCTGCTCGGCGTCGATGACGAGCCAGGCGGCAGCGCTGTTCGTGCTGCTCCAGAGCACCAGCCCCACGGTGCTGCTGGTGTGCTGCGCCATCTACGGCTTCTCGATCGGCAACATGATCACGTTCCCGCCTTTGATCATCCAGCGCGAGATCGGCGCGGCTGCGTTTGCCGCCGCGATGGGGCTGGGCACGTCGATCAGCGGCATCGTCAGCGCCTTCGGCCCCGGCATCGTCGGCCTCGTGCGCAGCCTGACCGGCGACTACACCACGGCGTTCGCGATGTGTGTGGTGCTGGATCTCGTGGCGGCCGCGATCGTGCTGTGGCGGCCGGGGAGGCGTGCGAAGCTCGCAGCTTCGTAGCCGGTCTTACACACTCGGTGCCATCGCCCGACTTGATCGGGCGATCCAGTACGCCGAGACGCTTGTTGTTTTATCGCGAGGCCGCGGTGTACTGGATTCCCCGCTTTCGCGGGGAATGACAGCGGGGAGGCGGAGAGACCGCTCGTCGCATTGCGGGTGGTGTGACCGGCAGTGCGCCCCTTACCCCAACAACACCGCATCTGCCGCCGCAACCGACTCCGCGCTTTCCGTCACGGTGCGTTCGAGCGCGCCGGCCTGCACCGTGACGTTCTCGGCGAAGAAGCGCGCCAGCGAGACATAGCGCGCGGCGTCGGTGTTGCCGTCGGCTTTCGCGGCGAGCGCCTCGGAGGCCAGCATGCAGCCGCCGAGCGTCGCGCCGAACTGCTGGAGGTACGGCGTTGCGCCGGCGAGGGCTTCGTTCGGCGCAGATGCGACGCGCTCCAGCAGCCATTTGCTGGTGCGCGTCAGCGCCTCCAGCGCCTCGCGCAATTTCACGCCCGTGGTGCCGAAGGCGGGATCGTTGGAGGCTTCGACTTGGCTGACGGTTGCCGCGAGCTCGTCGAGCAGTGCCCACACCGCAGCGCCGCCATTGGCTGCGAGCTTGCGCGTGACGAGGTCGATCGCCTGGATGCCGTTGGTGCCCTCGTAGATCGCGGTGATGCGGGCATCGCGATAATGCTGGGCGGCGCCGGTCTCCTCGATGAAGCCCATGCCGCCATGCACCTGGACGCCGAGATAGGCGACCTCGTTGCCGATGTCGGTCGAATAGCCCTTCGCCATCGGCGTCAGCAGCGCCGCGCGCGCGGCCGCATCGGCGCGGACCTTGGGGTCCTTGGCGCGCGTCGAGACGTCGAGCGCGACGGCGGTGGCATAGCAGATGGTGCGCGCGGCCGCGGTCTGCGCTCGCATCCGCATCAGCATGCGCTTGACATCGGGATGCACGAAGATCGCGTCGGAGCCGTCGCCCTTCTTGCCGACGGCGCGGCCCTGCTTGCGCTCCTGGGCATAGGCGAGCGCCTGCTGATAGGCGCGGTCGGCAACGCCGACGCCTTCGAGGCCGACGCCGAGGCGGGCCTGGTTCATCATCGTGAACATGCAGCGCATGCCCTGGTTCTCTTCGCCGATCAGAAAGCCGATCGCACCGCCATGGTCGCCCATGGTCATGGTGCAGGTGGGCGAAGCGTGCATGCCGAGCTTGTGCTCGACGCCGGAGGCAAAGATGTCATTGCGTGCGCCGAGCGAGCCGTCTTCATTGACCATGAATTTCGGCACGAGAAAGAGCGAGATCCCCTTGGTGCCCGCAGGCGCGTCCGGCAGGCGCGCCAGCACGAAATGCACGATGTTGTCGGTCATGTCGTGCTCGCCATAGGTGATGAAGATCTTCGTCCCCTTGATGCGATAGGTGCCGTCGGCCTGCTTTTCGGCACGGGTGCGCAGCGCGCCGACGTCGGAGCCGGCCTGCGGCTCGGTGAGCTGCATCGTGCCGGTCCATTCACCGGAGACCAGCTTTTCGAGATAGATTTTTTTCAGCTCGTCGCTGCCATGCGCGTCGAGCGCCTCGATCGCCGAGGCCGTGAGCAGTGGGCAGAGGCCGAAGGCGACGTTGGCGGCGCTCCAGATTTCGGTGCAGGCCGCGTTGATCGCGATCGGCAGGCCCTGGCCGCCGAAATCCTCAGGCCCGGACACCGCGTTCCAACCGCCCTCGGTCCAGCGCTTGTAGGCATCGGGCCAGCCCGGCGCGGTCGTGACCTTGCCGTCGTCGAGCTTGATGCCGTGCTCGTCGCCGACCTTGTTGAGCGGCGCCAGCACGTCGGTTGCGAACTTGCCGGCTTCCTCCAGCACGGCGCTCACGATGTCGCCGTCGAAATCGCCGTAATGGCCGGCTTCCACGGCGGCCTTCAGGCCGGCGCCGTGATTGAGCGACAGCAGCATGTCAGAGATCGGCGCGCGGTAGGTCATGGCTCACTCCCCGGGGGACATCATTGCCGCCGTATTCCCATGAAACGCCGGAGGTCTCAATGGCCGGGAGGGGCGGGACCGGGCCAGGCTCGGGATATAATAGAGTGTGGCCGGACCGGCCCCCGGCCTGTGGTGTTTTGCCCTTCCGGGCTGTTGGAATGCCATCCTCGACCGGGCGAGGGACCGGGAAAGTGGAAAGGCAGTGAATCTTGATTCGCTCGTCTTGAGCCGCGGCCGTCAGAACCTTGGGCCCCACATCGCGAGGTTCTTGATTGCATCCCGGTCGGCGGCGATCTGTGCGACGAAGCTGCGCAACTCCTCCCACAGCCGCGGCCGGATGCGCGAGACGCCGCCGTTGCCCTTGGTCAGTTCGGCATAGCCCGCGGATTCGGCATCAATGAACAGGTGGCGGATATGCGTCCGCGACACGCCGACGCGTTGCGCGATGTCGGTGAAGGACAGCGTTCCGCGATGCGCGAGCTCGGCCTGGATCGCCAGCAGGAGAGCCAGATAGCCACCGTCCCGCGTCGCAAACAGACGAATTCCGGGGTGCCCGACATGACGCGCCTTGCGCGCCGACAGGGCAGCGATCTCCGCTCCGCGAATGGCCAGATGAATCCGGGCATTCTGGGCCACGATCTCCTGATGCCAGAGGTCGGAATAAAGCAGGTTCAGCGGCCGGTGCAGTGCCGCCAGATAGGCGCGATCGTAAGCGAGCAGCGCCGCGGTCGGCGCAAGGATGCGAATGCGGTGATCGTGACGATCGGGTAGCTGCTCGACGTTTCGTGTCTGGATCAATCGGGCGAGAAAGTCGTCGACCCGCCGGGGGCTGGCGAGCCCCCGATCCGCGATGATCTGCCGAATTCGGCCCGGCGTCGCCCATGTGGTCCGATCGGATTCATCGTAGACGGCGTAGAAACCGACCAGCAGGACGATGACCTCCAGGGAGGCCGCGTCTTTCAGCAGGCCAATGAGAAACCGGTTTCCATCAAAGAGACCGATGATCGCATTCACGTAGGACGCGAGCGCCTCCGAGAATCGTGGATGGCCACGTATCTCGTCGGCGCTCCTCGATAGCATCAGGGCCGAGGCGGCATCAGCGGGGTCACCACGCCCGGAGCCCGCAGGGCGCGGGTCGGCTCGCGACAGGCACGACGTTTGTCAAATGAAAGATGCACGCAAAAAGTGTCAAGCGCTTAGGTTGTGTCTGTGACATCGTTCGCCTTGGCCGTTTATTGCATTGCCGGCCGGCTCCAGGGTCACTTTACGACCGACCACTTTTTTCAGCCAGCGCACCATTTTTTAGGGAGTTCATCGATGACGCCGCAAGAGGAACAGGACTTCGTTCGCCGTCTTTATGACGACATCTACACATCGCTCACGAGTTCGCCGGACGGCGGTCAATCCGCTTTCGATTCCAAGACTTGCTACTTTACCATGTGCCGGCCGGGGCGATGGATCAATCCCAAGACGTTCGCCAATCCGTGGGGGCCGGGGAATCTCCAGGGCAGCAAGAAGGCCCTCAACGAGTTCGTCAACCTGGCGGATATGCTTCCCGCGTGCGCGCCGCTTTATTCGCCGCTCGGTCCGACGGTCGCCGACGTCTACGGCAACTTCATCGTCAACGCCCAGGTGACTGCGGACGCAGTGACCAGCCCCGACCAGCAGGCCCGGCTGAAGAAAGCCGAGGGCGTACTCAAGACCAGCGTCAAGGATCCCGACACCGGCCAGTCCCGCAAGGAGGATGCCGCCGTCTACAAGGATTACAAGAAGAACAAGGCAGCCTGGGTGGCGGCGCGGACGGCCTTCGTCAACGCCTTCGTCAACGCGAACAAGACGCCCGAAGGCCAGGAAACCTGGCCCATGACGGGCCCGCTGCTCCAGGCAACGGTCGACTCGGCCTACGAGACTTGGCGGAGCGGCGGCGCCGACGAGGTCGAGGACGCTTTGGCGGTGCTGTCGACCGCCAGCGGGAACCAGCTCAACCAGATGTTTGCCGAGGCGAAGCAATTGTTCACCGAAAGCAAGCTGACGCTGGACGACGGCCGGATCATCCATCGAACCACGGCAGTTCCCGGCGACTGGTGCGACACCGACCCTGAAACCGACTGGCCGAGCTATCAATTCACGTTCAGCACCGCGACCGCCAACCAGCATTCCGACGCGTCCAGCATGTCGGCAAGTGTGGGCGGGGGTGGCCTGTTCTGGTCTGGCGGTGGCTCGGTCAGCAAGTCCGACAGTCACATCCATCTCGATGCGGCCGCCAACGGGTTTTCGATCAACTACAAGTACACGATCGTCTACATCAACCGGTCCTGGATGAACGACCTTCTGATGAGCAGCCCGGGCTGGCGGGTTCAGGGTCTCAATCCAGGCGATATCTCGAGCGGCGGACGCAGCAGCCAGGACGGCAAGAAGATGCCGCTGCTGCCGGTCGCGTTTCTCGCCGTCAAGGATGTCGAGATCTCCGCGAATTGGTCGGCTTCCGACCAGGACCAGGCCAAGCATGCGATGAGCGCGTCGGCGTCCGGCGGCTTCGGACCCTTCTCGTTCAATTCGTCCTACGCAAGCTCCTCGCAGGACGACCATCAGCACGCCGAGTTCGCCGACGGCAAGATCAAGATCCCCGGCATTCAGGTCATCGGGTTCATGAACCTGATCGTGCCGATGACGCCGCCGGCGCCAGCATCTTCCGCCAAGCGCGTCGCCTGACCGCGGCTCGCGATGTAGTCCCGCGGGCGCGTGTTTCGCCCGCGGAGGCTGCGTGCATTTTCAATGCTTGGCTGGGAGAGAGACCATGGCGCAAGCCAACATCCTGAATCAGTTTGTCCTGCGTGCCCTCGGCGAGGCGCTGGGCGGCGATGACGACGACGGGCAGCAAGGCGTGTTGCGGATCATGTGCTGGCCCGGAATACCCGTGCATGCCAACGACTATGCGAACCCATGGTCGCCCGAGAACCAGAAGGGGTCGCAGGCTGCGCATGAAAGGTTCGCGCGCCTCGTCGACAAGGCGCCGAAACTCAACCCGATGTTCGTTCCCGCCGGCAGCATCAGGACGAACTACGGCGTGATCATGCGTGCGACCGCGCCAGCCAACCCGGCCGTGAGTCGTCGGCTCCTTGCCGCAAAGCAGCTTTTCGATCAGCAGGCGCGCGCTTCCGTGCTGGAAGTGGGCCAGCAATACCATCCATCTAACGGCGATCCGGACAATTGGTGGGATCCGAACGCGTCTGATCTGTGGACCAGCGTCGAAACCCAGCTCAGCGACGAATCGCAATCATCGGAGAGCGAGACGACCGAGGAGGCGGGCGCCGTGACCGAGCAGAATGACTCCGATCAGTCCGACACCAACGAGCTGAAGGCCACCTACAGGCATCTCCGCGTCTCGATCGAGCGTGGCTGGCTCGATGACGGTTTGTTCCAGACTCCCGGATGGACGATCCCGGGCATGCCGAGCGGCTCACTGTCGACTGGCTGCGTGGAGCAGAATGCCGGCTGCTTTCCGCTGCTCACGAATTCCTTCGTGCTGGTCAGGGACCTCGTCATCGCGGGTAGCTGGAAAGAAACCGACAGGCAACACGCGGCTCAGACCGCGAGCGCGCTCGCCACAGGGGGCACGCATGCCGCCTTCGACGGAAAGCATTTCTCCGTCCCCGGCATGATGGTCATCGGCTGGACGTCGACCCTGCTGCCGCTGCTCCCGCCGCATCAATGAATCGCAGGTGACGGGATTACTCGTCGTAACCGAAGCAAAGGGATGAACGCCAATGAATACCGTTTACGTTGCTTCCTGGAATTCGCAGATGGCGCCCGACTCCTTCAAGGAGAAGAGGGATCTCTATCTGAGCTGGCTGCAATGGTTCACCAAGCTGGCGGGGACGGCCCCATCGCTTGTCGTTCTCATCGAGGCATCGCCCTACATGCCGACGGACAAAGACACCCTCGGTCTCGGCTACGAATGCGTCGGGCACGTCGACACGCAGGCGGAGGACGGTGGGGTTGACAAGAACCAGATCGCCAAATCGCTCGTCGCTTTCTGGCGCAAGGGGAGCTCGGCCATTGAATGCCCCGGCGGCACCACGCTGAAGTTTCCGGGATTGAAAGACGCCATCCGGGCGGTGCTGAAGATCAACCTGGTCGTAAAGGGTGGCGCCGCCGCCACATTATGGTTCGTCCATGCCAACGCCAGCAAGAGCGGAGGGAGCGCCATGACCCAGGCGGCCTATGCAGAGCTGGCGAAGAGCCCGAGAACGGCCGTCATGGGAGATTTGAATCTCGATTTTCCCGCTCTCGAGAAGCCGAACGACTTCAAAGGAAAGGCGGTGCCGCCGCTCTCCTATCAAAAGCAAGGGCAGAATGCCGCGAAACTGGCCTTCACCAATTGGAATCGAAAAAGTCAGACGGATAATACCGAGGCGGACTACGCCCGCTGGGGAGTGACGATCCCGAAGGGCGGGCCAACGCGTTTCCAGACGGGTGCGGTGTTCGACTACGCGCTCGCCAGCGACACGTTGACGGTCACGGCCTTACCCAGCATGGCTGATGTCACAATGTTCAGCGGCATCTTCCGTCAGTTCGATCATTTTCCCGTCGTCTACAAGGTCGAATGGTAGCTGCGATGCCAGTCTGGGCGGGCATCGAGCTTCCCGGCTTCGACGCGGCACTGGTCGATGTTCCGGCCGTGCGCAGGGAAGCCCTGGCGGCTCATCTTCGTGACGTGCTTGCGGACGTCGGACGGCCCGAGCCCGAGCCCGCCCCGCAGCGGGCGCCCGGATGGTCGGCCGATGCCTGCGCCGCCTGCCGCGGCCATTGCTGCAGCAACGGGGCCGACGGCGCGTTTCTCGACATGGCCTCCCTGGTGTTCGCCTGGAAGAGTCTTGCCGATCTGTCACGGGAGCAGTTGGTGGTGCGTTACATGCTGGCGGTGCCGGCGCAGTCGTTCGCGGGATCCTGCATCTTCCATTCGGTGAGCGGATGCAGCCTGCCAAGCGCGATGCGACCTCGCATCTGTGTCGATTATCTATGTCTCAGCCTGCGCTCGGTGGTCGACCCGCCCGACGCTGCAGCGGCGAACGGCTGATCATGTCTGATCCCCAAACGCGCACCGTGGCGGAGGATGGAGCAGGTCGCATCCGCACCATCGTCACCAGCGCCATCCTGGTCGCCTTCACGGTCGGCGTCGGATTGATTTGTGTCCTGGTGCTGTCCTGTACCCTCACGCAAGGGCGATTGTCGCGCATTGCGATCGACGGCGTGCCCGTGAGCATCTGGAAGCTCGACGATGTCCGCAAGCAGTGGAGCGACCTCCGCGACCAGATCTTCGAGCAGGCGGATGCGCTCTCGCTCACGGAGACCGACGTCAGCCGGGACGAGAAGAGCCTCGCCGACAACGACACGCGATATCGGCCGCAGCGAACCCAGCTCGATGCCGAGCTCGAAGAGTTCAATTTCCGTGTGCGACCTTTCGACGAGACGCTGGCCAAGATCATGAGCGGTCAGAGTCCCGCCGAACAGGTCGGGCGGGCCAATGCTGCCAGGGACGAGTTGACCGCGCATCCGGACGTGCTGCCGTTGCTTGATCAGATCAACAAGACCTACGGCGGATACGAGCCCGTCTACCTGGAACGCATGAAAGTGCAGGCGGCACTCACCGCCGGCCGGGCGCGTGTCGCCAAGCTCCAGGAACGTCTCGTGTCCTTGCGCGCGTCGGTCGATCGCCTGTTCGGACAGTTCGGCAGGCAGCGGCTCGACGAACCCACGCGCGCCCGGGTCGAGAACGCGCTGTTCGAACTGTACTCCGCGGGCTGGCTGGGGCGGCTCATCAACAAGCTGATCGTGACGCCGCCCGACATCCTGACCCTCGGGCTGGTCGTCTTGATGGGCATTCTCGGCAGCGCGTTGCAGATGACCCATTCGCTGTTCAAGGAGCACCGCGTCGAGGCGCCGGGTGCGTATTTTCTCCGCCTGAGCGTCGGAGCGATCACCGCGCTGGTGATCTTCATCGTCGCCAAGGCCGGCGTGCCCGTGATCGCAGATGCCTCGCAGCTCGGCGGCGATGCGCCGATCAACCCGTACTTCGTGTCCTTCCTCGCAATCATTTCGGGGCTGATGTCCGAGAACGCCATCGTCAGTGTCGAGCGGCAGGGTGAACGCTTCTTCGCGCAGGATGGAGGACCGACCGATCAACCGCGATGGGCCCGCTACGATCTGCACCAGGCCTTTCAGGCCGCCGGCCGCGAGCCGGACGCGGTCAGGCGGCTTCTGGATGCGGACAGCAGCCAGTTCGAGGATTGGCTATCGGGGAAGCAACAAATGTCCTCCAGCGCGCAGACCATGCTGGCTGGTGTGCTGGGCCTGCGGCTGCGCGATCTTTTCACCGACATCGCACCGGACGACGCGATCGCCACGGCGGCTCAACCCGGGAATCCGCCCGAAACCGCTGCACCGGACAAAGTGGCTGCGAGCGCCACGCCGACGTAAGGCCGAAGGCCGATGCAGCAGGCCTTTGAAATGGCAGGCCTTTGAAGACCATTTGCAAAACGCCCGCGCAGCGATTATACGCGTAACGCTCTCAAGGTGCTGGCCTTTTGAGTTTACCCAACGACCTGATGGGGCGTAGCCAAGCGGTAAGGCAGCGGATTTTGATTCCGCCATTCGGAGGTTCGATCCCTCCCGCCCCAGCCAGCGCGGCCTCTCACAATCCGTCATCGGCCTCATCCGACCGGGAGATATGGAACCGGGGGGCTACGCCGAAGTCATTGACGAATACTACTTAAGGTCGCACAATCGCGTTTTAATTTTTGTTTCAGGGTGCATCAGTGAGATTTCAAATGCGCCGAGTTTATATTATTTCCGATCTGCATTTGGGCGGCACGTATCCACTGCCGCCGGCCCCAGGGAAGCGCGGCTTTCGCTTGTGCACGCGCGCCGATCAGATCGTTCGCTTCGTCGAGGGCCTGGCGCAGGAGATTGCCGAGAAGGGGCCGAGCGAACTCGTCCTGAACGGCGATACGGTCGACTTTCTCGCCGAGCTCGATGGCGAGCAAGCCGACAGTTGGGCGCCCTTCACTGCCGATCCTGTCCAGGCCGTGAGCAAGTTCAAAGCCATCGTCGCGAGGGATCCGGGCGTGTTCGTGGCGCTCGGCCGGTTCCTGGATGCGGGAGGCCGGCTGACCATTCTGCTCGGCAACCACGATATCGAGCTGAGCCTTCCTCCCGTGCGCGCCGAACTGCGCAAGGCGCTGGGCGTCAAGTCGGGGCACGACTTCGAATTCGTCCATGACGGCGAAGCCTACGTGATTGGCGACGCGCTGATCGAACACGGCAATCGATACGATGCGTGGAATCAGGTCGACCTCGACGCCTTGCGCCGGGTCCGGTCCCTGATGTCTCGCCGGCAGGACGTGCCGAAGCAATACCAGTTCGTCCCGCCTCCCGGCAGCCAGATGGTCACGTCGGTCATCAACAAGGTCAAGCGCGACTACGCGTTCGTGGACCTGCTCAAGCCGGAAGACTCCGCGGTGGTGCCGATCCTGCTTGCTCTCGAGCCGGGCTATCGAAAGCGCTTTGGCGAGCTGGCGCGCTTTTGGTACTGGACGCGGAGTCATGGGCTCGAGGGTCCAATTCTTCCCAAGTTCGGCGGAGACATCAAAGCGGATGTCGTCGCGAGCAAGAAGCCGTTCGGCCAGGACATCCGCGCCAGTGCGGCTCCTGGCACGGGGTCGGCGCAGTCGATCCTTGCCGGACTGGATAACGACGCCGCGCTCAAGGCTGCGATAGGCGACTCGCTCGGCGGCGCGGGCGCGGACTTCCTCCGTCAGCTCGACGATGATCCCAGAGGCGCGCAACCGGGAATGGGAACGGATGTCAGCGCAAGTGAAAACCTCAACACGGCGCTGGGGCTGTTCAACCTCGCCTTTGGTTCGAGTGCCGCCGAGAAACGCATGCGGGCGCTGCTGACCGCCATCCGGGGGCTGCAGAAAGAAGACAGCTTCGATGAAACCAGGGAGACGGCGAAGGAATATCTGGACGGCGCGAGCGAGCTCGTGAAGGGCGGCTTTCGCTATGTGGTGTTCGGCCATACCCACCAGGCCAAGCGTGTCAGCCTGGGCGATGGTCGCTGGTATTTCAATTCGGGCACATGGGCGGACGTGCTGCGCTTCCCGAACGAGATTCTGACTCTGCCGGAGGCTGACGCGATCAGCCAACTGGATCGCTTCGTTCAGAAGTTGAAGGCCGGCGACTTCTCGGAATGGACGCTGTTCCGGCCCACTTATGTTCAGCTCGACATCGACGACAACGGCAACGTTGCGGAAGCGAAATTGTGCGCGGCGCCGATAACATAGACGATGAGGGCCGCGGCCTTTTTCAATGTGCCGGACGATCGTGACGATATGTATTTGTGACGATGTGTATTGCGGGAAGGCGGAATGGACGAAAACACGCGTGCGGTGATCGCCGAAGTTACCGCGACGAGCCCGACGGGGCTGGTCCGTGGAACGGCTTTTCTCGTAGCGCATGACCTTGTGGCGACGGCTCTGCACAACGTCGCCGATCGTAACCTGGAAGTTCCGGTGTTCTTCAAGGACATCAATCTGGAGTTCCGGCGAAACCCGAAGGTCCCCGGCCACAAGACCGTGGCTACGCCGGTCAAGTGGGATCGGATCGCCGACTGCATGCTGCTCCGTTGCGAGGTGCCGCCGCCCCCCGAGGCACATACGCCGCTGGCGCTGCGCGAGCTCCACCGCTCCGGCGGCGAGTGGGAGACCTATGGCTACGCAAACATGCAGCCGGCGGATGGGCTGACCGTCAGCGGCGACGTGACCAATCATGCCGGCGAACTGTTCGGCGGACCGGCGATCCAGCTCTACAGCAAACAGCTGGCTGGCGGGATCGGCGGCGACGCCCGAGGATTGTCCGGCGGCCCGGTGCTGATGCGGGACGTCGTCGTCGGCCTGATGCGTTTTGCGTTGGGCGACGAAGATCACACCATTGGCGGTGTGGTCTATGCCTGTCCGGTCAAGTTCTTCGCCGCTCTCGATCCGGTGCTGTCGGTTCAGCAGATGCCGACGGTGCAGACGATTCTCAATGACGATCAGATCAAGGAGCTCATTCCCATTTACGTGAAGGAATTCTCTGTTGCGGATAACGCGCTCGGAACGATCGTCAAATATTCACTGGGTCTCGAGCTCGACCAGGTGACCAATCCGGGTCAGCAGTTCGAGACCATCGTTACATATCTTTTGACATGGGCCAATCAGCAGGGATCCGGCCCGATGGAAGCGCTTCTGAACGCGACTTTGAGGGCTCGGCCGGCGAACAACGAACTTCGGGAACTCTGCAAGAGGCACGCTCCGGACGTGCTGAACCCCGCCGATATCGGCGGCATGATTTTCAAGGCCGCGCGAGCGCTCGACGTGCTGTCGGCGCTGGTCCGGACGAACGCTCCCGCCAGCGTCATCGCAAACAGCTATCGTGGCGACGTGCTGATCATCCTGCAGCAGGTCCACGTCGTCGCGCAATACAAGGCGCTTCATAACATCCTGCACAATTTGCAGTTCAAGCTGGAAGCGATCGAGCTGGCGCTCAGCTCGCCCGCGGCCGATCCGAAGGCCAATGCGGCGCTGGAGCGCTTCGCGGAAGAAATCCACGATTATGCCCAGGATGCCGAAGAGAAGATCCGCGGACTTGATACCGAGCAAGTGGAGATGGGCTGGATCAACGCGCTCAAGGCACGCAGCGACGAGATGCACGAAGTCGCGGATCCGTCCGCCAGCATGAACGATCGCGGCCAGGTCTATACGACGCTGCGATCGGCGGTTACGACGGCAGCTCCGCAGATCAACCGCTCCCTGGCGGAAGCGGCCGGAAAGCTGGGTCTCCTCGCGTTGATGAGCATGATCGATGAGGTGGTCAGCATGACGGATCCGACTCCGGCGGAGGCGCAGGACCTCGCGAGCGGTGCCGCGGCGGTCGGTACGGTTCGTGTCTGCGTTGCGGGCCTGATCAAGGAGCATTTCGCCTGGCAGGCCGTCAGCACCGAGGTCGAAGGCGCGATGAATTCAATCCGGCATCAGCCGCAGGGAAAAATCTTTCAGTGGCCGCTGTTCGAAAAGCGGCTGCGCGCGCTGTGCGGCATGTATCCGGAGGCGCTCTGGTCGAAGCGGTTGCTGGAGCGTCTCGACAAGTGGATCGCGGCAACGCCCAGCGCGCGGCCGGACCCGGCCGAACGAGAGCAGGGCAAGATCGCGCTGCTTGCCTTTTCAGGTTCTTGCGACGACCGGTTCTATCGACTCGACGAGTCGGTCAAGATGATGTCGGAGAAGATCGTGCAACTGGCTCCGGCGCTCAACCGCCTGCTTGGAGCATTGCAGCCATGACGGCCGCCAACCAGAACCACGAGCCGTATCCCTCGATGGACGCGCTGCGGCACGCCCATGAAAATCTGTTCGACAATCTGCCGATCAACGAGCGCACCGGTTCGCTGACCGAAGCGGGTTCGATGCAGATCGAGGAGTTCATTTCTCGTGCGATCGCGACAGGTGCCGTGCTCGATACATTGGTCGACCGAAGGGAAGCCCAGGGGTTGATCGACTACTGGGTCGCCAGCGCCTTCACCAAGCTGCAACCGGCCAGTTTTGCGCAAGAGTCCGAATCCAGGAGCGCGGATTCGTCGGTCGTCACCTCGCAGCGGGATCCGGCATACCAGGATCGCCCCGACAATCAGCTCGAACCGTTCGATCCAACCGTGATCGACGCCACGGCCAAACGGGGGGATGATTTCATCCGGGGGCTCTCGACGAAGCAGACGGACCTCGTCCGGCGCGTCTTGCTCGGCGTCCTCAACTTTCCGGAACACGATGAGGAGATCAGTTCGAAGCCGACGCGCCGCGAAGAGCTGACTAAATTCGGCAAGGCGGGCCGGGTCGACGGGCTGCTCGATGGCCTAAAGCAGGCCGGCATTCTCGTCGGACGGCCGACGAAGGAGGGCGAGGAGCTCTCGCTGTCCTATCTGGCCCTGTCGCGCCGGTGGGACTGGCTGGCCAAGGAAATCGACAAGCGCCAGAACCTCAGCGATCTGGCCTTGAGCTGGATCGGCAGCAACCGTTCAAAGGGCGCGTTGCTCGACTGGCGTCTCATCCGCCGGTTCCGCGAATACGGCAACCTCAAGCAGTGGGAAACCGATTTCATCAATGCAAGCAGCCGGTGGAACATTATCAAACTGAGTGTGGCGGTGACGGCTGCGATCGTCGTCGGCGTGGTTGCTCTGGCCAGTTCGTCCGCTTACGAGAAACTCTACGTCCCGATAAAATCTTCGTCGGTCGTTCACGAAATGGAAGACGACAAAGTCCCGGATGACAGGAAAGTCGACGACATACGATGGTTGGCGACCTATCATCAGAAACTGGAGGTGCAAGGTCTCAGGCTCGCCGGGCAGGCAAGCAAGGATCTGCACGGGATCGCAGCGGCCGGCGCTCAATTCAAGGGTTCGAAACTCAGAAATGTGGTCTTCGATGGAGCCACGCTCTCTTCGGCCCTGTTCAGCAACGCCGTCCTCGAGAATGTCAGCTTCAGGAACGCCTATCTTTATCAGGCGGTTTTTGACGGCGTCTATTTGTGCAAACAGGCGGACTTCTCCGGCGCCGACATCACGGGCGCGTCATTCAAGCGGATGAAGTTTTCGGACGACAATGTTCCAAACTTTGCCGATGCGCCTTGGTGGCAGGCCCGTGGATGGGGCTTTGATGAAATCGCGCTTCTCGAGCAAAAATATCCGCGGAAGAACATCAGGCAAAACGAGAGGCTCAAAGCCCTGTTGGCCAAGAATACTTTCAATAGAAACATGCTCGAGAAGATGGGCCTCACCGAGGAAGATAAAGCGGAGCAGCTGGCTGCGCTCAACAATACGAGAGCGTGGACTCTGGCGACCTACGGAGAGATCGGCGATGGAGATGCCGAAACCGCAGCCACGGCCGCAATGGACTATTATACGAAGACCAAAGACAAACCTTATCTGGAGTGGGCCGCCGCCGGTACCGCGGATACGCTCGCCTACATTCTCATGCAGAAGCCGGCGAAAGATGACGCGGAACAGAAGGGCAATTTCGAAAAGGCGGTCGTCCTGCTGAAATTCGCGGCTGACAAACTCGATAATGCCGAAGTGATTTTCCGATATGCGCTGGCTTTGCACGTCCTGGGGCAGGATGATGAGGCGTCGGCGCAACTGGAAAAGGCCATTCCAGAGAAACAATACGAGCCGACCCATGAGTTGCTTCTTCTCAACAACTACTTCACGGGCAACTTCAAAAAAGAAGTCATGAATTCGACGGCAAAGATCAAGCGCACAACGACCGATCTGCCGGCGCACTGCGCGACGCTCAACCGCGCTACGAGATGAGACTTCGATGATCGACCCGCGGATAGCTTGGCCGATGTCGGGCGCCGCGGGCCGCCGGCCGGCGACATCATGGCGATGCGACCAATTGACCCAAAAGCGATGTAAATGGCTCCTCTTGCAGGCAAATTGGCGCTCCCGGAGGGGAGCAGGGGACAGCCGGGTTTGCCCGCGCGGCGTATCTGGTGTACAATGCTACTTTAAGACGTAGTTCAGGAGGAATTTGAGATGACCCGGATTTTAGTCCTACGGATTGCACTGGTGGCGATGCTCGGATTCGGTATCGGAGCAGCCTTCGTGGCTATGCCTGCCGCCGCAAGTTGCAGTTCTTGCCGCTGATGATTGTTGCTGACCAAGTCCTCGCGTGCTGACGATGATCGAGCATGTGGCGGGACACGCGCCTGCGGGGGCGCGGATTGTTGCCGAGCGCTGTTCGGCCTGAATGCCGGAAGCCGGGGCGCCCTGAAGATTTAGCAATCCTGGCGCCGCCTTCGCCACACGCAATCCCGGCTGCTCCCGATCCCTCGTATTGATCCGGTCCCATCCCCACGACGTCCGGTCGCGGTTGTACGCGCGGCTGTTCGAGACCGGTCGACGATCGGCGACATGCTGTGCAGCGCTGGCGTGTGCATGGAGCCGCGCCTGGGTCCACACGAGGAGATTTTCGTTGAGGACCCGTGTGACCCATGGCAAAGCACTGATCAAATCGCATTCAACCGTGGCCGGGATGGTAGCAGCTTCAAAGAGAGCGCGTGGCGGCAGCGGTCGCGTCAAGCTCGAGGAGGTCGCCCGCAAGGCCAATGTCTCGACCGCGACGGTCTCGCGCGCGTTCAACGAGCCCGACAAGGTGTCCGAAGAGGTCAGGCAGCGGGTCAAGGACGCCGCGCGCGCCCTGAACTGGATTCCGAATGCGGCCGGCCGGGCGCTGGCCTCGCGCAGGACGCATATCGCCGGGGCCATCATCCCGACGCTCGACAACGAGATCTTTGCCCACCAGATCAGCGGCATGCAGAGCGTGTTCAGCGAACACGGCTTCACGCTGTTCCTGGGCTGCTCGAACTATGATCCGGGCGAAGGCCTGAGGCAGGCCGATGCCATGCTTGCGCGCGGCGTGGAAGCGCTGGCCGTGGTCGGTGAAAATCATCCGCCCGAGCTGTTCGACGCGCTCAATGCGCGGGGCATTCCCTATGTCGTGACGTACGCCTACAGCAAGCTGTCGCCGCACCCGTGCATCGGCTTCGACAACCGCGCCGCCTTTCATCGCATGACGGATCACCTGCTGTCCCTCGGTCACCGCCGGTTCGCGGCGATCTTTCAGCCCGACACCAACAACGACCGCGTGAAGGAACGGCTTCGCGGCGTCCGCGATGCGCTCGCGGCGGCCGGCCTGGAGATCGCAGCGCGGGATCTGATGATGGGTCCGTCGACGCTGGAGTTCGGCGCGGAGAGTTTTGCGACATTGATGACGCGCGCGGTCGGGAGCCGGCCGACCGCGATCGTCTGCGGCAACGACAATCTGGCGCTCGGCGCGCTGATGGCTGCACGGCAACGCGGCCTGGAGGCGCCCGGGGATTTTTCGATTACCGGCTTCGACGATCTTGCGATGTCATCGCGCTTCTCTCCCGGGCTCACGACGATGAAGGTCGACAATCAGCAGATCGGCATTTTGGCGGCCAACGAGCTGCTTGCCGTGATCGCGGGCCGCCAGGCGCAGGTGCAATCCCGGGAAATCCTGCCCGTTCTGAAGATCCGCCAGAGTGCGGGCGAGGCGCAAGGCCGTTGAAGCCCGAGCGGCGGCGGCAACAATCGTCACTTCGATAAACACGAAAAATGCCCGGACGAGGGACGCTTGACAGCTATTATGTAAGCGCTTACATGAGCCCGTTTTAAAAGCCATGAAAGCAACCGGCGGGCTCCTCGCCGGGATGGGACGGAGAGGAAACGACGATGCGGAATAGCCTTTTGCGGTGGGTCCGAAACTGCTCGATGGCGGTTTCTCTGCTCTTGCCGGTGATGGGAACGATGAGCCCCGCGGCGGCCGAGGAGAAGCTCGTGGTCTGGTGGAACAAGGGCTATTACAAGGCCGAGGAAGACGCGTTGCTCGCCGTCATCAAGAAGTTCGAGGCCAAGACCGGGGTCAAGGTCGAGCTGTCGCAATATGCGACGCAGGACATGATGCCGAAGCTGGTAGCGGCGCTCGATGCGAGCAGTCCGCCCGACGTCACCTATGCGGACACCTACCATTTCCAGGGCGCCGGCAAATGGGCGTCCGAAGGCAAGCTGGTGGATCTCGGCTCCATCCTCGAGCCGATCAAGGGCGAGTTCACGCCGGCTTCGCTCGAAACGGTCAGGCTGTACAACGACAAGACCAAGGCGAAGGCCTACTACGCCTTCCCGTTGAAGCAGGCGACGCTGCATCTGCACTATTGGAAGGACATGCTCGAGGAGGGAGGTCTCAAGGAGACCGACATCCCGAAGGACTGGAAAGGCTTCTGGTCGTTCTGGTGCGACAAGGCGCAGCCGGCCGTGCGCAAGGCATCCGGCAAGCGCATCTATGGCATCGGCCACCCCATGGGCGTCGACGCCACCGACAGCTTTATCTCGTTCCTGGTGTTCATGGACGCCTACAATGTCGTGCTCGTTGACGACAACGGCAAGCTCCTGGTCGACGATCCCAAGGTGAAGGCGGGCCTCGTCGCCGCCATGAAGGACTATATCGAGTTCGCCGCGAAGGGTTGCACGCCGCAATCGGCGACGAGCTGGAAGGATCCGGACAACAACGTTGCCTTCCACAACAAGACGACGATCATGACGCACAATTCGACGATTTCGGTGCCCGGCAAATGGCTTGATGACGCCAACAACGAGACGCTCACCGCCGAGCAGCGGGACGAAGCGAAGAAGAACTATTATGACCGCATCCGCACCATGGTCTGGCCCGACAAGCCGGATGGCACGCCGGTCCACACCCGCGCGTCCGTGGTGATCGGACTGATCTTCGAGCAGGCCAAGAACAAGGAGCGGGCCAAGGAGTTCGTCTCGTTCCTGTTGCGCGACGAAAACCTCCAGCCCTATGTCGAAGGCGCGCTCGGCCGCTGGTTCCCGGTCAAGGTCGCCGGCCAGAAGTCCGCCTTCTGGGACGGCGATGTGCATCGCCGCGCCGAGCGCGACCAGTTCTTCGCCGGCGTCGGCGGCTACGAGATGAGCAAGAACTACAAGTTCACCACGCTCTACAACGAGAACGTCTGGATCAAGGCCGTGAACGCCATCGTCACCAACAAGGTGCCGGTCGAAAAGGCCGTCGACGACATGATCGCCCGCATCAAGGAAGTGGCTGGCGACTGATCGCCAGGTTCGAACAGTTGCGCTCACGCGTTGCAAGGCGCGTGAGCGACGGGCTCCTGCCTGTCACCGATTTCAACGTCCTTGGAGCTGATTTGTGACTGCAACCATCAAAGGCATCATTCCGGTGATGTTGACGCCGTTCACCGAAGCGAACGCGATCGACTATGCGGGCCTCGAAAACCTGGTCGAATGGTACATTGCCAATGGTGCCGACGCGCTGTTCGCCGTGGCCCAGTCGAGCGAGATGCAGTTCCTGAGCCTCGAGGAGCGCATCGCGCTGGCACGTTTCGTCGTCCAGAAGGCGGCGGGACGGGTACCCGTCATCGCGTCGGGCCATGTCAGTGAATCGCACGAGGATCAGGTGACCGAGCTGACCTCCATCGCCGCGACCGGCGTGGACGGACTGGTCCTGGTGACGAACCGGTTCGATCCGAAGCGGCAGGGCGGCACCGTCTTCATGGACCATCTGCGCCATCTGCTCGATGCGCTGCCCGCCGATCTTCCGCTCGGCCTCTACGAATGTCCCGCACCGTTCCGCCGGCTCATGTCCGACGACGAGCTGGCGTTCTGTGCCGGGAGCGGACGTTTCGCGATCCTCAAGGACGTCTCCTGCGACCTCGAGACCGTGAAGCGCCGCGTGGCGTTGACGAAAAGCTCGTCGCTCGCCATCGTCAACGCCAATGCGGCGATTGCCTTTGACGCCATGAAGGCCGGATCCGCCGGCTTCACCGGCGTGTTCACGAACTTCCACCCTGATCTCTACAAATGGCTATTGACCGACAGCTCGCGGCATCCCGCACTGGCCGACGATCTCTCCGTCTACCTCGCGCTCGCCGCGATGGCCGAGCCGATGGGCTATCCCAAGCTGGCGAAGCTGTACCATCAGAGGCTTGGCACGTTCTCATGCATCGGCAGCCGCGCCGTCGACTTCGACATCCGCGAACGGTTCTGGGCGCTCGACGCATTGCTCGACAAGATCATGCAGGGGCAGGCGGCCTTCCGCGCCAGGATTGCGGCCACGCGCTGATGGGCCGGCCACGCGCAGCCGCGCGCGTGATCGTGATGGCAACAAGATCGAAACCGTGACCTGCACGGCGCGTGACAGCTTCGGTCTTTGATCGCGCCGATCCGATGTCGGGCACGATGCACTGATGACGATGTGCTGGGCTCGTTTCCGCGGTCAGACCGATCTGGTGGCCGCGGAAGAGCTGGCGCAATTCCGGTGGGAACAAGCGTGATGGCCAGGCGTCGGCGGGGCGCCGCGTCCTTGACAGCACCGCGATGATGCCGCAGCGTGCCGCGCATCACGCCGCGCCCCGCAATCCGGTCTATCACAGTACCGCCTCATCGAAACATGGCGAGAGCACCGTGGTGTCGGGTGGATCCGCGCTGCTGAACGCGTGCGTTCGCACGGCAAATCCCATATGCATGGCGACGGACCGCCGAATCGGGGCGGGCTCGGCTCGCGTGCCATCGATGATTGTTGACGATTTGAGACTGATAAACGTGCGGCATTCCACAAAAAAGCGGCTGGCCAAAAAGTCGGGAGACAAGCTCCCGCGGAGCAAGAACGCGCCCGTCAGGACGTCGCTTAAGAAGACGTCACTGAAGAATATTTCGCCAAAGCAGAGCTCGCGCAAAAACCCGCTGCGCAAGAGCTCGCCAAGGAAGAGCAAGGCGTCGCAGCGCACGACTGTCTCGTCGTCGTCGCCCCTTGGCATGATGGCGCTGCATCTGCTTGCGCAATACAAGCTGTCCGGCCGCAGCGGCCTGGTGTTCCTCGCCGAGAGCGAGAACAGGGCGGAGCGGCTCGGCAGCATCATTCATGGCCTTGAGCCATCCTGCGAGGTCCTGGTGTTTCCGCGCCTGAACACCTTGCCGTTCGATCAGCTGGAACCGTCTCACGAGATCGCAGGCCGCCGCGCGTCCGTCTTGCGGCGTCTGGCGAAATCCAAAAAGCCGATCTTCCTGATCTCGACCGCGGAAGCCGTGATGGAGCGCCTGCCTGTGCCGGCGAGCCTGCTCCGCCTCAACACCAGCCTGAAGGTCGGCGGCACCTTCTCGGAAGCCGAGCTTCGCGGGCGGCTGGAGTCCCTGGGGTATGATCTGGAGGACGAGCCGGATTATCCGGGCGGCGCCCTGTTCCACGGGCAGACCTTCGAGATATTCCCCGCAGGCGCGCTCGGCCCGTTCCGGATCGAGCATTCGGGGCGCACCATCAGCCGGATCGTGGCCTTCGACCCGCAAGAGCACAAGGTCATTTTCGAGACCAGGGAGCTTCTGGTCGACCCCATGTCGGAGCGGCTCGCCATCGCCAGCCGCGGCAAGCGTGCGACGCTGTTCGACTATTGCGGACGCGCCAAATGGATCGCGGATGCGGGCGTTCCGTTGCACGCCGACGCCTGGCTGAGCACGATCGAGGACGCCGGGGCGCGCGCGGACAGGGAGCGCGAATATCTGGCAACGCGCGACTGGAAGCAGGCGACCAGGGGCATGAAGGTGCTGCCGCCGACGGCGCCATTCCAGCCGACGCCCGAATTCTCGAAGCTGACATCGTCGCGCAAGGCTCTGCGTGCCTTCGTCGAGGAGACGTGGCGCGCCGGCTCACGCCTGATCTTCGTCGCCGCGCAGGAGGAGGATCTGCGCGCGATGGAGCGGATGAGCGGCGTGAAGGCGGAGCGCTGCGCGGACTGGAAGGAGGCGGCCGACGCCCGCGGCGAAGCAGCGCTGCTCGCCGACCTCGACGCCGGCTTCGTCATCCCCGGACGCAAGCCCGTCGTCGTCCTGACCGCGTCCGACGTGCTCGGCAGCAGGGCCCATCATGCGCAGCCGATGGCGCGCAGCTTGAGCGCGGCCTTCGATCATGCCGACGTGCCGGAGCAGGGCACGGTGGTCGTTCACCTCCAGCGCGGCCTCGCCGTGCTCGATGGCTTGCAGACCGTGAACACCGGCGGCGGCGCGATGCGCGAGATGGTCAGGCTGGTGTTCGCAGGCAACAACGCCGCGCTGGTGCCGCCGCCTGATCTTGCTGTGATGTGGCCCTATTCGACCGAGCTCGGCAAGCTGGCGCTCGACAAGGCGGATGGCAGCACATGGTGGGCGCGCCGCACCGGGGCGGAGCGGGAGATCCAGCTCGCCGGCAAGGTGCTTGCCAAGCACATCAGCCAGCGCCGGCGGAAGCGGGCTGCGAAGCTGGTGCCGCCGGGGTCGGCCTACGAGAAATTTGTCGCGCGCTTTCCCTATTTCACGACGGTCGACCAGGCCAAGGCGATCAATGACGTCCTCGACGATCTCGCATCCGGCCACCCGATGGACCGGGTGATCTGCGGCGATGTCGGGTTCGGCAAGACCGAGGTAGCGCTGCGCGCGGCCGCCGCCGTGGTGCTGTCCGGAAAGCAGGTCGCGATTGCGGTGCCGACGACGGTGCTGGCACGGCAGCATGTCGCAACCTTCCGCAAGCGTTTTGCCCCGTTCGACATCGAGGTCGGCAACATGTCGCGTGCGACGTCGGCTGCGGAGATGCGCCAGACCAAGGAGGCCTTGCGCAGCGGCCGGATGCAGATCGTGGTCGGTACGCAAGCGCTGGCCTCGAAGGACGTGAAGTTCGATGATCTCGGCCTCGTCATCGTCGACGAGGAACAGCATTTTGGTGCGGCCGAGAAAGCCAAGCTCTCCGGATTGGCCAAGAGCGTCCATACGCTGTGGATGAGCGCCACGCCGATCCCGCGCACGCTTGCCGCAGGTCTTGCCGGTTTCCGCGACCTCAGCATCATCGCCTCGCCGCCGGTGCACCGGCTGCCGGTCGCAACCAAGATCGCGCCCTTGTCGGATGCCGCGATCGCCTCGGCGCTGCTGCGGGAGCAGAGGCGTCACGGCCAGAGTTTTCTGATCTGTCCGCGTATCCAGGATCTGGAGCCGATGCTGGCGCGCGTGCAGGCAGTCGCACCTGATCTGCGCATCGTCTGTCTCCACGGCAAATTGCCGGCCGACGAGATCGACGACCGCATGATGAGCTTCGTCGAGGGCGAGGCCGACGTTCTGCTCGCGACCAACATCGTGGAGAGCGGTCTCGACATCCCGCGCGCGAACACGATCGTGGTCTGCTGGCCGGAGAGATTTGGCCTTGCCCAGCTGCACCAGCTGCGCGGACGGGTTGGCCGCAGCGGCATCCGCGCTTTCGCCTATCTGCTGACCGAGACGGGCTCCGAGCAGTCCGAGAAGCGGCTCGCGGTCCTCGAGGAGTTCAGCCGGCCGGGCGCGGGCTTTGCCATCAGCGAGCGCGACCTTGACTTACGAGGCGCGGGCGATCTGTTCTCGGAGCAGCAATCCGGCCATGTCCAGGTGTTCGGGCCGGTGCTCTACAGCCATCTTCTGAAGATGGCGTCCGAGAAGGTCGATGACGGACGGGTCGAGATGTGGGTGCCCGACCTCAATCTGCCGGTCGCGGACATGCTTCCCGAAACCTATGTGCAGTCCGAGCCCGTCCGGCTGGAGCTCTACGCCCGTGCCGCACGGTGCCGGAGCGAGGACGAGCTCGACGATCTCGAGGAGGAAACCTCCCGCCGGTTCGGGCAATTGCCACCGGGCGCCCGTGACTTCTTCTCTGCGGCGAGGCTCAGGCTCGATTGCAGGCGAAGGGGCATCGTCCGCCTCGACGTCGGGCAAGGCGCGGTGGCCGCGACATTCCTGCCGGGCCGTTTGCGGAAATCCCGCGGGCGATCATTGCAACGCGACGGCGACCGCGTCGTCTATCACAGCCAGATGCGCAAAGCCCCGTTCGACCGGGTCGAGGAATTGTTCGAGGTTCTGGACGAGGCGTGATGGCGGCGGCCGGAGAGCCGGCCGCGCCTTTCTAGTTCGCATTCAGCGCCGTCTTGGCGACCTCGGCCATCCAGGTCGATGCCACGGGCAGGATCGCGTCGTTGAAATCGTAGCGCGGACCGTGCAGCTCGGCGCCGTCGCGCAATTCGCCGTTGCCGATCCAGACGAAGGCACCCGGCCGCCGTGCGAGATAATGGGCAAAATCCTCGCCCGCCATGCTGGGCGCGAGATCGCGGCGCACCGCGGCCTGCACGTTCTCCGCAGCGATGCGCGCAAGGCCCGCTTCAGCCGGTGAGTTCACCACGACGCCGACACCCATGACGATCTCGGGCGTGACCTTGACACCAAAACTCGTCGCCACACCGGCGCAGATCTCGCCGATCCGCGCGAGCAGGATGTCCTTCACCGCCTCGCGATGGTACCGCAGGGTACCGCCGATCGTGACGCGTCCCGCGATCTGGTTGCGCGCCGTGCCGCCTTCGAGCGTGCACAGCGAGAGCACGGCAGTATCGAGCGGATCGACGCTGCGCGACACGATCGATTGCATGGCCACGATGAGGTGGCCTGCCGCCATCACCGGATCGCGCGTCAGGTGCGGCATGCCGGCGTGACCCGCATGGCCCTCGATGGTGATGATGACGCGTCCGCCGGAGGCCATGACGACGCCGTCATGGACCGCGATGGTGCCGGCCTGCAGGCCCGGCCAGTTGTGGAAGCCGAACACCCGGTCCATCGGAAAGCGCTCGAACAGCCCGGCGGCGACCATGGCGCGCGAGCCGCCAAAGCCTTCTTCGGCCGGCTGGAAGATGAAATCGACCGTGCCGCTCCAGCTGGTATCGGCGGCGAGCAGCGCCGCGGCCCCCAGCAGCGAGGCGGTATGCCCGTCATGGCCGCAGGCATGCATCACGCCGGGAGTGGTCGAAGCGTAGGGCAGGCCGGTGTCCTCGGTGATCGGCAGCGCGTCCATGTCGGCGCGCAGGCCGACGCGGCCCTGGGCAGCCCCTCGCGTCAGCGTCGCGACGACGCCGTGGCCGCCGATCTCAGGCACGAAGGGAATGCCAAGCTCGGTGAGCTTGTCCTGCACGAAGGCGGCGGTCGCCTTCTCCTGGAGGGACAGTTCGGGGTGGGCATGCAAATGCCGGCGCCACGCGGTCAGTTTCTGGTGCAGCTCGGGGGTCAAGGCAGGGGATCTCTCGCAAGGTGTCTGCCGGCACCTTAGCGGATTATCCGCGCCCTGCATCCCGCGCCTTGGAATGCCTCGCGTGCAGCAACGCGCGTTGCCTAGGGCGAAAGCTTCGCCAGCCCCTTCCAGTCAAAGCCGATGCCATGGCCCGGCCGCGACGGTGCCAGCGCCTTGCCGTCCTCGAGCAGCAGCGGGTGCTCGATATACTTGTCCAGCCCGAAACCGTGGGCTTCCAGATACGACCGGTTCGGACAGGCCGCGAGCAGATGCACGGTGACGTCGTGCGCGCCATGGCTGGTGACGGGCAGGTTGAAGGCCTCCGCCAGCCGCGCGATCTTCATGAAGGCGGTGACGCCGCCGCAATTGGTGACGTCAGGCTCGGGATAGGACACCGCGCCGGCGACGATGTAGTTCTTGAATTCCCACAGCGAGCGCAAATTCTCACCCGCCGCGATCGGCACGCCGCCGGCCTGCATGATGCGAGCGTGACCCGCAACGTCGTCGGGGATAACAGGCTCTTCCAGCCAGGTGAGGTCGTAGGGCACGAAAGCGCGTGCGGCGCGGATGGCTTCCTCGACCGTCCACTTCATGTTGGCGTCCGCCATCAGCGGAAAGCCGTCGCCGAGATGTTTGCGCATCGCCGCAACGCGCGCGACGTCGGATTTGAGATCGGGCCGGCCGACCTTCATCTTGATGGCGCGAAAGCCCTTTGCGAGATTGCCGTCGGTCTGCGCGAGCAGCGCCTCGACGGAGAGATCGAGGTCGATGCCGCCGGCGTAACACGGTACGTGCGCATCGAAGCCGCCGAGCAGGCGGAACAGCGGCAGCTTGGCGCGCCGCGCCTTGAGGTCCCACAGCGCGATGTCGAGCGCGGACAGCGCCAGCACCGCAGGTCCCCCGCGGCCGCCATAATGCAGGCCCCACCAGACGTGATGCCACACCGCTTCGGTGTCGTCGGCCTCGTGCCCCTCGACCAGCGGCGGGATCTCGCGCTTGAGGATGTCGGCGACGGCTCCGCCATTGCGCCCCACGGTGTAAGTGTAGCCGACGCCTTCGGCGCCATCGGCATCGCGCACCCGGCAGGTGATAAGTTCGAACGCCGCGATCTCGCCATGCGTGGAGTCCGACAGCGTGACGGGCAGGGAGATCCGGTAGAGTCCGGACTCGATTGTCGCGATGCGTGCCATGTCGCCTCCCTGTTTTCTTTTTGTTTCGTAGGGTGGATTAGCGCAGCGTAACCCACCACTTCTGTCGCCCTGAAGATGAAAGAGGTGGGTTACGCCGAGCAGATGCGCTTTGCGCATCTGCAGGGCTAACCCACCCTGCAGGCTTCGCTCACCGCATCGTCGCGAGCTGCACGGCCAGCGCGCAGGCGCGATCATATTCGTCGAGATTGATCCACTCGTCGATCGTGTGCGCCTCGTTCTGGCCGGCGCCGAACGTCACCGTGGGAACGCCGTGGCGGACCATCCAGTTGGCATCGAGCCCGCCATTGGCAGTGCGGACGTTCGGGGTGCCGCCGACCGCCGACACGGCCTCGACCGCGCGCTTGATGACGGGCTGGCTGTCCTTCATGCGGAACGGATAATAGTCGGTCTCGGCCTTGAACTTGACCTTGCCGGACTTGCCTTGCGCGTTCGTCACCTTCTTGGCCGCCTTCTCGAACGCGGCCTTGTAGGCTTTGGTGATCTCCTTGAAGAATTTTCCGTCATGGCTGCGGCATTCGCCGCGCACATGGACGTAGTCGGTGACGACATTGGTGGCATCGCCCGCGGGGCGGCCCTCGCCGCCGGTGACGGGGCCGACATTGCTGGTGCCCATCCGCGCGCTCGCGCCCTTGCCCTTCACCACCTTGCCGAACCAGCCGCCGGCCTTCACGTCCGCCAGCGCCAGCGCCATGATCATGGTCGAGGAGATGCCACGCTCGGGCGCGACGCCCGCATGCGAGGCGCGGCCAAAGATCTCGACGGTCCAGCGATCCGCGCCGACCGCACCGATGACGACGTTGGAGGCCGAGCCGCCGTCATAGTTGAACGCCATCACCGGCGAGCCGAGCTCGTCCAGCTTGACGTGGCGCGCGCCATAGAGCCCGCTCTCCTCGCGCACGCAAAACAGCAGCGTGATCGGCGGATGATCGAGCTTCTGCTTTTCGAGCTCGGCCGCCAGCGTCACCAGCACGCCGCAGCCGCAGCGATTGTCGCCGCCGAGCGCGGTCCTGGCCTCGTTGACGATCTTGCGGCCGGATTTCTTCGGCTTGGCGCCGGCGCAGAGCGGCACGGTGTCCATGTGGGTCATGAACATGATCCGCGGCTGGTTATGCAGCGCGCCGCGGCCGGGCAGGTCGACGATGAGGTTGCCGGTCTCGGTCGGCACCGGAATGCGCGTGTTGGCATCGTCGAGCCGGATCGCCTTCGCCGGCACGCCGACCTCTTTCAGCGTGGCGGTAAGCTCACGCCCGATCGCCGCCTCCTGTCCGGTGACGCCCTCGATGGCGAGGAAGCGCATGAGGCGATCGGTAGCGGCTTTGGTGTCGACAGGCATGAGGTCTTTCCTTTGGATGCTGACCGCCTAGCATCCTTTGGAGCAGCCTGTTTCGCAAGTCGGCTCAACGCATGAACGAGGGCGGTGCGTTGCTGCCCGTGCATGGTGCCAGAACCGTCCTCATTGCCGTCCAAGGCTGGCGGGAGCATCCAAATATCTGGTGAGTGGAGCCAAGTACCCATCAGTTTGTTGACGACATGATGGGTTTCGCGAACAGCTGAACCGACCTGCGATGATACGGTCTTCAAGCGAGCGGAACGCGTTTCAGTTGGCTGAGCTCATTTTGCACCGTGGCATAACACTCGCAAGCTATGGCCTTCAGCCTTGCGGCATCCGCGATCAGGATATGACCGCGGTTGAAGTGTATCGCGCCCCTTCTCTGAAGCTCCGCGGCCACGTACGAGACAGCATTTCGTCTCACGCCAAGCATTTGTCCGAGAAACTCTTGGGTAAAATCCAGCTCGTCGATTCCGCTGGCGTCTCTGGCGCGCAGCAGCCACCGCGCGAGCCGGGCCATGGCGGGATGGGACGCAATGCATCCGGCAGACTGCTGTGCCTGCACGAATATTGCCTGCTCATGTCTCATGAGGATTTCACGCAACGAGGTGCTTTGGTCCGCGGCCTCCTTCAACCGTCGTACCGGCAGCGCGGAGCAGGCGCCGGGTAATTGTACGACAGCGGTGGTCAGCGCCGTCGGGCCAACGAGCGCGGCTGACGCGCCAAACACGCTATCCTTGCCGATCATCGCGACCTCGGTGGCTTCTCCGCCGGTCAGTCGAACGATCAGCGAAATGATTCCGCTATGGGGAAAATAGGCGTCGACCAGCTCGTCTCCGGCGGCCACAAGCTCGGCTGATCGAACGAGCTGGATGGTTCTGAGATGGCCGCCGACCAGATCAAAATTGGCCTGGCTCAAACGGGCCAGCAATCGATTTGGCGAACGTTGCTGCAAATCCATCGCGACCTCCGGCCTTAAGGCGGGAGCGCAACTCGTCTCTCTGTTGTCGATGCCCTGTATTTTCGGTCAACAATGTACGCAACATGGGTGCCGGTCCTCGGGGTCGCAAGCCCCGATGTCGCACGGCTGCTTTCGATACAGCGTCCTATGCACCCTTACGTGCAGACAGACATGTTCCTGGCCCTAAGCAGGGCGGTTGGTTGTGCTGGCGGTTCCATGCACGGTCTAGTGCAGACGCAAAATTGCCTTTGTCTCAGTCTGGTCAAAGTGATTCGTGGTGCAAAGGCCTCAGTAATGCCCGCCGGATACTAACGACAGGGAAATATCGATGTCACGCATTCTCGTGGTGGACGACGACTGGCTGGTGTGTTCGGCGATCAAGGCCGTGCTTGAAACAGCAGGCCATAAGGTCGTGATCGCCGATGGCGCCGCGGCGGGACTGAAGGCGCTCGAGGACGTCAGCTTCAGTCTGATGATTGTCGATATTTTCATGCCGCACATGCGCGGTCTTGAATCCATAAGCCTATTTCACAAGAGCGCCCCGCGCCTCCCGCTCGTCGCGATATCCGGCTACAAATTTGCCGAGCCGCGAACGCAGGCGCCGGATTTCCTGAATATGGCCCTCAAGCTCGGCGCATCTCACTGCCTGAAGAAACCTTTCACCACCAGCGCGCTGCTGTACATTGTCGGCGAGTGCCTGAAGACGAATACCGTGCCTGAACTCTTGGCTCCGGCAATCTGAGATGCGCAAAGCCCGTCATGCGCGCCAGAACGGAGATGTCGGGAGCATCATTGCTCTGATCGCCGGAGCCGGCTGTTGCCCCGCTCGCATCGTCAGGAGCGAAAGGACACAAATGCAGTCCGAAGGAATTCATGCGCATTCTCGTTATTGACGACGAGTTGGCTGTTCGTGCCACCATTTCGATGGCTCTGCGCTTCAAGGGATTTGAGGCGGTTGCAGTTGAAAGTCTGGCTGCGGGTCTTCGCGAACTTAACAGTTCGAACTTCGATCTGACGATTGTCGACCTGTTCTTGCAGGGCGTCATGACCGGCGTCACTGCAATACGCGCGTTGCGCGAATGCGCGCCGATCATGTCAATCATCGCGATATCGGGAGTGACGGCGCTGGAGTGCGACATGCATCCCGAACTGAACGATGTAAAATTTCTGGCGAAACCGTTCCGTCCGGACGAATTGACGCATGCAATTGATGAAGTTGTTCGCGCCCGCCCGAGTGTTGCCTCGGAGCGTGGTCCATCGGAAGAAAGTCGCGATCAGCTTTTCGCCGCAGCAGTCGAGTCTTCGGATGATGCGATCATTACCAAGAGTCTTGATGGGATCATCACCGGATGGAATCATGCTGCACAGATCTTGTTCGGGTTTGCCCCGCTGGAAGCCATTGGCCAGAGCATCGACATCATCGTGCCGGAGGAGTTGCGCCCGGAAGTTCGAGCCATACTGGAAAAGATCAGGAACGGCGATAAAGTCAGTCATCACGATACGGTCCGGATAACAAAGGACGGGCGACGGATCGGCGTCTCTCTCAGCGTTTCGGCCGTGAAATCCCGTTCAGGCGCCATCATCGGAGCCGCCAAGGTCGCCCGCGACAACACGGCGAAATTGCGCGAACACAAGGCCCTGCTTGAGAGTGAGCAGTTGGCGCAAGCCATCATCGAATCATCACTCGATGCGTTCGTCCAGTTCGACCAGACCGGCACGATCCTGCGCTGGAGTCCGAACGCCGAGGCCATGTTGGGCTGGTCTCGGGGCGAAGCGGTCGGTCGCACTCTGCGCGATCTGATCATCCCGGAGCAACGGCGAGCTGCGAGCCTGCAAGGATTGACGACGTTTCTTCAGGATTTCGAAAAGGGGCTGCCTGGCTGGCGCTACGAGGCTCAATCGTTGCGGCGTGACGGTACCGAAATCCTGACGGAGTTTTCGTTGACCGCGCTTCGTCGTGATCAGGACTACATCATCAATGGGTTCTTGAGAGATATCACCGAAAGCCGCGCCGCGCAGGCGCAACTCACACAGGCCCAGAAGATGGATTCGGTCGGCCAGTTGACCGGCGGTATCGCCCACGACTTCAACAATATGCTGACGATCATCACCGGGACCATCGAAATATTGGCCACGGGGGTCGCAGATCGTCCCGAGCTTGCGGGGATCGCGCAACTGATTAGCGATGCCGCGGACCGCGGAGCGGAGCTGACCTCGCGGCTGCTGGCTTTTTCCCGTCAGCAGCCGCTGCAACCGCGTGCGGTGGACGTCAACGAGCTGGTGGCGGAAGTTGCGAGGCTTTTGCACCCGACTTTGGGCGAGGATATCGACATCAGCGTAACCTCGACGGTGGAGGCGTGCGCGGCGCTGGTCGATCCAAACCAACTCAGTGCTGCCATTGTGAATCTTGCCATCAATGGCCGCGATGCCATGCCGCACGGCGGCAAACTTGAGATCCAGACCAGCTGCATCGAATTTGACCCTGGCGATGTCAAGTCGGACGACGACGTACCACCGGGCAGTTACGTGCTGATCGCCGTGAGCGATACCGGCACCGGTATTCCGGCGGCGCTCCTGAGCAGGGTGTTCGAGCCGTTTTTCACGACGAAGGAAGCCGGAGCGGGAACGGGCTTGGGATTGAGCATGGTTTACGGCTTCGTGAAGCAATCCGGTGGCCAAATCCGGATCTATAGCGAGGAAGGCAGCGGCACCACATTCAAGATTTTTCTGCCGAGGGCAAACCGGACGGCGGATCGAACCTCGGAGCGGCTGCATGAGTCATTCGAGGGCGGCACCGAAACGATCCTCGTCGTGGAGGACAATGTCGCCGTCCGGACGTCGGTGATCTCCCAACTTCAACTGCTCGGTTACGACACCCTGGTCGCTGCCAATGCGACGGAGGCCCTGGCAATCGTGGACGGGGGCGCGGCCTTCGATCTCTTGTTCACGGACGTGATCATGCCCGGGCCAATGAACGGAACCCAATTGGCTCTGGAGGTCGCCGGGCGCCGGCCGATGGTCAAGGTGCTGTTCACATCGGGCTATCCGCAAAACGCGTTGAGCCATCAGGGCCGGATTGACCCGGGCGTGTTGCTGCTCTCCAAGCCCTATCGGCGGGCAGACCTGGCCCGAATGCTTCGTTTGGCGATGGAGAGCAAAACCGGATTGGGCGCCGTTGGATGAACTGGTCGGATCGGTCTTGCAACTGCCCCTTCAATGCGGGTCTCCGTACAGACACCGGTGTCGTTCGGAGTCCACGATGATCGATCGGTGTGAGAGAGCGCAGTGGCCGTGCCTGATGGAGGGTGCAGTGGATGATTACGTTCACCGGGAAAACATTGCACTGTTCCGGAAGAAGCTCGCGGAGCCGCACAACGATCAGGAGCGGGAGGTACTCTTGAAGCTGCTGGCCGAGGAGGAGGCGAAATTGTTGCGATCGCGACCCAAGCGATGAATCGCCGGGGCGTCGAATTCACGCTCGTGCAGATTGAGCCGCGCGTTTGGCAATGGCGGTTCCAGATCGGTGCGACGGTCTCGACCGGCAAAACCCAAACGAGTCTCATGGGCCTGGCTGCCCGCAGAGTTGAAGACCGGATTGATCGCGAGCTCAGAAAGCCCCACAACTCCACGCATTCATAGGCGGTGACGGCTGACGCGGTTTCATCGGCGGTACGGCTTCGGTCGCAGGAACCCATCGTCGCCAGGGAGCGTTGGTCTGTCATGATTCAGGCGCGACATACGCGTTGATGGATTTCGCTTCGCTCTACCCATCCTGTGAACTTGGTGTCGTATAAGTCAAAAAGATCAGCACGCCGACGATGAGCGCCGTCGCCATGAACAGCAGCACCGCCGGCAGGCCCGCAAAGGCCGCTACCGCGCCGGTGACGGATTGCATCAAGGCCGTGCCGAGAAAGAAGGCCAGATTCACCGCCGCGAGCGCCTTGCCCGCGACCTGCGCGTCGACGAGCTGCCTGGACATGCCGAACAGCAGCGGCTGCGCCGAGGTGAAGAGGCCGATCAGCACGAACAGTGCCAGATCATAGTTCGGCGGCATGACCGATACGCCGAACAGCCATGCGACGGCGAGGTGCGGCGCGCCCAGTGCCATCAGCGTGATCAGCAGCGCGGCGAAGGCGTGCGTGCTCGCCACCAGTGCGCGGCGGCGGCCGAGCCTGCGATCGATCATGCCGACCAGCAGGGGACCTGCGATCATCGCCAGCGTGAATGCGCCGAGCTGGTTGCCGGCCTCGACCCGTGTCAGTCCCTTGACCTGCATCAGCCACGGCCCGCCCCACAGGCCACGCAGCACCAGCGAGCTTGCCAGCGACACCAGCGCCAGCGCGATCAAGCCGCGCAAGGGACGCGACAGGCCGAGCCTGAGCACCTCGATCATCTGCGACACGGGGGAGGATTCGTCCTTGTGCTCGGCCGGCTGGTTCGGCACCAGCACGAACACCGCGAGCGCCACCACGATGCCGCCGACCGCGGAGATCCAGAACCCGGCGCGCCAGCCGTAAGTGTCGATCACGTAGGCAAGCGGGCTCGACGACAACAGCATGCCGATATTGCCGATCGAAAGGATCGCGCCCGACCACAGCCCAAACCGCGCCGCCGACAATTGCTTGGCCGCCAGCGTCATCGGACACATCAGCATGCCGGAGGTTGCGACGCCGAGCATGAACTGGCCGAACGCAAAACTCTCGGGTCCCGTTGCAAAGCCCGATGCCACCGCGCCGAACACGGTTCCCGCCAGCAGAGCGAGCGACACCGGTCGCACGCCAAACCGGTCCATCGCAGCGCCCACCGGAATCTGCGACGCCGCGAAGGCAAAATGATAGATCGAGGTCAGGCTCGCCAGCGCCTGCGGCTCGATGTGGAAGTCCGCCGCCATCAGGTCGAGGCTGATCGCGGGGATCGTGCGCAGCAAGGTCGAGAGCATGTGCCCGCAGGCCAATGCGACCAGCGCAAGGATCAGCGCGGGGGTGGCATCGCCCGCGTCGTCAGTGGTGGCGGTGGTCATGAGCGTCCCGTCCCGGCAAGCATTTTGGCCGGGTTACACGATTGGGGGAAGGATGCCAATGGCGGGAGGGCGGATCCGGTGCTCGATGGTCGCGTTGTCAGGAGCTTCGTTGCTCGCGCCCGCCGGTCGATGGCGAGCGCTGCTTAGTTCCTGCACTCCGAATTTTGGAAGCACAGATTCGATTGCTCGAGTTTGGAAAAGTCCTCCGTTGCGATGAATACGAGAAGCCCGAGCAGAACCATTGCTGCGATGTTCGAACGCATGCTGGCGTCGTTCTCGACCGCGTGGCGATCTCGTTCGAACTTCGAGAGGTCAAGCATCCGCAGGATGTTGTCGGAGCGCGCATCATCGACCGGATCTCCCTCGTCTCCTGATCGCGTTCGAAACGGTATGACATTTCCCCGGTGGTTCGGTTGATCGGCCTTCATCTCGCGCCTCGTCCCATCAAGCAGCGCTGTTGGATTTTGATGATAAGGCCCGACTTGTGATGAGCGTTCGTTAAATTCCTGATCGCCGGCGCAATTCAGCGTGAAGCCGCGGCGATCCTTAACGCCTGTCCATATCGTTTCCGTCTGTTTCTCCGCTTCGCGTTGATCGTTTTCGATCTGTCGGCTGCGTCTGCGCGATTGCGTTTCGCGACGCGCGAACATGACGAATTGTACAGAAAGTTGCACGCAATCGTTATTTTGACGCCGCGAACCTGTCCGCGATACTTCAACTCCAACCCGTGCGTTGACCTGCAAGCAGCAGAGTCACCTGAAGGCAGGCGCAAGCAACGAGATGGCGATGGACATGACGAGGCGACCGAGACTCAGCGTTGCGCTGTTTGGAATCCTTGCAACAGCCGCATTGGCCTGCGGCCTGTGGTATGAATTCCTCGGGAGCGTCAAGCCGGCCGCAGCGGCCGCGCAAAGCGCTTCCAATCAGGCTGCGGCGAAGATTCCCGTGACCTCGTTCGTGGTGAAGAAGGCCGACTTTCCCGTGCACACCTACGGTCTCGGAGCCGTCTCGCCGTTCAAGACGGTCACGGTCAGGAGCCGCGTCGACGGTCAGATCACCAAGGTGTTCTTCAAGCAGGGGCAGATGGTGAAGGAGGGCGATCCGCTTCTGGAGATCGATCAACGCCCGTTTACCGCGGCTCTGGAGCAGGCGGTGGCGAAGAAGGCGCAGGACGAGGCCAGCCTGAAGAACGCCCAGTTGAACCTGCAGCGTTTCCTGACGCTTGCGAAACAGCAATTCGAGACCCAGCAGAATCTCGATACCCAGCAGGCGCTGGTCGATCAACTCACCGCGCAGGTGAAGGGTGATCAGGCCGCCATCGACAATGCGCAGACCAATCTCGGCTACACCTCGATCAAGGCGCCGATCAGCGGACGAACGGGTTTCCGGCTGGTCGACCCCGGCAACATCGTGCACGCCGCGGATACCTCGGGGATCGTTACCATCGCCCAGCTGCAGCCGATCGCGGTGCAGTTCACCGAGCCGGAAGAGCAATTGCAGGCCATCGCCAGGGCCTTTGACGCCGGCGAGGTGCCCGTCGAGGCGCTGACCTCCGATGGAACCACGACGCTGTCGCAAGGCAGGCTCGCGATCATCGACAATTCGGTGAGCCAGGCCACCGGGACCATCAGCCTGAAGGCGCGCTTCGACAACAAGGACAATGCGCTGTGGCCGGGCCTGTCGGTCACCACGCGGATGCTGGTCGACACGCGCAAGCAGGTCATCGTCGTGCCGCAGGATGGCGTGCAGCACGGGCCGGCGGGATTGTTCGCCTATGTGATCGGCGACAATGGCAAGGTCAGCGCCCGGCCGATCAAGGTCAGCCAGAGCGGAGATGCAAATGCCGTGGTCTCCGAAGGCCTGAACGTCGGCGACAGGATCGTGGTGGCCGGGCAGTCGCGCCTGTTCGATGGCGCGCTGGTCGACGACAAGCCGCCGGGCACGCCGACGGCGGATGCGAGCGAAGGCGCTGCTCAAGGCAAAGCCGAACTCAAGACCGGATCGGCTGACTGACATGGCTGGCGGCATCTCGGCTCCCTTCATTCGTCTGCCCATCGCGACGTCGCTGCTGATGGTCGGCATCGTCTTCGTCGGGATCATCGCCTATCCGCAATTGCCGGTGGCGCCGCTGCCGGAGGTGGACTTCCCTACGATCCAGGTCTCTGCCAATCTTCCGGGTGCGGATCCTGAAACGATGGCGTCCTCGGTGGCGCAGCCGCTCGAATCGCAATTCGCGCTGATCCCCGGCGTCTCCGAGATGACGTCGCAGAGCCAGACCAGCTCGACCCAGATCGTTCTTCAGTTCGACCTGTCGCGCAACATCGACGGCGCCGGGTCCGACGTGCTCGCCGCCATCAACGCCGCGAGCGGGCAATTGCCCAAGAACATGCCGACCCCGCCGACCTACAGGAAGGTCAATCCGGCCGACTCGCCCATTCTCACGCTCGGCGCGACCTCGACGACGCTGCCGATGACGCAGGTGTCCGACGAGACCTACACCAAGCTCGCGCAGGCGATCAGCCATATCCGCGGCGTCGGCCAGGTCAGCGTCGGCGGGCAGCAGGCGCCGTCGATCCGCGTCCAGATCGATCCCGCCAAGCTCGTCGCCAAGGGCCTGTCGCTGGAGGACGTGCGGACCCCGCTCTCGGTGATCTCGGTCAACAATCCCAAGGGAACGCTCAACGGCGACACCCGCACCTACACCGTCTACGCCAACGACCAGTTCACCAAGGCCGAGGCCTGGAACGACATCGTCATCGCCTATCGGAACGGCAGTCCCGTCAAGGTCGGCGACATCGGCCATGCCGTCAGCGCGCCGCTGGACAATACCCAATACGGCTGGGTCGACGGCAAGCCCGGCGTGTTCCTGGTCATCTTCAAGCAGCCCGGCGCCAACGTCATCGACACCGTCGACAGCGTCATGAAGCAGCTGCCGCATCTGCAGGCGGGCATCTCGCCGGCAATCAAGGTCTCGGTGCTGTCGGACCGCACGCAGACGATCCGAGCGGCCGTGAAGGACGTGCAGTTCACGCTGCTGCTGACGATCGGCCTCGTCGTGATGGTGATCTTCGTCTTCCTGCGCAGCGTCTGGGCCACCATCATCCCGTCGATCACGGTGCCGCTCGCGCTGCTGGGCGCCTGCGCGCTGATGTGGATGGCCGGCTACAGTCTCGACAATCTGTCGCTGATGGCCCTCACCATCGCGGTCGGCTTCGTGGTCGACGACGCCATCGTGATGCTCGAGAACATCACCCGCTACATCGAGGAGGGCGAGACGCCGATGGCCGCCGCGGTCAAGGGCGCGAGCGAGATCGGGTTCACGATCATCTCGATCTCGGTTTCGCTGATCGCGGTGCTGATTCCGCTCTTGCTGATGAGCGGCATCATCGGCCGCCTGTTCCGGGAATTTTCGGTGACGCTGGCGATGACGATCGTCGTTTCGGCCTTCGTGTCGCTGACGTTGACGCCGATGATGGCCTCGCGCTTCCTCAAATCGCACGACGAGGAGCATCACGGCAGGCTCTATATGCTCAGCGAGCGGATGTTCCAGGGTCTCGTGGATGGCTACGCGCGCGGCCTCGACCTCGTGCTGCGCTTTCGCTTCGCCACCCTGATGGTGTTCTTTGCGACCATCGCACTGACGGTCTATCTGTTCGTGATCATCCCCAAAGGATTTTTTCCGCAGCAGGATACGGGACTGATCACCGGCATCGTCGAGACCTCGCAGGACGTGTCGATCGCCGACATGGCCAGGCACATGCAGGCGATCGGCGCGATCGTGCAGAAGGATCCTGCGATCGACCACATGGCGATGCGGATGGGCGGCAGCGGCAACACGCTCAATGACGGTACGATGTATATCACGCTGAAGCCGCGCGACGAGCGCACCGACTCGGCCGACCAGGTCATCCGCCGCCTGCAGGTCCAGACGGCAAAGGTTCAGGGCGCGCGTCTCTACCTCCAATCGGCGCAGGACGTCCGCGTCGGCGGCCGGGCGTCGCGGACGCAATTTCAGTTCACGCTGCAGTCGACCGACATGGACCAGCTCAACACCTGGGCCCCGAAGCTGCTCGCGAAGATGAAGCAGATGCCGGAACTGCGCGACGTCGCGTCCGACCAGCAGACGTCGGGCACCACGCTGACGCTGTCGATCGACCGCAACCAGGCCGCGCGTTTCGGGATCACGCCCGACGTGATCGACGCGACCTTGTATGACGCCTTCGGGCAGCGGGAGATCGCGACCTACTTCACCCAATTGTCCACCTACTATGTCGTCCTCGAGGTGCTGCCCTCGCTGCAGAAGAATCCGTCCACGCTGGAGCAGATCTACCTGCGTTCGCCGACGACGGGAGGCGAGGTGCCGCTGTCGGCGTTCATCAAGTGGACCACCGCGCCGGTGCGCCCGCTGGCCATCAATCACCAGGGCCAGTTCCCGGCGGTGACGATCTCCTTCAACCTCGCGCCCAACGTCGCGCTCGGCCAGGCGACGCAGGCGGTCGACGCGATGGAGCGGCAGATGAACGTGCCGGCCGCCATCACCTCCACGTTCGCGGGAACGGCGAAGGCGTTCCAGGAATCGCTCTCCTCCGTGCCCCTGCTGATCGTGGCGGCGCTGATCGTGGTCTATCTCATTCTCGGCGTGCTCTATGAGAGCTACATCCATCCCCTGACGATCCTGTCGACCTTGCCGTCGGCCGGTGTCGGCGCGCTGGCGACGCTTCTCATCTTCCACTTCGACTTCAGCCTGATCGGATTGATCGGCCTCGTCCTGCTGATCGGCATCGTCAAGAAAAACGGCATCATGCTGGTCGACTTTGCGATCGTGGCGGAGCGGGACCAGGGCCTGTCGCCAGTCGAGGCCATTCGCCGGGCCTGCCTGCTGCGCTTCCGTCCCATATTGATGACCACGATGGCGGCCGTGCTGGGCGGCGTGCCGCTGATGCTGGGCCACGGCACCGGCTCGGAGCTCCGTCAACCGCTCGGCTACGCCATGGTCGGCGGTCTCCTGGTCAGCCAGGTCCTGACGCTCTTCACCACGCCGGTCGTCTATCTTTATCTCGACCGCGTCTCGCAGTGGATCAGTCCGACGCGACACGTCGGACAAGATCATCAGGATGAGGACGTTGCCGGCGACGACGATCGGGACGTCGTCGAAAAGATCGCTCCGAAGAAGTCCAGGGTTCTTGCAGCGCAGTGACCGATTGACGTCGGCGCTGGCGGCGCATCGCTCCCCGCGACACAGGCCGTATTTCGAAAAAGCATGGAAATCTTTCCCGGCGGTGCCGCTGCTCGCCGTGAACAGGCGCGAACACCGGCGGCGCATCCGTAGTCCCGGATGTTTCCGATTGCATTTGCCGGCGCAAATTCTCAGACTATGGGTACGGAAAAGCCGCGGACGCGCCAGCGTCTGAAGACGGCTTCCGCTTCTGGGAGAAACATCATGATGGCTTATTCGTCTGCGTCGCGCAGCCTGTTGCTGGCGGGCGTTGTCTTCGGTGCGTTCACGTTTTCCGCCGCGGCGCAGCAGCCGGCCAGTCCGCCGGCCGCACCTGCCGCCCAACCGCTTCCTCCGGGGTCCCCCATGATCGGGCGGCCGGACAACGAGGCCGCCGCCAAGCTCGCGCCCGTCGCGCCGCCGCCGATTCCGGCGCAGGCCGATAAGCTGCCGCTGGCCAAGCTCAAGGTGCCCGCAGGGTTCAACATCGAGGTCTATGCATCCGGCATGGCGAACGCGCGCTCGCTCGCGCAGAGCGACAAGGGCACGGTGTTCGTCGGCAGCCGTCTCGTCGACAAGGTCTATGCCATCACCGACAAGGACGGCAAGAAGTCGGTCAAGGTGATCGCGTCCGGCCTGTACCGACCGAACGGCGTCGCCTTCAAGGACGGCACGCTCTACATCGCCGAGCTGTCGAAGATCTCCAGGATCGAGAAGATCGACGACGTCCTGGACAACCCGCCGAAGCCGACCGTCATCTATGACAAGCTGCCGAAGGACGAGGCGCACGGCTGGAAGTTCATCGCCATCGGCCCCGACAACAAGCTTTATGTTCCGGTCGGCCAGCCCGGCAACAACGTGCTGCACGATGCCGATCACGGCCAGATCCGACGCATGAATCTGGACGGCTCTGGCGCCGAGGTCTACGCGGTCGGCGTGCGCAACACGGTCGGCTTCGACTGGAGTCCTGAGACCAAGCAGCTCTACTTCACCGACAACGGCCGCGACTGGCTGTCCGAGACGGTGCCGGAAGACGAGCTCAACCGCGTCACCAAGGCCGGCGAGGATTTCGGCGCGCCGTTCTGCTACCAGGGCAACATCATCGACCAGGAGCTCGGCTGGGGCAAGGACTGCAAGAACTATACGGCCCCGGTCGGCCTGATGGGCCCGCACACCGCGGCGCTCGGCATGCGCTTCTACATCGGCAGCATGTTCCCGAAGCAATACAAGAACGCGATCTTCGTCGCGCGCCACGGCTCCTGGAACAAGTCGCAGAAGCAGGGCGGAGACGTCGTCCTCGTCAAGCTGAACAAGGACGGCACCGTGAAGTCGATGGAGCCGTTCCTGACCGGCTTCATCGAGGACAATAAATATGTCGGCCGCCCCGTCGACGTGATGCAGCTCAAGGACGGCTCGCTGCTGGTCTCCGACGACTGGAACGGCGCGGTCTACCGCATCACCTACGGCAAGCAGAAGGTCGCGGCGAAGTAGGTAACAATCGGTAGTAGCCGCCGTCATTGCGAGCGAAGCGAAGCAATCCAGGGTGCCTCCGCGGCAATAGTCTGGATTGCTTCGTCGCTTCGCTCCTCGCAATGACGGAGGATTTGGGAGCGGCCAATGAGAATAACAATCACCGCCGCTCTGGCGCTTGTTTCACTTACTTTCTCCGCCAGCGCCGAAACCCTCCAGGAGCGCGCCGCACCGTGCCTGGCCTGTCACGGCGAGCGCGGCACGTCGGAGACCGGGAACACGCCGTCGCTCGGCGGCCAGCAGGCGCCTTACGCGCTGATCCAGCTCTTCATGTTCCGCGAGAAGCTGCGCCTGTTCGAGCCGATGAACGAGATGGCAAAATCCCTGACGGACGACGATCTGCGCACCTTCTCCGATGTCATCGCCGCGCTGCCGAAGCCGTCACCGCCGGCCGACGCCGCCGATGCCTCGCGTATGGCGCGCGGCGAAGCGCTGGCACAGCAGAACCGCTGCAACACCTGCCACAACACCGATTACTCCGGAAAGGAGAACGTCCCGCGCATCGCGGGCCAGCGCGAGGATTATCTCGCCAAGACCCTTGCCGAATACAAGGACAATACTCGCCACGGCTATGACGCCACCATGGCCGACGTGATGCAGACGGTCGGGAAGGACCAGATCGGGGAGCTTGCGTATTATCTCGCGCATGTTCGCTGAGATCGGGGCGACGTACGGCAGCGGGCGGCTTGAAGTCACGATGATGCGCGCATCGAAGCCATGCTGCCGCGGCTGCTGTCTCCGCGTTGTCTATTGCTTCCCTGACGTTGCCGCGACAGATGCGGATTCCGGCGGGGTCTTGCTTTTGAGCTTCTGCACGATCGAGAGGAATGTGGGGGGCGCCCCGGTGGTCGCGTCGGCGACAAGCCCGTCGCCGGACCTGAAAGCGCGGTCCGCGATCTCGTAACCGAGCATGCGGTAGCTTTCGAACTGCGATTCCGAGAAGAACTGGTTCAGCGTCGTCTCGTGCGGGAAGGTCGTGTGGGCTATCGCATAGCTCAAGACGCTCATCGGTTCCGTGCCATGTAGGCCGGACTTGAAGTACAGGAGCAATCCGTCCTGCGACTGGCCGCCATCGGCCTCGCTATACAGAATATTGCCGATGGCCCAGTAGGGCTCTTCCTTTGCAGGGGTCGGGCGTTCCTTGAAACGGGCCTTCAAGCGGTCCAGGCCAGGCAGGTCGATCCGAACGCCGAGATCGATCCATATCTTGCGAAGTGCGTTGCCGAGGTCCTCGAAAGAGTAATCGGGGTCGCAACCGGCGTCGCTGACCACGATCACGCGGCAACGCCGGCGAACCATTTCGTAGAGGCCGAGATTTTCAAAGTGCCCACCGTCGGTCAGGTAGACCCAGCGCCGGGTTTCGCTCGTCAGGCCGAACATCTCCATGAAGAACGGTACCAGCGCATAAGGCGGCTTGACCTCCGCATAGTCGGGATTGTCGCCGCGCGGGTTGGCCAGCCACCAGCCAAGGCGCACGTTGAACAACGCCATCAGGAAGGCCACGCCCGGTGAGGAGTTGTAGCCCATGCTCGGGCTCACCGCCGCGCCCGAAATCGCCATGGCGGTCCCGAGCGTGAGGCCAAGCGGTGGTCCTCCGTAAGGCTCCGGCTGTTTGGCCCTTGCGTAGGTCGTCCGGAAAGCGCCATCCGAAAATGCCGCGCTGCCGCTGCCGCAATGGAGCGGCGAGAATGTGAAGGGCGCTGCCATCCGCTCTTGCCAGGCCAGGTTCTTGGACGACACGAGGTTGAGCGCCGCGCTGATGACGTGGAACGGTCTCCAATTGGCCCCTCGCGGTATAACGTTTGGTTCCCAGAGATCTTGCAAATACGGACTGTCGCGGCCGTCGAAGTCCGTAAAGGCGTTCTTCGTCTCGTCACGGTCTTCCTCACTACGCGACGCGCCGAGGAAAGCGCGCACCAGGCGGTTCCGGTAGATGCTGTGGAGTGAGTAGCGGTTGATGCTGAGGACACGCGAGGCTGCGAAGATCAGCAGCGCCAGCAACACGCCTGCCACGGCCACGTCTCTCCAGGGCATATGATCATCGGGGCCAGACAGAAACGCCATGTCCCAGCCGATGGACAGCAGCGCGACCACGGTTGCTGCGAAAATCGCAGCTGCGATTGCCGCGATCGTGTTGAGCCCGAGATATTGACGAAGGCCTGACACTTGTTGGGCGGCGGCCTTGGTCTTCGAGCTCGCCCCCAGGATCACCGAAAGCAGGCCTGAAATACCTCCGCCTGCCGCGAGCGAGGGGACGAGGGCGTGGCTCGCAATCAATTTTGCAGCCGCCGGTGCGCCAAGCACGAGCCCGAACCACAGCAGCCAGCCGATATACGCCAGTGTGAAGATTCCGCTCGACCGCGCCTGGAACTCGAGTCCCACGTCCACCTCGGACAGGAATTCGGCGAACGAGATATAGATCACGTCGGCGACGATCCGGGCCATCACGATCCAAGGAAGCCCGAGGACGCAGGCAAAGGCCGTTGTCGTGGCATTGGAGCCGGATCGGTTCAAATACCAAAGCAAAGCCAGTCCCGCGGCGCTCAGCAGTCCGAAGGCCGCACCGGCGAGGCTCCAGGCGCCGAGATCGATCCAGCGTTGCCAGGGCTTGACCGTGCGCGGCAAGCGGGCCGTCTTGCGGAAGACCCAGGCCCACCCGCGCGCGAACACGGAGGAGGCGAGATAAAACAAAGTTCCAAGCACGGCGCCGCGAATGACGACGTTGGCGTAGAATTGAGCTCCTTTGGCCTGTGCGTCGAGCTTGAAGCCAAGCTTGTCGGTCACGTAGGTGAGCATCTCCAGGCCATACGGGCTTTGCAGCACGAAAACCAGCAGTGCGGCTCCAACGAGGAAGGGCGCGAGATCGCAAATGAGAAACCAGGGCTGCGAGACGTTGATCCAGCCGCGGGCGGGGCGGTTCGCGAAGGAGAACGACAAGGAGACCAGGATGCATACGGTCGGTATGATCATCACACCCAGGAACCACGTCTTCTCGTTCGTGATGTTGAGCGCATCGAGGAGGGCAAAGTAGAAAGCCCTGGTGACCAGCACCGCGAGGATCATCGGGGGGACGAGGAGGATCCAGTTCAGGAACAGATTGCGCAGGACGCCGGCGACATCGCTCCACAGATCGGGCGAAAGCGACGAAAAGCTCGGAGAGAGAAAGTGCGAGTTGCGCCGGAGGTTGGAGATCGGCTCTGCTTCCTCGTGATCTCCGAGTTGACCGCGGCTCTCTCGCTGATTGAGCGCTGGAACCACCGTATCCGGCGTAGCGCTCTGGCTGGGCGCTCCCCCGACTGGTGGGATAATCAGTCTCTGGCGCTCCTTCTCGCGCTGGCGCTCCTGAAACAGCCAGGCTGACAGCCAACTGCCGATATAACCACCGCCCGACACCGTGGAAAGAAACTCGAACTGCTTCAGCGCCGGGCCGGGTTCCTCATCCCGGCGCTTCGACGTGACCTCTAGCGCAGCAGTCCTTTGCAGGATGCCGAGCGCAAACGCTGCGCTACGGATGCCTCCGCCTGACAAACACAGCGCCCATCGGTCGTCCGCGTTCAGGGCCTGATAGACGGTGAGGAGTTGCTCGGGGACCGCGTCGGTCGGCGGCGGGATTTTGGACGGCTGCTGCGGGGCTTGAGGCCGTGGCTCGGAGATGTGGTAGACCGCTTTCGGCGAGGCCGCGGGCGCCGGCTTTGTCTGCTCCGGCTGCTTCGGCGGCTCTGGTTGCTTGGGCGAACCGTTGCCGTCTCGCTCGAATTCCAGAGCTACGCCCGCGAGCGCGCGTCGTTCCTCCCAAAGGACCTGCGAAAGGTTTAGTGCCTCCATGATACCGCTCCGCCTGTTTCACCGAGACCGGCCCAAGCTAGCGGGATTGGCCAACGCGCGCGTGTGAAGCAGTTCACAGGCACGCGTAAATTGTCATGGCGGGTTCGATGCGACGCGAAGTCGATCGATTCCAGAGAGAGGCGGCAAGTTTCGACGGCTGATCACTTTACCTTGCTCAGCAGGTCTTGTGCCTCGTCGAGCAACGACCGTATCTGCTCCCGCTCGGCCGCGGCCGCTCGGGTGAACAGCCCGTGCTTACGTGCGTTCCAGTTTCCTCTCGGTGCGCCCGACCGCCGTGCCCCACCATGCATGCGACATCGCTCCTTCCCGCAGGTGGCCGGCGCGCGGCACGTGCCGCCGTCGCGGGTCGTGGCGCCGCAGCGTGGACTGGCCTGCATCGCGGAGGTATTGCGGATGTGAGCGCCGGTCACAGGCTCGCCTCTTGCCTCGCGCCGCTCGGGCCTGGCTCCGCAACAAGCATATTGGCATGCTGCGTGACGTTGCCGACGATTGCTCGTCCTCCGTCCTGCACGGAGAGGTTTTGCACCGTGATCGCGCGCTCGTCGCTATTGCGGTGGCGGCTCAGCGCCTCGACCTGGGCGGCGAAGGTGCGGGTGAGCCGGGTCAATGCGCGCGTGATGCCCTCCTGCTGGGGAAGGTTGTCGGTGCAGGCGAGGCGGCAAGCGCAGCGCATCGCCGCCACGTGAACCGAAGCCATCTGCGACAGCAGCATGGCCTCGATGGAATCCCTCGGCGCGATGCTCCTGATCATCGAGATCATGAAGGCGAGATTTTCTTCGTCGGGCTTCTGTCCGATCGCGCTCGCCTTGGCCAATTGTCGCAGCAAGCCGTGCAGCGCATCGCGGTCGACGGCGCCGAGCGCTTCGGCCAGCAACTGCTCGCCGGCTTGCGGGTCGGGATAGCTGATCGCAATGCGGCGCTTGTAGAGTTTGACTCGCGGGGGCGTGGCGGGGGCGCTGCGATCGTTTGTCGCAAGCTTTGATGTGACGTGGAGGCTCGGGGCTGTCGTCATGTGCTGTGTCCTTTGCTGGCGCAGGCGCGCGCGACCGTTCGCCGTTGCGCGCGGATGCGAATTTCGGAATGTCGATGAAGGGTTTGCACGCAGCAATGTCGGGGCGGCCCTGGTCAGGGCGGCGGTCACGCTTGCGATTGTTGCGATGATGCCATCATGCTCCTGTTTTGCCCGACGGGTCAAGCGGATTTCGAAAAATCCGTAAGCACTTGATTTTGCTCCAGCGCCCTACTGTGCATGGGGTTGTTTTCGCATTTCTTGTTGGGAAGCAGCGCACGCCTGCCGCGCGGCGGAATGCCGGGCGCGGCGAACGCGCAAACGCGATTGCGAAATCCGGCGTGGCCGCACATCATGCGGCCCGCATCCGCCGCATCAACAAACAGTCACAAGCGGCGCCGGTGAGGTCTGGGGAGAGAACGAATGCAACGAACGGCTCGCCTGCTGGCAGTCATCGCCGGATTGTGTGCCTGTGCGGCATCGACGCAGGCGCTCGCGCAAAAATACCCGACGCGGCCGGTCAAGGTCATGGTCGGGTTCAGCGCGGGCGGTCCGGTCGACGTCGTCGCGCGCATCATCGGCGATCGCTTGAGTAACAAGCTCGGGCAGCCCTTCGTGGTCGAGAATCGTGCCGGCGCCAACGGCATGATCGCCGCCGAAGGCGTCGCGCATGCGGACGCGGACGGCTACACCATGCTCGCCTGCAACTCCTCCACGATCACGCTGAACAAGACGCTGTTCAAGGACATCCGCTACGACCCGCAAGCCGACTTCGCGCCGCTGACGACCGTCGTCTCCGCGCCGCTCGTGCTCGTCGTCAATCCCGAGAACCCCAGGACCGCCGACATCAAGACCGTGGCCGATCTCGTCGCCGCCGCGAAGGCAAAACCGGGCGAGCTCGCCTACGGCTCCGGCGGCAACGGCAACCTCGCCCATCTCGCCATGGAGCTGCTCGGCCAGAAAGCCGGCATCAAGATGATCCACGTGCCGTATCGCGGCGGCGCGGCCTCCGAGGTCGGCATCCTCGCGCAGGAGGTGCTCGCGGTGTTTGATCCGCTCTCCGCCGTGCCGCTGGTGAAGGCCGGAAAGCTGCGCGCGCTCGCGGTGTCATCGGCCGAGCGGCTGCCGTCACTGCCTGACGTGCCGACGGTTGCGGAAGCCGGCTATCCCGGCTTCGACCTCTCATTCTGGGTCGGCTTCTTCATGCCGAAGGCGACACCAGCGCCGATCCTCGAGACGCTGCACCGGGAGATCGTCGCGGCGGCCAGGGATACGGCGGTCGAGGAGAAGCTCGGCTCGCAGGGCGTCGTCAGCGTGCTCAGCCCGGCCGAGTACGCCGCGAAGATCGCGAAGGAGACGAAGGAGCTTGCCGAGGTCGTGGCGGCCGCGAACATCAAGGCGGAGTAGGGCGCGCTAGAGCCACAAAATCTGCTTGCGATAGCCAAGATCGTTCAGCAGCGGCGCCGCCGGTCCCTGGTGGAACACGGCGCCGCGCTCCAGCGCGAAGACGCGGTCGGCGAGCGCCAGCACGAGGTCGAGATTGTGCTCGACGATCACGATCGACATGTGGCGGCGGAGCTGGTCGAACACTTTGAAAAGCTCCAGCGTCACGGCCGGCGCGAGGCCCTCGAACGGCTCGTCGAGCAATAGCAGGCGGACATTGCCCGACATGGCGCGGGCGACCGCGACCATCTGCTGCTCGCCGCCGGAGAGATAGTCGGCGGCGACGTTCATGCGCTCCTTCAGCCGCGGAAAATAGTGCAGGATCTGCTCCTCGTTCCACACCACACCGTCGCTGCCGTCGGTCTTGCGGGCGAGGCGCCCGAGCGCGAGGTTTTCGCGCACGGTCATGCCGGCGAACAGTCCGCGCCCTTGCGGCACATAGCCGACGCCGCGCCGCGCGATGTCGGGAGTGGGAAGGCGCGCGATGTCGGTGCCGCGATAGTCGATGCTGCCCGATGCCGCCGGCACGAGGCCGGCGATGGTCTTGAGCAGCGTCGACTTGCCGGCGCCGTTGCGGCCGAGCAGCGCGACGATTTCGCCCTCGCGCACGTCGAGCGCGGCGTCGTTGAGAATGTGGCTCTTGCCGTAGAACGTGTTGACGCCATCGAGACGCAGCACGGTCTCGCGCTCGCCGACGTCATCGATGCTGTGTCGATGTTCGACCGCGGGAATGCCCTTGCCGGTATAGATCTCCTGCACCCGCAGATCGGCGCGTACTGCCCCAGGGCAATCGGACATCAGCACCTCGCCCTGGTTCATCACGGTCACGACCTGGGAGAGGCCGAGCACGCGGTCGATGTCGTGCTCGACGATCAGCACGGGAATGTTGGCCGCGATGTTCTTGACGAGGTTGGACACGCGCTCACGTTCGGCCGCGGCAAGACCGGCAAGCGGCTCGTCGAGCAGCAGCACCTGCGGTTTTGAGCCAAGTGCGATGCCGAGATCGACCAGCCGCTGGCCGCCATAGGAGAGCTCGCCGCCCTCGATCTCCTCGATGCCCTCCAGTCCGAGGAACTTCGTCAGTGCGGCGGTCTCGGCATGAATCTCCGGGTACGCGTCGATGTCGTTCCAGATGTTGAATCGCATGTCCCGTCGCGCTTGCAGCGACAGCCGCAGGTTCTCGTAGATGGTGAGCCCGCGAAACAGATTGGTGATCTGGAACGAGCGGGCCAGCCCCCGGTGGCAGATGGCGTTCGCGGGCACGCCGGCGATGTCGCGGCCCCGGAGGCGGATCGTGCCCTGGTCAGGCGCGTAGAGACCGGAGACCAGGTTGAACAGCGTCGTCTTGCCGGCGCCGTTCGGCCCGATCAGCGCGTGGATCTCGCCGGCGGCGACCTTGATGCTGGCGTTCTCGACGGCGCGGATGCCGCCGAACTTTCGCGACACGCCGTTGACCTCCAGCACGGTGCCCTCAAGTGATTCCGGGCGCAGGAAGTCGGGCAGCGGCAGGCCGTCATAAATCTTGCGCCGGCTCATCGCGGCAGATTCTTCCGGTGCGGGACGGAAGCGGCGCATGACCAGAGCGCCGATGCCGACGAGGCCGCCCGGCGAATACATCACGAAGGCCACGAAGGTGAGGCCGAACCAGAACAGCCAGTCCGACGTCCAGATCGAGAACAGCTCGCGGAACAGGATAAAGAACAGCGCGCCGAGCGCGGGGCCGAGCAGGCTGCGCATGCCGCCGATCACGACCATGGCGAGCAGCTCGCCGGCGAACGGCACCGAGACGGCTTCCGCCGAGACCAGATAGTTCAGGAACGCGATCAGCGCACCGGCAAGGCCCGTGATCACGGCGGAGATCACGAACACCGCGAGCTTGTAGCGCTCGACCGGATAGCCCTGAAAGCTCGCGCGCAGCTGGTTCTCACGGATCGCAACCAGCACATGCCCGAACGGCGAGCGCACCAGGCGCATCAGCACATAGAGCACAGCGAGCCCGATGATTGCGACCACAACGTAATAGTTCAGCGCGCTGTCGAAGCTGATGGCTCCGATGCCGCCGCGCTTCAAGCCGCCAAGCCCGTCCTCGCCGCCGGTGACGCTCGTCCAGCGAAACGCGGTGGTGTAGACGAGCGCGGCCAGCGCCAGCGTCAGCAGCGAGAAATAGACGCCGCGCCGGCGCAGGATCAGCATGCCTGTTACGGCCGACGCGATCGCGACGACGACCATCGATCCCAGCAGCGGCAGCCAGATCTCACCGGGGAAGAAGCGGAGCTGGATCAGGCCGGCGGCATAGGCGCCGACGCCGAACCAGGCGCTGTGGCCGAACGAGACGAGGCCGGTATAGCCGATGCAGAGATTCAGCCCCATGGTTGCGATCGCAAGGCCGACGATCCAGGTACCGGTGTTGAGCGACAGGCCGAATGCCCTGAGCAGGAAGGGCAGGGCAACGACCGCGAGAGCCGCGATCAGCAATGGCTTCAGCCTGTCGATGGTGGAGGCGCTCCTCATTCGAACTTCTCGATGCGCTCGCCGAGCAGGCCGCGCGGGCGCACCAGCAGCACCAGGAACATCAGGATGTAGATCGAAGCCTCGCCTGCGGCAGGCTCGAAGTGAATGGCAATGCCGCGCACGACGCCGACGAGCAGGGCGGCAATGACGACGCCCCAGAAACTGCCGAGGCCGCCGATCACCACGACGACGAAGGCCACCGTCATGATGTCCGCGCCCATCGCCGGGTGCACCGTCGTGATCGGCGCGAAGAAGGCGCCGCCGAGCGCGGCCATGCCGACGCCGAGCATTACGATCGCAGTCATATAGGGCTGAAGCCGGATGCCGAGCGCTGCGACCATGTCCGGCCGCTGGATGCCGGCGCGCACCACGCGTCCGAACGCGGTCTTGTGCAGCAGCAGCCAGATGCCAAGCAGCACCGCGGCGACGACGGCCAGGATCAGCAGACGATAGCGCGAGAACAGGAAGTCGCCGACGATGACCGAGCCGCGGAAGCTTTGCGGGATTTCAGTCGAGACCGGCGCAGCGCCCCAGATCATGCGGATCGCCTGCTCTGCGACCATCGCAAGGCCGAAGGTGACGAGCAGGCTGAGGATGGGGTCGGCGCTGTAGAAGCGGCGCAGGATGAAACGTTCGAACAGGATGCCGAGCAGCGCAACCACGAACGGCGAGATCACCACGGCGGGGCCGAAGCCGAGGTGTTTCGTCAGCTCAACGCAGACATAGGCGCCGAGCGCATAGAAGGCGCCATGCGCGAGATTGACGATGCCGCCGACCGAGAAGATCAGCGACAGCCCGAGCGCGATGAGCAGATAATAGCCTCCGAGCACGAGGCCATTCACCACCTGTTCCAGCAAGAACTCGAACTGCATGTTGCGTCCGTCGTCTTTGAAGAAAAACGGCGCCGGCTGGGCCGGCGCCGTTGACGCCTAGCGGCTGTGCTGCGCGCTTCCCGCCTCAGGCCTTCATCTCGCAGGGATTCTGCTCTTTGGTCGGATAGATCGTCTCGAGCGGATCGTTCGCCGCCGGGACCGCCTCGCCGAGCACCAGCATGTCCCACTGGTCCTTCATCTGGTCCTTGGGCTTTACGGTGAAGGGATAGGCCTCCTGCACCAGCTGATGATCCCAGGCGCGGAAATAGGCCTTGCGTGCCTTGCCGATGTCGAACTGCGCCTGCTTCTCGAAAAAGGCGATCAGCTCGCCGCTGTCGGTCGACTTCGTGGTGTTGATCGCTTCCGCCAGCAGCTTCAGCGTGACGTAGTCGATCCAGGCGTGGTTCTCCGGCGGCTTGCCGTATTTCTTGCTGAAGGCCGCGACGAAGGCCTGTGACGCCGGATTGTCCAGCGTGTGATACCAGACCGTCGGCCAGGTGCCGCTGAGATTGCCCGCGCCCGCGGCCCAGGCATCGCCGGTGTTGAGGTTGAAGCCGACCAGCGGGTAGGGGAAGCCGAACTCGGCATATTGCTTGACGAGATTGGTGACCTGATTGCCGGCGAGGTTGCAGCAGACAACGTCGGGCTTGGCCTGCCGTACTTTCAGGAGATACGGGCTGAAGTCGGTGACATCAGTTGCGATCAGCTCGTCGCCGATCAAATTGGCGTCGTGGGCGCCGAAGAACACTTTTGCGGCTTTGAGCAGATCATGTCCGAAGATGTAGTCGGCGGTGAGCGTGAAGAACTTCTTGCCCTTCACCATGCCCTTCTGCGACAGCGCGGTACCGACCGCATTGACCATCACGGTATTGGGGATGTCGCAGTGGAAGGAGTATTTGTTGCAGCTCTTGCCGCGCAGCGCATCCGAGCGCGCGCCGGTCGAGAAGAACACCTTCTTGTTGCGCTCGGCGACCTGCATGATGGTGAGTGAGGAGGCCGAGGAGATCTCACCTAACAGCACCACCGCGCCGTCCTGCTCCAGCATGCGCTGCGCCTTGGTGGCGGCGGTCGCCGGGTTGATCGAGTCTTCCGAGAGCAGGTCGATTGGCTTGCCCAGGATGCCGCCGGACGCATTGATCTCGTCGGCCGCGAGCTTCACGCCCAACTGCGCGTAGCTGCCGATCACGCCGAGAAAGCCGGTGAGGGGCGTGAGATGCCCGATCCGGATCTTCTCGGCCTGCGCCCTCACGATTGCGGGAAACCCAAGTGCGGATGCGCCGACGAAGGCGGCGCCCGCCCGTAACAACGTCCGTCGCGGGTAGCGGATCATGTCTGTCTCCTCCCGGGTGCATCGCGTGCCTCCCTTCAAAACCGAGTATCCGGTATTGTGAGAGACGTTCTTCTAATGCTGGAGGATAATCCCGGACGGCATTGCCGGTGTCAACCGGCAAAATCGCCGCTCATGCGCGTCCTAGACTTTCTGCGCGAACGCCTTGTGCGCCCGGTCCTTGGCGCCGAACTCGACCGACAGCCGGTCGGCGGCGGCCTGCACGACCTGAGCGCCGGCGTGCAGCGCCTGGTTGGAGAGGCGCCAGATCGGGCCGGAAATGCCGAGCGCGCCGATCACCTGCCCGGTGAAATCGGTGACCGGCACGGCGACGCAGCGGACTTCCGGATTGAACTCGCCGTCATCGAAGGCGACGCCGGTGCGCTGAATCTCCGTGATCTCGCGCATCAGCGCCGCAGCATCGGTGATGGACTTTGGCGTCGACGGTTTCAGCTCGGCGCGATCGAGGAAGCGTTTGAGCTGCTCGGGGCGGAGCGAGGCCAGAATGATCTTGCCGAGCGCGGTGCAGTGAGCCGGGCGCACCACGCCGACGCGGTCGGTGAGCTGGAACGCGCCGGGGCCGCTGGTGCGGGCGATGACGATCACGGCATCGCCCATGCGTACGGCAAAATGGCTGCTTTCGCTGGTCTGGCGTGACAATTCCTCCAGCACGGGCGTTGCGACATTGACCATCTCGATCTCGTCGAGCGCGGATGCCGCGAGCGCGAACAGGGGGCGGCCGATGCGATAGCGCTTGTTGTCCTTCTCCTGGCGGAGGTAGCCGAGCGAGACCAAAGTCTTTGCCAGATGAAAGGTGGTCGAGTTGTGCAGGCCGACCAGCTTGCTCAGCTCCGCAAGCCCGATCCCTTCGCGATGGCGCGCGACCTCTTCGAGGATCGAGAAGGCGCGGCCAAGCGACTGCACGCCGCCGACACGCTGCTTGTCGTCGGCCTCGTCATCGCCATTTGCCTTGGGAGCAGGGACCAGCTTGGCGATCGCGGCCTTGCGCGGGCTTGCAGGCTTCTCGCCGGTCGTGGGCTTGGTACGCGATTTCAAGGACAAGGCCCCCTCTGGTGAATCGTCATGACTCCGTTCTTGCGAGACTAGCACGCAACAAGCGCGGCCGTCGGCGCGGAGCTCTGCGTTTCCTCAAGCAGGCAGCCTATCACAATATAAATTGACGTACAGCATTATGAGAAATAGGCTTGCCGAGGCCCTGTGATGACCGGCCGCGTTCCCCGCATCGGTACAGAAGAAATCGTCGGGCCGAGAGGGAGACGGGTTGATGTCGAAAAACATGCTCAATGGCGCACAGGTCATTGTCGATTATCTGATCCAGGAGAAGGTGCCGCAGGTGTTCGGGCTCTGCGGCCACGGCAACATCCAGTTCATCGACGCGCTGTACGAGCGGTCTTCCGAGATCAAGACGATTTCCGTGCATCACGAGAGCGTCGCCGGCTTCATGGCCGACGTCTATTACCGCGTCTCCGGAAGGCCGACCGCGACCTTCACCTCCTGCGGGCCGGGTTCGGCGAACCTGCCGATCTCGCTCGCCAACGCCTTCCTCGATTCCGTACCGTTCATGGCGATCACCGGCAACGTGCCGACCAGCCAGTTCAACCGCGGCGCGTTCCAGGAGATGTACCGGCACTACCAGGCCGACTTCCCCTCCACCGTGCGCACGATGTGCAAGAAGGTGTTCCAGCCGACGCGCGGCGAGATGGTGCCGCTGGCGGTGCGGCAGGCCTGGAAGACCATGGTCACGGGACGGCCGGGGCCCGTGGTGATTGACGTGCCGTTCGACGTCTTCATGGAGGCGGCTGCCGAAGAGGCGCCGAAGGCCAGCGAATGGAGCGCCAATATCTCAAGCCGCTGCGGGGCTGATCCTGAAGGGGTCGAGAAGGCGGTCGACATGCTGCTCTCGGCCGAGCGGCCGGTCATGCTGGTCGGGCAGGGCGTGCGCTATGGTGGCGCTGCCGACGAATTGCGCAAGCTTGCCGAACGGCTTCAGATTCCCGTCGCGGCCTCAGCGAGCGGTCTGGGGGCGCTCGATGTCAACCATCCGCTGGCGCTGGGCCTCGTCGCGCGCGCGGGCCACTATCAGGCCAATCATGCGACGCGTCAGGCCGACGTGCTGCTCGCGCTCGGCGTTCGCTTCGATGATCGCACCTCGAGCTCGTGGATTCCCGGCTATTCCTTCACGATCCCGCCGACCAGACTGATCCATGTCGACATCGACCCCGAGGAGATTGGCCGCAACTATCCCGTCGCGCTCGGATTGATGGCTGACGTTCGCACCTTCCTGCGCCAGATCCATGCCGAGCTGGATCGCCGCGACAATCTCTTCAAGAAGTCCGACGCCCGCAAGAAATGGCTGGCGCAGATCGACGGCTATCGCAAGGAGTGGGACAAGTTCGTCGCGCCCGGCTTTTCCGACGACACCACGCCGATCAATCCGCAGCGCGCGGCCGCCGAGATCGACAAGGCGCTGCCGGAGGATGCCATCCTCGTCTCCGACATCGGCGTGCATCACAATTGGCTGCTCGGCTTCTGCAAGCCGAAGCGGCCGGATTCGCTGATCGGCTCGATGGGCTTTGGCCCGATGGGCTTTGGCGTCGCTGGCGTGATGGGCGCGAAATTCGCAGCACCCGATCGTCCCTGCGTGTCCGTCTGCGGCGACGGCGCCTTCTTCATGCACGCCAACGTGCTGGGGACGGCGGTCGAGTACAATCTGCCCGTGGTCTGGGTGGTCTGGAACAACTATGCCTACGCCTCGATTCGCGGCCTTCAGCGCGGCTATCTCGGCGGCCGCGAGCTTGCGACCGATTTCAAGCACCCGGAGACGGGCGAGCGCTACAATCCTGATTTCGCGGCGATGGCGCGCGCCTGCGGCGTCGAAGGCGTGCGGGTCGATCGTGCCGGTGATCTTGGCGAGGCGATCCGCAAGGGCATCGCCGCCAACAAGCCCTATCTGATCGACGTCGACATCGCCGCCGACGTCAATCCGTCCGGTGCGGGCGTCTGGGAATTGCCGGGCCTTGGCCAGAGCAAGGCCGGCATCGGCACGCGCTTCCAGCCGGGCTGATCGCGCGGTCCGCAAATCACCAATCAAGAAATTACGGGAGATGGAAATGACGCTCGCAGGCAAGAAGGTCGTCGTGATCGGCGGCTCGTCAGGCATCGGCCTCGCCACGGCGGAACTTGCGAAGAGGGAGGGCGCGGACGTCATTATCGCCTCGCGCAGCGCCGCAAAGCTCGATCCGGTCGCGGAGCGGTTGAAGGTGACGGCGATCCCGACCGACGTCACCAGTGACCAGAGCGTCGCCGATCTGTTTCGCCGCACCGGGCCCGTCGATCACGTCGTGCTGACGGCCGCGCAGCTTCGCACCGGGCCGTTCAAGACGGTCGCGATGGAGGACGTTCGTGCGACGATGGAAGGCAAATTCTGGGGCGCCTGGCGTGTCGCGCGCGAGGCGGAGATCCGCCCGGGCGGCTCGCTGACGCTGGTCACCGGTTTTCTCAGCGTCCGGCCGCGGCCCAACTCGGCGATCATCAGTGCCGCCAATGGCGCGCTCGAGTCGCTCGCCCGTGCACTTGCGCTCGAGCTTGCACCGGTGCGCGTGAATGCAGTGTCGCCGGGGGTGATCGACACCCCGATCCGGGCCGCGATGCCGGAGGCGGCACGCAAGGAGATGCTGGCGAAGACGGCGGCTTCGCTGCCGGTCGGCCGCGTCGGCCTGGCCGAGGATATCGCCCGGCAGATCGGAAGCTTCATGACCAACGGCTTTGCCACGGGATCGATCGTCTATATCGACGGTGGCGCGCTGGTGAACTAGGGAGCAGGATCATGGCCGAAGAGAGCAATGGCGCCTTCATCCGCAACATCGCCGAGGTGCCCTGGCGCGAATTCCCCAATCATTTTGGCGGCGCGCTGTCAAAACCGCTGGTGATGCCGGAGACAGCGGGCTCGCGCCGCATCGACTATCGCATCTCGATGTACCAGCCGATGGCCTATGTCGCGCGGCATCATCACAAGGTGCAGGAGCAGGTCTATCACGTGCTCGACGGCGAGGGACTGATGGAGATCGCCGGCAAGAACCATGTCGTGCGCAAGCACGACGTGATCTTCCTGCCGCCCGGCGTCGAGCATGCGATCTCGAATTCGGGCCTGACCGATCTGGTGTTCCTCGTGGTGACCTCGCCGGTCACGGACAACGAGAAGCCGGAATGAGCTAGCCCGAGGAGCGCTCGCGCGCCGCCATGCGAATCGCGCGCGCCTTCGTTCCCTTTGCGGCACGGGTCGCGATCATGCTGCGCGCCTTGCCATGGGCCGAGGCGTTCTTGCGCAACAAGGATACGAACCGCTTGCGGGCACGGTTTGCCGAGAGCCGCGCCGCCAGCTGCTCGGCCTTGCGCATGATGGTGACGACTGACGGCGTCAGGTTTACCGGAACCCAGGCGACGTCCTTCGTTTTGGAGAGGCTGCCGATGCCTTCGCATGGCGCTTTGCGTGGCAGGTCGATCCGGATCGCGAGAGCTTCCGCGCGCTCGGTCCAGTCCTCCGCCTTGGTGCCGGTGATGATGCGGACATAGTCGCGCGTCTCGCGCGGCAGCTCGCTCTCGCGGGCGAGCCACTTCTGGATGCGGCCAGGGCCCGCGTTATAGGCGGCTGCGGCAAGGCCGAGATTGCCAAAGTCGTCGCGGAGCTTGCGCAGGAATTTTGCCGACGCGGGCAACGCCTTCATGGCATCGAAGGGATCATCGAGGCCAACCTCGGCCGCCGTCTCCGGCATGAATTGCGCGACGCCCTGCGCGCCGGCCGGGCTGACCTCATTGGAGCGGAAGCGGCTCTCCTGCCAGAGCAGGCGTGCGAAGAACGGCACGGGAATGCCGCTGGCCTCAGCCGCCTCCCTGAGCGCGTGGCAGAACTGTTCAGTTGGTGAAGCCGGGGCTTGCACGATGGTTTCGACTGCGCGCTCTGGCTCGATCGTCTCCACATAAGCTGCGCGTGCATTTGCGAGTTCGATGGCCTGCACGCTCGCCAGGAAGAGTTCGACGACAGGAACAAGCGAGGGGGCGCGATCGGCCTTCGACGTGGCGCGATTGAGGTTTGATGTCTGCCAGGACGGCGACGAGCCGACGTCGCACATCAGAATCAGGAACGCAGCGCAAGCCGCGACGAGAAATCGCATCTCGGTCAGAGTCCTCGAACTGTGGGGGAACGACCAGCGCGGGCGCCGGTGACCAGGACTTCATTAACCGTAATTGCGGCGAAGCTGCGATTCCGCAGCAGGGCAGGTGTTAGTACGGTGTTCCCGCGAGCCGAAAATGCAAGGTCAGCCCGCGGTTCTACGGGAACCGCGACAACATGCGACCCTGAGAGCAGTGTTGCGACGGATAGGCGGCGCTTACGCCTTGGGAAAATCCTTGCGCATCGCGATCTCGGCGGCATCGCCGGGCGACAGCACGGTCTGCTCGAAGGCCGGTTGCGGCCTCGTCATGATGTCGTAGAGCGAGATGCCCTTGATCGGCTTGTCCATGAGCTCGCGGACGCAGTCGGCGAGCGTGCCGTTGTAGACGAGATAGGGCGGACCCCGGTCCTTCTGTCTCTCGCCCTTCAGCGACGGCCACTTCTTCAGTTCGGCCGGCGCGTCATAGGCGATCGGCGATCCCTCTTTGAACATGCGCTTTGGACTCGGGCGGCGTGAGATGCCCGAAATCCTAGGCCTGCCCGGTAAACGCTTGTTAAAGAATTAGTTAAAATCAGCCGGCAACGAAGGCGAGCAAAGTGCCGTTGGCCTTGGCCGGCGGCACGACGATCGCCGTCCCGCTCCGCACCGCCGCCGAACCCAGCGCCTTCTCGGTCGCCGCGAGATCGCCGCTGACCAGCACCAGGGCGGCGCCGCCGCGCTCGGAGAGGCCGGCAAGCGGCACGCCGGGATAGCGTTTGCCGAGCTGATCCAGCGTCAGATAGATGAAATCGGCGCGATCGCCGCTGGAGGGCACAGCGACCGCACCGTCGGCTTCAGCCTTCGGTTCGCGGTCGATGAGGCGCCCAAGGTGTGCGGCTTCCTTTGCGGGCTCGGGCGTTGCGATCAGCGCCTGCTTGATCCGCTTGGCCGCATTGGCGTGCTTCATTAGCTCTGGAATCCACACGGTCTCGCGAGTCTTGTGCTGGCAGGCGAAGATGCGCACGCCGCCGGGGGCTTCCGCAGTCGGCCACATGAAGGTACGGAATTTGGCGGCCGAGACGGTGCCATCAGGGAGCGTCACGGGGCGTTCGAAATCAGTGGGGCCGATCGGCGTGAGGCCGCGCGTGCGGATCTCCTCCGCGCCTGCGGCGCTGTCGACCGCGGTGAAGGCGATGCGCTCGATGCCTTCGCCGTGCCTCTCGATGAAGGTGCGGGCCGGCGCGTTGTGCTCGGTCGCCACGAGCACGCCGAGCAGCTCCATATAGTCGGGGTCGAACATGATGGTGTAGTTGCCGGTGCCCATATGCGCGCTGTGGGTGCCGCGCGGAGAGATGGTGAAGCCGAGCTGGCGATAATTCTCGGCGGCCTTGTCGAGGTCCTTCACCATGACCACGGCGTGGTCGATACCGATAACGTTCTTGAGGGCCACTGTTCTCATCCCCGAATGCAAACTGGACTTAAGCTGACTTGGACCGCACTAGCGGCCGCTAATCCTGTCTACGCCGGATAGGCGGTCAAGTCATTTTCAAATCGGGGGAGAAGCCGGAATTTCATTCCGCTAAATGCGGCATCGGCGCGCGGTGGCGTCAGCGAGCCTGCTCGATATAGGCGGCGAGGATGGCGCGCTCCTCGCTGGTCATTTCGGTGATGTTGCCCGGCGGCATCGCATTGGACCAGGCGGCGACGCGGCCGATCAGGCGGATGTTGCGATGGATGTGCTCCGGCGCATCGAGCAAAATGCCCTTCGGTGCGGTCACGATGCCGGCCCAGACCGGTTCGGTCGCGTGGCACATGCTGCAGCGGGACATCACGATCTCCTCGACATTGGCGACCGTGACTGGCGCGGACAGCGCGCCCGTCTTCACCTCGCGCGGTCCGGCCGCGGAGAGGAAGAGGATCGCTATCACGCCCATGGCTGCGACGCCCCACACCCACCATGGGGATTTGCGCCCGGCATGACCCTCGTTGAAGAAGTGGCGGATCACCGGTCCGAGCGCCAGGATGATCGCGACGATGATCCAGTTGAATTTGGTCGCATAGAGCAGGGGATAGTGGTTGCTGATCATCAGCACGACCACGGGGAGCGTCAGATAGTTGTTGTGGACCGAGCGCTCCTTGCTGGTCTTGCCGAGCTTTGGGTCGGGCGCCTGCCCTGCGATCAGCGCAGCCACGATCTTTTTCTGGTTCGGGATGATCACCGCGAAGACGTTGGCGACCATGATGGTGCCGATCAGCGCGCCGATCTGGTTGAAGGCCCCGCGACCGCTCAGCACATGGGTGAAGGCGTAGGTCAGCGCGACCAGGAAGACATAGCCGCCGATGGCGAAGGGCAGCTCGCGCTGTGCAAGTCCGGTGCGGCAGGCGGCCTCATAGAGCAGCCACGCCAGCGCGAGGCTGCAGAAGCTGAACAGCCCGGCCTGGAACGGCGTCAGATCGAGGACCGACTTGTCGACCAGGAACAGATCGGCTTCGAGATAGTAGACCACCACCATCAGCGCGAAGCCTGACAGCCATGTGGTGTAGGCCTCCCATTTGAACCAGGTCAGCTCATCCGGCATCTGGGTGGGTGCGACCAGATATTTCATGATCCGGTAGAAGCCGCCGCCATGGACCTGCCAGGCTTCGCCCTGCACGCCGTCAGGCAGATCACCCTTCGGCTTCAGGCTGAGGTCGAGGGCGATGAAGTAGAAGGAACTGCCGATCCAGGCGATGGCGGCGACCACGTGCAGCCAGCGAAGCAGCAGGCTCGCCCATTCCGATATGATGGATTCCCACATGATCACCCCATCAATTGCGACATTGGTGCCGCAGCTTTGATGACCGCCACCGGCGGCCCAGCCCCTACAATGTGTCGCATCGATCGGCGACATTTTCCAGTATGATGGATCGCGCCTGATGCACATCGTGCGGGCATGAGCTGATGTGGGATGCGGCAGGCGTTTTTCCTGCCGCTGACGATTTGCGGGTTGATCGGCGTTGAGGTGCGAGACGTGCAGGCCGGGAGGACAACGACGTGAAAAGCAGGATATCGTCCGTGGCGATGGCCGCGGGATTGGTGGTTGCGGCCGGTGCGCAGGCCGAGCCGGTGCTACAGGGCAAGGACGCCTACGGCGATTGGCAGGCCGACAAGCCCGGCACGGTCAGGTTGATTCGGCCGCAGGATCTGGTCAGGCCCGGCGCCACGCGGTCGGTCGCGAGCTCCTCGCGGGTTGTGCCGCGTCCGCCGGAGGCCGCGCTCCAGGTGCCCCAAGGCTTCAAGATCGAGCTGTTCGCCGAGGGCCTGCGCGGGCCGCGCATCATCCGCGTGGCGCCGAATGGCGATGTCTTCGTCGCGGAGACGCGGGCCGGCACCATCCGCGTGCTGCGTACAGGCGAGGGCGGCAAGGTCGCGACCGTTGAGGTGTTTGCCAGCGGCCTGCGGCAACCGTTCGGCATCGCCTTCTTTCCGAACGGCGACAATCCGCAATGGGTCTATGTCGCCAACACCGACAGCGTGGTCCGCTTTCCCTATCAGGCCGGCGATCTCAAGGCGCGCGGCAAGGCGGAGACGATCGTGGCAAGCCTGCCGGCTGACGGCGGCCATTCCACCCGCGACATTATCTTTACGCCTGACAGCAAGCGGATGCTGGTCTCGGTCGGCTCGCTCAGCAATGTCGCCGAGGGCATGGGCGCGCCGCCGGGCGGGCTGGAGGCGTGGGCGAAGGCGCAGCCGCTTGGCGCCGCGTGGGCCAGCGAGACCGAGCGCGCCGCCGTGCTCGCCTTCAATCCTGATGGCAAGGAGCGGAAGATCTACGCCACCGGCATCCGCAACTGCGTTGGTCTTGCGCTTCAGCCGCAGACCGGCTTGCCCTGGTGCTCGACCAACGAGCGCGACGGCCTCGGCGACGATCTCGTGCCGGACTACGTGACGAGTGTGAAGGAAGGTGGGTTCTACGGCTGGCCGTGGTTCTATATCGGCGGTAACGAAGACCCGCGCCACGCCGGCGCGCGGTCCGATTTGAAGGACAAGGTGACGGCCCCCGACGTGCTGATCCAGCCGCACTCGGCTTCGCTCGGCATGACCTTCTATCAGGGCACGCAGTTTCCGACCGAGTACCAGGGCGACGCCTTCGCCGCCGAGCACGGCTCCTGGAACCGGTCGAAGCGTACCGGCTACAAGGTGATCCGTATCCGGACGAAGGACGGCAAGCCGACCGGCGAGTACGAGGATTTCGTCACGGGGTTCGTGGTGAGCGATACGGAGGTGTGGGGAAGGCCGGTGGGCGTAGCGGTGGCGAAGGATGGATCACTGCTGGTGTCGGAGGATGGCAATGGCACGATCTGGCGGGTGACAAGCGTGCCACATTGACAGATGTTGCCGTGGGCGAGCTGTCTTCGCCTCTCCCCGCGTGCGGGGAGAGGCCGACGCGCGCAGCGCGGCGGGTGAGGGGGGACTCTCCGCGAATCCATCTGCCACCGTCCCTGCGGAGGCTCCCCCTCATCCCAACCCTCTCCCCGCAAGCGGGGAGAGGGGGAAGAAAGACCTTACCCTCGTCTCACACTCGCTCCGCCATCCACCGGCAGCGTCACGCCTGTAATAAAGTTCGCCTCATCCGATGCGAGAAACAGTGCGGCATTCGCAACATCCCACCCCGTGCCCATCTTCTTGCGTAGCGGCACCTTGCTGTCGCGTTCGGCTTCGACTTCGGCACGGGTCTTGTGCCATTCGCGGGCCCGAGTATCGACGGCCATCGGGGTGTTCATCAGGCCGGGCAGGATGACGTTGGCACGGATGCCGTATTCGGCGTTCTGGTAGGCGAGCTGTTCGGTGAAGGCGATCATCGCCGACTTTGTCGCCTTGTAGGCGACGTAAGGATAGGTGGTAATCGCCGCCATCGAGGAGATGTTGATGATCGCGCCGCTGTTCTGCGCGCGCATGATCGGGATCACCTCCTTTGCCGCGAGGATGCAGCTCTTGAGGTTGATCGCGACGACGCGGTCGAACGCTTCCTCGGTGATTTGAAGCAGCTCGGCATCGCCGCCGGACAGGCTGACGCCGACATTGTTGTGCAGGACGTCAATGCGGCCCCAGCGCACCTGCGCTTCCGCCACCATCGCCTTGATGTCGGCGGATTTTGTGACGTCGGCCCTGAAGGCCACGGCGGTGCCTTGCTTCGCCGCGATCATCGCGGCGGTTTCCTGCGCCGATTCCAGATGGTGGTCAACGCACAGCACCTTGGCGCCCTCGCGCGCGAAGGTGAGTGCAGTTGCGCGACCATTGCCCATGCCTTCGCCGGGGCTTTGCCCTGCGCCGACGACGATTGCGACCTTGTCCTTCAAGCGCATGTCAGTTCACTCCCGGGATGGGGTACTGCTGGAGTACCTCTTTGTAAGTAGGCTCGTTGTCGATCTTCATGGTGGCGAGCACACGTACTACGCCGCAATAGAAGGCGATGGTGAGCACGAGGTCGACCATGTGCTCGTCGGAAAGATGTGTCTTGATCTCGGCAAAGGTCGAGTCCGACATCGCGAGCTCCCGCACCATTTCGCGGGCACCTTTCAGGATCACCTTGGCCAGCGGCTCCAGCTTCGACGACCTGCCCTCGGTCTCCGCCATCAGGCCGGCGATGTCCTCGTCGGTGACGCCGAACTCCTTGCCGATCTTCACGTGGTGAGTGAACTCGTATTCCGACTTTTCCATCCAGCCGACCTGGAGGATCGCGAGTTCCCGTAGCCGCGGGTCGAGCTTGCTCTTGAAGCGGATGTAGCCGCCGATGCCGTTGAAGGCGCGCGCCATCTCGGGCGAGTTGACGAGAAGCTTGTGCAGATTGGTGTTGCGCTTGAGCATGTCGCGATATTCGGGCGCGACCTGATCGGGCTCGAGATAGGGCAGGCGGGCCATCGTGTGTTTCCTCAGTGTTCTTGTGACTCACGTTCGGGCGCTTGCAGCGTCACGCCGCCGTCCACCACCAGCACCTGGCCGGTGATGTAGCGGGCAAAATTGCTGAGCAGGAATTTGACGGCGTGGCCGACGTCCCAGCCGGTCCCTTCGGTTTTGAGCAGCGAGGCCCTGGCGCGGTTGGCGCGCGCCTGCTCGCTCATGCCGCGGGCATAGACCATCGGCGTGTACATCGGTCCCGGACAGATGCAATTGACGCGGATGTTGTCGCGGCCGTGATCGACCGCCATGGCGCGCGTGAGCCCGATGATCGCGGCCTTCGATGTCGTGTAGGTCGTCAGCCCGCGCGGCCGCAGCGCCGAGATCGAGGAGATGTTGACGATCGCGCCGCCCTTGGCGCTTCGGATCATCGCAGGGATTGCGTATTTGGAGAGCAGGAACATGGTCTCGACATTGACCTGCATGACGCGGCGATATTGCTCCGGCGCCTCGTCGACCACGCTGCCGCGGCTGCCGATGCCGACATTGTTGTCGAGGAAGTCGAGCCGGCTCCAGCGATCGAGTGCCGCTTCAATCAGTGTCTTGCAGTCAGCTTCGCTGGTGATGTCGCCACCATGGGCCGCAGCTGTGCCGCCTTCGGCCGTGATCATCTCGACGGTGCGTTCGGCGAGCTTGAGGTCGCGATCGGCCACCAGCACGTTTGCACCGGCGCGCGCCAGCAGAATTGCTGCAGCGCGGCCGTTGCCGATGCCGTCGCCCGCGGCACCGCCGCCGCTGATCAGCGCCACCTTGCCGGCGAGGCCGGCATCGTCCTCAGGGCCCTGCATGTCGTTTCATCCCGATATTTTCGTGCAAACTAGCAATGGAGTACGGAGGTGAGAAGGCCGGCCGTCCCGCGTAGATGTCATTGACATCGCATGGAATTGCATGCCGCCGCGCGGCACGGGGCGCGATCGAGCGGGCGTATCACGGAACCGTCTTCACGCAACTGCGTTTGTTGCGGGGGCTTTTCCGCGCTAGGCTCCCGCCTGGGGTTTCCCAATCGCCTGTGGCTTGCCGATGAATCTGCTCGATCCACAAGGGCCGGTGGCTGCCGCCAACAGCACCATCCTGGTCGATTCCGTCTTCATCATGCTCGCGATCGTGGTGCCGACGATCATCGCGATCCTGGCCTTTGCGTTCTGGTTTCGCGCCTCCAATCCGAAGGCGCACTTCCAGCCCGACTTCGTCTATTCCGGCCGTGTCGAGATGGTGGTGTGGGCGATCCCGGCGCTCACCGTGATCCTGCTTGGCGGCGTTGCCTGGATCGGCTCGCACCGGCTCGATCCCGCAGCGCCGGTGCCGGGGACCGGCAGTCCGGTGCGGATACAGGCCGTCTCGCTCGACTGGAAATGGCTGTTCATCTATCCCGACCAGCGCATCGCCACCGTCAACACGCTGACGGTGCCGGCCGGGGCCGAGCTGAATTTCCAGCTGACTTCGTCGAGCGTGATGAATGTGTTCTTCATCCCGCAGCTCGGCAGCATGATCTACACCATGAACGGCATGGTGACACGGCTGAACCTGCGCGCGGACAACGAAGGCAAGCTCAAGGGCCTGTCGGCGCATTTCTCCGGCGACGGCTTTCCGGACATGATGTTCGACGTCAACGTGATCTCGCCGCTCGCATTTCCGGATTGGGTGGCGGCCACGGCGAAGACCGATGCCGTGCTGAACGAGGACAGCTACAAGAAGCTGATGCAGCAGGGCACCGAGAAGAACAGGCTGACCTTTCGCCTGGACGATCCCCGCCTGTTCGACCTGATCGCGACCCAGCACATTCCGCCGGGACCGGGGCCGGAGCTGCTATCCGATGCAGGCCGGCCGCACAGTGGAGGCCACGATGCTCGGTAAGCTCGACTGGTCGGCCATCCCGTTCGACCAGCCCATTCCGCTGATCGCAGGCGCAGTGGTGCTGGTCGCGATCCTCGGCGTGCTGATCTGGGTCGTGGTGAAGGGACATCTGCCTTATCTCTGGCATGAATGGATCACCAGCGTCGATCACAAGCGGATCGGCGTCATGTATATCCTGCTGGCTTCGGTGATGCTGCTGCGCGGCGGCAGCGACGCCATCATGATGCGGATCCAGCAGGCGGTCGCCTATCAGTCGCAAGGCTATCTGCCGCCGGAGCACTACAATCAGATCTTTTCCGCGCACGGCACCATCATGATCTTCTTCGTGGCGATGCCGTTCGTGATCGGGTTGATGAATTTGATCGTGCCGTTGCAGCTCGGTGTGCGCGACGTGGCGTTTCCGACGCTCAATTCGGTCGGGTTCTGGCTGACCGCGACCGGCGCGCTGCTGGTCAATCTCTCGCTCGTGGTCGGCGAATTCGCGCGCACCGGCTGGCTCGCCTTTCCACCGCTGTCGGAATTGTCCTACTCGCCGGGCGTCGGCGTCGACTATTACGCCTGGTCGCTCCAGATCTCCGGCGTCGGCACGTTGGTTGCCGGCATCAATCTCGTGACCACCGTACTGAAGCTGCGCACCAAGGGCATGAACTATCTGCGCATGCCGATGTTCTGCTGGACCACGCTGGCCTCGAATCTCCTCATCGTCGCGGCTTTCCCGATCCTCACCGCCACGCTCGCGATGCTGCTGCTCGACCGCTATCTCGGCTTCCATTTCTTCACCAATGAAGCCGGCGGCAACGTCATGATGTTCATGAACCTGATCTGGGCCTGGGGACATCCGGAGGTCTATATCCTCGTGCTGCCGGCCTTCGGGATCTTCTCTGAAGTGGTATCGACCTTCTCAGGCAAGGCGCTGTTTGGCTACCGCTCGATGGTGCTGGCCACCATGGCGATCTGCGTGATCTCGTTCATGGTCTGGCTGCATCATTTCTTCACGATGGGCGCGGGGCCCGACGTCAACGCCATCTTCGGCATCGCCAGCATGGTCATCGCAGTGCCGACGGGGGTGAAGATCTACAACTGGCTGTTCACGATGTATGGCGGCCGCATCCGCTTCGCGACCCCGATGCTGTGGGCGGTCGGCTTCATGGTCACCTTCATCATCGGCGGCCTCACGGGCGTGCTGGTCGCGGTGCCGCCTGCCGACTTCATGCTCCACAACAGCATGTTCCTGGTGGCGCACTTCCACAACGTCATCATCGGTGGCGTGCTGTTCGGCGCCTTCGCCGGCTTCGAATACTGGTTTCCAAAGGCGTTCGGCTTCCGGCTCGACGAGCGCTGGGGCAAGCTGGCGTTCTGGTTCACCTTCCTCGGCTTCTACGTCACCTTCCTCCCGCTTTACATCGCCGGCATGCTGGGCATGACCCGGCGCCTGCAGCATTACGACGTCGCGGCCTGGCGTCCATGGATGTTCATTGCGGCGTTCGGCATGCTGATCCTGTCGATCGGCGTGATCTGCCAGATCATGCAGCTCGTGGTCAGCATCCGCAACCGCGAGGCGTTGCGTGATCGTACCGGCGATCCCTGGGACGGCCGCTCGCTGGAATGGGCGACCTCGTCGCCGCCGCCGGTGTTCAACTTCGCCTTCCATCCCGATGTCCGCGGCGAGGATGCCTATTGGGACATGAAGGCCAGCGCCCAGCAGCAATCGCTGGAGCACGACGAGCCCGAGTATCACGACATCGAGATGCCCCGGAACTCGCCGACCGGTTTTATCTGCGCCTTCTTCGCCACCATCATGGGCTTTGCGCTGATCTGGCATATCTGGTGGATGGTGATCCTGGGCGGCATCGGCGCATTTGCGACCTTCGTCGTGTTCGCCTGGCGTGACCATGACGAATACGTCATTCCCGCCGATGAGGTCGCTCGCATCGACCGTATCAATATCGAGGAGCGGCGCAGCCTCGTCAGCATGGCGGGAGCGGTCTGATGTCGATGACCGCAACCGCTGGCCACGCCCATGCCGATCCCCATCACATCGGGCTCGTCGTCGAGCATCCCGGGCCCGCGTCGAAGCGGATCGTGACCGCTTACGGCTTCTGGGTGTTCCTGCTCTCCGATATCGTGATGTTTTCCTGTTTCTTTGCGGCCTATGCGGTGCTGGTCAGCCAGACCGCCGATGGCCCGAAGGGTTCGGAGATCTTCGAGCAGCGGAACGTCGCGATCGAGACGGTCTGCCTGCTGCTATCGAGCTTCACCTGCGGCATGGCCAGTATCGCGGCCGACGTGCGCAACCGCTTCTGGTTCTATCTCGGCATGGCGGTAACCTGCGGGCTCGGCCTGATCTTCCTCGTCATCGAGTTCCGCGAATTCGCTGATCTCGTCGCGCGCGGCTACGGCCCGTCGCGCAGCGCGTTCCTGACCGCGTTCTTCTCGCTGGTCGGATGCCACGGTCTGCACGTCTCCGCCGGCGTGCTCTGGCTTCTCACCATGATGGCCCAGGTCTTTGCCAAAGGCTTCCGCGCCGACGTTTTGCGCCGGATGATGTGCTTTGCGCTGTTCTGGCACGCGCTCGACATCATCTGGGTCGGGGTGTTCTCCGTCGTCTATTTGCTTGGAGGTGGCGTATGAGCGATCAGGCGCACGTACCTGTTGGCCACGACCTCGCACCGGGCGAAGAAGAGCAACACAGCGTCGGCGAGCGGATCATCGGTTATGTCGTCGGCCTCGGCCTGGCGCTGCTGCTGACGGCGACCTCGTTCTTTATTGCCGGCACCGACTTGGTCTGGCAGCCCTCCATCCCCGTCGCGCTGATCGTGCTGGCGATCGCGCAGATGGGCGTGCACCTCGTGTTCTTCCTGCACATCACGACCGGCCCCGACAACACCAACAACGTGCTGGCGCTGGCCTTCGGGTTGCTGGTCGTCTTCCTGGTGGTCGGCGGCACCGTCTGGATCATGGGCCACCTCAACCAGAACATGCCGCCGATGGACCAGATCATGCAAATGCATCGCTAGTGCGAGCATGAATGCGGAAGTAGGGCGCACAAAAAAGAAGAGCCGCTTGTTTGTGACAAGCGGCCCAAGTCTAGGGAGGAAACGCCCGAGCAAAGACAATCCGATGAGGATCGTCTGCCAAGGAAGCGCTCGCGCAAAGCGCGTGCGCACGTTCATAAGTGCAGCAACTCACGACGAAGTTCAATTCCGGATCAATACTGTCTCCGGCTACCACTCACGGCTGCGTGAACCACTTGTTCACTTTGGCCGGCGGCAGTTGTAGGCCTTGCGGAAGCCGGCAGCCTGGGCGTCGTCCTCGGAGCAGAACCAGCGGTCCGGCTTGGTTGTCGCCGGATAGCTCGGGCAGCCCCGCAAATGATAGATGCCGATATTGCCGGTGACGCGGGCGCGCACCGCGAGCTTGCCCTTGATGCCGCAGCTCGGCGGCATCGTCAGGTCGTCCGGGAACAGGGCCGCGCGGATCTCCTTGTCGCGGTCCGACCGGCATGCCGCGCCGAGCAGCGTGCCGTCCTTCTTGCCGGTGCGGAATTCCTGCGGTGCAACAAAGCAGCCCTTCCAGATGCCGGCGGAGGCCGTCTTGGCGTCCGCCGCAGCCGGCTTGACGTTCGCCTTGATCGGCTCGCGGGCGATGGCATAGCCGAGTTTCACCAGCTGCTCGTTCAGGCTGACCTTGTCGCCTTCAGCCGTGCAGATGGCGCGGTGGCGCTTGCCAAAGCTCTTTTCCGGCCCGACGTCGTCACAGCGCACAGAGCGCTTGTTGATCAGTTTCGCCAGCTGGTCGCGGGCCTCGATGCCGCAGGTCCAGGGATCGGCGTGATCGTCGATGCAGACCTGGTCCAGTTCGGGCGCATCGACGCCGTCGAGGCGGTAGGTGACATCGCCGAGCTGGATCGAATTGGCGTCCCGGACGGTCGCAGCCGCCGTCAGCGCGGAGGCCGGGCTGGAGAGGCCCAGGACACCGGTCAGAGCGAGAAACAAAACAAGCGCGAAAGCGCGGGCGGCAGCAAATGAATTCCTGAAGGACATGCGGTCTCGCTATCGATGGCTCTGACGTCTCGTTCCTAGCATCCGGATCGGGCGATACCAAATGGTCTGCGCCCAGCGAAGTGCGACATTCGCCCGCCAGCCTTTACTCGCCGGGCACTCTGCCCATATCGTCCGGCGCTGTAGACAAAGGTTGCGTGGCCGAATCGTCCGGGAAGCGGCGAGGGCGGGAGGAAAGTGCTTCGATGAAAGACCCCGTGGACGTCCTGATCATCGGCGCCGGCGCTTCAGGCGCCGCGGTGGCGTGGTCGCTGGCCGAGACCAAGATGCATATCCTCTGCCTGGAGCAGGGCGGCTGGATGAACCCGGCGGAATATCCCAGCACGGGCCGGGACTGGGAGGCCAAGTTCTACGGCGAGTGGTCGTCGAGTCCCAACGTCCGCGGCCGGCCTGAGGACTATCCGATCAACGACGACAATTCGCCGATCAAGGTGGTCAACTATAATGCCGTCGGCGGCTCGACGGTGATGTACACCGCGCACTGGCCGCGGCTGCATCCCTCCGATTTCAAGGTGAAGACGCTCGACGGCGTCGCCGACGACTGGCCGATCGACTACGACGCGCTGACGCCGTTCTTCGAAGAGAACGACCGCATCATGGGCACGTCGGGGCTGTCAGGCGATCCGCTGTCGCCGCTGACGCATCCACCGATGCCGCAGCAGCCGATGGGATTGTCCGGTGCCATCATCGGCAAGGCCATGAACAAGCTCGGCTGGCACTGGTGGCCGTCGGACACGACGGTTGCGACCACAGACTATGAGGGCCGGGCGCGCTGCATCAATCTCGGCCATTGCACGCCGGCCTGCGCGCAAGGCGCCAAATCCTCGACCGACATCACCTATTGGCCGCAAGCGGTCCGCGCCGGTGTCGAGCTGCGCACTCATTGCCGGGTGCGCGAGATCACCACCGACGAGAACGGCATGGCCACGGGCGTGGTCTATTACGACAAGGACGGCACCGAGCAGTTTCAGCCGGCGCATGTCGTCATCATCGCCTGCAATGGCGTCGGCACGCCGCGGTTGCTGCTCAACTCGAAATCTAACCGCTTCCCGGATGGCCTCGCCAATTCGTCGGGCCTTGTCGGCAAGAATTTGATGTTCCACCCCTATGCGCAGATCTACGGCTATGTGAAGGAGCCCACCGACAGCAATCGCGCGCCGCCGACCTGCCTGTGGAGCAAGGAGTGGTACGATACGGACCTCTCGCGCGGCTTCGTTCGCGGCTATGGCGTCCAGTTCGTGCGCGGCGCCGGGCCGGTGTTCGAGGCCGTCGTCAGCGAGCAGAGGGGCATTTTGCCGTGGGGCGCGGATCATCACCGCGTGTTCCGCAAGCTCAACGGCCATCGGCTGGGGTTCTCGGCAATCTGTGAGGACCTGCCGGAGGAGCACAACCAGGTCACGCTCGATCCGGTCCTGAAGGACAGCCACGGTATTCCGGCGCCGAGGATCGACTACACGATCAGCGAGAATAGCCGGAAGATGATGGAGCATGCGCTCGCCCGCGGTCGCGAGGTTCTGGAAACGGCCGGTGCGACCGACATCTGCATCAACTCTCCGATCCCCTGGGGCGGCTGGCATTTGCTCGGCACGGCGCGGATGGGCACCGATCCCGGACGTTCCGTCGTCAACGAATGGGGCCGCTCGCACGATGTGAAGAACCTCTTCATCGTGGACGGCAGCATCTTCGTCACCTCGGGCGGGGTGAACCCGACCTCCACCATCCAGGCCCTTGCGCTCTACATCGCCGACCAGATGAAGCAGCGCCTCGCAAACTTGTTCGATTGAGGCCGTCATGTCCGAAAGTGAACAGCTCACGCGCGCCCAGCGCGACGATCTCCGCACCATCGCCGCGATGATCGTGCCCGCCAGCGACGAGTACGAGGTGCCCGGCGCCGACGATCCCGCGATCCAGGCCGATATGCTGGCGACGCTCGGCCGCGATACCAAATTGGTGGTAGCGGCGCTGAACCATCTGGCGCTATTGGCTGGGCAACCCCTCGCCGAACTCGATGCCACCAGGCGCGATGCGGTGGCGCAGGAGTTTCGCAAGCGCGGCGGCGTTGCTCCCGCAACACTCGTCCGCGTCGTCCTGCAATGCTATTACCGCGATGATCGCGTGCTGCGTTCGCTCGGGCTCGAGCTTCGCGCGCCGTTCCCCAAGGGTTATGTGCTGCCGGACGGCGACTGGTCGCTGCTCGATCCCGTGCGGGCACGTGGGGGGACGCCAAGAGGCGTGTCGCGTTGAAGTTGATGATTATGCATACCACCGTGGGGACGACAGTCCCGGGAGACGGCGATGAAACCTGACGATCCCCGGCGTTCGAACACGTCTATCCCTGAGTGGAACGCAGATCGCCCCCATCGCGGTGTTACGCGTCGCGCTCTGCTTGCGACCGCATCTCTCCTGGTCACGACCTCGGGTGTCAGCGCACGCGTGATCACAAAAGTGCTGCCCTGGAAGCCGAACGAGGCCTATCCGGTCTCACCGGTCCTGCCCGGCGGCTATCTCTTCTTCACCGCCAACGAAGCGGCCACGGTCGATGCCTTCGTGGACCGGCTGATTCCGACCGACGAACTTGGCGCCGGGGCAAAGGACGCTGGCGTCACCACGTTCATCGATCGGCAGCTCATGGGCCCGTATGGAGGGCATGACTGGCTCTATATGCAGGGGCCATTCCCGCCAAATCCGCTGCCGTCGCAAGGTCTGCAATCGCCGTTGACGCCGCGCCAGCAATACCGGCTGGGACTGGCCGCGCTCGACGCCTACTGCACGACGACGTTCAACCGCAGATTCGTCCAGCTCGATGCGGATGAGCAGGACAAGCTGATCGGAGGCCTGGAGAAGGGTGAGGTTCAACTGCCGAACTTCTCCAGCAGAATGTTGTTCAACGCGATCTACGCCAACACCATGGAAGGCTATTTCGCCGACCCGATCTACGGCGGTAATCGCGACATGGCAGGCTGGAAGCTCGTTGGATTCCCTGGCGTGCGATACGACTTCCGCGATGTCATCGACAAGCCGAACCAGCCCTACACCCTGCCGCCGGTCGGCATGCAGGGCCGTCCGGCCTGGGGAGAGCGCTGATGGTTCGCCGTCTTCCTCGCAAGGATGTCGTCATCGTCGGCCTCGGCTGGACCGGCTCGATCCTGGCCTATGAGCTTTCGCGTACCGGCCTCGACGTGGTCGCGATCGAGCGCGGACCATGGCGGGACACGGCGGCGGACTTCAACATCGGCACCGCTGCCGACGAGCTGCGCTATGCCGTGCGTCACGATCTCTTCCTGCGCCCGAAGCAGGAAACCCTGACCATGCGCAACAATCCGTCGCAGACGGCATTGCCGATCAGGCGGTGGGGAAGCTTCCTGCCAGGCAATGGGGTCGGCGGCGCGGGCATGCACTGGAACGGCCAGACCTGGCGCTTCCTGCCCGACGATTTCCGCATCCGCAGCCACATGATCGAGCGCTACGGCGAGAAGATCCTGCCCGAGGGCAATCACATCCAGGACTGGCCCGTCAGCTACGACGAGCTCGAGCCCTACTATGACAAGTTCGAGCGTGTCGCCGGCATCTCGGGCAAGGCCGGCAACATCAAGGGCGCGATCCAGCCGGGCGGCAATCCCTTCGAGGGGCAGCGTGCCAGCGAATATCCGACGCCGCCACTGAAGCAGGGCTATCAGCAGGAGCTGTTTACCAAGGCTGCCGCCAATATGGGGCTGCATCCGTTCCCCCGGCCATCGGCAAACATCTCGGTGGCCTACACCAATCCGTACGGTTGCAGCATGGCGCCATGCACCTATTGCGGTTTCTGCGAATGGTTCGGCTGCGCCAATTATTCGAAATCGTCACCGCAGACCTGCGTGCTGCCTGCGCTGATCCGCGAGCCGACCTTCGAAGCGCGGACCGAATGCGAGGTGACCAAGGTCAATCTCGCCGCCGATGGCAAGATGGCGACCGGTGTCACCTATGTCGATGCCAGTGGCGAGGAGTGGGAGCAGCCGGCCGACCTTGTGCTGGTCTGCGCCTACGGCCTGTTCAATGTGCGATTGCTACTGCTGTCCGGCATCGGAAAGCCTTATGATCCCGCGAGCAATGAAGGTGTGGTCGGCCGCAACTATGCCTACCAGACCGGCTCCGGTTCAACGGCGATCTTCGAAAACGTGAAGTTCAATCCGTTCGCGGCCGCAGGTTCGCTTGGCGCTGCACTCGACGACTACAACAGCGACAATTTCGACCACGGCCCGCATGGTTTCGTCGGCGGCGCCTCGATCACCTGTGCCCATACCAATGGAAGGCCGATTCGCTATCACCCGACGCCCAGGGGCACGCCGACCTGGGGCAGCGCCTGGAAGAAGGCCGTGCGTGACACCTATCAGCGTGTCGCCAATGTCGGCGCGCAGGGCAGCGTGATGAGCTACCGCAACAACTATCTCGATCTCGATCCGACCTACAAGGATCCGCTCGGCCGCCCCTTGATGCGCATGACCTTCGACTATCAGCCGAACGAGCAGAAGATGGCCAACTGGATGGCCGAGCGCTGTGACGAGATTGCGAAAGCGATGGGTGCGAAGACGACCCAGGTCAATCGTCTCAACGTGCCCTGGAACGTCGTGCCGTACCAGACGACGCACAACACCGGCGGCGCTGTCATGGGCAACGATCCCAAGACCAGCGTGCTCAACCGGTATCTGCAATCGTGGGACGTGCCCAATGTGTTCGTGATGGGTGCTTCCGCGTTTCCGCAGAATGCCGGCTACAATCCGACCGGGACGGTCGGTGCGCTGACCTATTGGGGGCTGGACGCGATCTTCAACTATCTGAAGTCGCCCGGCGCGCTGGTGCGGCCATGAGGTTGGAGCGTATCGTGCGGCTGCGCCATCTGATCCTGTTGCTGCCGCTGCTCGCGATCGGCGGCGCCGCGGCCGATCCCGACTCCTATGTCGATGTCGCGCGCGGCAAGGCGCTCGCGATCGCCGGCGATTGCGTTGCCTGCCACACCGCCAAGGGCGGCCGGCCCTTCGCCGGCGGGCTCGCGTTGCAGACCCCTTTTGGCGCTATCACGACCGCGAACATCACGCCCGATGATGCCACCGGGATCGGGAGCTGGTCTGCGAACGACTTTGCGCGCGCCATGCACGACGGCAGGCGACCGGACGGCACTTACCTCTATCCGGCCTTTCCCTATCCCTATTACACCAAGGTGACGCGCGACGATCTCGATGCGATCTACGCATATTTGCGCACGCTGCCGCCGGTCGAGAACCACGTCAACCGCAACACCCTGCCGTTCCCGTTCAACATCCGCATGTCGATGATCGGATGGAACATGCTGTTCTTCACGCCGGGCGAGTTCAAGCCTGATCCCAGGCGCTCGGACGAGTTCAATCGCGGCGCCTATCTCGTCGAGGGACTCGGCCATTGCGGTGCCTGCCACACGCCGTTCAATGCGCTCGGTGCGAGCAAGGACGACAAATATCTGCAAGGCAACCAGATCGACAACTGGACCGCGCCCAATATCACCAATGATACGCAGGCCGGCCTGGGCAAATGGACCGTCGACGACATCGTGCAATATCTGAAGACCGGGCAGGCGCGCTTTAGTCTCGCCAGTGGCCCGATGAAGGACGTGGTCGAGAACTCGACCTCGCACATGCCTGACACCGACCTGAAGGCGATCGCGGTCTATTTGAAGGAACGCGGCGCGGCCGGGCCCGCCGCACCTGCGCCGCTGCCGGCTTCCGATCCGCGCATGCAGGTGGGAGAGGCGATCTTCGTGGACACTTGCGCCGCCTGCCATATGCGCAACGGTGCAGGCGTCGAGCGCATGTTTCCGAAGCTCGCCGGCAATGTGGTGACGACCCAGGACGATCCCGCAAGCCTGATCCACATCATCATCGGTGGCGGCCGCGCCGCGGCGACCGATATAACGCCGACCTCGCCCGCAATGCCTTCGCTCGGTTACCGGCTGAACGACGCGCAGATCGCGGCCGTGGTCACCTATGTCCGCAACAGCTGGGGCAATGCCGCGGCCCCGGTCTCGACGGAAACCGTGCAAGGCATGCGTGCAAGGGTGACCGGCGCGGGCGACTAGCGGTCTTGCGGGAGCGACGCCGGGTAACCATCTGACTGGCCCAAAGGAATATTTGCCATGTTGGATTTTACCTCGGATGTTTCCGCGGCCGGCCTGTCGGCCGCCCCCGGTGATCGCGGTCCCGTCAACGATCAGCCGTTGCTGGACGCCTATTCCAATGCCGTGATCGACGTCACCGACCGCGTCGGTCCTGCCGTCGTGCGCGTCGAGACCGGGCCCAAGGTGCCGAACGGCCGCGAGCGCGGCGGGCTCGGCTCGGGCATCGTGATCTCGCCGGACGGGCTGGTCCTCACCAACAGCCACGTGGTCGGCTCATCGAAAGAGATTCGCCTGCGGGATGTCGAGGGCCATGTCGGCGACGCCCGGGTGCTCGGCGTCGATCCCGACACCGACCTTGCGCTGCTGCGCGCCAACGGCGTGCGCGACTTGCCCTATGCCGCGCTCGGCAACTCCCAGACCTTGCGGCGCGGCCAGCTTGTGATCGCGATCGGCAATCCGCTCGGCTTCGAATCGACCGTGACCGCCGGCGTGGTCTCGGCGCTGGGGCGCTCGATCCGCTCGGTGAGCGGACGTACGATCGAGGACGTGATCCAGACCGATGCCGCGCTCAATCCGGGTAATTCGGGCGGGCCGCTGGTGTCGTCGAATGCCGAGGTGATCGGCATCAACACCGCCATCATTAACGGCGCGCAAGGCATCTGCTTTGCAGTCGCCAGCAATACGGCGCAGTTCGTGCTGTCGGAGATCATCCGCCACGGCTATGTCCGACGCGCCTTCATCGGCGTTGCCGGACAGACCGCGCCGGTCCCGCGGCGGCACGCGGTGCTGGCCGGCGTCGAGAACAAGATGGGCGCGCTGCTGATGCAGATCGAGCCTGATGGTCCGGCGGCCAAGGCCGGCCTGTTGCCCGGCGACGTCGTCATCAAGCTCGACGGTGTCGAGATCAACGGCGTCGATGATCTGATCCGCGTGCTCGACCGCGACCGGATCGGCCGGCGGCTCGCCATGGACGTGCTGCGGCTCGGTCGCCTGCGGGCGATCGACATCGACCCGATCGAGCGGAAGCCGGCCCGCTAGCTGCGAGCCCGCGGGCGAGGTATGACGGTGTCATGCCTCGCTCCCGGAAGCCTGCCGCATGATGCCGGTGCATGAGATCTACGATGTGATCGTCATCGGCGCCGGTGCCGGTGGTATGACGGCAGCCGCCGTTGCCGCGGCCGAAGGGCTGCGCGTCCTTGTGATCGAGAAGACGGCGTTCGTCGGCGGCACCACCGCCTGGTCCGGCGGCATGGTCTGGATCCCCGCCAATCCCAAGATGAAAGAGGCGGGGCTCGCCGACAGCGTCACCGACGCCGTCCAGTATCTCGCAAGCACGGTGCCGGAGCCCGCCAATGCGGGTCTGCGCGCCGCCTTCCTCGCGCGCGGGCCGGAGGCGGTCGCCTGGCTCGAAGCCAATACCGAGGTGCGACTGCAGCCGGTGAAGGCCTATCCGGATTACTATCCGGAGCGGCTGGGCGCGACATCAGGCGGGCGCGTGCTGGAGCCGGTTGCCTTTGACGGCACGCGGCTGGGCGAGGGCTTTGCGCGGCTGCGCGCGCCGTTGCCGGAGTTCACGCTGTTCGGCGGGATGATGGTCAACCGGCTCGACATCCCGCATCTGCGGCGGATCGGCAAATCGCTGCGTTCGACCCTGCGCGCAGCGCGGCTCGTTTCCGAATACGCGTTGCAGCGGCTGCGCAGCCCGCGTGGCACGACGCTGCATCTCGGCAATGCGCTCGCTGCGCGACTTTTCGCGTCACTGCTGGCACGGCAGGTCGAGATTCTCTTCAGCGCCGACGTCGAGGATTTGTCGATGCAAAGCGAGCGCGTTAGCGGCGTGGTGATCCGCCACGGCGCCCGCGACCGCCTGATCGCCGCGCGCCGTGGCGTGGTGCTGGCGGCCGGCGGCTTCTCGCACGATGCCGTTTTGCGCAAGCGCTTCTTCCCGCCTGCGGCCGGCTTCGTCTCGGCAACCAGCACAGCAGGCACTGGCGACGGCCTTCGGCTTGCGGCGACGGCCGGTGCTGCGCTCAACACGGACGCGACGAGCCCGGCCTATTGGGTGCCGGCCTCGCTGTTCCGCCGCGCCGATGGCAGCCGCGACGTCTTTCCGCATACGGTGACCGACCGTGCCAAGCCCGGCGTGATTGCCGTCAACGCGGCCGGCCGGCGCTTCGTCAACGAGGCGCTGTCGTACCATGAATTCGTGCTCGCCATGCTGCGCGACGGCGACGGCGAGCCGGATCGATCGTTCTACCTGATCTGCGACCGCGAGTTCCTGTGGAGCTACGGTCTCGGCCGCATCAAGCCGTTTACGCGGAGTATTCGGCGCTATGTGGCGAGCGGCGAGTTGATCGAAGCGCCGGATGTCATGCAGCTCGCGGCCAAGATCGGCGTCAAGCCGTCAACACTCGCGGCGACGATTGCGAGCTACAACGAAGGCGCGAAGGAGGGCCGCGATCCCGAATTCGGCCGCGGCAGCACGACTTATCAACGTCATCTCGGCGATGCCGCTCACAAGCCCAACCCGTGCGTCGCCCCGATCGTGCGCGCACCGTTCTTTGCCCTACGCATCTATCCAGCCGACCTCGGCACCGCGATCGGCATGAAGGTGGATGCCCAGGCGCGCGTACTTCGTGAAGATGACACGCCGGTCGCGGGTCTTTACGCCTGCGGCAACGACATGGGCTCGATCATGAATGGCAACTATCCGGGGCCCGGGATCACGCTCGGGCCGGCGCTGACGTTCGGGTATATCGCGGGAAGGCATCTGGCAGAGGGGGCGGTGACGGCGAGTGCTGCGACGGCAACCGCCTGATTGTCGTCTCCGCTATATCCCCGTCATTGCGAGCGAAGCGAAGCAATCCAGAATCGTTCCGCGGAGGCAGTCTGGATTGCTTCGTCGCAAGGGCTCCTCGCAATGACTGGGAGAGAGCTCGCGCTCTATCTGCTACTCCGCCGCCGCCGCAAAGCGGCTGTTCTCCAGCTCCGCTTCCAGCCGCGCTTTCTCGGCCGCCGCCAGCTTGACGTTGGCCTCCTTGACATGGCCGAATCCACGGATCGTCTCCGGCACGCGCGCGAGCCGTGCCAGCAGCGGGATCTGCTCAGCCTTGAGCCCGGCCATCCGCTGATCGATCATCCCAAGATAATCCTCAACCAGCTTCCGCTCGGTCCGGCGCTCCTCGGTGCGGCCGAACGGATCGAACGCGCCGCCGCGCAGGAACTTGAGTTTTGCGAGACCACGGAAGACGTGGATCATCCAGCCGCCGAACTCTTTCTTCTGAAGATGCCCGGTGGTCTTGTCGCGCTGCGCGAAGATCGGCGGAGCCAGGTAGAACTTCAGCGAGAAATCGCCGTCGAATTTCTCCGAGACCTTCTTGGCAAAGCTGCCATCGGTGTAGAGCCGCGCGACCTCGTACTCGTCCTTGTAGGACATCAGCTTGAACAGGTTTTTGGCAACAGCTTCGGTCAGCTCCGAGGACGCGGGCGAGGCGGCGGTTTCCGCCTTGCGCACCCTGGCAACGGCCGCGAGATAGCGGTCGGCATAGGCCTGGTCCTGATAACCGGTCAGAAACTCCGCGCGGGTCGCGATGACGTCGTCGAGCGACTTTGTCGGCGCGGAGGCGCGGCTCTTGAATTGCAGCACGCTGCGGACCCGCGACATGTCGTGAGCGGCCAGCCGTCCCCAGGTGAAGGCGAGCTTGTTCATCTCGATTGCGGCGCCGTTGATTTCGATGGCGCGGAGCAGGGCCTCCAGCGACAGCGGGATCGCGCCTTTCTGAAAGGCGAAGCCGAGCATGAAGGGATTGGTTGCGATGCTGTCGCCCATCAACGCCGAGGCAATGCCTGTGGCGTCGATGATGTCGAGGTTCTTGTCGCCGACGGCGTCGCGCAGCACGGTCTGCATCGTGCCCATCTCGAAATCGAGATCGGGGTTCTGCACGAAACTCGCGGTCGGCTGCAAATCGGCGTTGATATAGGCCCTGGTCACGCCGCGCTCGGCGCGGCTGAGCGCGGTGGGGCCGGCCGAGACGATCATGTCGCAGCCCAGAATGACGTCGGCGCCACCGGTGGTGATGCGGACGGCCGAGATGTCCTCCGGCTTCGGGGCGATGCGGACATGGCTCATCACCGCGCCGTTCTTTTGCGACAGGCCGGTGAAATCCAGCGCCGAGCAGCCGCGGCCGTCGACATGGGCGGCCATGCCGAGCAGCGCGCCGATGGTGATGACGCCGGTGCCGCCGATGCCGGTGACGAGGATGTTGTAGGGTCCATCAAGCTCACGCGCGGGCGGCAACGGCAGATCGGCGAACAGCTGGCCGGAGTCCACCGCTGACGTCTTCATCCGCTTCAGCGAACCGCCATGCACGGTGACAAAGCTCGGGCAGAAGCCCTCGACGCAGGAAAAATCCTTGTTGCAGTTGGACTGGTCGATCTGGCGCTTGCGGCCGAACTCGGTCTCCAGCGGCTGCACCGAGACGCAGTTGGAGGCCTGCGAGCAATCGCCGCAGCCTTCGCAGACGAGCTCGTTGATGAAGGCGCGCTTGGCGGGATCGGGATAGAGCCCGCGCTTGCGGCGGCGGCGCTTCTCGGCGGCGCAGGTCTGGTCGTAGATCACGACCGTGAGTCCCTTGATGTCGCGCAGCTCGCGCTGCACGGCGTCGAGCTCGCGGCGATGATGGATGGTCGCGCCTTGCGGGAAGTAATTGCCTTCAGGGTACTTGGCGGGATCGTCCGAGACGATCGCAAGGCGCTTGACGCCCTCGGCCCAGACCTGATGCGCGATCTGCGCGACGTTGAAGGCGCCTTCGGCCGGCTGGCCGCCGGTCATCGCGACGGCGTCGTTGTAGAGGATCTTGTAGGTGATGTTGATGCCGGCGGCGGAAGCCGCGCGAAGGGCGAGAAGCCCGGAATGGGTGTAGGTGCCGTCGCCGAGATTCTGGAAAATATGCTGCTCGGTGGTGAAGGGCGACTGGCCGATCCAGTTCACGCCCTCGGCGCCCATATGTGAGATCAGGTCGGTGCGGCGGGTCGGCATGCTCAGGGCCATGCCGTGGCAGCCGATGCCGGCCATGGCGCGGCTGCCCTCCGGCACGCGCGTCGAGGTGTTGTGCGGGCAGCCCGAGCAGAAGAACGGCGTGCGCGCGAGCTTGATCTGCGTGGTGGTGGTGGCGGGACTGTCAAACGCCTCGAGCCGTGCCAGGCGCTGCTCCAGCACCGGGCTGTGATGACCGAGCTTGCGCAGCCGCGCCACCAGCGCGCCCGCAACGATGGTCGGCGTCAGCTCGCCCTCGCTCGGCAGCAGCGCTGCGCCGCTCTCGTCGCGCTTGCCCGTGACGGTCGGCCGCTTCGACGCATCGATATTGTAGAGGATGCGCATCAGCTGGTCTTCGATGAAGCCACGCTTCTCCTCGACCACCAGCACGTCCTGAAGGCCTTCGGCGAAACGCTTGGCGCCGCTTTCCTCCAGCGGCCAGGTCAATGCGACCTTGTAGATGCGAAGGCCGAGATCCTGCGCGTCCTTGTCGGTAATGCCCAAGTCTGCGAGCGCCTGGCGCAGATCGAGATAGGCCTTGCCGGTCGCGACGATGCCGAGCCGCGCGGGCTTGGAGTCGAGAACGATGCGATCGAGCTGGTTGGCGCGGGCGAAGGCCTGCACCGCGGCCATCTTCGGGCCGAACAGGCGCCGCTCCGCCTCCAGCGGCGGATCGGGCCAGCGGATGTTGAGGCCGCCGGGCGGCATCTCGAAATCATCGGGCAGCTTGATCTGGATACGTTCAGGATCGCTATAGATTGAGGCCGAGCTCTCCACGGTCTCGCTGATCGCCTTGAAGCCGACCCAGCAACCGGAGAAGCGCGACAGCGCAAAGCCATAGAGACCGAGGTCGAGATAGTCCTGGAGCGTGGCCGGATTGATCACGGGGATCAGCGCCGCCGCGAACACCTGCTCGCTCTGATGTGCCAGCGTCGACGACTGGCAACCATGGTCGTCACCGGCGAGCGCCAGCACGCCACCATTGAGCGAGGTGCCGGCCGCGTTGGCGTGCTTGAGCGCATCGACCGAGCGGTCGACGCCGGGGCCCTTGCCGTACCAGATGCCGAACACGCCATCGACCTTGGCGCCCGGAAACAGGCCGACCTGCTGGCTGCCCCAGACCGCGGTTGCAGCTAAGTCTTCGTTGAGGCCAGGGACAAAGGCGATGTCGTGCTGCTGGAGGTGCGACTTCGCGCGCCACAGCGCGTGATCGTACATGCCGAGCGGGGAACCGCGATAACCGGAGATGAAGCCGCCGGTGTTGAGCCCCTGGAGCCGATCGCGTTCGCGCTGCAACATGGGCAGGCGGACCAGAGCTTGTGTGCCGGACAGGAAGATCCGCCTCGATTCGAGCCGGTATTTGTCGTCCAGCTCGACCTGCATCAGCGTCATTTCGGGTGTCCTTGTTTTTCTTGGTCTGGCGGGAATTTTGCGCCGCGGAAAGAGCGGCGACTTGCGAAGCAGGATGAGGCAGTCAAGAGCATGGGTCGCCGAAGTCAATACGGCTAGCCGCATCCGTGGCGCTCCTGCTAGTCATGGCTGCCTGTGAAGGAGTTTGTGATGGCAAACGCGTTCAATACCGAGATCACCGAGACCGCCGAAGCGCTGATCGGCCCGTGGCGCCAGCCGCGCCAGATGCTCCACGCGCAGGTCTATGACGCGCACGCCTCGATCCATGACGATGCCACCGCGCAGAAGCTCGGCTTCAAGGGCGGCACCATCGAGGGCCCGACGCATTTCAGCCAGTTCGCCCCGCTCGGTGAGCGGCTGTGGGGACAAGCCTGGTTCGAGAGCGGCTGCCTCTCCGCGCATTATCGCAGCGTCTGCTACGAGGGCGAGGAGGTGCAGGCGATCCTGTCGAAGCCGCTGCCTGGGACGCGCCAGTGCCAGGTCCAGATGGTGAAGCGCGACGGCACCGAGGTGTTGCGCGGCACTGCGTCGGTTGACGATGCGCCGGTCGCGACCGCGCTTGAGACCCGTCTCGGCGAGCTCAAGCCGCTCACCGACCCCGTGATCCTGCGTGACGTGAAGGTGGCGCAGACGAGCAGGCGTCAGGCGGTGCGGATGGCGTTCGACCAGAACATGGGCGACCTCTATCCGTTTTCGTTGCGACAGAAGCTCGCTGTCATCACCGAGAACTCGCTTTACTACTCGGGCACCGACAATCCGTGGCGCAGGGCCATCATCCCGATGGAGATGTTGAGCGTGCTGTTCCAGTACCGCTCCAAGGACGAGCCGTTGCCGGCGAAGGGGCCGGCCGTCGGCCTGTTTGCCGACCAGGAGATCCGGCTGGTGAAGGGTCCGCTCTTCGTTGACGAAGAGTATGAAGTCGAGCGCGAGGTGGTCGCGCTGTCCGGCAGCCGGCGCACCGAGAGCGCCTGGGTGAAGACGCGCGTGTTCGACAAGGCGGGCGCGGTGGTGGCGACCATGCTGCTGAATATGGCGACGCTCAAGGACTCCTACGCGCCCTACGAGCAGGAGTATCGGCGGCTGTATGGAGATGCTGCCCGCTAAAAAAGCGAGCTTCGTTACCGCTCATCCTTTGGGCAAATGCACGTCGCAAAGCCGTCGCACAGCGAATAAGCAGACGCGCGCTCGTCTCATAACATTCTGACAGTGCAGCAAATTTCTCCGCGCTGCACGCCCGATCGCCATTGTACACAATGGCACGGCGCTTGCAGAACTCCTGGCAAAGAGAGTTCTCGCGGGGGCCTTGAGTCATGTTGAACTCAACCAAGCCGACACCGGGCGTCATCAGCGCCGAGCCCGAGCCGATCAAGCTCGACTGGGCGAGCACGGCGCTCGTTATCATCGACATGCAGCGCGATTTCATGGAGCCCGGCGGCTTCGGCGAGACACTCGGCAATGACGTCAGCCAGCTTGCGCGCGCGGTGAAGCCGATCGGCGCGCTGCTCAAGGCGGCGCGCGATACCGGCATGCTGGTGGTTCACACCCGCGAGGGCCATCTGCCCGACCTTTCCGATGCGCCGCCGGCGAAGGTCGAGCGCGGCGCGCCGAGCCTTCGCATCGGCGATCCCGGCCCGATGGGACGCATTCTCATTCGCGGCGAGGCCGGCCACGACATCATCCCCGAACTCTATCCGCTCGACAGCGAGGTCGTGATCGACAAGCCCGGCAAAGGCGCGTTCTACGCCACCGAGCTCACGGACGTGCTGGAGAAATACGGCATCGAGAATCTTCTGGTGTGCGGTGTCACGACGGAAGTGTGCGTCAACACCACCGTGCGCGAAGCCAATGACCGCGGCTATCGCTGCGTCGTCATCTCTGACGGCTGCGCATCCTACTTCCCCGAATTTCACGAGATGGGCCTGAAGATGATCAAGGCCCAGGGCGGCATCTTCGGCTGGGTAGCTAGCTCAGCCGCAGTCTTGGAGGCAATGAAGGTTTCGACCACATAGGGGTGATATCATGAGCACATTGACGGGGACGGCCGGCAAGTCCGAGTTCAAGCCGGCACTATGGACATCGGGCGACTGGAACGCGTTTTTCGGCTTCGGCACCAACATCCTCGTCAACATGCTGGTGCTCACGGGCCTGCTTCGTTTCGTGCTGAAGATGCCGGACAGTCTCGTGTTCGGCCGCATCCTGCCCGCGCTCGGGCTGATGATGTGCCTGTCGACCTTCTACTACGCGTTCCTCGCCTATCGCCTCGCGCAGAAGACCGGCCGCACCGACGTCTGCGCGCTGCCTTCGGGCGTCAGCGTGCCGCACATGTTCATCGTCACCTTCGTGATCATGCTGCCGATCACGATCAAGACCGGTGATCCGCTCAAGGGCTGGTCGGCCGGCCTCGTCTGGGTGTTCTTCCAGAGCTTCATCCTCATGATCGGCGGCTTCATCGCGCCGTTCATCCGCAGGATCACGCCGCGCGCGGCGCTGCTCGGCACGCTTGCCGGCGTCTCCGTCACCTTCATTTCGATGCGGCCGGCGCTCGAGATGTACATGACGCCGCAGATCGGTCTGGTCTGCTTCGCCATCATCCTGGTGAGCTGGTTCGGCGGCGTGAAATATTGGCGCGGCATTCCCGCAGGACTCGTCGCCATCGCCGCCGGCATGATCATCGCCTGGGGCTCGAACCTGTTCGGCCTTGGTCTGGGTGGATTGAGCGTCAAGGGCGTCGGCGATGCCTTTGCGAATTTCGGCTTCTCGGTGCCGATCCCGGCGGTAGGCTACGTCTTCTCCGGCTTCGAATTCCTCGGCGTCATCCTGGTCACGGCCATTCCGTTCGGCATCTATGACCTCGTCGAGGCCATGGACAATGTCGAGAGCGCGGAGGCTGCCGGCGACGAATATCCGACCACGCGCGTCTTGACCGCCGACGGCGTCGTCAGCCTGATCGGCTGTATGATGGGCAATCCCTTCATCAACGCCGTCTATATCGGCCATCCCGGCTGGAAGGCGATGGGCGGCCGCATCGGTTACTCGGCTGCGACCGGCATCATGGTGGTGGTGCTGGCCTGGTTCGGCATCATCTCGGTGCTGCTGGCGCTTGTGCCCGTGGTCGCGATCTCGCCGATCCTGCTTTACATCGGTATGCTCATCGGCGCGCAGGCGTTTCAGACCACGCCGGTCAAGCACGCGCCCGCGATCGTGCTGGCGCTGACCCCGCATCTTGCCGCCTGGGCCAAGCTCCAGATCGACACGATGCTGGGCTCGACCATGATGGCAGCGACCAGCGTCGGCGGGCTCGCCGCCGACAAGGCCGATGCAGTCAAGGCCGCCGCGATCGCCGCGCTGCCGCAACAGGGCGTGTTCTACCATGGGCTCGAGATCATGGGCGGCGGCTCCATTCTCGGCGGCCTCATCCTGGGCGCGATCGGTGTCTTCATCATCGAACGCGATTTCGAGAAGGCCTCGGCCTTTGCGCTGGTCGGTGCAGTGCTGACCTACTTCGGTTTCATGCACGGCGAGGCCGTCGGCATCGGCGGCGGCTTCGGCGTTACGCCCGCGGTTGCGTTCGCCTATGCCGTGACGGCGGCCGGCCTGTTTGCGGCCAGCAAGCTCGGCACCACCGAGCACTACGCCGCGCATCCGGAGATGCACGCAGCGCCCGCGGAATAAGCGTGGGCGAGAGTTCTGTTGCGGCCGGGTGGCGGCAAATGTCGCCCGGCCGCTTTCGTTTTGTCCTGTAGAGGACGACAGGAGCGCTCGATCCTCAGACGTAACCGAGCCAGCGCCAGTAGGTCGCGCCGAATACGAGAGTGAGCAGATAGGCCAGCACGGTGATTGCGACCCCGGTGCGTATGAAGTCGCGTGCCGCGAAGGCGCCCGTCCCGTAGCCGACCATCCCCTGAGGCGAATTCACCGGGAGAATGAAGCCGAAGCTTACGACGAACTGTAGCACGAGGGTCATGCCAAGCACATTTATTCCCGGCGTCTGCACCTTTTGCAGAACGGCGATCACGATTGGAATGAGGGACGATGCGAGCGCGGTCGCGCTGGCGAAGCCGAGATGAACGACGACAAGGAACCCTGCCATCACGGCAAGAATAGCGAGCGACGGAAGCTGGTTGAGACCGAACGATGCGACGATGAGGTTGGCCAGCCACTGTGCTGCCTGCGTTTGCAGCAAGGCCGTGCCGAGGCTGATGCCGATCCCGAACAGCACGATCGTTCCCCACGGGATCAACGGGTTTGCCGTCTTCCAGTCCATGACGCCGATGCCGGGAAGAAACAGCAGGGCCACCGCGATCGTCGTCGTCGTCGAGCTGTCGAAGGAGTGCAACACACCTTCGGTCGACCAGAAACACAGCAGGATGAGGGAGAGCGCCAACAGACGGGCTTCCTTGCCCGTCATTGGACCGAGTTCGCCCAGCGTTTTTTCCACGGTCGCCTTGCCGCCAAGGATCTCCTTTGTTTCCGGCGGCATCATGGTCATCATGATGAAGTACAGCCCAACCGACAACAGGAACGAGAACGGTGCCGCGGCGATGAACCAGCTCAACCAGGTGATGTCATGGCCGAGCATCTTCTGGAGAAAGCCGACGGCGACCATGTTCTGCGCCGCCGCGGTCTTGATGCCGACATTCCAGATGCTGACCGCCTGAACCGTCGTGATCATCAGAAGGCCGGCAAATCTGCTCTTCTTGTCGACGCCGAAAGCGACAATGATACCCATGATGATCGGGATCACAGCGGCTGCCCGCGCGGTTGCACTGGGCACGAGCAAGGCCAGCACCGTGGACACGACGATGGCGCCGATGACGATCCGGTTTGTTCGCGTCCCAACCCGTGACAGGATGATCAAGGCGATGCGACGATCGAGCCTGGTGACCGTCATGGCAGCCGCGAGGAACAAGGCCGCAGCGACCAGCGTCAGCGCCGTGTTGCCAAAGCCGCTCATCGCGGTGGTAAGGCCCTGAACCGAGCCGATCAAGACATTTGGGTTTGCGACGTTCGGCGAAATACCCAGGAGCAGGGCCATCAATGCGGCGATGACGATGGCGCTCACCGCATAGTCAAGCGCCTCCGTGACCCAGACGATAACCGCGAAGCCGAAAACCGCGAGCATCCGGTGGCCCGCGACTGATAACCCCGCTGGCGTCGGCAAGAGAAGGATAACAAGGAGGACAGCCGCTCCCAGCACCAATCCCCAGTTGGATCTAATCCAGGTCGGCTGCTTGCTGGCCTGTACCGCAGCGACTGGTGGAGCGTTGTCAGCGATGGTCATGGCTATTCCTCCCTTGCTAGAGAGATCTGCCAGAGTTGGCCAATACGTCCTTGCGGTGGATCAATGGCGGAGGGCGCGCCACGCCTTGCGTCCGGGATGTCGGCGGCACCCGCCACGCTGCTACCCGCCCTTGACCGCCCCCGCAGTCAGTCCGGCCACGATCTGCCGCTGCGCCAGCACCGTCAGCAGCAGCACCGGGAGCGTGACGACCAGCGCTGCGGCGGCGAGCGGCCCCCAGCTCAGCTGGTCGAACGAGATCATGTTGTAGACGGCGACCGGCAAAGTGCGCGTCTCGCGTCCGGCCAGCACGATGCCGAACACAAAATTGTTCCAGGAGAAGATGACGGCGAGGATGAAGGCGACCGCGATGCCGGGCTTGGCGATCGGCAAGGCGACGTGGCGAAACACCTGCCAGCGCGTGGCGCCGTCGATCAGCGCGGCTTCCTCCAACTCCAGCGGCGTCGTCTCGAAATAGCCAATCATGATCCAGATCACGATCGGTACCGTCACCACCAGATGGATGATGATCTGCGGCACCAGCGTACCGAGCAGGCCGAGCCACTGGAACATCAGGAACAGCGGGATCAGATAGGACAGACCGGGCGTGATGCGGGCGATCAGGATCACGATCGCGGATTTATGCGCGGCCATGCGCGCGATGCCGTAGCCGGCGGGGACGCCGACGATCAGCGCCAGCGCTGTCGCGCTTCCGGTGACGACCAGGCTGTTGATGAAATAGGTCAGGAAGCGATTGGAGGCGAGCACGTCGGCATAGTTCTTCCAGGCGATATGCTCGGGGAAGAACACTGGCGGGTAGGCGGCGTTGTCGATCTCGAATTTGAGCGACAGCGACAGCATCCAGAGGAAGAACAGGATCGCCGGCGACACGATGACGAACACCGAGAGCCACAGGCCGATCTGGCCAAGGATTTGACGTGGGCTCATGCGCCGTTCTCGATCTCGGTCCACACCATACGCTGGCGGGCGTACAGCATCACCGCGGCAAGCAGGACGATCAGCAGGAAAAACACCACCGCGATCGCCGAGCCGTAGCCGAGGTCGTAATAGGTGAAGGCGACGCTGTAGAGATAGATGTTGATGGTCTCCGACGCCGAGCCCGGTCCGCCTTGCGTGATCGCGAAGATGATGTCGAAACTCTTCACCGCGTCGATCATGCGGATCATGCCGGCGATGAACAGGAACGGCATGATCAGCGGCAAGGTAATGAAGCGGAACACCTGCCAGAGATTGGCGCCGTCGATCTGCGCGCTCTCATAGGGCTCGGTCGGAATTGCGGCGAGGCCCCCGAGCACGATCAGCATGACGAGCGGCGTCCATTGCCAGGTCTCGACCAGCACCAGCGAGGGAATGACGGTCGCCGGATGAAAGACCCAGAGCTGCGGAGGTATCCCGACCAGCGACAGCAAATAGTTCAGCACGCCGAGTTGCGGGTGGAACATCATGGTCCAGACCAGCGCGATCGCGACGGGTGTCGCCATCATCGGCATGATGAAGACACCGCGCAGAAAACCGCGGCCGGCGAATTTCTGGTGGAATACCACGGCCGCGAACGTGCCGAACACCAGCGGCAGCAGCACCGACAGCGCGGTGTAGACGATGGTGTGGACCACCGCCTCGAGAAAGCGCGGATCGCTGGTCAGCCGCAGATAGTTGGAGAACCCGACGAAGGTGGTCGGCGAACCGACCTTCCATTCGTTCAGGCTCATCCAGATGGTGAAGACCCAGGGGAAGATGATGATCGCGACCACGACGACCAGCGCCGGCACCACGAACGGCCAGTAGGACGGCGGCCGCAACTCCTTCTCCGGCGCGGCACCAGACTGTGCCGCGGCCGGAGTCGATTGTGTCAACGCACTCACGTCTTTTCGCTACGCTCCAGGATCGGCCGGTACTGGTCGTTGGCCTTCTTCAGCTCGGCTGCGGGATCGGCGCCCGACAGCGTGGCGGTGAGCGCCGCGCCGACAATGTCGCGGAATTCAGCGACCGGGATCACGACGGGCAGCCCGAGCTTGCTGATCTTGCCGGACTCGATCACCGACTGCAGCCATTCCTTGGTCTTCACGCCCTTCTGGACCTCGGGATCGCCAAGGATCGAGTTGCGGAACGGCACGCCGCCGCCGGCCTGGAGCAGCCGCGCGCCCTGCTGCTTCGAGACCGCCCATTGGCAGAGCAAATAGGCGGCTTCCTTGTTCTTGCTCGCCGCGGCAATGCCGATGCCGTCGCCATAGGTCGAGGAGTACTGTCCCTTGGGCCCGGCGGGCACGACGGTGTAGCCGACCTTGCCGACGATGCGCGAGGCGGCCGGGTCCTCCAGCGGCGGCGCCCAGCCGACGCCGTCGATCCACATCGCCGACCGTCCTTGCGTGAACGAGGCCATCGACTCCATCCAGTTGAAGCCGGCGACGCCGGGCGGGGCGGTCTTCGTCAGCAGCGTCTGGTAGAGCTTGGTCGCGGCAATCGCTTCCGGACCGTCGGTCAGGATGTTGCCCTTGGCATCGAGGAATTCGCCGCCATAATCGAGGAAGAAGTTGCTCCACATCGCCATGTTGGCGTTGCGCAAGCCGCGCCCGACGAAGCCGTAAATGCCTTCCTTGGGATCGGTGAGCTTCTCGGCCGCGGCAACCATCTCGTCGAGGGTCTTCGGCACCGCCACGCCCTTCTTCTCGAACAGCTCCTTGTTGTAATAGAGGATGAAATAGTCCACCGACCAGGGCAGCGACAGCATCTGGCCCTTGTCGTTCTTGGCGTATTGCAGGCCCGCGGCGGAAAAATCGCTCTCGACGAGGTCGGGCGCGGTCAGATTCGGGTCCTTCATGAAGGGCGTCATGTCGGCCAGCCAGCCGGCTTTCTCGAATTGCCGCTTCTGCACGTGATAGCTGAGATGGACGACGTCGAAGCTCGGTCGGCCCGAGGTGAACTCGATCACGACCTTCTGGCGCTGCTGCTGCTCGGGGATCTGCTCCGCCTCGACCTGGATGCCGGTGAGGTCGGTGAATTCCTTGATGTTCTTTTGCAGATTGTCGCCGCGCGGACCCTTGGCGAGGATCACCTCCAGCTTGGTCCCGGCATATTTCTTCCAGTTGACCTCGGCGCGCGCCGGCAATCCGGTCAGGCTGAGCGCGCCAGCCGCTGCGGTGCCGGTCAAGAGCGTGCGGCGCGAGATTCTGTAGTCGACCACTTCTAGTCCTCCCTGTGACTCATCGTATTTGAGGGGGATACTAGCGACCGTGCCGCGCCTGCCTAGTCCTATTCTCGGGTCAGGGGCGAACCGCCGGCGTTTCCATCGGCAGGCCGCGCGCCCGCGACATCAGATAGAGCTCGAGCGCGACGAGCTCCGGTGCACCGTAATCATAGGCCTGGGCGCGAACGCCGCTCATGCAGCTGCGCAAGCGCCGCTCCAGCGACCCCAATGTCTGCCATTCCAGCCGATACAGCGGATAGCCGGTCGGCTGTGCTTGCGTAATGGGCGCGCCGGCAAGGCGCTTGTCGAAATTGTCGTCGTGGCAATTGGTGCAGGCCAGGTTGAGCTGACCCTCGCGCTGCATGAAGAGGTCGCGGCCCCGTTCGACGTAGGGTTTCAATCGCGGATCATCGCCGGCCGTGATCGCGACGCCGCGCGACTGGTGGGCGACGAAGGCGGAGAGTGCCAGCAGGTCGCGGCTCTCATAGGGGAGTGGGGTTGCCTGCTGCTGATCGGCGCGGCAGAGATTGATGCGTTGATCGAGAGTGATGGGACGGGCCAGCGCCTTGTCGAAGGCGGGATAGCGCGCCGCGACGCCCTTCATGCTGCCGCGCGCATCACCGTGGCAATCGGCGCAGGCTTTCCCGGCGGTGCCTGCCTTCTTCATCCACAGGGCCTCACCGTCGAGCACGAACAGCATGCCCGGATTGGACGTGTCGTCATCCTGCATGGCGCGCGTGTCCGGCCCCATGAACGAGTAGCCGGACCGGCGCGCATCGGGCGGGATCTCGCCGGCGAGTAGGACAGGCGCTGCCGCGACAAGTGCCGCCACCATTGTCGCGCGCCAAAATCTCATTCGACTGTGATCGACGCCGAGGCGGTGGACGAATAGCCGTTGTCACCGATCCATTCGAACTCGAACTTGCCGCTCTCCTTCGCGATCGTGAAGAACGACAAATACGGGTTCGCGGCGATCGCCGGAAACAGATCGGCGCGAAAGACCTCTGTGCCGTTATAGCGGCAGGCAAAACTCGTGATGATGTCCCGCGGCACGAGCTGGCCATCGGCGGTGTGGCGGAAGCCAGTTTCCATGATGTGCGAGGTCAGCGTGCGGATCTCGATGATGTCGCCACGCCTTGCCTTCGCGGGAACGTTGATGAGCGCGGCCATCAGTTCATCTCCTCGGTGCAGGCGGCCAGCGTCACGACGATTTCGGCGGTGATCTGCCAGAAGGTATCGTCGGACAGGCGGGCGATTGCCACCACCTTCTGGGTGTCGGCAAGCCGGATCCTGGTCGAGACCTGGGCGCGGCCGGAGGAGGGGTTGAGATAGAAGTTGCCGATGTTGGGCTGCGGGTTCTTCTCGTTGAAGACGTGGATGCTCTTGACGTAGTCGTCAGCGGTCATCGGGCTCGCGACGCTTACCGTCATCGGCACGGTGTTGCCGTTCTCGACCAGCGGCGGAATGTCGAGCTTGACCCTGCCGGTGCGAATCTGGGCTTCGCCGACGACGTTGCGGATGGCGCTGTTGAGCATGGCGGGCGTCGCTTCCAGCGGCCGCAGCGTGACGATCGGGATCGTTCCGGCGACCGTCGCGCTTCCGGCAAGGCTCAAAAACTGTCGTCGCGTGGTTGGCATGAACGGTCCTAGTCCCGAAGCGTAGCAAGAAAAGCCACGACGTCCTCGATTTCCGCGGCCGACAATATCGGCTTGCCGGCAAAATTGCGCCCGACACGCACGAATCCGTCATTGCGATAATAAGACGGCATGATGGTCTCCGGGTTGAAGCGCGACGCATCGACCAGCCGAAGCCGCAACTGGCCTGCCGTCCAGCGGTTCCCGGCGCCGGTGAGGTCAGGCGCGAGGTCGCCCTGGAACCGCGTTTCCGGAAATGGTCCGGAATGGCAGAGGATGCAGGTCGTGGTGCGCGCCAGCACCAGCGCGCGACCGCGCGCGGCATCGCCGGGCGCGCCGGTGAGCGATTCTGCGATGCCGTCGCCGGCGATCTTGTAGGGCACGAGCTCGTCCGCGTTGGCAGCGCAGGCAACACTTGCGGCGATCAGCGCCGCGATATGGACGGCTGCCTTAGCCAAAGGTGTCCGCCGTGATGGTTTGAAACCAGCGCTCGGCGTCGGCCGCCTCGCGGGCGCGCAGCTCGCGCGGGGCATCGACCGGGCTGGTCGCGCCGCCCTCGACCTCCGCGAAGATGTCGCCTTTCGGCTGATAGTTGCCGGCGAGCGAGAAGCCGTAGCCGGGCGCGACGGTGTTGTAGCAGACGCCGGTCAGCCGCGGTGTTTCCGGCGCGCGGCCAGCGAGCAGGTTGACGATCGCTGTGGCGCAGGCCTTGCCTTGTGTGCTCGCGGCCGAGGCCGATTTGGGAATGCCGCCGCCGAGGCAGGCATCGCCGATGACGTGGATGTTCGGGACGAGTTTGGACTCGAAAGTCACCGGATCGATCGGGCACCAGCCGGTCGCATCCGTTGCGCCTGCGATCTCGGCGATGCGGCCGGCGCGCTGCGGTGGGATGACGTTGGCGACCTCAGGGGTGTAGTTGCCGAATTCGGTGACAATGGTCCTTGTTGAAGGATCGACCGAGGTGACGCGGCCGCCTTGCGACAGACCAATGCGTTCGATCATGTCGCCATAGAGTTCCTTCCACGCCTTCTCGAACAGCCGTTGCTGCGAGAAACTGTCCTTGGCATCGAGGATCAGCACTTTCGAGCGCGGCTTCTTCGTCTTCAGATAATGCGCAATCAGGCTGGCGCGCTCGTAAGGCGCCGGCGGACAGCGCGAGGGATTGGCCGGGATCGCGATGGCGACCGTGCCGCCGTCGTCCATCGCCTCCAACTGCCGGCGCAGCAGCAGCGTTTGTGCGCCTGCCTTCCAGGCATGCGGCATTTTTCCTGACGCGGCGTCGTCATAGCCGGGCAGGGCTTCGAAATGGAAGTCGATGCCGGGGGAGAGGACGAGACGGTCATAGGGCAGCGCGACGCCATCGGTCGTCACGACGCTGCGTCGGTCCGGCTCGATCGTGGTCACGGCCTGGCCAATCATTGTGACGCCGTCGGCGGCGAGCTTGTCGTAGTCGAACTGCTGTGCGTCGATGTCGCGCAGGCCCGCGATCACCTCGTTGCTGAAGGGACATGAGGTGAAGACCGCATTGGGCTCGATCAGGATGACCTGCAAGTCTCCCTGCGCGCGCTTCAGCGCGCGGGCACTGGCCGCGCCGCCAAAACCGCCGCCGACCACGACGACACGGCCTGCCGATTGCGCGCGCAGGATCGACGGTCGCGCCAGCGTTGCGGCTGCCGCGGTGATGCCGAGCAGGGCGTTCCGCCGTGTCACCGGGCGCATGGTCATCAGGATCATCCAGGCAAAGCACCGCGGCGGCCGTCGTGGCCGCCGCGGTGCGTCTCTTTACGCGAAGGTGATGTTCTGGTCGCGCAGCGGCACCGAGCGAATGCGCTTGCCCGTCGCTGCGAAGTAGGCGTTGAGCACCGCCGGCGCCGCGACGCCGATGGTCGGCTCGCCGACGCCGCCCCAGAACCCGCCGCTCGGCACCATCACCGCTTCCACCTTCGGCATTTCGTTGATGCGCATCGAGTTGTAGGTGTCGAAGTTGCTTTGCTCGATCTTGCCGTCCTTGACGGTGCAGCCGCCATAGAACAGTGCGGACAGCCCATAGACGAAGGAGCCCGCGATCTGCCGCTCCACCTGCGCCGGATTGACGACGTAGCCGGGGTCGGTGGAGGCAACGATGCGGTGCACCTTGATCTTGCTGCCGTCGGTCACCGAGATCTCGGCGGCGCCGGCAACGTAGCTGCCATAGCCCATCACCTGCGCGATGCCGCGATAGACACCCTGCGGCGCCGGCTTGTCCCAGCCGATTTTCTCGGCCACGGCATTGAGCACCGCCAGATGCTTGGGATGGTTGCCCATCAGCTTGCGGCGGAACTCGAGCGGGTCCTGGCCTGCGGCATGGGCGAGCTCGTCCATGAAGCATTCCATGTAGATCGCGTTGTGATTGACGTTGACGCCGCGCCAGAAGCCGGGCGGGACGTGCGGGTTGCGCATCGCATGCTCGACCAGCAGGTTCGGCACCGAATACCCAATCGCGGCTTCGCCGGACTGGGCGACGCCCTGGAACGCCGCCGGATCCATGCCGTTCTGCAGCGCTTCGGGGCGCAGCGAGAACAGGATCGATTGTCCGGACAGGCGGTAATGCAACGCGACCAGATTGTTGTTGGCGTCGAACGCGCCGGTCATCTTGCACTGGGTGATCGGGTGATACCGGCCGTGCGCCATGTCCTCTTCGCGCGACCACAATAGCTTGATCGGCGTGCCCGGCATCTGCTTGGCGATCATGACGGCCTGGCGGACATAGTCGGTCTGGCCGCGCCGGCCGAAGCCGCCGCCGGGCATCACCTTGTACATGTCGCACTTCTCTGCCGGTAGGCCTGAGGCCTCCAGCACTGCCGCGAAGACGGCTTCGCCGTTCTGCGTGCCGCACCAGACCTCGCATTTGTCGGCGGTGTAGAGCGCGGTGGCGTTCATCGGCTCCATCGTGGCGTGGTTCTGGTAGGGGTAGCTGTAGACGGCCTCGACCTTCTTGGCGGCGCCGGCAATCGCGGCCTTCACGTCGCCGTTCTTGTTGCCGACATAGGCCGGCTGCGAATCGTCGAGGCCTTCGGCCAGCCACTTCGCAATCGACTCGCTGGAGACCTTGGCGTTCTCGCCCTCGTCCCAGACGATCGGCAGCGCTTCCAGCGCGGTCTTGGCGTGCCACCAGGTATCGGCAACGACTGCAACCGCGGTGTCGCCGACCTTGACGACCTTCTTGACGCCTTTCATGCCGGTGATCTTGGCTTCGTCAAAGCTCTTCAGCTTGCCGCCGAACACCGGGCAGTCCTTGATCGCAGCGTTCAGCATGCCCGGCAGCTTGACATCGATGCCGTAGATCATCGTGCCGGTGGTCTTGTCGGCGGTGTCGAGCCGCAGCAATCCCTTGCCCGCGATGGTCCAGTCCTTGGGGTCCTTGAGCTTGACGTCGGCCGGCGGCGTCAGCTTGGCGGCGGCTTCGGCGACCTTGCCGTAGGTCGTCGTCTTGCCGGACGCCTTGTGGGTGATGACGCCCTTGGCGACGGCGCATTCGGAGGCCGGCACCTTCCACTCGTTCGCGGCCGCCTCGATCAGCATCACGCGCGCGGTGGCGCCGCCCTTGCGGACATAGTCCTGCGAGGAGCGGATGCCGCGGCTGCCGCCGGTCGAGAAGTCGCCCCAGGCGCGCTTGCGGGCGACGCTCTGGCCGGGGGTCGGATATTCAGTCGTGACCTTCGACCAGTCGCATTCGAGTTCCTCGGCGACGAGTTGGGCGAGGCCGGTCAGCGAGCCCTGGCCCATCTCGGAGCGGGCGATGCGGATCACGACGGTGTCATCGGGCCGGACCACGACCCAGGCGTTGACTTCGGGCGAGCCATCGGCCGCGCGGACCACGGCGGGGCCGCCCAAGGGCAGATCGAGGCCGATGGCGAGGCCGGCGCCAATCGCGGCGGTGCCGACGACGAAGGCGCGGCGGTTCATCTTGGGAGAGACGTGCTTGTTCATGGGGCAGCTCCTTAGGCGCTTGCGATCGTGTGGATCGCTTCGCGCACCTGCTGGAAGGTGCCGCAGCGGCAGATATTGGTGATGGCCTCGTCGATATCGGCGTCGGTCGGTTTCGGCTTCTCGGCGAGCAGCGCCGCCACCGCCATGATCATGCCGCTCTGGCAATAGCCGCATTGTGGAACATCCTTCGCGATCCAGGCCTGCTGCACCTTGTGCAGCGCGTTCCCGGACGCGAGTCCCTCGATCGTCGTGATCTTCTTGCCTTCGGCCTCGGCGACCGAGACGCCGCAGGAGCGGGTGGCGACGCCGTCCATGTGAACCGTGCAGGCGCCGCATTGTGCAATGCCGCAGCCATATTTGGTGCCGGTCAGGCCGGCATTCTCGCGGATCGCCCAGAGCAGCGGGGTATCCGGCTCGACGTCGAGCGTCAGTGTTTTTCCGTTGATTGTTAGGTTTGCCATCGCAAGTCCCCTGATTGGCCCAATCCACCGATTGGACTCAGAGACACAATGTGTCTGGCAAACTGGAACTGTTCAAATCAATAGTCCGCGGGGTCGCCGTCAAAAGGGGCTGACATGCGCGGGGAAGAATACCGGGCGCGCGGTGTTGCGCGTTGTGAATGGCGGTGCATGTCCGCAGCCTTTGGTCGCATCGAATTCATTTGACTAACCTTAGGTATTGTACAACCTTTGGTTTGATGGATTATTAGTCCATCCTAAGGGAGAATCGCCATGGGTCGCATCGTCACGATTGATCTCGAAAAAGTTCTTGCGTCGGGTAACGATCTCAAAGCCAAGTCACCTTCCGGACTCACCACTCACGCCGATCTGCTCGGCCTTGCCAGCGACGTCAGCAAGGATCCGGTCTCCTATCTGAGCAGCGTCGGCGTACAGCTCGACGACACGACGGCTTCGATGCTGCGGAGCAAGCTGGCCTCGCGTAGCGGCGGTGTCCAGGCCGGCACGATCCATATCGACATCCTCTGATCCGGCATCCGCAGATCATGATGGCCGGCTGACCGGCTCGCCGGGCAGCCGGGATATGAGGTCGTCGGCCATGGCGTTCGGCGCACAATTTTTATCTGATTTCCGCGCGGCCCGGGTGACGCCTACCAATCTTGTTTTGAACGTCACGCTGAAATGCCCGCTCAAATGTTCGCACTGCTGCTTTTCATCTGACATGTTTCACGGCGGCCATCTGTCCGCCGCGGACGTTCATCGTTGCATTCAGCAGGCCGCGCAGATTCCGTCGATGGAGATCGTCCATTTCGTCGGCGGCGATCCTATGCTGCATGCGGACATCGTCGGTGACGCCGTGGCGCTGGCCGCATCGCTGGGCCTGCGTGCCGGCATCACCACGAGTGCGTTCTGGGCCAAGTCGCCTGCGCGCGCGACGGCTTCTGTCCGGCGATTGCGGACTGCCGGACTCACCGAGATGACGCTGTCCTACGATGACCCTCATGCCGAGTTCGTGCCGATCAATTTCATCGCCAATGCGGTGGCGGCGGCGCGTGAGTGCGGCCTGTTGCTGCGGATCGCGGTGGTTATTGAAGCCGGCTCGAAGATCACCGCCGCCAGCCTGCGCGCCGATCTCGGCCTTCAGGACGAGCCCGGCATCAACATCTACGAGACCGTTGCCAACTCGACCGGCCGCGGCGACAGCGTGGACGAGGACACGCAGGCCGGGCGCATTCACCATGCCTCGGCCTATCGCGGTCCCTGTGAGTCCGTTCTCCACACCGTTACGGTCGATCACGAGGGCGGCATCCGGCCCTGCTGCGGTGTGCTGCCCCATCACGACTCGCTGATGGTGGGGCACATCGAGAAGGAAGGGATTGAAGCCGCGATGCGGGCGGCCGCCGACGATCCGCTCTACAGATGGATCAGGCTGGAAGGACCCGTCGCCATTCTCGCCGCTGTCACGGCCAACGATCCCGCGCCGATGCGCGCGGAGGATTTTGACGGCATCTGTACCGCCTGTGATCGCATCTTCCGCTCGCCGGAACTGCTGGCGCGCGTGCGCGAAGCCGCCGAAGTGCGCCGCAGCCAGATCGAGACCTGCGAGATCCTGCTGGCCGGGCAGGCCGCGCCTCAAGACATCACGGTCGCGCCATGAGCACCGATGTCCTCTTCTGCTCGGCGCCGGTGATGTCCGTGGTGCGCCCGTCCGCGGCGCTCGGCCTGTTGCAGGCGCTGCTGCGGCAAAGGGGCATTCGGGCCGAGTCACTCTATCTCAATCTGCTCTTCGCCGACCGCATCGGGCTCGACCTGAACGAGCAGCTTGCGGAAAAATTGCCGAGCCATCTTCTGGCCGGCGACTGGCTGTTCGGCGAATGCCTGGGCACGCGGCCCGGCCGGCCGCAGGCGGAGCGCCACATCCATGAGCTCGGCGCCGCTATCGAGCGCAAGGGGCTGGCGCAGCTCCACGAGATCCGCCGCAATCTGATCCCGTCCTTCGTTGAGGAAGCGGCCGACCGGCTGCTTGAACGCAACCCCAGGATCATCGGCTTCACCTCGATGTTCGAGCAGACGGTCGCTTCGCTGGCGATCGCGGCCGCGGTCAAGGCGCGCGACCCGTCCGTCGTGATCTGCTTCGGCGGCGCCAATTGCCATGGGCCGATGGGCGCGGTGCTGCTGAAGAACTTTTCGCAGATCGACTACGTCTTCAATGGCGAGGCCGACACCGTGATCGGCCCGGCCGTCGAGGCGATCCTGCGCGGCGAGCAGCCGCACGGCATGCCGGGATGCCTGTCCCGCGACCAGCCTGCCACAGGTAGCGCATCCGGTCCGACCGCGATGGATGCGCTGCCGATCCCCGACTACGCCGACTATTTCGCGCAGCTGGCCTGGATGTCGGAAGCCTCGCGTGTGCGTCCGTCTATTCCATTCGAGTCCTCGCGGGGGTGCTGGTGGGGGCAGAAACATCACTGCACCTTCTGCGGCCTGAACGGGGCGGGTATGGCGTTTCGCGCCAAGTCCGCGCCGCGCGTGCTCCGCGAGATCGAGACGCTGCATGCGCAATTCGGAATCGGCCGGTTCGCTGCGACCGACAACATCCTCGGCATGACCCACATCGACGGCGTGCTTGGAAAGCTCGCCGAACGCCCGGCGCATGGCTTTCGCTTCTTCTACGAGATCAAGGCCAACATGGACGAGACGCAGCTCGAGAAGCTGGCGCTTGCGGGGACGGTCTGGCTGCAGCCCGGCATCGAGAGCCTGTCGGACCCGGTGCTGCATCTGATGCGCAAGGGCGTGAGTGCCTTGCTCAACCTGCGTCTGCTGCGCAATTGCCGCGAGCTCGGCGTCGGGCTGGTCTGGTCGATCCTGTATGGATTTCCGGGTGAGCCGCGCGAGGCCTACGACGCGGTTGCCAAAATGGTCCCGCTGCTCGAACATCTTCAGCCGCCGGTCGGCTGCGGCCGCATTCGCCTCGACCGCTTCAGCCCGAATTTCGAACGCGCCGCCGAGATCGGCTTTCACAACGTCACGCCGATGCCGGCCTATGGCGCGATCTATGACGTTCCTGATGAGGATCTCGCCAACCTCGCTTACTTCTTTGAGGGCGATGCGCCCGATGCCGCGCGCGAGCAGGATTTGGTGTCACTCAAGGCTGCGAGCGCAAGATGGCGCGCGCGCTGGTTCGACGGGCCTTTTGCGCCTCAGTTGACGATGACGGCCGTGGGGACCGCGCACCTCGTCAGCGACACCCGCGCTTGTGCGCTTCAACCATTCTACTGCCCGACACCGGCCGAGATCGCCGTGCTCGATCTGCTGCGCAATCCCTGCACGCGGGCGAACGTCGTCGAGCAGCTCGTCGGTCGCTTCGACGCCGCCTCGGTCGAAGCCGCGATGGATGCGATTGTGATGCGACGGTTCGCGATCGAGATCGACGGCAGGGTGCTCTCGCTGGTCACCGAGGCAGGCCGGGAGATCTTTGACGCCGACGCCCGCGCCGAGTTTCCGCTCGGCTTCGTTCTGCCGCGCGAGCGCGCGACGGTTCACGCGGCCCTGGCGGATGTCCGCGACGAGCCGGCTGGCCTGGAACGGGTGCAGCCATGACCGTCGAAGTCCGCCCGCTCGGTGACAAGTGCAACATCAAGTGCCGCTACTGCTATCAGGAGGGCATCCGCACCGCCGGCAACGTGCCGACGCGCTACGATCTCGATGCGATCATGGCGACACTGGACAGATTGGCCGAGCCGTTCAGCCTGTTCGGCGGCGAGATCATGCTGACGCGCCGGCCCGATCTCGAGCGCCTGATGCAGCTTGGACTTGAGCGCCACGGCGGCGTCGGCATGCAGACCAACGGCACATTGATCGAGGAGCGCGACATCGAGCTCTTCAGGAGATATTGCGTTCGCATCGGCATCTCGATCGACGGCCCGGGGCCGCTCAACGATGCCCGCTGGGCCGGCAGTTTACCGGCAACGCGGCGTGCGACCGCGCGGATCGAGGCGGCGATCGAGACACTGTGCCGAGAGGGCATGCCGCCGAATGTGATCGTGACGCTCAATAGAATGAACGCCGCACCGGATCGGCTGGGTGTGCTCTGTGAGTGGATCAGGTTTCTCGGCAGCCTCGGTGTGCGCAAGCTGCGGCTGCATCTGCTGGAGCAGGACGAAACGGAGGCCGGTGAGGGCCTGTCACTCAGCGCACAGGAAAATCTTGCGGCTCTCAGGCGATTGCGCCGGCTCGAACAGGAGCTGCCGTCGGTCCAGTTCGACATCTTCGCCGAGATGGCGGCGATGCTCAGGGGCGATGACGCGCAGACCTCATGCGTTTTCCATGCCTGCGATCCCTATGCGACCCGTGCCGTGGTCGGCGTCGAGAGCGACGGCCGGCTCGGCAATTGCGGCCGCACCAACAAGGACGGGGTGACCCATTTGCGCGCCGGCCGCGAGGCCTTCGACCGCCAGCTCTCGCTCTACCGGACGCCGCAGGCCGACGGCGGATGCCAGGGATGCCGGTTCTTTCTGGCCTGCAAGGGCAATTGTCCGGGCACCGCGATCGGCGGCGACTGGCGGATGCGCTCGATCGATTGTCCGGTGTGGTTCGGCCTGTTCGAGGACATCGAGACTGAGCTTCAGGCGAATGGCGAGGTCGCGCTCAGTCGGTCGGAAAGTCGACCGGATATCGAAGCGAAGATGATCGCCGCATGGTCGATCGGTGACAATCCGACTCTGCATTCGTTGATTCAGCAGGTGGAAGCACCATGACGTCCGCCTGGTCGACATGCTGGTTGTCTTGGCCGCGTCCTCCTCTAGCGGTTGCGCCGCGCGAGCCGGTTCTTGCCAAGGCAGCCGGGCAGCGCATCAGCTTTGGCGGACCGCAGGCGCGCGCGCTCTGGCAGCCGCGACTGGAGCGTCTTGGCGAGGTCGCGCTCGCGATCGAACTGGAGATGGTGCGACTGAAGCGCCTTCCGGCCACTGTGGTTTGGACCGGCTATGATGGCGTCGAAGCCTTGACGGAGCGGGCACGCGCGATTGGCCTCGAAGCGAAGCCGGTCAAGGCGTCGCTCGGCTATGCCGCCGACTGGCCGCAGGACGCGTCGATCGAGGAGCCGAAGCGGCTGCTCGACTACGCGTTCCTGATCGGCGCTGCGCCGCTCGATGTTGCGCTTGCCGAGCCGGCGGCAGAGGACATGGTGAAGACGGCGATACGGTTCGGCTATCCCGCATGCTGCGCAAAATCCTGGGCAGACTATCTCGGGCGCGGCGGAAGCGATCCGCTGGCGAGACTGTTCGCGCGCGATGACAAGGCGGCGATGCCTGCCCACGTCGCGCTCGCGGTTCTCGGATTGGGGCCGGTGCGGCACGCACCGTGTTCTGCGGGCTGTTCCGCCACGCGTGAGTGTTCGCGTGTGTTTCTCGATCTCGGCCGGAAGCTGGGATTTGTCGAAGAGATGGCGTGGCTCGAAGAGATCACGGACTGGGCGGTTGGTGCGTCGCTGGTCAACGGCATCGCCGAAATCACGTCGGCTGCCTTCCGCTGCGTATGGCTGTCCGACGAAGGCATGGCGCCCCGTGACCGCGCAGCAGCGCCGCGCCCGGAGAGACGAGTTGCGGCGGCGGTCGAGCCTTCGGATGACACCGCCATCCTCGCGGAGCTCGGCAGCGGATTTGAAGCCGCGGGATTTGGCAGTCCCTTCGCGATGCGCTCGCGCTTCAGCACAATTGTCTGGGAGCAGACCGCTGCGCTGCGTCGTGCGAGATCGGCTGTGCATGTCGGTTGCGGCGATGGCCTGTTGCTGGAGCTGATCGCGCAGACGCGGCCCAAGCTGAGATTGTACGGCACCGAGCAAGACGCTGTGGCAGCGGACGCCGCACGCCAGCGCATCGGCGCGTCGTCGCCTGTGCTCGGCGGGGACAGCATCGAGGCGCTCGCGGCGCTGTCGCGTCTCGTGCCCGAAGGTATCGATCTCGCCTTCGTCGATCCGGCGCGGCTTGGCAGTCACGAGGCGCTGGCCGCCATCCGCATGATCGCAAAGTCGGTGATCGTGATCGGCACCGATCGCTCACTGCGCCGGTTCAAGGACATGGATACGTATGCTGCAACGATGGGGCTCGCCCTGTTGCCTGGACGCGCAGCTCGAGTCTCAGCGGCCCTCTCGCCGGCGATGGATCGTCTGCACTGACCGGTTCGAAGGAGAACGCACCATGGATGCGATGTCGATTGACTGGGAACGCACCGCGCGCCCGCAGGCCGATGGTTACGACACGGCGGTCGCTCTCGGCCTGATCGAAACCGAGCCGACGCCGTGGCGACCGCTGCCTCCGCTGCGGCCACCGGTGAACGGTGCGCCGGCCATTGCCGAGGGCAGGGTTGCGCTGCGCACCGAGGATCCATTGCTGCCCGCGCCGCGGTTTGTTCCCGACGCGCAAGCCATTCCGGCGCTCGAGCAGGCGCTTCGTTATGTCTGCCGCTGGCCGCTCGCTGCGAAGCAATGGCCTGAGATCGTGCACACCATCCAGTGCTATCGCGACACCGAGCAGCCGACCGATGGGCCCGGTCGCCTCGGCTCGGCCAGCCATTCCGTCGATGCGCGGTTCGGCGTCATCGGCCTCACGGTCAACTGTCCGCTCGCGGCCGCGCAGGCCATCGTTCATGAGATGGCGCATCACAAGCTGAGGGCGTTTGGCGTTGCCAACGAGAATGCGATCCGGATCATCAGCAATCCGCAGGACGAACTTTATTCCAGCCCGATCGTGGTCGACCGGCCGCGTCCGATGACGGCGGTGCTGCACGCGCAGTATTCGTTCATCCACGTCACCCAACTCGACGTGCACATGCTCGAGCAGGAGGAGGACCCGCAGGTTCGCAGCGACATCCGCGCGCTGCTCGCGCGCAATGCCTCGCGGATGGAGAAGGGGTTCGACACCTTGCGGCAGCACGCCCGCACTGACGGGCCCGGCCGCGAGTTCCTTGGTGCGTTCTTCGCCTGGTGCAGCGATGTCCTGGCGAGCAGTCGGAAGCTGCTTGCGACCGAACGGGCCTGAGCGGCACGCTCCGCCGCGAGCCCGGGGTTCCGGGCGCCAATCCGCGGCCTGCGGCGACGTTCGTTCATAAATGCCGGTTCCAGCCGGTCACCATTGCGCTGCGGCGACAGTTTGTCCCTTTTGCCGGGGTGCAAGACGGCTGCGCTTTGCCTACACTGCGCCCGAAGCAAAAGGAGTTCCATGAACGTGGCAAGCCCCTGCAACGTGCTGATGCTCTATCCGCTGTTTACGGCGGAGTCGTTCTGGAGCTTTGGCGAGTCCTGCAAGCTAATGGGTGTCCGGCGCCCGGCTGCGCCGCTCGGGCTGATCACCGTCGCCGCGATGCTGCCGAAGGACTGGACGGTCCGGCTGATCGATTGCAACACGCAAGCTTTCGGTGACGACGATCTGGCCTGGGCCGACGTCGTCTTCACCGGCGGCATGCTGCCGCAGCAGGCTGACACGTTGCGCCTGATCGAGCTATGCCGCGCGGTGGGCAAGCCGGTGGTGGTCGGCGGTCCCGATCCCACCTCCAGTCCCCACATCTACGAGAAGGCCGACTTCCAGGTGCTCGGTGAGGCCGAGAGTATCCTCGACGAATTCATCGCGGCCTGGGAGGGCGGGGCACGATCCGGCGTCTTCATCGCGCCGAAATTCCAGGCCGACGTCACCAGGACGCCGGTGCCGCGTTTCGACCTGCTCAAGTTCGAGGACTACCTTTATCTCGGTGTGCAGTATTCGCGCGGCTGCCCATTCACCTGCGAGTTCTGCGACATCATCGAACTCTACGGACGCGTGCCGCGCACCAAGACGAATGAGCAGATGCTGGTCGAACTCGACAGGCTCTACCAGATGGGTTACCGCGGCCACCTCGACTTCGTCGACGACAATTTCATCGGCAACAAGAAGTCGCTCCGCCTGTTCCTGCCGCAGCTCGCCGAATGGCAGCGCGCGCACGGCTACCCCTTCGAATTGTCGACCGAGGCCTCGGTCAACCTGGCAGACGATCCGGAGCTGCTGGACATGATGGGCGCGGCCAATTTTTTCGCTGTCTTCGTCGGCATCGAAAGTCCGGATCCCGCAACGCTGGTCGCGATGCGGAAGAAGCAGAACACGCGGCGCAACATCGCCGAGAGCATCCACAAGATCTATGCCGCCGGCATGCTCGTCACCGCGGGCTTCATCGTCGGCTTCGACAACGAGAAGGTCTCGATGGCGGAGGCGATGGTCGACTTCATCGAGGAGGCCGCGATCCCCGTCGCCATGGTCGGCCTGCTCTATGCGTTGCCGAACACGCAGCTGACGCGGCGCCTCGCCAAGGAAGGCCGGCTGCACGCGGACCACGATCTGGCGTCGACCACGGGCGGCGATCAGTGCACCGGCGGAATCAATTTCGATCCGGTCCGCCCGCTGCGCGATATCCTGACGGACTACAAGACGGTGCTCGAGCGCGTCTACAGCCCGGCAGCCTATGCGGGCCGTGTCGACAAGTTGATGACGCTGCTCGACCGTTCCAGGCAGCGACATGAGCTGGCCGAGGGCGACATCCGCGCCAAGGTCGGCGCGATGGAGACCGTGCACCGCGTGGTCACCGCCATTCCGAACGGGCGTCCGCTCTGGCAGACCTTCATGAACTGCGCCAAGCGCGACACGTCATCGGCGCGCATTGCCGTGCAGATGATCGCCGCCTATGCGCATCTCGGACCGTTCTCGCGCAAGGTCATCGACGCCATCGACGTGCGCCTCGCGGCGCTCGACGACGAGATCGTCATCCCGGCGGCGACGATCGACACGACAGCAGCTCGGCACTTGGCCTGAGAGCTTACTTCACCGCCAGCCGCAAGAAGCTCATCACGCTGCCGAGCGCGGCAAAGCCGGCGCCAAGCGCCAGTGCTACGGTCGCACCCTCGTGACCGGCCAGCGCGAAGCAGGCCGCCGCGAGTGCTGCGCCCGTCGTCTGTCCCGTCAAGCGCGCGGTCGCGACGATGCCGGAGGCGCTGCCGCTGCGGTGGGGCGGTGCACTCGACATCACCGCTTTCATGTTCGGCGCCTGGAAGAAGCCGAACCCCATGCCGCAGATCACCATCCGCCAGATGATGTCGGGGATGGCCGGATTGGCCGGCAGCATCGCCAGCAGCGCCATGCCGAGGCCGAGCAGCACCAGCCCGATGCCGCCGAGCAGGCCCACGGCGTAGCGGTCGGAGAGACGCCCCGCGATCGGCGCCATGATGCCGACGACCAGCGGCCACGGCGTCATGAAGAAGCCGGTCTCGACCTGCGAACGTCCCAGCACGTCCTCGAAATAGAACGGCAGCGAGACGAAGGCGAGGCCCTGGACTGCAAACGAGCACAGCGCCGTCGCCGCGGACAGCGCGAACATCGGCCGGCTGAACAAATCGATCGGCAGCATCGGTGCGGGATGGTCGGCATGGCGGCGCGTCAGGATGAAGCCGAGCACCAGGGCCGTGACCAGCTCGACGCCCACGACGGCCGGCGACAGGTTATGCGCGGCGCTGCCGATGCCCGTGATGAACAGGCCGAGGCAGGCCGACGCCAGGGCCGCGCCGACAAAGTCAAAGCCGTGGTCGGCCCGCGGCGTTTTCGGCAGCATCGCAAAGCCGATGCCGATCGCGATGAGGCCGAACGGGATGTTGACGGCGAACAGCCACGGCCACGGGCCGAGCGCGAGGATGGCGGAGGCGATCGACGGCCCGAAGGTGAAGGCGGTCGCGACCACAAGCGCGTTGTGACCAAAACCGCGGCCGAGCATCCGGCCGGGATAGACGAAGCGCACCAGCGCCGTGTTGACGCTCATGATGCCGCTGGCGCCGAGGCCCTGCAGCGTGCGCGCGACCAGCAGACTGTCGAGCGACCACGCCACCGCGCAGAACAGCGAGGCGATGGTGAACAGGATCAGGCCGCCGAGATAGATGCGCTGATGCCCGACAATTTCACCAAGAGCTCCGAGCGGCAGCAGCGTCGCCACCAGCGCGATCTGGTAGACGTTGACGACCCAGACCGACTGCTCCGGCGAGACATGCAGGTCGGCGGCAATGGCAGGCAGCGCGATATTGGCGATCGCGGTGTCGAGCGAGGCCATCGCCAGTGCGGTGAAGATGGCAGCGATCGCCCAGCGCCGCTGCGTGGCCGGAAGGCCGTCGGCAACGGGATGGTCGGGCTCGCGCGCGGCGGCAGGTAACGTGATTGTCATTGCGTTAGCGCGTTGCTCCGGCGGCGTGGCCATAGGGGGACTTTCGGCATGTACTACGGCCAAGCCTGCTTCCACAGGCATATGCTTGCATGCTGTGTATGCGTGAAGGTGAGGCGATGATTCCAGGCTCTGGCGTATGATCGCGCCAGCGGCTGCAATATCAGGGGATCACCATGCAACTCGTCGTTCTGCCCGGTGACGGCATCGGACCGGAGATCACGGCTGCGACATCGGGCGTGCTGCGCGCGGCCTCCGAGCGCTTCCAGCTCAATCTGCGCCTGGAGGAGCACGCTGTCGGACATGCCAGCTTGAAACAGTTCGGCACGACGGTGCGCCCCGAGCTGCTCGACATCGTCCGCGCCGCCGATGGCCTGATCCTGGGCCCGACCGCGACCTTCGACTTCAAGGACGAGGCGCATGGCGAGATCAATCCGTCCAGGCATTTTCGCAAGAGCCTCGACCTCTATGCCAATGTCCGGCCCGCGCGCACCTATGCGGGGCGGCCCGGCCGGCTTGGCGAATTCGACCTCGTCGTGGTGCGCGAGAACACCGAGGGGTTTTACGCCGACCGCAACATGGAGCAGGGCAATGGCGAGATGCTGGTCACGCCAGATGTCGTGATCTCGCTGCGCCGGATCACGCGGCTGTGCTGCGAGCGCATCGCGCACGCCGCCTGCCGTCTGGCGATGAAGCGGCGCAAGCATCTCACCATCGTGCACAAGGCCAATGTGCTCAAGATCGGTGACGGCATGTTCCTCGACATCTGCCGCGCGGCGGCGAAGGGCTATGCCGGCCTCGACGTCGACGACATCCTGGTCGATGCGATGATGGCGCATGTGGTGCGCAACCCCGACCGCTTCGACGTCATCGTCGCCACCAACATGTTTGGCGACATCCTGTCCGATCTCACCGCGGAGCTGTCAGGCAGCCTCGGCCTCGGCGGCTCGCTCAATGTCGGCGATCGCTATGCGATGGCGCAGGCCGCGCATGGCTCGGCGCCTGACATCGCAGGGCAGGACGTCGCCAATCCGGTCTCGCTGATCCTGTCGACCGCGCTGCTGCTCGGCTGGCACGGCGAGAAGAGCGGCGCGGTGCGTTACGAGGAGGCCGCGCGTGCGATCGAAGCGGCGGTGGCGAAAGCGCTTGGCGAGGGCAGGGCGACGCGCGACGTCGGCGGCAGGCTCGGCACGATCGCGGCGGGGGCCGCGATCGCGGAGATCTTGCAGGCGGAGTGAGGGGCCTCTCGCAAATTTTTTGGGGGCCCAGACCCAAAACGTCGAAAACAACCCCATGCACAGTAGAAGGCCCATTGATCGATAAGGGGTTTTCGGATCGCGTTGCGGCGGCATTCGCAGACGCCGTAAAGTTGACCCGTCGGGCAAAACACTGGCATGATGTCATCGTGGCCGCGACCGTGAGCAAGGCCCGCGCGCAGGCGCAAGCCGTGCCACGCTTTTCACGATGATGCTCTAAGCCTGTAGCCGGGGCACGAGACGTATCGCATTCTGATGGCCGATCGCATCGAGATCCCCCGTCGAGAGGCCGAGCTTCTGCAACTGCGCGAACTGGCCGAGGCCGAAATACGGATAGTCGCTGCCATAGGTGATCTGGGAGGCCGGGACGAGCTTGAGCAGCGCGGCCATGGACGGCGCGAACGTCGCATTCGCGGTGTCGTAGTGCAGCCGGGCCAGCTCGCCTTCGATCCCCTCCGGCGCAAACTCCTTGAGGTCGGGCCGCGCCCCGTAGAACGAGTTGATGCGCCCGGCCATCATCGGGATCGTGCCGCCGGCGTGCGAGAACAGCCATTTGATGTCGCGGTGGTGGGCAAATGAGCCGCTGAGCAGGAGGCTCGTCACGGTGCGCGTGGTGTCGTGCGGGACTTCGATCACCGCCGGAAACGTGCCGACGCTGAGTGCACTACAGCAACTCGCGACCAGTGGATGGACATAAACGACCGCCTTGCGACGGTTCAGCTCCTCCAGCACCGGCTTGTAGGCGGTGTTGCCGAGCCATTTGTCGCCGTAACTGCTTTGCAACCCGATGCCGTCGGCCTTCAGCGTGTCGAAGGCATATTCGATCTCCTTGAGCGTGGCATCGATGTCCAGCATCGACAAGGTCGCGAACAGGCCGAAGCGGCCCGGATGATCGCGCATCATCTCCGCCGCATACTCGTTGCAGGCGCGCGCGAGCCGGCCGGCTTCCGCCGGTCCAAGGTCGAACCACACGCCCGGCGTGGAAGCGACCGACAGGATGCCCGTGCGTATGCCATTGCGGTCCATGTCCTCGACGAGCTTTTCGCGGGTCCAGGCCACCTGACCGGGAAAGTGCGGCAGCTTGCGTGCGTCTTCGTAGCCGAGCCAGAGCTTTTGATATTCGGGCGGATAGAAATGAAGGTGGGTATCGATCAGCGCCGGCTTGGTCTGTCCGTGCACCGCAACGGTCGGGATGGCCGAGGCCAACCCAAGCGCGCCTGCTCCAGCGAGAAAGCCGCGGCGCGACGACAGCGAGCCGCAACAGTTCGGGCAGGGCTGATGCCCTCGCGATGTCCGATCCCACATGCTCATGTTCGCGTCTCCCGTGACGAATTTGCGGTGACAGGGCCGGTGGTGCTTCTGCCGTGATCGTTGGGGATTTGAATGTGCCGATTTTTCGTCGCGAAGCGATGTCTGTCGTCTCGCGATCGCCAGCAATTTTATGTGAGCGCGGCCCTGATTGTCCCGCGAGAGGTTACGTGATGTCGCAACATTGACCCGTCAGGCAAAACGCTGGCAAAATGCGATCGTGGGTGGAGATCGCGGCGTCGATGCGTCGATGGTGTCCTCAAGTCGTTCCAGTGAGCTGACCTATGACGTCTGAGAGGGATGGCATCAACCTCGCCGCCAAGCCAAGCGGAACGGGCTGCGTGGAATGCGCGGCGGCGGGCGGGTGGTGGTTTCATCTTCGCAGATGTGTCGAATGCGGTCACATCGGTTGCTGCGACACGTCGCCCAATCAGCACGCATCGAAGCACAACGCGGCGACAGGTCACCCTGTCATCACGAGCTTCGAGCCGGGCGAACGATGGTTCTACGACTATCGCACCGGAGAGGCTTTCGTCGGCCCGAAACTTCCAGGCCCGCACGCGCATCCGCTGGATCAGCCGGTGCCCGGACCGGACGGGGCGGTGCCTCCGGACTGGCAATCGCGGCTCCACGAATAGGCGGTAAGCCGCAGCGGTAGACCACTTGCGAAACCGATCACGTTTCACGTCGGATGCTGTCGATGGGTTTCGCTGCGCTCTTCCTATCCTACGGGCTGCATCTTCGCCTCTTCTCGTTAGCGGCAAGAGTATCGCAGATGCACTCCGTCATTGCGAGCGCAGCGAAGCAATCCAGACTGTCTCCGCGGAAAGACTCTGGATTGCTTCGCTGCGCTCGCTATGACGATGCGGATGCCGCGAGGCTTGTATGTAGAGTGGGCAAAGCGAAGCGTGCCCACCATTCGCAGCGAGGATAAAATGGTGGGCACGGCGTGCAAAGAGCACGCCTTTGCCCACCCCACGGCACTGTCGATGGGGTTCGCTTCGCTCGACCCATCCTGCGGACGACGGATCGGCTCCAGCAGTCCCCGCCCTAAAACTGATACCTCCGCAGCCCCCCATCCACCGGGATCACCGTGCCCGTGATGTATCGCGCCACCGGCGAGGCCAGAAACACCGCGAGAGCCGCCAGATCTTCCGGCTCGCCCCAATAGCCGACCGGGATCTCTTCTTCCGCAAAGCGCTCGCGATAATCCGGCGGATAGTTGCGGCGGATCTGTTCGCTCATGATGCGGCCGGGCGGGATGCAGTTGATGGTGATGCCGTGCTCGCCGATCTCGCGCGACAGGCCTTTGGCCCAGGCGTGCACGGCGGCCTTGGCGGCGAAGGCGGCGTTGAGGCCTTCGGGCTCGGACTTGCCGGTGATGTTGACGATGCGGCCCCATTTGCGTTCGATCATCTGCGGCAGCAGCGCATGCGCGATGCGGCGGTAGCTGGTGAAGTTCAGCGCGATCGCTTCGTCCCATTTGCTGTCGGGCGCATCGACGGGAAGGGGACGGCTGCCGCCGGCATTGTTGATGAGGATGTCGACATGGCCGAGCTCCTTCAGCGCGAAGGCGGCGATTGTTTCCGCCGCGTCCTTGGCCATCACGTCCTGCTCCAGCGGTGTGATCAATCCGCCACCGACTTCCTTCACCAGCTCGGCGAGCAGGTCGGCGCGGCGCGCCACGCCGACGACGCGCACGCCTTCGGCAGCCAGGCCCTTGGCGATGGCGCGGCCGATGCCGATGCTCGCGCCCGTGACGACAGCGGTTTTGGATTTGAGCCCGAGGTCCATGGTCACACGCTCTCTTGTTTGCTTTTGCTTGTTGCGGTTCGTTTGGTGTTCGTTTCCTGCCCGTCCCGCCGGCTTTCTCGAATTGCCTGAGCGGGACGAGCAGTGGTAACCAAGAGCCACGTTGAAGGAAACACGAAAAAGAGAAGGCGTCGCGCGATGGTCTGGGATCCGCAGCAATATCTGAAGTTCTCCGGCCACCGGCTCCGACCGGCCGTCGACCTCTTGATGCGCATTCCGGATTTCGCCCCGCGCGAGATCGCCGATCTCGGGGCAGGGGCCGGCAACGTGACCAAGCTGATCAAGGAGCGCTGGCCGACCGCGACCGTGACCGGCGTCGAGGGTTCGGCCGAGATGGTCGCCGCGGGCCGCAAGGCCGCGCCGGAGGTGGAATGGTCCCATGAGGACCTCGGCCAGTGGCGTCCTGCCAAGCCCTATGATTTGATCTATTCCAATGCCGCACTGCACTGGCTGCCCAATCATGCGGCACTCTTCCCGTCGGTGATGGAGAAGGTCGTGCCTGGCGGCATGCTCGCGGTGCAGATGCCACGCAACTTCCTGGCGCCCTCGCATGTCCTGATCGGCGAGACCGCGCTGAATGGACCCTGGCGGTCCAAGGTCGAGCATCTCGTCACCCCACCGCCGGTGGAGGGGCCGGCCTTCTATCACGATCTCCTTTTGCCCTTGTCCCAGAACATCGACATCTGGGAGACCGAATACCTCCAGGTGCTCGAGGGCGAGAACCCCGTGAAGGAATGGACCAAGGGGACCTGGCTGACGCGCTATCTCGACATCCTCGAGGGCGAGGAGAAGGCGGCCTTCGAAGCGGCCTATGGGATGCGAGTTGCGAAGGCCTATCCGAAGAATGCGGCGGGGCAGACGCTGTTCCCGTTCCGGCGGCTGTTCATGGTCGCCCAGCGCAAGGGCTGATGCGACTATCGCAATGCGACATAAGCGCTCGCTTCCGGGAGGAGAGCGGGTGCCGGGTTGCGCCCCCAACAGCCGTCAAGATAGCTTGGCTGCGGCAAATTGGGCTTAGGTCTAGTTGTTCGGGTGGCGGATTGCTGCCACTACTGACGGCGTAAAACAAAAAAGACCCGGTTTTCAGGGGTTATTGGGGAGGTCCTTCATGCGCAAACTGCTTCTCGCGGTCGCTGCGGCCGCATTCGCTCTCGCTCCTGCCGTCGCCCAAGCTCAGAATCCGATCGTCATCAAATTCAGCCACGTCGTCGCCAACGACACGCCGAAAGGCAAGGGCGCGCTGAAGTTCAAGGAACTTGCCGAGAAGTACACCGACGGCAAGGTCAGGATCGAGATCTATCCGAACTCCTCGCTCTACAAGGACAAGGAGGAGATCGAGGCGCTCCAGCTCGGCTCGGTGCAGATGCTGGCGCCCTCGACCGCGAAATTCGCGCCGCTCGGCATCAAGGAATTCGAGGCGCTCGATTTGCCCTGGCTGTTCAAGGACGACGCGACCTATTCCAGCGCGATGAAGGGCACCATCGGAAAATGGCTGTTCCAGAAGCTGGAGTCCAAGGGCATCACCGGGCTCGCTTACTGGGACAATGGCTTCCACATGGTGTCGTCGAACCGCGCGTTGATGAAGCCGGAGGATTTCAAGGGCCTGAAATTCCGCATCTCCGGATCCAAGATCGCGGACCAGTATTTCCGCCTGATGGGCTCGATCCCGCAGATCATGGCGTTCTCGGAGGTCTACCAGGCGCTGCAGACCGGCGTGGTCGACGGCTGCGAGAACACCGCATCGAACTATCTGACGCAGAAATTCTACGAGGTGCAGAAGGACATTACCGTGTCCTATCACGCGCATCTGCAATATGCCGTCATCGTCAACTCGAAATTCTGGTCCGGCCTGCCGCCCGACATCCGCGCCCAGCTCGAGAAGGCGATGAACGAGGCGACCGACTACACCAACCTGATCGCGCACCAGGAGAACGAGGACGCGCTGGCCGAGATCAAGAAGGCAGGCAAGACCACGCTGCATTATCTGACTGACGCCGACCGCAAGGCATGGCAGGAAGCGATGCGGCCGACTTACACTTGGGCCAAGGGGCGGGTCGGGCAGGAAGTGCTCGATCTCGTCGCCAAGGAACTCGACGTCAAGATGAACTGACGCGTTGTCAGGAGAATAATACGAACGGTCGGGAGTGTGCGCACTCCCGACCGTTTCGCATCGATAGGGGGGCTTTGACTTGCTTCGCGTGCTCAATCAGGCGCTCAACCATCTCGAAGAATGGTTGATCGCGACGCTCATTGCGGCTGCAACCGGCCTGATCTTCATTGCCGTTTTGCATCGCTATGGGGCCGGCGAGTCGATCGTCCTGTCGCGATGGGCGGCCGCACACGGGATGAGCTGGCTCGCGACGCTGTCGATGGCGGTGTTCACCTTCCTGTCCGAGCTCGACCTGTCCTGGGCACAGGAACTCTGCATCTACATGTTCATCTGGATGGCGAAGTTCGGCGCGGCCTATGGCGTGCGCACCGGCATCCATGTCGGCGTCGACCTGCTCGTCAACCGCCTGCCCGAACATTCCCGCAAGCATGTGATTCTGTTCGCGCTGCTGTGCGGCGCGTTGTTCACCGGCATGATCGCCGCGTTCGGCGCCTCCTTTGTCGCCGAGATGTTCAAGACCGGCCAGCAGTCCAACGATCTGGAAGCGCCGATGTGGTTCGTCTATCTGGCGATCCCGCTCGGCTCGGGCCTGATGTGCTTCCGCTTCCTCCAGGTCTCCTGGTTCTACTACTGGACCGGCGAGCTGCCGCATCACGACGAAACCCGTGTCGAGGGCGTGGAGGCCGACGTCTCGCCGGCGCTGCACCCGCAGCCCGCCGGCGCCGCGACCAAGGCTGCGGCGCGAAAAGTGTCGCCGCTGGGCGTGATCCTGATCATGGCGCCGGTCCTGATCTTCACCATGTGTCTCGCCGAGAAATTCGGCGTGCTGATGCTGCCGCACTGGATGCGGGCTGCGACCGTGTTTGCGCTGCTGATCGCGCTGATGCTGACCGGCATCCCGGTCTCGATCGCGCTCGGCCTCACCGTGATGACGTTCCTGTTCACGCTGACCACGGTGCCGATCGAGGCGGTCTCGATGAAGCTCTTCACGGGCATCGAGGGCTTCGAGATCATGGCGATCCCGTTCTTCATCCTCGCCGGCAATTTCCTCACCCATGGCGGCGTCGCGCGTCGCATGATCAACTTCGCGACCTCGCTGATCGGCCACTGGCATGGCGGTCTCGGTCTTGCCGGCATCGTCGCCTGCGCGATGTTCGCGCTGGTCTGCGGCTCGAGCGTTGCGACCGTTGCCGCGATCGGCGCCATCGTGCTGCCGGAGATGGTCCGCCACGGCTATCCCATGCATTTCGGCGCCGGCATCATCACGGTCGCCGGCTCGCTCGGCATCCTGATGCTGCCGTCGATCCCGAAGATCGTCTACGCGGTCTCCACCAACACCTCGATCGGGGCGCTGTTCGTCGCGGGCCTCTTGCCCGGCATGCTGCTGACGACGATGCTCTGCATCGTCACCTGGTGGCTCGCCCGCAAGCGCGACTATCCGCGGATGCAGAAGGCGAGCTGGGGTGAAACGCTCCACGCCTTCCGCGAGAGCATCTGGGGATTGATGCTGGTCGTCATCATCATCGGCGGCATCTATAGCGGCCTGTTCACCGCGACCGAGGCGGCGGCGATGGCCGCGGTCTACTCCTTTGTCATAGCGGTGTTCGTCTACAAGGCGATCAAGATGGTGGACGTGCCGCGGGTGCTGCTCCGTGCCGCCAACACCAGCGCGATGCTGCTCTACATCGTCACCAACGCGGTGCTGTTCTCCTTCGTGCTCTCCAACGAGAACCTGCCGTCGGCGCTCGCGGACTGGATCGCGGCGCAGAACCTCGGTTGGGTCGGCTTCCTGTTCGTGGTCAATATCCTCTTGCTGCTCGCCGGCAATTTCATGGAGCCGAACTCGATCATCCTGATCATGGCCCCGATCCTGGCGCCCGCGGCCAAGAAGCTCGGCATCGACCTCGTCCATTTCGGCATCGTGATGGACGTCAACATGGAGGTCGGCCTCTGCCATCCGCCTGTCGGATTGAATCTCTACGTCGCCTCGATGATCGCGCGCATGCGAATAACCGAGCTCGCGGTCGCGGTGCTGCCGTGGCTGATCACCATGCTCGGCTTCCTCGTCATCGTGACCTACTGGCCCGATCTGACGCTGTGGCTGCCGCGGGTGCTGGGGATGCATTAGCGTCCGCGCAGACGGTGCGTAGCCCGGATGGAGCGCAAGCGTAATCCGGGTCTTCGCGCGAGGAGAGACCGCCCCGGATTGCGCTTCGCTCCATCCGGGCTACGGACGTCCACCGGATTGTCGGGCCACATATGGCTAACGCGCGGTAAACCCGCGCGCTCAAATGCCATCACGTTGCGATGCACGCATTTTTACGGATGTGCGGTAGGACCATGCCAGCGGATGGGGCTGGCATGTTGTTCAACAGAATGGAAACCGGACGGGCGTCGATTTCCGACGCTGTCTACATGGAAGTCATCACGGGCCTTCACGGCACGACGATGCCGACCGTTCTCGCGGCCGCCTGCCAGGTGATGGTCGGCGCGATCACGACTTACGAGACCGGCGACATGGTGACGGCAGTCCTGACCGTCGCCGGTGTCGTGGTGGCTATCGTCCGCCTGTTCGAAATTCTTGCATTTCGTCGTCGCCTCGCGCGTCCCCCGCAACTCGGTCGGGCCGAAGCCGTGCTCTGGGAGCGGCGTTATGTTGCCGGCACCGTTGCGACGGCCCTCGTGCTTGGTGTATTTGCCGCGCGCAGCATCGTGCTGGGTGATGCGCTCTGCTCCGTGATGGCGATCGGTATCGGATTCGGCTTTGGCGCCGGCGTGGTGGCGCGGCTGGCGTTGCGCCCCGTCGCGGCGCTGCTCGATCTCGTCGCCATCGCCGCGCCCGCTGCAATCGTCACTTTCATGCAGCCTGATCTGCGTCATGTCGGGCTCGGGCTCCTCATCCTGATGTACGTGGCCGCGAGCTTCGAGATGGTGCGGCTGAGCTTCAACGCCTCGATCAACCAGATCACGCTGAAGCGGCAGTTCGAGCAGCTTGCGCGCTTGGACCCGATGACCGGCGTGTCCAATCGTGCGGTGCTGGCGACGGATTTGCCCGCGATGCTCGCAGCCGGGACGCTCGCCGTCCACACGCTCGATCTCGACCGTTTCAAGGAAGCCAACGACCGGTTCGGCCATCCCGTCGGCGACGCGCTGCTCAAGCAGGTCGCCGGGCGGCTCAGGGCGATCGCCGCGGCCGAGGACCTCGTGGTCCGGATGGGCGGCGACGAGTTCGTCCTGGTCCAGCGCGCGGCGATCGACGCGGAAGTGATAGCGCAGTGCATCGTGCAGTCGATCAGCGCGCCCTATGATATCGACGGACAAATGATCGAGCTTGGCGTCAGCGTCGGCGTCGCCGTCGCACCGGACGATGGCCGCACCGCGGAGGCGCTGTTGTCGCGCTCCGACAAGGCGCTGTACCGCGCCAAGCAGCATCGCGGCGGCTATGTGCTGGCCCGTGAATTGCGGATGGCGGACACGATCGCATCGGGCCAGATTGTTTCCGAAGGGCTGGCCGCTTAAGCAGCGGTTGGAACCGCACCCCAGATGCGGTTAGATGCCTCCCCAGAAGACGAGCCGGGGAGGAGCCTTATGAACAGCACCGAAGCAGCCGACGCGCCCAAGGACGCAACGCCATCCGTCATCGCGCAGCAGGACGCCATGCTGAATGCGCTGCCGTTTTCCGACACGCGGGATTTCGACGATGCCGCGCGCGGCTTTCTCGGCACGATCGACAACGCAGAGATCAGCAATCCGCAGGGGCGGACGGTCTGGAGCCTGAAGCCTTACGGTTTCCTCTCTGCCGAGCAGGCGCCGCCCACGGTCAATCCCAGCCTGTGGCGGCAGGCGCGGCTCAATATGCATCATGGCCTGTTCGAGGTGGTGCCCGGCGTCTACCAGGTGCGCGGGCTCGACATCGCCAACATGACGCTGATCGAGGGCGACAGTGGCGTCATTGTCGTGGACACCCTGACCTCGATCGAAGGCGCGCGCGCCGCGCTCGATCTTTACTTCAAGCACCGGGGGCTGCGGCCGGTCGCAGCCGTCATCTTCACCCATACGCACACCGATCATTGGGGCGGCGCGCGCGGCGTGCTGGAGGAAGACGCACTCGCCACCGGCCGGGTGCCGATCATCGCGCCGAACCTGTTCATGGAGCACGCCGTCTCCGAGAACATCATCGCGGGGCCCGCGATGCTGCGCCGGGCGCAATATCAATTCGGCCCGTTCCTTGCGAAGGGCGTGCGAGGGCAGGTCGACAACGGGCTCGGCAAGTCGATGGCGGCAGGCGGCGTTGCGCTGCTGCGGCCGACCGATCTGATCATGGCGACCGGCGACAGGCGCGTCATCGACGGCGTCGCATTCGAATTTCAGATGGCGCCGAACAGCGAGGCGCCGGCGGAGATGCATTTCTTCATCCCGCGCTACAGACTGTTGAACCTCGCCGAGAACTGCACCCACAATTTCCACAATCTGCTGCCGTTCCGCGGCGCCGATGTGCGCGACTCGCTGGCCTGGTCGAAGTACCTCAACGAGGCCTTGCAGCTCTGGGACGGCAAGGCGGAGGCGATGTGCGGCCAGCATCACTGGCCGGTGTGGGGACGCGAGCGGATCGGCACCATGATCCGGCAGCAGCGCGATCTCTACAAATTCGCGCATGACCAGACCATTCGCCTGATGAACCACGGTCTGACCGCCGCCGAGATCGCGGAGACCATTCAGCTGCCGAAGAGCCTGGAGGGCGCCTGGCACGGCCGCGGCTATTACGGCCATATCAGGCACAATGTGAAGGCGATCTACCAGAAATATCTGGGATGGTACGACGCCAATCCGGTCAATCTCGATCCGTTGCCGCCGGTCGAGTCGGGCAAGAAATATGTCGAGTATATGGGCGGCGCCGAGGCCATCCTCGCGCGGGCCGTTGCGGACTTCGACAAGGGCGAGTTTCGTTTCGTCGCGCAGGCGCTCGGCCATCTCGTCTTTGCCGAGCCTGACAATGCGGCGGCACGTCACCTGCTGGCGGATACGCTGGAGCAGCTCGGCTATGCCGCCGAGAGCTCGACCTGGCGCAACGCCTATCTGTTCGGCGCCCAGGAGCTGCGCCAGGGCATGCCGAAGACACCGCCGCGTCCGCCGATGCCGCGCGAGACGCTGGCGGCACTGCGCACTTCACAACTCTGGGACGTGCTCGGCATTCGTCTCAATGGACCGAAGGCGGAAGGCAAGCATATCGTGCTGAACTGGAGTTTTTCGGACACGGGCGAGACGTTCGTGCTCAATCTGGAGAACTGCGCGCTGACCTATACCGAGGGCGTGCAGGCGGAAGGCGCCGATGCCAGCTTCACGCTGGCACGCGCAACGCTCGACGAGGTGATCGCGAAGCTGACGAGTTTTCCGGAAGCCGTCGCCGCCGGCAAGGTCAAGCTGTCCGGCAACCCGATGAAGCTCGCCGAGCTGATGGGGCTGATGGACGAGTTTCCGCGGATGTTCGAGATTGTCGAGCCGAAACGGGCGATGGTGGTGTAGGGCACGCTGACAGCCCCGTCGTCATTGCGAGCGGGGCGCCACAAACTCGCTGTCATCGCCCGGCTTGACCGGGCGATCCAGTACGCCGTGCCAGCAGTGCGGAGCCGATGAGCTGCAGCGTACTGGATGCCCCGCTTTCGCGGGGCATGACAGTGTGACGTGAGGCGACAGCGGCCCTTACTCCGCGCTGCTCACCAGCTTGATCCGTGGCGCCTGCGCTTCCGTGAGGCTGCGATAGGCCGCGAGATAGTCGAGTGCCATCCGCCGCGCGGTGAAGCGTTGCTCGAACTGCTTGCGGATCGCGTCGCGGTTCAGCTGCGGCAGGCGTTTGACGACGCCGGCGGCGCTGATGACGTCCTCGACCACGAAGCCGGTCAGGCCCTCGTCGATGATCTCGGGCACCGAGCCGCGGTTGAAGGCGATCACCGGCGTGCCGCAGGCCATGGCTTCGATCATCACGAGGCCGAACGGCTCCGGCCAGTCGATCGGCAGCAGCAAGCCGAGTGCGCCGCTCAGGAAATCCGATTTCTCGTGGTCGCCGATCTCGCCGATGAAGTCCACCAGCGGATTGCCTGCGATCATCGGCTTGATCAGCTCGTCATAATAGTCCTGGTCGGCGCGATCGACCTTGGCGGCGATCTTCAGCGGGATGCCGCAATGCATCGCGATCTTGATGGCGCGATCGACGCCTTTCTCCGGCGCGATGCGGCCGAGCACGGCGAGATATTCCTGTTTCGCCGGTTTCGGCATCAGCAGATTCTCCGGCAGGCCGTGATGGATCGTCCTCACCCAGTTTGCCTGCGGCACCGGACGCCGCTGCGCATTCGAGATCGAGATCACGGGGACCTTGGAGAAGGTGTTGAACACAGGCTGATGCTCCGGCAGGTCGAGCCGGCCGTGCAGCGTGGTCAGGAACGGCGTCGGCTGCCGGTAGAACAGCGACCACGGATAATAGTCGAGATGGAAGTGGAGGAAGTCGAACTCCTCGTCGTCACATTTCTGCCGCACGCGCTCCAGCATCACCATATGCAGCGCATTGGGATCGCGTACGGAACCGTCGAGGCGAAGTGCCCGTGGCCAGGTTGCGTCCAGTTTTGCCGACGTTTGCGAATCGCCGCTGGCGAACAGCGTTACGTCGTGCCCAAGGGCAACCAACTCCTCCGTCAACCAGTGCACCACCCGCTCGGTGCCGCCATACAGCTTGGGTGGAACAGCCTCGGTCAACGGAGCTACCTGCGCGATGCGCATCTCACCTTCTCCTCTGTGCGAACATGGAAGTCAAAAACCCCCGCCGTGTCACGGCACCGGCATGCCAGTCGAGGGAACGTTCTCGCAATTGCGAAGTTCCTTCAATGAACGTTACTTCTTCGACACACATGTTCGGCTCTCGGGTTTGGTCGCGATGCTGCCATCACCTCAACTCAGATCGCCCGCATCCGCATGTCGTGATGACTTTGCCCGGGAACCGAGGCGAAGCGGTCGATGTTCAGTCGACAGCTAAGAAAACTGGAATCATAACGGGGTCGCAGCCACATGGATCATCTCTCTGGATACGCGCGCAGGCCATTTGCCTTTGTCTTGCGCTATCTCCGGCGCCGTTTGGCATCGCATCTCGTGATCCTGGGCGCTGTCGTTGCAGCCGTTGCCTGCTCCGTGGGCACGCAGTATGGCGTCAAATCCCTGGTCGACAGTCTGTCGGCGGGAACATCGCATGGTGGTGGCGTATGGCTGGCATTCATTCTGCTCATGTCGCTGATCGCCGCCGACAACTTCTTGTGGCGGATCGCGAGCTGGACGGCGAGTTTCACCTTCGTTCGGGTCACTGGCGATCTACGCCGTGACATTTTTCGCCATCTGACCGGGCATGCACCGAGCTATTTCTCCGATCGGATGCCGGGCATGCTGACCAGCCGCATTACCGCCACATCCAATGCCGTGTTCACGGTCGAGAACATGTTCGTCTGGAACGTGTTGCCGCCGTGCATCGCCACGGTTGCGGCCATCGCGCTGATTGGAACCGTCAGCCCCTATATGGCGCTCGGCCTGACCGTGATCGCCGGCGGCATGGTGATCGCGATGTTCCGTCTGGCTGCGGCCGGCAAGCCGCTGCATGATGATTTCGCCGACAAGGCCGCTGTCGTCGACGGCGAGATGATCGACGTCATCAGCAACATGCCGCTGGTCCGCGCCTTCTGCGGCATCGGCCACGAGCACGAGCGGTTCGACGCGACCGTGAACCGGGAGCTCACCGCAAGAAGCCGCAGCCTGCGTTATCTGGAGAAGCTGCGCCTGCTGCACGCCGCCGTGACGGTGCTGTTGACGGTCGGGCTGATGGCCTGGGCGGTCACGCTGTGGCAGCAGGGCGAGGCGACCACCGGCGACGTCGTGCTGGTCTGTACGCTCGGCATCTCGATCCTGAGCGCCACCCGCGATCTCGCCGTCGCACTGGTGGATGTTACCCAGCACGTCGCGCGCCTGACCGAGGCCATTGCGACGCTGCTGGTGCCGCATGAACTGCGCGACCACCCCGAGGCCGAACCGCTGGTGAAGAGCGGCGCCGCGATTGCGTTCAACAACGTGACCTTCGGCTATCCCGGCGGCGAGAAGATCTTTGAACGGTTCAGCCTGCGGCTCCAGCCCGGCCAGCGCGTCGGCCTGGTCGGCCAGTCCGGCGGCGGCAAATCGACGCTGTTCACGCTGCTTCAGCGTTTCTACGATCCCGACGAGGGCAGCGTGACCGTCGACGGCCAGGACATCGCGATGGTGACCCAGCTGAGCCTGCGCGAGGCGATTTCGGTCGTGCCGCAGGACATTTCCTTGTTCCATCGCTCCATTCGTGAGAACATCCGCTACGGCCGGCCGAACGCGACCGACGACGAGGTGCTGCGCGCGGCGATTGCGGCGCGCTGCGACTTCATCGACAGCCTGCCGGAAGGTCTCGACACCATGGTCGGCGACCGCGGTGTCAAAATGTCCGGCGGCCAGCGACAGCGCATCGCGATCGCGCGCGCCTTCCTGAAGGACGCGCCGATCCTGCTGCTGGACGAGGCCACCGCGGCGCTCGACAGCGAGTCCGAGGAGGCGATCCGCGAGGCGCTGTCACGCTTGATGCGTGGTCGCACGGTGATCGCGATTGCGCATCGCCTCGCGACGCTGCGCAATTTCGACCGCGTCGTCGTGCTGAGGGCCGGCAAGATCATCGAGGACGGCGCGCCCGATCGGCTGATGCAGGGCCACGGGCCTTACCGTGAGCTGGTGACGCAGGAAATGAGCCGGCTCGCGCAAGCGGCCGCGTAAATCCAGCAGTGGCGTTCGCGTTGATTGCGTTCCGAAACGAAACGCAGGGGAGCAGCCTATGGCTGAGGTCGTAACCAAATTCGCCTCTGTTGCGCGCACCGTGGAACAGGTCGCGGAGCAGCCGTTCTACATCCCGATGACCGGTCCCGCGGCGCGGCCGCGGCGGTCGCTCAAGCATGACGACACCTTCATCGTGCTGGACAGCCATGGCGACATCGGCGCCTCTGCCGGCGGGCCGGATGGCCTGTTCAACTACGATACGCGCTACCTGGCCCGGCTCGAGCTCGTGCTGAATGATCTGCAGCCGCTGTTGCTCGGCTCCAATATGCGCGACGACAATTCCGCGCTGACCGTCGATCTCACCAATCCCGACATCTACCGCCAGGGCAGTCTCGTGCTCCAGAAGGATCTGCTGCACATCGTGCGCACGATCTTCCTGTGGCGCGGCACGGCCTATCAGCGCATCGGCGTGCAGAACCACGGTGATCGGCCGGCCAGCTTCGAGCTGACGCTGCTGTTCGACAACGATTTTGCCGATCTGTTCGAGGTCCGGGGCGAACGGCGCCCGCGCCGCGGCACCGGCACGAGCAAGCTGCTCGGTCCGACTGACGTGCGGTTCGAATATCGCGGCCTCGACAATGCCGAGCGCACGACGGGCCTGCATTTCGACCCACGTCCGACGCGGCTCTCGGTGAATGCGGCGACATGGCAACTCGAGCTGGACCCGCACGAGTCAAAGTCGCTGTTCGTGGCTGCGTCCTGCAACCGGCCGGTCGAAGAGAGGCCGGCGCGGTTTTTCAGGGGCCTGCTTGCCCATCGCCGCGAGATGCGGCAGTCGACCAAGGGCGCCGCCAGCATCGAGACCTCCAACAACATCTTCAATGAGGTGCTGTGCCAGGCCATGGCCGACCTCAACATGCTGATGACGGAGACGCCGCAGGGCCGCTATCCCTATGCCGGCATTCCCTGGTACTCGACGACGTTCGGCCGCGACGGGCTGATCACGGCGCTCCAGATGCTCTGGGTCGATCCGCGCGTCGCCAAGGGCGTGCTCAGGCGCCTGGCGCATTTCCAGGCCAAGGCGATCAATCTGCTCGCCGATGCCGCGCCCGGAAAGATTCTGCACGAGATGCGCGGCGGCGAGATGGCGGCGCTGGGTGAGGTGCCGTTCTCGCAATATTACGGCAGCGTGGATTCCACCGCCTTGTTCGTCCTGCTCGCCGGATGCTATTTCGAGCGCACCGGCGACGAGGCGACGCTGATCGAGCTATGGCCGGCCATCGAGGCGGGTCTGGCCTGGATCGACGGCCCCGGTGATCCCGATCAGGACGGATTCGTCGAATACCAGCGCGCGACGGAGAAGGGACTGGCGAATCAAGGCTGGAAGGATTCCTACGACGCGATCTTCCATGCCGACGGCCAGCTTGCCGAAGGCAATATCGCGCTCGCTGAAGTCCAGGGCTACGTCTACGCCGCCAAGCAGCTGGCGGCGCGGTGCGCGCTGCGGCTCGGCAAGCCGGACCGCGTGCGCAAGCTCGAGGCCGAGGCCAAGGCGCTGGCCGAGCGCTTCGAACAGGCGTTCTGGTGCGAGGAACTCGGCACCTATGCGCTGGCGCTCGACGGCAGGAAGCGGCCCTGCAAGGTGCGGACCTCGAATGCCGGGCAGGTGCTGTTCAGCGGCATGATCCGGGAAGATCGTGCGCGTCTGGTCGCCGCCGACCTGATGCAGCCGCATTTCTTCTCGGGCTGGGGCATCCGCACCGTCGCGCGAGGCGAGGTCCGCTACAACCCGATGTCCTATCATGACGGGTCGATCTGGCCGCACGACAACGCGCTGATCGCGCTTGGGCTCGCGCGCTACGGCCTCAAGCATTCGGTGGCGCATGTGTTCAAGGGCCTGTTCGATGCTGCGACCTATATGGACCTGCGCCGGCTGCCCGAATTGTTCTGCGGCTTCCGGCGCGAGAAGCGGCGCGGCCCGACGCTGTACCCGGTCGCCTGCGCGCCGCAGGCCTGGGCCAGCGCGACGCCGTTCACGCTGCTGGAGGCGGCGCTGGGTATCGAGTTCGACGTGGCGCGCGGCGAGATCCGCCTGCGCAATCCGCATCTGCCGGCCTTTCTGAACGAGGTGATCCTGCGCGATCTGCGCCTCGGCGAATCCAGCGTGGATCTGCGCGTCAGCCGTCACGGCGACGACGTGGCGCTGGAAGTGTTGCGCACGCGCGGGCAGATCCAGGTGTCGATCGTGCTGGCGCGCTAGCTGTGCCTGCGAGGAGGGTCTATGCGTACGATCGGAGCATTGCTGCTGAGCTTGACGATCGTCGCTGGATTGACGGTCGCTGTATCACGTGCCGCGGAGGAGCAGCCAGCGGCCCCAACGACGCCCCCGAGTGAGGCGAATGCGCCGGCAGCAGTACAGCCGCCGGCTTCCACCGTGCCCGTCACGCCGAAGGATGCCGCGCCGCCGCCGTCGGTGACCATCATCGGTGCGAGCGACGCCCACGGCGTGCTTGGCCGTGATGTGCTCAGCGCCGCCAACGAGGACATGGGCCGCATCGTCGATGTCATCGTCGACCGAAGCGGGCACGTGCGCGCCGCCGTGATCGATTTCGGCGGCTTCCTCGGCGTCGGCAGCCGCAGGATCGTGGTGGACTGGAATGCGATGCGGTTCGGCAAGATCGTCAACAAGAAGGACAGCATCACGCTCGAATTGACCAAGGCGCAGGTCGCGGCCGCACCGGAATACAAGGAAGACACGCCGATGGTGGTGCTCGGCGCATCCGGCAGCCTGCAACCGCTGCAAGCTGTTCAGTGAGGCGCGGGGAGGAATGGCCACCGGTGCTGTTGTCGAGAAAACCGAACCATGCCGCCGAGGATCGCGCTCGCCGCGTTGAGCAGGACAATTTTGCCGCGGCTTCGGCCGCAGGTATCCCGGCGCCGTCGCGCCAGAGCCTGCGCGGCCTCGACTGGTTCATCTTCTTTCTCGCCGACGTGCAGACCGGGTTCGGTCCCTTCATCGCGGTTTACCTCACGACGCAGAAATGGACCCAGGTCGAGATCGGCCTCGTGCTGTCGATCGGCGGCATCGTCGCGCTGATCGGGCAGATGCCGGGCGGCGCCATCATCGACGCGGCAAAATCCGAGCGGCTGGTCGCAGGCCTTGCGATCGCGACCATCGGCTGCTGCGCGCTCGCCTATGCGGCGATGCCGATCTTTCCCGTGGTGGTGGCTGCCGCCACGCTGCATGCGGCGGCCAGCTGCGTGCTGGGGCCGGCGATCGCGGCGATCAGCCTTGGACTGGTCGGCCCGCTCAAGATCGGCGAGCGGCTCGGCCGCAATGCGCGCTTCGCCTCGCTCGGCAATGGCGTGGCCGCCGCGGTGATGGGCACGGCCGGCTATCTGCTGTCGAGCCGGTCGGTGTTCCTGGTCACCTTCCTGCTCGCGATCCCGACCCTGATCGCGTTGTCGCGGATCCGCGAGGAGGAAGTCGATATCGCGCGCTGCCACGGCGAGATGCCGCGCGAGGCTGAAGCTCGCGGCGACACCAATATCTGGCACCTGATCCGGCAGAAGCCGCTCATCGTCTTCGCGCTCAGTGTGCTGCTGCTACAACTCGCGAACGCCGCGATGATGCCGCTGATGGCGAGCGCGGTGACAGCGCGGTCCAGCCAGTGGGCGACGGTGCTCGTCGCCTTTTGCATCGTCGTGCCGCAGGCGATCGTGGCACTGTTGTCGCCGACGGTCGGGCGCAAGGCGCAGCTCTGGGGCCGGCGCCCGCTGCTGTTGATCGGATTCGGTGCGCTGACGATCCGCGGCCTGCTGTTCGCGACCGTGCGTGATCCCTATCTGCTGGTGCTGGTGCAGGTGTTCGACGGCTTCACTGCCGCCGTTTTCGCGGTGATGATCCCGCTGATCGTGGCCGACGTTGCCTTCGGCAGCGGTCACTTCAATCTAGCGCAGGGGATCGTCGGGACCGCGACCGGAATCGGTGCGTCGCTGAGCACGGCGCTCGGCGGTTTCGTCGCCGACAAGTTTGGTAACGCCACCGCGTTCCTCGGGCTGTCGGGTGTGGCCGCAACCGGGCTGCTGCTGATTTTGCTGGTGATGCCGGAGACCCGGCGCACGGGCATGATCGCGACAAAAGAAATGGCCGGCTGAACGCATTCAGCCGGCCAAAGTGATGGGGACGAAGAAAAGATCAGGCGTCGAGATTGTGCAGGCGCGCCCGGTTGCGCAGCACGATCTGGCGGGCGCCGGAGAAGCCCAAGATCCCCTGGGCGTGAAGCTGGGACAACGCGCGCGACACGGTCTCGAGCGTGAGGCCGAGATAGTCGCCGATGTCGCGGCGGCACATCGGCAGCGCCATCATGCCGGCGACGGCGAGGCGGCGGTCCATTTCGAGCAGGAAGGTCGCAACGCGCTCCATCGCGGTCTTGCGGCCCAGCAGCAGCATGTGGTCTTCGGCGTGGCGAAGCTCGCCGGCGGTCATCGCCCAGAGCTTGCGGGCGACCTGCACGTCGGTGCCGGAGGCCTTTTCGAGGCTGGCGCGCTTTACGAGGCGCACATTGGTGTCGATGATGGCCTCAGCGGCAAGGCGGTGGGTGGAGCCGGATTCGAGGCCGAACACGTCGCCGGGAAGATGGAAGGAGCCGATCTGGCGGCGGCCGTCGGAGAGAAGCTTGTAGCTGCGCACCGCGCCGGTGACGACCTGGTAGACGTATTCGGCCGGCTCGTCCTCGCCATAGATCTCCTCGTCCTTGCGGTAGGAGAACTCGGTGGCGACGAGGCCAGCATGGCCCGTGATCGCGCCGAACTGGTCGGTGACGGGATGGGCAGGGGCAATCTTGCCACCGATTTGGGTGTTGATCGCCTGGGTGTTGAGCGTCTGGGTCAGCATCTGCGCCATCTCCGTTGTGATGACGCCTTGGTACGCGGTATCGGGTGCTTCGAAAATTTCGCGAGATATCTTAAGGGGGGGCCCTTACGTAGAATCCCGTAGGTCAGTTTCCGCGCCGGTCCTGGATGGCGTGGCGGATAAGCTTGACCAGGTTTTCGTCGAGAAGCGGCTTCAAGATCACGTCTTTCACGCCTGCAGCCGCTGCCCGGGCCGAAATGTTGCCGTCCGGATAGCCGGTGATCAGGATCACGGGGGTTTCGCCGTCGGACTGGCGCAGCCGATCGGCGAGCTCGATCCCGTTGATGTCGGGCATCTTGTAGTCGATCACGTAGCAGTCGGGGCCGGACGGGCTCGTCGCGTTGAGCAGCGCCGTGGCGTTCCGGAAGGTCCGCACGGCAAAACCATCGGTCTCCAGCAGGAACCGCAGGGATCCCAGCACGGCTGCATCGTCATCGACCACGTAAACCGTGGGCCTTGCCGATGGCGCCGTCGGGAGCCGCTGAGGGTGAGAGCCGATCTCGATCATGCTGATTGGCTAGCACAGGCAGGCGCAACGGCCTTGACCTGTCTCAATCCTTCAGCATTCCGGCGCGCATGGCGAGGCGAACCAGCTCCGACAGGCTGTTGGCCTGCATCTTGGTCATGACGTTGGCCCGGTACACCTCGATGGTGCGCGGGCTGATGTCGTATTCGCGGGCGATCAGCTTGTTGGAAAGGCCCGCGACGAGCCCTTCCATGACCTGACGCTCCCTGGGGCTCAGGGAGGCGACGCGGGCGGCGATGTCCTGCGCAATGGCATCGCTCCTGGTTGCCGGCTCGGCCTCGCGAATCGCCGTCTCGATCATGGTGGTGAGGCGGTCGTCCTCGAACGGCTTCTCGAGGAAGTCGACGGCCCCGAGCTTCATCGCCTCGACCGCGAGCGGCACGTCACCGTGGCCGGTCATGATCAGGATCGGAAACGAATGGGGCTGCGCCTTCATCCGCTTCAACAGCTCGATGCCGTCGAGGCCCGGCATGCGCACATCGGAGACGACACAGCCGAAGGCGAGACCGGGCAGGGCATCGAGGAAGGCTTGCGCATCGTCAAACAGGGTGACGCCGAAGCCGGAGGAATCCAGCAGGAAGTTCAGCGAGTCCCGCATCGCCGCGTCGTCATCGATGACGTAGACATGTCCCTTGGTCGTCATGGATCAATTCTCATCGGCTGCCGGGAGAGTGAAGTGGAATGTCGCGCCGCCTGATGCGTTGCTCTCGGCCCACATGCGTCCGCCGTGAGCCTCGATGATCGAACGGCTGATGGACAGCCCCACACCCATGCCGGTTTCCTTGGTGGTGAAGAAGGTCTGGAACAGGTTTGGAATGACGTCGCCCTGGAAGCCGGAGCCGGTGTCGCAGACCTCGACCTCGATCATGTCGTCGGCGACGCGGGTATTGGCGACCACGAGCTCGCGGTGCGGCGATTGCGCCATCGCCTCCAGTGCGTTGCGGAACAGATTGACCAGCACCTGCTGGACCTGCACGCGGTCTGCGAGCACAAGATCGGCCTCCGGATCGAGGCTGAAGCGAAGCTGCACGTTCTGCTCGCGCACGCCGGCAAGCCCGAGTGCGCCGGCCTCCTCGATCAGCTTGGAGAGGCTCTCGACCCGCTTCTCCGATTCGCCGCGGGAGACGAAGTCGCGCAAGCGCCGGATGATCTGGCCGGCGCGCAAGGCCTGCTCGGCCGCGCGGTCCAGCGCGCTTTCGATCTTCGGCGTGTTCGGGTCGGCGCTGCCGGCCAGCAGCCGACGCGATCCCTTCATGTAATTGCTGATCGCCGCCAGCGGCTGGTTGAGCTCGTGGGCGAGCGCTGAGGCCATTTCGCCCATCGCAGTGAGCCGGGAGACGTGCACGAGCTCGGATTGCAATTCCTGGAGCCGCGCCTGGGTCTGCTGGTGTTCGGTGAGGTCGCGAACGAAGCCGGTGAAATAGGGCTCGCCGGCGGACTGCATCTCGCCGATCGACAAGTGCATCGGAAAGGTCGTGCCGTCGCGGCGCTTGCCGGTCACGATACGGCCGATGCCGATGATGTGGGGGTCGCTGGTGTTGCGGTAGCGGGCGATGTAGCTGTCATGGCGGGAGCGGTCGGGCTCCGGCATCAGGATGCTGACGTTCTTGCCGATGGCTTCGTGCTCGGACCAGCCGAACAGGCGCTCCGCGGCCGTGCTGAACAGCTGCATGATGCCGCGGCCGTCGATGACGATCATGGCATCGGGAATTGTGTGGAGGATCGAGCGGAGGTGGGTCTCGCGCGTGCGCAGCGCCTCCTCGACCTGCTTCTCCTCGTCGATATCGAGAAAGATGCCGGACAGATGACGGGCGACGCCCGCGTCGTCGCGAATGACCCCCGCCCGGGCGCGGATCCACTGTCCGCTGCCGGAAGCGTTCGAGACTCGAAAGGATACGTCAAAGCCGCCGCCGCGTTCCGAGACGCGCTTGATTGCGCTCTCCACGCGGTCGCGATCCCCGGGCTCGAGACGAGACAGGAAGAGCTCGTAGCTCGCCAGCTGGTTCGGCTCCAGACCAAGCAGGCTCCTGGCCGTCTCCGACCAGTCCAATTCGCGCGTCGTAAGGTCGAGATCCCAGGTGCCGACGCCAAACCCTTCGATCCGGACGCGGAAATGCTCACCCCGACCGTCATCTTGCGGATGCGTTACACGGGTCGGCGACAAGCAATGACTCCCCATTTTCGCGCGGCAGGCCCGGCCCCCGCGAACATGGCGGCAATTTCGCCCATGGCCGGGCCGGAGGCAAGTTCGGATGTCTGATTCTATTGGCGGATTTCCCGCGTCGCCCTTCGATTTGATCTATCTCATCCCGCCTTGCGTCGGCAGGGCTAGGATTCTGCGTGGTTCATTGCCTTCCGGAGACTCCCGATGACATACGCGACCGTGATGGTCAGCCTGGCGCTCGATCAGCCCAACGAGGCGCGTCTCCAGGTCGCGGCCGAACTTGCCGAGCGATTCGAGGCGGCCATTGTCGGAGTTGCCGCGGCGCAGTTCGCGCCGCCGCTCTATTTCACTGACGGCGCCGAGGCCCAGGGGCTGATCGACGAGGGTGAAGCCTCCGTCAAGCGGCGGCTGGCCGGTCTGGAGGCGCAATTCCGCACTGCGACGAAGAATCGCGGCGGCCATGCGGAGTGGCGCAGCGCCATGGATTTTCCAGCGCGATTCGTTCTGGCACAGGCGCGCTGCGCCGACATCGTCGTCAGCGGCGGGCAGAGCCCGGCCTTCTCCGACGCTTTCGCGCTCGCAAGTCCCAAGGATCTGGTGATGCAGGCCGGCCGCCCGCTTCTGGTCGTGCCCGACCGGGCCGAATGGCTCGATCTGCGCAGCGTGCTGGTGGCGTGGAAGGATACGCCGGAGGCGCGGCGGGCGGTGGCCGACGCACTGCCATTGTTGCGCAAGGCGAAGGACGTCACCATCGCGGCAGTTCCGGAGCACGACGACGACCGCGCGGTCGTGATGGCCGGCGTCACCGACGTTGCCGCCTGGCTCGCCCGTCATGGGGTCACCGCGGTCGCGCGGGTCTCGGAAAGCGCGCGCGGCGAAACCGCTGCGGGGCAATTGGAGAAAGTCGCCGGCGACGTCGGCGCCGGCCTGATCGTGGCGGGCGCCTACGGTCATTCGAGGTTTCGTGAGCTGATCCTCGGCGGCGTCACCCAGTATCTGGTCACGCAATCCAGCCGCTGCGTGCTGCTGTCGCACTGACAGCCGGCCAAAGCTACGTGAGGAGGACGCGCCGTGTACAGATTTCTTGAGCAGACCGTCGACGGCTACATGACGCGCAACGTCAGGTCGGTGCAGCGCGACCAGGACCTGCTCGCGCTCAGCGAGATGTTCGAGCGCGACGATTTCAACTCCTATCCGGTCGAGGACGACGGACAGGTGGTCGGCATCGTCACCAAGTTCGACATCCTGAAGTGCTTCGCTTTCACGCCGAGCCAGATGCTGCCGCGCTATCATGAGCTGATGAGCCGCAAGATCGGCGACGTCATGACGCCGGAGTTCATCTATGTCGGCCCCGACACGCGGCTGACGCGCGTGCTCCAGATCATGGTCGAGCATCGCATCAGGAGCATCATCGTGCTCGACGGTGCGCAGAAGCTGGTCGGAATCATTGCCCGCGAGGACGTCATCAAGGCGCTGAAGGCAACAGCGCGCGACTGACGGATTGCCTTGAATCCTGCGATTGCGGGCTCCGTGATTTCACGGAGGCGAGCAGTCGCCGTGCGCGCGACGCCGGGAACAAGCGACTGATATCGCTCTTTGATCCGCAGCGGTCTCACATTAACAGAAATCCATCTCCCTTGATTTCAATCAATTCCCCGCGAGGGTGAATGTGGTTTCTGGCGCTGTGTTCTTTCAGAGAGAATCCGCATGAGCCAGCCCTCCATCTCCAAATCCATGACCATCGGTGAAAGCGGCCTGGCTGTCGTATTCGCAGTCACCGCCTTCCTCTGCGTGATCGCCTCGGCCAAGGCGCTCGATGCGCCCTTCGCCTTCCATGCCGCGCTTTTCGCGGCGGCGAGCGTCATTGCGGTGTTCTGCATCGTCAACCGCTACTTCGATCGCCCTGCGGCGCTGCCGCCGGCGGAGATCAACGGCCGCCCCAACTACAACATGGGCCCGATCAAGTTCTCCTCCGTCATGGCGATGTTCTGGGGCATTGCCGGCTTCCTCGTCGGCCTCATCATCGCCTCGCAGCTGGCCTGGCCCGCGCTGAACTTCGATCTGCCCTGGACCAGCTTCGGCCGCCTGCGTCCGCTGCACACCTCCGCGGTGATCTTCGCCTTCGGCGGCAACGTGCTGATCGCGACATCCTTCTACGTGGTGCAGAAGTCCTGCCGGGTTCGCCTTGCCGGCGATCTCGCGCCCTGGTTCGTCGTGGTCGGCTACAACTTCTTCATCCTGATCGCGGGCACCGGCTATTTGCTCGGCGTCACCCAGTCGAAGGAATATGCCGAGCCGGAATGGTATGCGGACCTCTGGCTGACCATCGTCTGGGTGGTCTATCTGCTCGTCTTCCTCGCCACAATCATCAAGCGCAAGGAACCGCACATCTTCGTTGCGAACTGGTTCTATCTGGCCTTCATCGTGACGATCGCGGTGCTGCATCTCGGCAACAATCCTGCGCTTCCCGTCTCGGTGTTCGGCTCGAAATCCTACGTCGCCTGGGGCGGCATCCAGGATGCGATGTTCCAGTGGTGGTACGGCCACAACGCGGTCGGCTTCTTCCTGACCGCCGGCTTCCTCGCCATCATGTACTACTTCATCCCCAAGCGTGCCGAGCGGCCGATCTATTCCTATCGGCTCTCGATCATCCACTTCTGGGCGCTGATCTTCCTCTACATCTGGGCCGGTCCGCATCACCTGCACTACACCGCGCTGCCGGACTGGACCCAGACGCTCGGCATGACCTTCTCGATCATGCTGTGGATGCCCTCCTGGGGCGGCATGATCAACGGCCTGATGACGCTGTCGGGCGCCTGGGACAAGCTGCGCACCGATCCGGTGCTGCGCATGCTCGTCGTCTCCGTCGCCTTCTACGGCATGTCGACCTTCGAAGGCCCGATGATGTCGATCAAGGTGGTCAACTCGCTCAGCCACTACACCGACTGGACCATCGGCCACGTGCATTCCGGTGCGCTCGGCTGGGTCGGCTTCGTCTCCTTCGGTGCGCTCTACTGCCTGGTGCCGTGGATCTGGAATCGCAAGGAGCTCTACAGCCTCAAGCTCGTCAACTGGCACTTCTGGATCGCCACTCTCGGCATCGTCCTCTACATCTCGGCGATGTGGGTGTCCGGCATCCTGCAGGGCCTGATGTGGCGCGCCTACACCTCGCTCGGCTTCCTCGAATATTCCTTCATCGAGACCGTCGAGGCGATGCATCCCTTCTACATCATCCGCGCCGCCGGCGGCGGGCTGTTCCTGATCGGCGCGCTGATCATGGCCTACAATCTCTGGATGACCGTTCGCGTCGGCGAAGCGGAAGTCCAGATGCCCGTCGCGCTTCAGCCGGCGGAATGAGGAGTCTTCCATGTCGTTCTGGACACGCCACCAAGTCTTCGAAAAGAACTCGATCATCCTGATTGTCGGCATCCTGCTGGTGATCGCGATCGGCGGTCTCGTCGAGATCACCCCGCTGTTCTACCTCAAGAGCACGATCGAGGCGGTCGACGGCATCAGGCCGTACACGCCGCTGGAGCTCGCAGGCCGCAACGTCTACGTCCGCGAGGGCTGCTATCTCTGCCATTCGCAGATGATCCGGCCGCTGCGCGACGAGGTCGAGCGCTACGGCCACTTCTCGCTCGCGGCCGAGAGCATGTTCGACCACCCGTTCCAGTGGGGCTCCAAGCGCACCGGTCCCGACCTTGCCCGCGTCGGCGCCAAGTATTCCGACGACTGGCACGTCACCCATCTGACCAATCCGCGTGCGATCGTGCCGCAATCGGTGATGCCGGGCTATCCGTTCCTCCGTGAGAGCGAGGTCGATCCTGATACGATCGCCGACCACATGCGCACGCTCCGGACCGTCGGCGTGCCCTACACCGACGACCAGATCGCCAACGCGGGCGCCGATATGAAGGCCCAGGCCGATCCGGACAACGCCGGCAGCGACGCCTTCACGAAGCGCTACGCCAAGGCCGTCGTGCGCAATTTCGACGGCAAGACCGGCACGCCGACAGAGATGGATGCGCTGATCGCCTACTTGCAGATGCTCGGCACGCTGGTCGACTTCAAGATCTACAACGAGAAAGCCAATCTTCGCTGAGAAGGCATCACCGATGAAAGCCATCCTGACACTCGACAATCTCGCGTCCGGTCTCGTGACCACGATCTGGACGCCGATCTTCGTCGCGATCTTTCTCGCGATCATCGCCTACGCATTCTGGCCCCGCAACAAGGCTGCGTTCGACGAAGCGGCGCAGCTGCCGCTGCGGGAGGAGTAAGACATCATGACCGATCATCACGGCGAATTCGATTCCGTTTCCGGCAGGTCCACGACAGGGCATGAGTGGGACGGCATCAAGGAGCTCAACACGCCGCTGCCGCGCTGGTGGGTGATTACGTTCTACCTCACTATCGTCTGGGCGATCGGCTACTGGCTGGTGTATCCGGCCTGGCCGCTGATCTCGAGCAATACCACCGGATTGTTCGGCTATTCCTCGCGCGCCGACGTCGCGGTCGAGCTCGCCAATCTCGAGAAGATCCGGGGCGACAAGATGGTCGCGCTGGGTGCGGCCTCGCTCGCCGACATCGAGAAGGATCCCGCACTGCTGGCGCTCGCGCGTGCCAAGGGCAAGACCGTGTTCGGCGACAATTGCGCGCCGTGCCACGGCTCCGGCGGCGCCGGCGCCAAGGGCTACCCGAACCTGAACGACGACGACTGGCTGTGGGGCGGCACGCTCGACCAGATCATGCAGACCATCCAGTTCGGCGCGCGCTCCGGCCATGCCAAGACGCATGAGGGCCAGATGCTCGCCTTCGGCAAGGACGGCGTGCTGAAGAGCGACGAGATTGTCACGGTCGCCAATCATGTCCGCGCGCTGTCGGGGCTGTCGACCCGCAAGGGCTATGACGCGGCCAAGGGCGAGAAGATCTTTGCGGAGAATTGCGTCGCCTGCCATGGCGACGGCGGCAAGGGCAACCCGGAGATGGGCGCCCCGAACCTGACCGACAAGATCTGGCTCTACGGCTCGGACGAGGCGACCCTGATCGAGACCATCAGCCAGGGCCGTGCCGGCGTCATGCCGGCCTGGGAAGGCCGGCTTGATCCCGCCACCATCAAGGCGATGGCGGTCTATGTCCACTCACTGGGCGGCGGAAAATAGTCTGATGACGACAGGCGGGGGCAAACAAAAATGCCCCCGTTTGCGCTGGATCAACTGATGCGGCGGCGTCGGGTCTAGGTTGAATCGCACCTTCGAGAAGTCCCAGGCGATGAACAAGACCGTGAACCCGAACGAGCTCACATCGGACGACGACAACGGGCCGCTCTACGTAGCCCAAAAGAAGGTGTATCCGCAGAGCATCTCCGGCACCTTCCGCCGGATCAAATGGGGCCTGATGGCGTTCTGCCTCGGCGTCTACTACTTCCTGCCCTTCGTGCGCTGGAACCGCGGCCTCGGCGCCCCCGATCAGGCCGTGCTGATCGATCTGCCCAACAGCCGCTTCTACTTCTTCTTCATCGAGCTGTGGCCGCAGGAGGTCTACTATTTCACCGGCCTGCTCATTGTGGCGGCGATCGCGCTGTTCCTGATGAACTCCGTCGGCGGCCGCATCTGGTGCGGCTATCTCTGCCCGCAGACGGTGTGGACCGATCTGTTCTACGCCGTCGAGCGTTTCGTCGAGGGCGACCGCCGCGAGCGGATGAAGAAGGACAAGGCGTCCAGCGTGACGCTGCGGCGCGTCAGCGAGATCGCACTCAAGCATACGATCTGGCTCATGATCGCCTGGTGGACCGGGGGCGCCTGGGTGCTCTATTTCAATGATGCGCCGACGTTGGTGAAGGAGCTGTTGACGTTCCAGGCGCCTGTCATCGCCTATATCTGGATCGGCATCCTGACGGCGACGACCTATGTGCTCGCCGGCTTCATGCGCGAGCAGGTCTGCACCTATATGTGTCCCTGGCCGCGGATCCAGGCCGCGCTCACCGACGAATGGGCGCTCAACGTCACCTATCGCTATGATCGCGGCGAGAAGCGTACCTCGGTCAAGAAGGCTGCCGAGTTGCGCGCGCTCGGCGAGCAGGTCGGCGACTGCGTCGATTGCTATCAATGCGTCGCGGTCTGCCCGACCGGCATCGACATCCGCAACGGGCCGCAGCTCGAATGCATCCAGTGCGGGCTCTGCATCGACGCCTGCGACAGCGTGATGACGAAGATCGGCCGGCCGAAGCGGCTGATCGGCTACGACAACGACATCAACATCCAGCGCCGCCAGGAGGGCAAGGCGCCGATCTATCGCATCGTCCGCCCGCGCACGATCGTCTACAGCGCGATCATCGCGGCCGTCGGCGGCATCATGCTCTACGTGCTGGCCACCCGCAGCCTGCTCGACGTCAACGTGCTGCACGACCGTAATCCGGTCGCTGTCAGGCTCAGCGACGGCTCGATCCGCAACGCCTATACGGTACGGCTGCTGAACAAGAGCGGTTACGACCGCGTCATCGCCATCGATGCGAACGGTCCGGTCAATGCGACGATTCACGTCATCGGCATCGATTCCGTGACGCCCGATCGGCCGATGATCGTGATCCCCCGCGACTCCACCAGCGAGCTGCGGCTGCTCGTCACAGCGCCGGCGGAGAGCAATCCGGAGAAGTCGATCCCCGTGCGCTTTCACGTCACCGATATCGGCCTCGGCGAGGTCGCCAGCGCCACCGACAATTTCGTCGCGCCGTAAGTTCAGGAGACTGCCATGGCCGCCAAGCCACTGACCGGAACAAAGGTGTTCCTGATGCTGGTCGCCTTCTTTGGCGTCGTGATCGGCGTCAACGTGACCATGATGAAGCTCGCGATCGCGACGCTGCCCGGCACCGACGTCGACAGCCCCTATGCCGCAGGCCTGACCTATGATCGCGAGATCTCCGCGGCGCAGGACCAAGCCGCGCGCAAATGGAAGGTCGACGCCCATATCGAGCGCAGCTCCGATGGCGGCGCCGTGCTTCGGGTCGAGGCACGCGATGCCAGCGGCCAGCCGGTATCCGGATTGAAGTTCGGCGGACGCCTGGAGAGGCCGACCGACAAGCGCGCCGACCTCCAGGTCGAACTCTCGGAAGCCGGCATCGGCATTTATCGCGGCAATGCGGCTTCCGTCGCGCCCGGCCAGTGGGACCTCGTGATCGAGGGCGAAGCGCGGGGCGCGCGCGTGTTCATGTCGCGCAACCGCGTGATCCTGAACTGAAGGATTTTGTCATGCAGGTCACGCGGGATTTCTCTCACTATGTCCGCGCCGCGGGCGAGGGCCTCAAGCATATCGATCTCGCGGTCGAGGGCGTTCACTGCGCCGGCTGCATGGCCAAGATCGAGCGCGGATTATCCGCCATCCCTGATGTCACGCTGGCGCGGGTGAACCTCACCGATCGCCGCGTCGCGCTGGAATGGAAGGCGGGCACGCTCGACCCTACCAGCTTCATCGATCGCCTTGAGGAACTCGGCTACAAGGCCTATCCTTACGAGACCGAGAGCGCGGAAGTGGCGGAGGTCGCCGAATCCCGCTTCCTGCTGCGCTGTCTCGGCGTCGCCGCCTTCGCCACCATGAACGTGATGATGCTGTCGATCCCGGTGTGGTCGGGCAATGTCTCGGACATGCTCCCGGAGCAGCGCGACTTCTTCCATTGGCTGTCGGCGCTGATCGCGCTGCCGGCGGCGGCCTATGCCGGCCAGCCGTTCTTCCGCTCGGCCTGGCGCGCGCTGTCGAACAAGACCACCAACATGGACGTGCCGATCTCGATCGGCGTGTGTCTTGCGCTTGGCATGTCCGTGGTCGAAACCATCCACCATGCCGAGCACGCCTATTTCGACGCGGCAATCATGCTGCTGACGTTCCTGCTGGTCGGCCGCTTCCTCGACCAGAACATGCGGCGGCGGACCCGCGCAGTCGCCGGCAATCTCGCCGCACTGAAGGCGGAGACCGCGGCCAAGTTCGTCGGCCCTGATGAAATCTCGCAGGTGCCTGTCGCCGCGATCCATCCCGGCGACATCGTGCTCTTGCGGCCCGGCGAGCGCTGCGCGGTCGACGGCACCGTGATCGAGGGACGTTCCGAGATCGACCAGAGCCTGATCACCGGCGAGACGCTCTATGTCACGGCCGAGCAGGGCACGCCGGTCTATGCGGGATCGATGAACATCTCAGGCACGCTGCGGGTGCGGGTCTCGGCAGCGTCGGAGGCGACGCTGCTCGCCGAGATCACACGGCTGCTCGACAACGCGCTGCAGGCACGCTCGCGCTATATGCGGCTCGCCGACCGCGCCTCGCGGCTCTACGCCCCGGTGGTGCATGCGACGGCGCTGGTCACCATTCTCGGCTGGGTCATTGCCGGCGCAAGCTGGCATGATGCGATCGTCATCGGCGTTGCCGTCCTGATCATCACATGTCCCTGTGCGCTCGGGCTTGCCATTCCCACGGTGCAGACGGTGGCATCGGGCGCGATGTTCAAAGCCGGCGTGCTGCTCAATTCCGGCGATGCGATCGAGCGCCTCGCCGAAGCCGACCACGTCATCTTCGACAAGACCGGCACGCTGACGCTGCCCGATCTCGAAGTGATGAATGCGGCCGATATTCCCGCCGATATCTTCGAGCTCGCCGGCCGGCTCGCCCTGTCGAGCCATCATCCCGTCGCCGCCGCGGTGGCGCAGGCCGCTGGCGCAAGGTCGCCGATCGTCAGTGCGGTCGAGGAGGCCGGGCAGGGCGTGCGCGCAACCGTTGACGGCGTCGAGCTGCGCCTTGGCCGTCCATCCTTCTGCGGCGCCGAGGGCCTCGTCGGATTGACCTGCGATCTCGACCCCGAAGCCTCCATCGTGGCATTCAGCAACGGGACCGCAAAGTTCATCCTCTCGGTGCGCCAGGGTCTGCGACCGGATGCGCAGGCCGTGATCGCGGCGCTGAAGGCGCGCAACATCGGCATCGAGATCCTTTCCGGCGACCGCGAGGCGGCGGTGAAGGCGGCGGCGCATGCGCTGGCCGTTCCCGAATGGCGCGCCGGCGTCACGCCGGCGGACAAGATCGCGCGCATCGAGGAATTGAAGCGGCGCGGCGCAAAAGTGCTGATGGTTGGCGACGGCATGAACGACGCGCCATCGCTGGCGGCCGCCCATATCTCGATGTCGCCGATCTCGGCCGCACATCTGAGCCAGGCCACCGCCGATCTCGTCTTCCTCGGCCGGCCGCTGGCGCCTGTCGTTGCCGCGATCGATTCCGCGCGCAAGGCGCTGCACCTGATGCGGCAGAACCTGTGGCTTGCGATCGGCTATAATGTCCTCGCCGTGCCGGTCGCGATCAGTGGTGTCGTCACGCCCCTGATTGCAGCTGCCGCCATGAGCGGATCGTCGATCCTGGTCATGCTGAATTCGCTGCGCGCCCGTAGCCGCGCGCGGGAGAGTGTGTGATGGAAATCCTGGTCATCCTGGTCCCGCTGGCGCTCATGCTTGGCGGTGCCGGCCTCGTCGCCTTCCTCTGGTCGCTGCGCAGCGGCCAATATGACGATCTCGACGGTGCGGCGTGGCGGGCGATCGCCGACGACGAGCCGTAGATCGAGGCTTCACGGCTCTCGAACAACGGGCCTAGGCCGGCGGCGAGATCAGCTCTTGGAACTCCCGATTCGCGATTGCTCGCTGTGGATCAGCGGCGGATATCTCCGCGTGCCTTTGCAAGATAACTGACTTCGATGAGCGCGAAATGATCCGCCAGCACTCTTCAACAATCGCCGCGGCCGTCAATGCCTCTCCGATGGAAGAAAAAATAGGCTTCATCTGAGAAGACACAATCCTGCGTAACGCCACGAATGCCGCCGATCTTGTCATGAAGGTCGGCAAAGAGTAGGAAAATACCATGATAAGACTCGCGAAATACACGAACAAGATCAGCGAGTCTGGATACGTGCCCAGTGTTCTGGTTCTAAGGTAGTAGAAGAAAGAAGAAAACATGGCGCCTGCCGCGGGAATAGTCATCCATTGGGATGCGCGAAGAACTGCTCTTCTGAACGTTCGATCTTCATCAGCATCTTCGACGGGGACTTCGTCCATCGGGGTGAGGCGATCCCGTCTCCAAATAACCCCCCAAATTCGCTGCAATGAATTTGATATCAACAGCGCGCTAGCAACGCTCAGTATGCAGATGCGCAAATAAAAATTTCGGAATATAGAGAAGTCTGGACCCATAATCTCTGAGAAAAAGCGAAGCGAGAGCTCTTCGGACAGCAGCTTATCGAAGGAATTTCTACTGCGGGCCACTCCGCGGAATAGCTTCGATGTCATCGTTTGCGAGTGAGCAAGCACGATCCATGCTGTCTTCGCTATCATGTATTCGTAGAATTGCTTGTGCGGCAGCCTCAGGTTGCTTGGCCCACCAGCAGGGTCGGAGACGAATAAGCCGGAGCTGGCAATCTCGTTTGAGACCCTTTCAAGCTGGTCGCCTTTGGTCTCATCCTTGAATCGTTCGTGAAAGGCGCGCATCTTTTGAACGATGTCGGGTGAGGTTGCGGTCGACTGGAAGGCTACAAGAGCATCGTCGAAAAGATCGCGGATCACGCCGTCGAAGGTTTGACGGCTGATGGTATTCCGAGCGTCGCTGTCGACCATTTTCCATACGACAGCCAGCGTAAAGAACTCTCGAATTTCGCGCGGTAGCAGGAGATAGCTTGCGCCCTCCGGCGCGGCGTAGGCCCTTCGATCATTCTCAATTTCCTGTTCCTTGCGGCGATACATTGCCTGCAAATAGAATTCGATCAGCGCAGCACTCGTGAGGTCTTGGCCCTGCTTCTGCAATGATACAATCTTCTCCCAGATTGTCGCTACGACCGGTAGCATTGATGGCCGGGATACAATCTCGAAAAAGGCCAGGTGCGCGCGGGTCGCTGCCATTATTGATGCACCCAAAGAGGCTCCAAACCCCATGACGATTTTTTCGACTTCGTCCACCGTCAGACGATCGATTTGATACAGTTGTGTAAAGGCCTTTCCGGCAGCTCCATCCACGACGTCGTTTCGCAGCGTTCGATTCTTCTCTCTTTCGTCCAGGAAGAAGTTCGGTCGTCCAGTGAATATCACCTTCGTCCCAGGATAGGCGAAACGCCAGAGGGAGTTGAAGTGCTCGTGCCGGTCGTAAGCGCGCCCGGCGTTCCTCAGTTCGTCAAAGCCCTCGAAAATCAGGATTGTCTCACCCGCTCGGATTAAGTTGTAGACTTTTGCGGCCGAGAGGCCGTAACGAGCGCACCACCCTGACAGAAATGTAACGGGATCGGTTTCGGCAGGATTCTGCCCGCGCAGCTCGATGAGCAAGGGGACCCGCTCTGTGATGTCCGGATTGGCCAGGTAGCGCTTTGCCCACCGCACGCAAAATGCGAGCGTCGCAGTGCTCTTTCCTTGTCCGTATTCACCGGTAATCGCTAGTTGCTTGCGTCCCGCCTCGTTCAGCCAACGGTCGAGAATTCCATCCAGGGCCACGCGTCCGTGCGTATCGCTTCCGGTCACGTGCACGTCGACAAACGTGTGGGCTAGAGTCCTATCAGTGCCGCCAAGAACGTCCTTGTCGAAGCGTCTTACTAGATCGCGTGCATAGTCGGTGAATTTTAGCCCTTTTCGTAATAGGACCAGTCTTGGCCAAATCTCGATCCGGAACTGCCTCGCTGTCGCTGCAAATTCGGCAGATGAATGCCCGTGATTGAAAATGGCAAACAGTTTTGCTCCAGCCAGAGCGGAACCGTCCGCCAAAAAGGTATCGATGCGTTCCATCAATTCATCTTGCGTTGGTTCGGAGTCAAAGACGAACAAGAGAAGCGGCGCGGTATCCGTTGCATTCGACCGGGCGAGGTAAATTTCTCCTATCCAGACCTGGGATCGATCTCGCCATCCGGTGGGCGTGAAGAGTGCCTCGGAAAAGGCGGCCTCGAAGAGCTCCCGCGCGAGCACGTGCCAGGCGGGGGTGGGTGGAGCATCGGTCTGGTGTTGCTGCCAGTTGATCGCGACGTCACTTGCTAGTGGATCGTTCTTTGATGTGACAAGTCGTCGAGCTTCAACAAAAGCGAGCATCGAGAGACTGTTATCTAGTTCTCTCTTGGCAAGTTCGTTGACATTGACAGTGACGGGACCATCCCAATCGCGAACAGTGGTGATCGAAAATCGATAAATGAAGACCAGAGCCAAGATGGTAACTACCGAACCGATCGAGACAGACACCCAATTTGGTTCGTCGGCTATTGTCGGGATGCTCGTCAGTCCCGTGAAGGAGCGGGTCGCAGAAAGCACTGCGTTGATGATCTGAAGCGGCACCTGCCCCGACAGGAATGCCAGCAATCCCGCTGCACAGGAAGCCATGGTCGCAATTGCAGCCAGCGCGAACCGCGCTTTCGACGCTCTCATTTTGAAGCGTAGCCACAGAGCATATGACGAGATCAGGATAAGCCCAGCGAGCAAAAGGGCTGTGAAGGGATTTTGAAGAATCCAAGATACGAATGTTGACATCGACGCCTCAATTCGCAATGCAACCAAGGATCGCAGTGTATGTTATATTGAAACTGAGTTGAGTAAAGCACGTGCAGCGAATTAAGCGCGAGACCATCTGCTAAGAACCTTGGCTTGTGTCGAAATTGAAGGTCCGCGGCAAATGGCCCTGGGAGGGATCCCGATCGTTTCTCGCCGAAGTCCGCCCCGATGCGGCGAGATCTGTAGCGGTCGTGTTGATTCCAAGACCGCTGGCAAAGTGGGTGGACTAGGAGACCTTGTAGCTCTCGTAGTCAGTCAAGCGTTAGCGTTTGAAGGTGGACGTCAGCAGGGCCGCGGCCGCAAGGGCCATGCCGACCCCGGCGACGCATGCATGCCAGCCGAAGGCGTCGAATAACCGGCCAAGCACGACGGTGCCGACGAGTCCGCCACAGAAATAGCACGCGAGATAAGTCCCGCTGGCGACGCCGCGATTGTCGCTTGCGGCCTGTCCGACGAAGCCAGTTGCGGCGGCCTGCGCGAAGAATGTGCCGACACCAACCAGAACCATGCCGGCAAGCACCTCGCCCAGATGCGGTGCCAGCATCAGCGGCAGCCCCAGCCCGGCGACAGCGAGCGATCCCCAGATCGTCGGCCGTGGTCCGAGGCTCGATGCGACCCGTCCGGCCAGCAAGGTCGTGACGATCGACGGCAGGAAGACGAAATAGACCAGGCCCAGGTCCATCATGCCCAGCGACAGCGGCGGCCGAACCAGCACGAAATTCACGAACGTAAAGGTGCCGATGAAGGCGAACAGGATGCAGAAGCCGATGCCGAAGGCAGCGCGCAGAGGTGGATTGCGCCAATGCGCGATCATGGCGGCGAGCGGCGACTCCGCTGGCATCGTCGCATGCATCGGCTGCACGCGCCGAATGGTGAAATAGACCAGCGCCGCGCCGGCGAGGTTTAGGGCGGCGAAGAAATAGAAGTTCCAGGCAAGACCAAGGCCGTCGGCGACGGCCGCGGAGATCAGCCGGCCGACAAGGTTGCTGGCGACATTGCCGGTGATGTAGGCGGCGAAGGCGCCACCGGAGTCCATTGCGCTGCATTGTTCGCCGAGATAGGCGAGCGTCAACGCGAAGGCAGATGCCATGCACAGACCCTGCGCGATCCGCAAGGCGGTGAAGACCGCAAGATTTGGCGCGGTCGCCAGTAGGCTCGTGGGGACCGCCAGCAGCGAGAGGCTGAGCAGGATACCGGTCCGCCGGTTGATGTGCGGGCTGAAGAAGCCGATGACGAGGCTGGCTGTCGCCATGCCAAAGGTGCTGGCGTTGACGGCAAAGCCCATCGCTGCCGGCGTGACGCCGTAATGGCGCGTCAGCGAGGGCAGGATCGCCTGCGTCGCGAAGAGGTCGACGACGGTGAGGAATGCGGTGAGGCCGATGACGAGCGAGCGCAGCGTCAGACCCGGCGCGTGCGCCTCCAACGTCGTCATCGCGCCCGGTTTGATGGGAGCGGAAAGATCGGTCATGGGGTTGCGTCTCCTCATGCCCGATGTCACTCCGGGTGCGGCGTCGCGACCCGGAACGACCAAGGGCTGTCGCACATGGCATTCGTCGGCACCGAATGCGCGCCTCGTCCTTCGAGACGACCGCCTCGCGGTCTCCTCAGGATGAGGCTAAGCGACATCGGTGCCCGTCGATGCTGCTACCGCGCACTCCGTCCTCATCCTGAGGAGCCCGCCTTGAGCGGGCGTCTCGAAGGATGGCCGCAGCGAATCACATGTGGTGGTCGTTGGGATCCCTGCGGACGTCGCCGACATAGAGAATGACCGTCTCCTTGCCGAGGTTCTTCCACCAGTGCGAGGTGCCGAACACCTCGGGACGGATGTCACCGGCCTTGTGCACGATCGGATCGACACAGTTGGAGGCGTATTCGACGATCTCGCCCTGCTGCACGAAGATCAGGGCCGGGCGGTCGTCATGGCTGTGCCAGGGCACGATGCCGCCGGGCTCGATGGTCAGCTTGCGGAAGCGCAGCTCGCGGCCCTCGATATGCGCCGGCTGCTTTCCGAGGTCGATGGTGCCGAGCGTGAGGTCGGTGACGCCGACCGGTTTGGTGTCGACCATCTGCTGCGAATTCGGCTTCATCTTGCCGGCGGGGCATTCGCCCGCGAAGACCGGTGTTGCGAATGTCAGCGTGCCGAGAACGGCAGCGCTCGTCCAAACCAGGCGTGACAGCATGTGATGCCTAGACATCGGGAAGTCTCCTCTGTTGGCCGCAACCTCGTTGGTCGCCGGCTATGGCAGGAGCATCGTCGAGACCGCGCCTATGTTGAAATGCCGGCTTGCTCTCGATGCGATAGCTCCGCGCTATGTTGATGCGTGGCGGCTATCGAACCGATTGGGCATCGGCATTTCCGCTTTCGGCATATCCGGCGTCCGATGGTGTGGCGCCCGATTGGCGGGCGTTCACGTCAATCCGGAGACGCATCTTATGACGAAAGTGTCCAAGACCCTGCTTGCCACCGCCGCTTTCGCGGTGATCGCCACGTCCGCCTTCTCGGAGGCGGCCTGGGATCTGAAGGCCGGCATGGCCTATGTCTATGGTGGTCCCGGCAAGATGTCGGCAATGGCGATGGCCCCGGCCGAGAAGAATCACGAGGCCATGATGAAAAACGCCAGGAAGGTGCCCGAGAACACGGTCTTCTTCATGGACAACGGCACGCTGTACTCGGCGTCGGGCCGGCTGGATCCGACCGGCAATTTCTACGTGAACTGAACCTCCGGGAATGCTGGCCGCCCCTTGCGGGCGGCCGAACCGGGCAACTAGTATTCGCCTCAAGAATGCCGGAGCGGAAGATGACGTCACTCTCGCCAGCCGACGCCGAGCGACTCAGATCTGCCTTCCAGCGCTGCCGCGACATGGACGGCACGCTGAACGAGCAGCTCCGCGCCTATGCCGATGCGAGTCGCCAGGTCTTCCCGGCCTATGGCGAGGCGGTTGATCGCCTGGTGGCGCGATTGAACGGGAACGGTGGCGGCGAGACCGCGCCGCGCCCTGGCGATGCGATGCCGCCCTTCATGCTCTCGGACGAAAGCGGACGTCTCGTCACGCTGACCGGGCTGCTGAAGAGCGGCCCGGTCGCGGTGATGTTCTTGCGCGGCCATTGGTGCCCCTATTGCCGGCTCAATGTCCGCGCCGTGGTCCAGGCGCTCGATCGCATCGAGGCGATGGGCTCGCGGGTCGTCGCGATCATGCCCGAGACGCAGGAATATGCGAAGCAGCTCAAGGCCGATTCCGGCGCGCCATTTCCGGTCCTGACCGACCTCGATAATGGCTATGCGCTGTCGCTCAATCTCGCAATCTGGCTCGGCGCCGAAATCCAGAGCCTGTTGTCCTACCAGGACATGGCAAAATTCCACGGCAATGACGGCTGGATGCTGCCGATCCCGGCCGTGTTCGTGGTCGGTCGCGATGGCATCGTGAAGGCCTGCTTCGTCGATCCTGATTTCCGCAAGCGCATGGAGATCGACGACCTGCTTGCCGCGCTGGAAAGCGCGGGCAGGGAGAGCTAGCCGCGCGCTGCAGCAATATCAGCCGGCGATCGTTCGCCAGTCGGCGCCGCGCAGCATCCGCATCACCGCATTGGCCACGGCTGTGCGTTGCCGGCCGGCCACGCCGCAAAGGTTGACGGTGCGACGGGCGTCCAGCCCGGTGATCGCGGCACGCGTGAGCCGCTCCGGCACGGGGGACGTGTGCGGGACCATGGCGACGCCGATCTCGGCCTCGACCAGCTCGATCAGATCGTGTTCGCTGGACACTTCATGGCCATGTTCGACGTCGATGCCGTGCTCGCGCAGGCTTGCCGAGATACGTCCGGCGTGTTCGCAGAACGTCCGTCCAAGCAGTTGCTCTGCGCGCAGATCATCCAGGTCGATCGAGCTGCGGCCGGCCAGCCGATGTCCGTTGCTGACGACGAGCTCGAAACCCTCTGTGAAAAGCGGCCAGACGTCGAGCCGGTCCCAGGCCTCGTCGATCTCGGCGGCGATGCCGAGTTCGGCTTCGCCCTTCTTCAGGAATTCGGCGACCTCGCGGCTCGTCCCGCGCAGGAAGCGCAGTTCCAGCCGGTTGAACTGCCGCCTGATCTCGCTCAGATGCGGAATGAGCAGCGCGAGGTCGATCGAGTGCGTCAGCGCGATGCGGAGCGCGCCGATCTCTCCACTCTTGAACGTCGAAGCCAGCGAGCGCGCGCCGGCGGCGGCGTCGTAACACTGCTTCAGCAGCGGGTGCATGCGCTGGCCGAGCTCGGTCAGCTGCGCCGCCGGACGTTCGCGACGGAACAGATCGCCGCCGAGTTCGGCTTCGAGCTGCTTGATCGCGCGCGTCAGCGAGGGCTGCGTCACGTTGCAATCCTCGGCCGCGCGCGTGAAATTGAGCAGCTGCGCGACCGCGAGGAAATAGCGGACCTGGTGCATTTCCATGGATCGGCTCCTGGCAGGATCGGCAGGAAATCTAACCGATCAGGGCGGGGAATGATATCCTGGTCGCGATAGCGACTGCGTATGGTTTCGGAAGCCAGCCGGTATTTCCAAAAGGCCCGACAATCGCCGAGAACGGCAAGGCGAAATGAGGGCCGTACACCCGACGAATGATAACCATAGGCTCGACAGGAGCGTGACATGAACGGCATGCAGCACAACGGGCAACGAAAGAATATGGATCTTCCGGGGCAGGTCGTCCTCGTGCTCCAGGGCGGCGGCGCGCTCGGCTCGTACCAGGCCGGCGTTTACCAGGCGCTGCACGAGGCCGGCATCGAGCCGGACTGGATCATCGGCACCTCGATCGGCGCAATCAATGCGAGCCTGATCGCCGGCAACGCGCCGGAGCACCGGCTTACGCGTTTGAGGGAGTTCTGGAAGCGGATGGAGCAGAAGCCGGTCTGGGACTGGCGGAACGCGTTTCCCGGGTTCAACGAGAAGCTCGCCTATTGGTCGACTGTGACCCACGGCATTCCCGGCTTCTTCCGGCCCAATCCGCTGGCCCATGCCGGCGATTCCTATCCGCTCGGTGCCGATCGCGCCGGCTACTATTCGACCGCGCCGCTGGAGCAGACGCTAAGCGAGCTGGTCGATTTCGATCTGGCCAATCGTTGCGCGCCGCGCCTGACGGTCGGTGCGGCTCATGTCGGCACCAGCGAGATGCGTTATTTCGACAGCCGCGACGGCGAGCTGACGGTGAAACATGTCATGGCCTCGGGCGCATTGCCGCCGGCTTTCCCGGCGGTACGCATCGACGGCGAGCTCTATTGGGATGGCGGCATCCTGTCGAACACGCCGACGGAAGCGGTGTTCGACGACAACCCACGCAGGGACTCGCTGATCTTCTCGGTGCATCTGTGGAATCCCGTCGGCGCCGAGCCGACGACGATGGCGGAGGTGCTGAACCGGCACAAGGACGTGATGTATTCCAGCCGGATCGCGAGCCAGATCGTCCGCCAGCAGCAGTCCCACCGGCTGCGCCACGTCATCAACCAGCTTGCCGCGCGATTGCCGGAGAGCGAGCGCAGCGATCCCGGGGTGCGGGAGCTGATGAGCTACGGCTGCCCGACCCGCATGCATGTCGTACGGTTGCTGGCGCCGCAGCTCGAGCGCGAGACCCATACCAAGGACATCGACTTCAGTCCGTCGGGGATCACACGGCGCTGGCATGCCGGCTATGCCCACACGAAATCGGTGCTGGCGCGCAAGCCGTGGATCGGCGAATTCGATCCGCTCGCCGGCGTGGTGCTGCACGAGCATATGGACGAGATGCCGATGGCCGCCGAGTAGGGCCGCGTTCGCTTTCATCGAATTGCCACAGGCCTCGCGGATTGTCGGTCGCCGTCCGTCTTTGAAAGGCCTTGCAGTTGGTATCCGGGAACGATCTGGAGGCCGCCCTCGATCAGGTCTGCGCCGATGCCGCTGGACCGGTTGCGGGCGTGTTCGGCCCGGCCTCGGTCACCTGGCGGATCGACCGGGAGGCGGTGATCTTTCTCGGCGCCGGCCGCGCGCTGCTGCTGCAACTGGCCCATCCCTGGGTCGCCGCCGCCATCGCCGCGCATTCAAAGACCTTTGCCGATCCGATCGGGCGCTTCCATCGCACCTTCGGCATCGTCTTTGCCATGGTGTTCGGCTCGCTCGACTGGGCGCTGCTCTCGTCGCGGCAGCTGCACTGGCGCCACAGCACGATCGTCGGAGAGATGCCCGAGGCCGTCGGTCCGTTCGCGGCGGGCTCGCACTATTGTGCCAACGACATCCCGTCGCTGCGCTGGGTTCATGCAACGCTGGTCGAGACCGCGCTCATGACGCATGACCTGGTGCTGCCGCCGCTTTCGGTGGAAGAGCGCGAGCGCTACTGGGCCGAGAACCGGACTTTTGGTGCGCTGTTCGGATTGACGGGGGACGATCTGCCGGCGGACTGGGCTGGCTTTGCGGCTTACAATGCGGCGATGGCACAGTCGGACACGTTGACCGTCAGCCCGGCGGCCCGCGAGATCGCCGCGCAGATTTTCGGCGGTGCGCGTCCGTGGTTGCGGCCGCCGCGATGGTATCGCGCGCTCACGGCGAGGATGTTACCGGGGCCGTTGCGCAAGGGCTTTGGGCTTGAGCTCGATGAGCGCGATGAGAGGGCGGCCGACAATGCGCTGCGATGGATCAGGGGTATCTATCCGAAATTGCCGGACCGGCTGCGCCATGTCGGCCCCTACCAGGAGGCACAGGCGCGATTGCGGGGAGAGCTGCAGCCGGACTGGATGACGCGGTGTCTCAACCGGGCCTGGATCGGGCGGCCGCAGATGGATGCGCGCGGTAAGGGGTAGGTGCTTCCAGCACTGTCGCCCTTCGAGACTCGCCGAGGAGGCTAGCACCGCAGGGTGACGGTGATGGATAGAGGCACAGCGGCCTCACACCGTCGCCAGCTTCCGGTACAGCGCGCTGTAGCTGCTGGCCGAGATGCTCCAGGAGAACGAGCGGCCCATGGCGCTGCGGCGCATGGTGTCGAGCTGGTCCTGTGCCATGAAGGCCTCGAAGGCGCGGCGGACGCCGCCGAGGAAGGATTCGTGCGAGGGCCTTGAGAACAAAAAGCCGGTCTCGCCGTCGGTGATGGTTTCGGCGAGGCCGCCGGTCTGGTGGCCGATCGGCAGCGAGCCGAAGCGTTGGGCGTACATCTGGCTGAGGCCGCAGGGCTCGAAGCGGGACGGCATCAGGGTGAAATCGCTGCCGGCGAAGATGCGTCGCGCCTGGGCGTCGTTGAAGCCGATGGTGACGCCGATGGCGTCCGGCCGGCGGCGATGGGCGTTGATCAAGGCCTGCTCGAGCGCCGGCTCGCCGGAGCCGGTGACGACGATCTGGCCGCCGGCATCGACGATCTCGTCGGCGGCCGCCAGCACGAGGTCGATGCCCTTCTGGTGCACGAGGCGGGCGACGATGCCGAACATCGGTCCGCGCGACACCGCGAGCCCGAACTGCTTGCGCACGTAATCCGCATTGGCCTTCTTGCCGACCCAGTCGCCGGCGCCGAACTGCTGGGCGAGCTGGGCGCAGGAGCGCGGATCCCAGCTCTCGTCGATGCCGTTGAGGATGCCGGTCAGCTCGGCCGCGTCCGAGCGCAGCCGGAGCAGGCCTTCGAGGCCACAGCCGAACTCCTCCGTGGTGATCTCCCGCGCGTAAGTGCCGCTGACGGTGGTGAGGTGCGAGGCGTAGACGAGGCCGGCCTTGAGGAAGGAGAGCTGGTCGTAGAACTCGACGCCGTCGATGTGGAAGGAGCTCTCGGGTACGCCAATTCGTCGCAGCGAGTCCTTCGGGAAGAGGCCCTGATAGGCGAGGTTGTGAATGGTCAGGATCGACGGCAGCTTGGCTCCGCGCCAGGCGAGATAGGCCGGCACGAGCGAAGCCTGCCAGTCGTTGGCATGGACCAGGTCCGCTGCCCAATTCTTGTCCAGCTTGCCCATGGCAAGCTCAGCAGCTGCCGAGGCAAAGCGCGCGAAGCGGATGTCGTTATCAGGCCAGTCGCGCCCGGACTCGTCGCCATAGGGATTGCCGGGCCGGTCGTAGAGCTGTGAGCACAACAGCACATAGACCGGCAGGCCGTCCTTGGTCGCGGCCCGGCCGAGCGAGCAAGCCGGCATCTCCGCGAACGCGGGGCAGCGGCCTACGATCTGGATATGCGTGAGTTGCTCGATGATGTCGCGATAGCCGGGCAGCATGATCCGGATATCGGCGAAAGGGCGGAGGGCTCGGGGAAGGGCGGCGGAAACGGCTCCAAGTCCGCCGACGCGGACGAAGTCGTCCATCTCTGTCGTTACGAACAAGACCCTCAAGAACTGCTGCCCTCTTCCGATCCCGCTTGCTGCTATGCAAGAACGGGTCCAGTTGCCCCTGAAATTTCCTGGCCGCTCGCAAGATGCGGCCGTTCGGTAAAGACTTTCCTACTCAGCCACCGCCCTCTAGGGTCGGCGCACCAACAACAGAGAACGTTGATCGTTCCTAACGGACCCAAGGCCACGAACAAGGACGCCAGCAAACATGCAGCTATCAGATAAGCATGAGGGGACGACGACAAAGGCCTTCGCGGGCCTGCGGGTCCTGGATTTTTCGACCACCATCGCGGGTCCCCACTGCGCGCGGATGCTTGCCGACATGGGCGCCGAGGTCATCAAGATCGAGACCGACGGCGGGGAGACAATGCGGACTCGGCCGCCGCTGCGCAAGGGCTGCAGCACCGTGTTCGGCCAGCTCAATGTCGGCAAGAAGAGTGTCGTGCTCGATCTCAAATCCGAGGACGGCAGGGAGGCGGTCCGCCGGCTGGTCGCGACATCAGACATCCTGGTCGAAAACTTTCGTCCCGGCGTGATGCACCGGCTGCGGCTCGACTACGACTGCCTGCGTCCGGTCAATCCGAAGCTGATCTATTGCTCGATCTCCGGCTATGGCCAGACCGGCCCCTCGGCCGAATTGCCGGCCTATGCGCCGGTGATCCACGCGGCCTCCGGCTACGACATGGCGCATCTCGCCTATCAGCCAGGGCGCAGCCGGCCGGACTATTGCGGCATCTACCATGCCGACGTCGTCACCGGCACCTACGGTTTTGGCGCGATCGCCTCCGCCCTCTATCAGCGCACGGTGACCGGCCTCGGCCAGCACATCGACGTCTCCATGCTGGAGTCGATGCTGACGCTGACGGTGATCGAGTTGCAGAACTCGCAATTCGCGGTGAAGCCGCCGCCGCGTCCGATGTTCGGGCCGACCGAGACGGCCAATGGCTACGTCATGATCACGGTCGCCAGCGAGAAGACGTTTCAGGGACTGATGGGCGTGATCGGCCGCCCCGAATGGATTGCCGATGCGCGTTTCGCCGCCTACGCCGCGCGCCGCGAGAACTGGGCCGATTTGATGGACGGCGTCGAAGCCTGGTCGCGGCGATTGTCGACCGATGCATGCCTCGTCGCGCTTGGCGCCGCCGGCGTGCCGGCCTCGGCCTATCGCACCGTGTCCGAGGCGTTGGCCGATCCCCAGCTCGCGCACCGGCAGGCGCTGTCCTCCGTCGAAGACGGCGGCGGCTCGTTTCAGGTCCTCAATCTGCCGTTCCGGATGTCGGGCGCCGACACCACGCCGGCCAGGACGATGGCTGTGCTCGGCGAGCACACAGATGTGCTGCGCGACGAGATCGGACTTTCGGTGGACGCGCCAATTCCGTCAGGCAAAACAGCTGTGCAGGGCTGACGAGCGGCTTCGTGCCGCAAGCCGTGCGGCTTTGCGCGTGGTCGGCTTGCCATGATCGGCCGGCGTCAACAGGTTTGTCTCGCCCCGCCCGCCATGGCATGGTGGCGTGACAAAGCATGCCGGGAGGATTCCAATGAAGAGTTTCAAGGTTGCCGATTTCAAGGCGCCGCTGCAGGAGTTCGACGAGGCGACGCCGCAGCCGTCGGGCACGCAGGTGCTGATCAAGGTCAAGGCCGCCGGCGTCTGCCACAGCGACCTCCACATCTGGGAAGGCGGCTACGATCTCGGCCACGGCCGCAAGCCGCTGTCGCTGAAGGATCGCGGCATCAACCTGCCACTGACCATGGGCCATGAGACAGTCGGCGAAATCGCCGCTTTCGGTCCCGACGTAAAGCCGACCGATCAGGGCGATCTCAAGCTCGGCGATGTCGGCCTGGTCTATCCCTGGATCGGCTGCGGCAAATGCGCGACCTGCCTTGGCGGTGACGAGAACATGTGCCTGACGCCGCGCTCGCTCGGCGTCTATTGCGACGGCGGCTATTCCGACCACATGCTGGTGCCGCATCCGCGCTATCTGCTCAACCTTAGAGGGCTCGACCCGGCGACGACCGCGCCCTATGCCTGTTCGGGTGTCACCACCTATAGCGCGCTGAAGAAGGTCGAGCAGCATTTCGACACGCCGATCGTGATGTTCGGCGCCGGCGGCCTCGGCCTGATGGCACTGTCGCTGCTGAAAGCCATGGGCGGCAAGGGCGCGATCATGGTCGACATCGACGCCAGGAAGCGCGAAGCCGCAGAGAAAGCCGGCGCGCTCGCCACCGTCGATCCCAAGGCGGGCGATGCGCTGGAGCAGCTTGCGAAAAAGGCCGGCGGCCCGATCCGTGCGGTGATCGATCTCGTCGGCAATGCCGCGACGACGCAACTTGGCTTCGATTGCCTGACCAAGGGCGGCAAGCTCGTCATCGTCGGCCTGTTCGGCGGCGGCGCGACCTGGGCGCTGCCGCTGATCCCGATCAAGGCGGTGACGATCCAGGGCAGCTATGTCGGCAATCTGCGCGAGACGCAGGAGCTGCTCGATCTCGTGCGTGCCAAGAACGTCGCCCCGATCCCGGTGACGAAGGCGCCACTCAACAAGGCCAACGACGCGCTGGTGCAATTGCAGCAGGGTGCGGTGGTCGGCCGCACGGTGCTGACACCATAGCAAAAACTCTCTCCTCCGTCATTGCGAGGAGCGAAGCGACGAAGCAATCCAGACTATCTCTGCGGATGCTAGTCTGGATTGCTTCGCTGTGCTCGCAATGACGACCTGGCTAGTTCCTTCCCTGAGGCCTCTTAGATGTCCGCAAACAACGCCTTTCACATCGCCGTGCTCGCCGGTGACGGCATCGGTCCCGAAGTCATGGCGCCGGCCATCGAGGTGCTGCGCAAGATCGAACAGAAATCCGGCCTCAGCTTCCGATTCACCGAGGCGCCGGCCGGCGCCAACAACTATCTTGCGACCGGCAAGTCGATGCCAGACTCGACGATCAAGCTGTGCGAGGAGGCGGATGCGATCCTGCTGGGCGCCTGCGGCCTGCCGTCAGTGCGCTACCCCGACAACACCGAGATCGCGCCGCAGATCGAGCTGCGCTTCATCTTCGATCTCTATGCCGGCGTGCGGCCCGCGCGCCTCATCCCGGGCGTGCCGAGCCCGATCGTCGGCGCCGACCAGCGCGGCATCGATCTTGTCGTGATCCGCGAATCCACCGAAGGCCTGTTCGCCTCGATGGGCAAGGGCGTCGTCACCCATGAGGACGCGCGCGAGACGCTGGTGATCACGCGGAAAACCTCCGAGCGCCTGTTCGAGTTCTCGTTTCGCCTCGCCGAGCGGCGCAAGGCCCGCGGCAAGCCGGGGGCGCTGGCCTGCGTCGACAAGGCGAACGTGTTCAAGGCCTTTGCGTTCTTCCGCGGCATTTTCGACGAGATCGCGATGAAGCATCCCGAGGTGAAGACCGATCGTCTCTATGTCGATGCCTGCTCGGCGATGCTGGTCAAGCGTCCCTGGGATTTCGACGTGATGGTGATGGAGAACATGTTCGGCGACATCGTCTCCGACATCACCGCGAGCCTGATCGGCGGTCTCGGTATGGCGCCGTCGGCGGACATCGGTGACAAATACGCCGTGTTCCAGCCCTGCCACGGCACAGCGCCTGACATCATGGGGCAGGGCAAGGCCAATCCGACCGGCATGATTCTGTCAGCCGCGATGATGCTGGATTGGCTGGCCGACAAGCACGGCGTCGAGAGTGCGGCCGAAGCCGGCGAGCAGATCGAGCGCGCGGTGGACCAGGTCTATGCCGGCGGACTGAAGCCGATGGAGTTCGGCGGCAGCAACGGCACGGCTGACATTACGAAAGCGGTGCTCGCGGCGCTGTAGAGGCTGGTTGCCTCGCCTCTCTCCACATCGTCATTGCGAGCGCAGCGAAGCAATCCAGACTATCTCTGCGGAAACAGTCTGGATTGCTTCGTCGCAAGGGCTCCTCGCAATGACGGCAGGAATCATTTTCCCGTAAACTGCGGCTTGCGCTTCTCCATGAAGGCCTGCCGGCCCTCGCGAAAATCCTGGGAGTCCATGCATGCGGTGCCGATCGCCTTGATCGCGTCCATGTCGCGCGCGCTTTCATCCTTCAGCACTTGCGCGATGGTGATCTTGGCGGCCTTGATCGCGAGCGGGGCGTTGTGCGAGATCGTCTGGGCAATCGTCATGGTCTCGCCCCAGAGCTCGTCGACCGGGAATACGCGCTCGACCAATCCGATGCGCAGCGCCTCGGTGGAGTCGATGCGCATGCCCGTGTACATCAGCAGCCGTGCCCAGGACGGGCCGACCAGCGACACCAGATGCTTTAGGCCGTCATAGCCATAGGCGATGCCGAGCTTGGCGGCAGGAATGCCGAACTGGCTGCCATGCGAGGCGAGGCGGATATCGGTGAGCATCGCGACCTGCATGCCGCCGCCGAGACAAAAGCCGTCAATGCAGGCGATGGTCGGCTTGGGATAGTCGGCGAGCAGTGCGCGCTGGGCGGCGCTGCGTTTGCCGTATTCCTCGGATGCCGCCGCGTTGTGGCGGGTCTTCTCGAACTGGCTGATGTCGGCGCCTGACACGAAGGCCTTGCCGCCGGCGCCGCGCAGGATCACGACGCGGACCGCATCGTCGTCGCGCAAGGTCGTCAGCGCTTCGCCAAATCCCTCCCACATCTCCAGCGACATCGCGTTGCGCTTGTCGGGGTTGTTGAAGGTGATCACGCCGACGCCGTCGGTGGTGTGCCTGAGGATCTTGCCGTCGGCGTAGGGCGTTCCGGTCGTGCTGAAAATGTCGGGCATTGCGCGCTCGCTTGTCGTAGGCCGGGCACAATGTGCGGCTAGCCCGAGGCCCGGGTCAATCGCGGCGAGGGAGGCGGCTTTGCATCCGCCTGTACCGCGATTGCATGGCGCGACTACTGCGCCAATCCTATTGTGCCATATGCGCGGTCAGCGGATGGCCGGCGGCCTTGCCAAAGAACGCCGCCTCTTCGGCTGTGGCCTCCAGCAGCTGCTCGTCCTGATTATAGACGTCGTTGCGGAACTGGACGGTCTGGTCCTTGGTCATCCACGCCGTGAGGTAGATCCAGGCTACCGGCACCTTCTTCGTCATCGCGACGTCGAGATGCTGGCCGGTGGCGATCTCCGCGTCGATCGCAGCGCGGCTCCATTTCGGCTGGTCCTTGAGCAGCCACGCCGCGAGATCGCGCACATTGTCGACGCGCGAGCAGCCGTGGGAATCGAAGCGGTAGTCGTCGCTGAACAGATTGCGCTGGTTGGTGTCGTGCATGTAGACCGAATAGGAATTCGGCATGTCGATCTTCACCGCGCCGAGCGCGTTGAAGCTGCCGTTCTGCTGGCGCACGGTGAAGTTCGGCGTGTGCGTGCCCGACCAGTCGACCGAATGCGGATCGATCGGATTATCGTGGGCGTCGAGCACCTCCATGTGCATGCGCGACAAATAGGTGGGATCTTTGCGCATATGCGCGGAGATCTCGGTCTTGGCGATCGAGGACGGCACCGTCCAGGTCGGGTTGAGCACGACGCTTGTGATCTGCGCCGTCAGCGTCGGCGAGGGCTTTTCGGTCTTGCCGACGATGACACGATAGCGCCGCACCACCACATCGTTCTCGACCGCTTCGGCGAAGGCGGCGGGGATGTTGACCACGACGTAGCGCTGGCCAAAGCTGAAATTCGTGTTTTCGAGCCGCTCCAGCGAGGCCTCGAGCTGGCGGATGCGCTTTTGCACGGAGACGTTCATCGCCGCAAGCGTGCGCGGTGTCACCGTGCCGGTCGGGGCGAGGCCGTGGCGGGCCTGGAAGCGCTTCACGGCGTCCGCGAGATCCTGATCGAAGGCGCCGCTGGCCTTGTCGGCGGCGAGGTCGCCGGAGACGATCAGCCGCTTGCGCAAGAGGTCGTCGTTGGCGCCCTGGACGCCGAGGGCGAATTTCGTATCCGCGGGGATGGTCGGCCAGCCGCCACGCACGGCGAGGTCGGAATAGCTCAGCGCCGCGTCCTTGATCCTTTGCGCGCTGCCCTCGTCATAGGTCGGCTCGTGCGTCATCGCGAGTGCCACGGCCGAACGGCTTTCCGGCGTCGATGCGGGTGTCGCGGCAGCTTTCGGCGCAGCCGCGTGAGCCGGATTGGCCGCGGCCGGCACCGTGCCGCCGGAGGTCGCCGGCTTCGGGCTGGCCTGGCCGGTGGTCTCGGTCTGCGCGAGCGCGGAAGCGCTGGCGAACAGGCCCATGGCAATGATCACGGCATGGCGCTTCGACATCTGTGTTGTCTTCCCCATGAGGGCGAGGCCCGGACGGGCTCGTATTGGCAATTCCCGGTCGCCGCGCCGCGTGCGCCGATGGACAAAATCGGCGGGACGCTAGGGCATCAGTGTTGAGGTCCCATTAAGCACGGCAGTCGAAAGCCCCGCGCGTCCAGTGCGGGGTCTCTCGATTAGGTCGCGGCAGGAGCGGGATGGGTTCGCGAAAGCGCAACCAATGGCGGGCAAATCGCCAGGAAAAACTGAAGAAGAGAACGACCAAGAAAAAAGGGCGGCCAAGCCGCCCTGAAAGCAGGGGCTGCGCGCGGATGGCGCGCAAACCGGAATCAGTCCAATCCGGCCGCGCCCCCGTGACGCGGCGGATTGAACATCGGCCGTAACGGCCAGACTGCCGATCTCAGGCTTCGTTCGCTGCGATCGATTCCATCAGCGAGACGAGCTGACGCTGCACGGTCTGGTCCTTGATCTTGCTGTAGGCGCGCAGCAGGCGGAGGCTGAAGGCCGAATCGAGGAAGAGCAGGCTCTCGACTTCGCGTGCCTTGTTGTCGCCGTCATAGAAGAAGGTCACGGGCACGTCGAGGGCGGTGGCGATCTGCTGAAGCCGAGCCGCGCCGACGCGATTGACGCCCTTCTCGTATTTCTGGACCTGCTGAAAGCTGACGCCGAGCTTTTCGCCGAGCTCAGCCTGCGAGATCTTCATCTCGACGCGCCGCAGACGGATTCGCTTGCCCAGCTCAATGTCCGGCTTGCCGGCACTGCGCTGCTTCATTCTTTTCGCCGCTGTCTTCATCTTTTTTCTCATCGTTCTTCGGTTGAAAACCCCCCGAAGAGCTGGGTCAGGGGTTCGCCCATATACGAGTCCTTGAATTCATGCGGATGCACGAACTCTTCCTTAAACCACGGGAAGCGAGCCGGATTGAAAGCCTCGATCAGCCAGTCAATCATGTGCCGCACGCGGGGAATCCGGCCACTACCGGGATGGTAGGACAACCAGATATCCAGCGGTCGGTTCAACTCGACCTCCAGTGGAATCAACTTCCCGCCAAGCGCAATGGCGTAGCTCGGGAATACGCCGATTCCGGCTCCATTCGCGACCGCCCAGTAGTTGGCGCTTGAGACGTTGGTCTTCATGACCAGGAGGTCACGCTCCGGAACGCCGGGGAAGAAGCTCTCAAAGGTTTCCTTGGCGGCGAGCTGGTCGGCGAATTGCAGCACCAGGCGGTGCTTGATCAATTCGAGGGCCGAGCGCGGCGTGCCGTATTTCTCAAGGTACTTTTCCGAGGCCCAGAACATCAGATGCATGCGGCCGAGCCGCACCAGCTTGACGTCGAGCGCGGAGGGGCGCGACAGGTGGATGGCGACGTCGGCCTCGTGGCGGGAGACGTCGGCCGAGCGCATCGCGCAATGCAAATCGACCAGGATCTTCGGATAGGCCTGCTGGAATTCGACCAGCCGCGGGGCGAGCCAGAATGTCCCGAGCCCCTCGGTCACGGCGACGCGGACCTCGCCAGAGAGGGAGCTGTCTGTCGAATCGCTGGTGCGCAGCACGTCGAAGGCTGCTGCCTCCATCCGCTCGACGGCGGAGACCACCGTCGCGCCTTCGTCGGTCAGATGGGTGCCGTGGACGTCGCGGGTGAACAGGGTGGTGCCGGTCTGGCGCTCGAAATCGTCGATCCGGCGGCGCACGGCGTTGATCGACAAAGACAGGCGTTCGGCCGCCGAGCGGAAACTTCCGCATCGGACGACTTCCAGGAATATGCGGGCCGCATCCCAATCCGAGAGGCCGCTGAGATTTGTCTTTGGGCGTTCCTCCAGCGGAACGCCCCTTTCCGCCAAGGAGTGCATACAAGTCCCTTCGGGTCGCTAAACTGGCAGAATCTGGCGCAAACCACAACCACGACGGGTTGGGGGACGACGAGTTTTGAACGTCATCCTTACTGCGTTGCGGGTGGTATTTGAGTGCTGCCGGATGGGGAATTAGGCTGGGAATCGGGCAAATTATCGCCCGTATGAGGGGTATCGCGTGAGTTCCGTTGCGAGCCTTGAATTGGCTGCGGGATTATCGGCGCTGTCCGTATTGGACGCCCCCGCGCACAATGCGCTGCTGCCTTCCTGGATGGATCAATCAAAGCGCATCCAGCGTTTTGTCCACGACCGTTTCTCCGATCGCAAACAGCGCAGCGGGACGATGGTCGCGGGAACTGCGGTTCCGACGCAGAAACACACTGAAATCATGTTCAGAGGCGTGGTGGCCTCGTGTTATCCTGAAGCCTCCATGGGGGCCAAAGGGGTCGTCACAAACACGTCTCGCAGGCCGATTTAACGGAAAGAACGCCGGTGTCGCATTCAGACGAACAGTTGCAGTCGGTGCTGGAAACGCTCGAGCAGTGCCGCAGGGTGCTCAACGAGATGGACAGCCGTGAGTCGGCCGAGTTGCTGTCCATCGTCATCCTCGACGTGCGGATGAAACTCAAAGGAATTGACAGTGCCGATCTCAAGGCGCTGTGCGACGAAATGCTGCGGAGCGCCGGAAGCGAACCGCAGCCCCCCTCCAAGCAGACGCAGGACCAGCCCCGGCGTCCGCTGCTCCGCGTGGTGAAGTAGCCGCGCCGCCGAGTCTCGCTTTTTGGCGAGATTTGTGCGCGTCCCGATGCCGCATCTGTGATCACGGACGGCATCGGGAGGAGCCCTGGTTTCATGCGCACTCTGTTGCGCATTCTCCGGCATCGGCTACACCTAGCCGGTGCTCCGGTTCGTGCGCATTCCCCGCGCGCCGCACTGGGGCCTGAGATGGCTCCGACTGCATCATGCAAAATGTTTCGATCCCGGCGGCGCTGATTGCCGGCCTCGTCAGCTTCCTTTCCCCTTGCGTCCTGCCGCTGGTCCCGCCCTACCTGATCTATCTCACGGGCGCGACGATCGAGCATGTCGAGAGCGACGAGGAGGCTTCGGCCTCCAAGCGCGCGATCATGATGTCGGCGCTGCTGTTCGTGCTCGGCTTCTCCACGGTGTTCGTGGCGCTCGGAGCCAGCGCCTCGCTGATCGGCGGCCTGATCCGCGCCTGGTCGGCCGAGCTGTCGATCCTCGCCGGACTCGTCATCATCGTGATGGGCCTGCACTTCCTCGGCCTGACCCGCATCGGCCTGCTGATGCGCGAGGGACGGCTGCCGATCCCAAAGCCCGTCGGCCTCTGGGGTGCCTACATCATGGGCCTCGCCTTCGCCTTCGGCTGGACGCCCTGCATCGGCCCGATCCTCGCCGCGATCCTCTCGATCGCCGCAGCCGAAGCCACGGTGACCAAGGGCGCAGGCCTGCTCGCGGTCTATTCCGCGGGCCTCGGTATTCCTTTCCTGGTTGCTGCGTTCATGATCGAGCAGTTCTCAAACCTGTTCGCGCGCATGAAGGGCCATCTCGTCAATGTCGAGCGCGCCATGGGCGTCTTGATGGTGATCACCGGCATCGGCTTTCTGACCGGCGCGGTCTCGAATGTGAGCATCTGGCTGCTCGAGACGTTCCCGGCGCTGCAGACGATCGGGTAGAGCTGCTTCGTTCGGTCGTCATCAAGCGACAGGGCGCGCGCTCAACGCCATGCGCGCGCGCCCTGGTTCGGCCTAACCCGTCAAGCCCTCAGTAGTCCCAGAACACCGGCACCCAGCGGAAGGCGTCGCCGTCGACCGCGACCCGGCCGACCGACGGGAACGGCAGATGCGTAGCCACCAGCAGCTCGTTGCTCGCGGCCAACTCCCGCAGCAGCCGGACACGAACGCGGGCCGCTTCTTCAGGATCGTGTTCGAAGCCGTTGTGCCACTCGGGGTGTTCGAACCCGACAGCGAACACGGCATCGCCGGCGAACATCAGCCGATCGCTGCCCGACGCCAGCCTGACCACGCTATGCCCCGGCGTGTGGCCGCCAGTGCGAGAGACGACCACCCCCGGTGCCACCTCGTGTTCCTCCTCGAACGTCCGCAACTGGCTCTGGTATTCCTTCGCGAACCGCTTGGCGGTCGCCCGAAGCGCGTCCGGGAAGCCCGGCGGCATGGCGACGTGGGAGAAGTCGGGCGCCTCCCAGAATTTGACCTCGGCGGCCGCCACGTGGATGCGCAGGTCCTTGCGCAGCCGCTCCTTCACGCCGTCGACGAGCAGCCCGCCGATGTGGTCCATGTGCATGTGGGTCAGCACCAGATCGGTCACGGCCGACAGGTCGATGCCGGCGGCCTCCAATCGCTTGATCAACTGGCCGGCCCGCGGCAAGTGCAAGTCGGGGTCGGATCCGAGGCCCGCGTCGATGAGGATGGTCTTGTCGCCGCTGCGGACCATGACCGCATTCAGCGCCCAGTCGAATGCATCCGTCGGCAGGAACATATCGTTGAGCCAGGCCGCCCGCTCGGCCGGGGCGGCGTTGTGTCCCAACATCGTGGTTGGTAGCGGCAGCACGCCGTCGCTGACCACCAGCACGTCGATCTCGCCGATCTTCAGCGCGTAACGCGACGGAACGAGCTCTTCGGGGCCCGACGACACGGGATATGAGGTGTTGTGCAGGTTCATGTGTGTCTCCTGTTTCATGGATAGATGGTTGGTCGTGGTTCTGGCTGGTCTTGGTTGCGCGTGCCGCGTAGCCAGGAAAGCGCGGCCGTCATCGCTTCGTGTGTTCAGAGATCGGTGACGCGTTCCGGGTCGGCCGACGCGAGTGCGGCGGCGCGCTCGGCCTTCGGCGGATAGATCCAGACGGTGTTGATCTCCTGCTTGGTCTTCTTGGCGACGTCGCCGACCATCTCGACCTTGCGTTCCCAGCCGCGCGTGAACAGCGCGCCGGCTTCGCCGAGATCGAGGCAGGTGACGTAGGCCTTCTGGTGATAGGGCCTGGTCGGTACGCCGAGCAGCTCGGCGGCAGCATTGTTGCCGGCAAAGGCGCCCATCCGCGTGGCGTGCTGGCACGACATCAGCGCGTAATTGCCCTCGTCGTCGCAGGCCGCGCGGGCGGCATCGCCGGTGGCGAACACGCCGGCGACACCGGGCACGCGCAGATCGCGATCCACCAGCAGCCGGCCGAAATTGTCGCGCTCGGCGGGAATCTGCGCCGTCAAAGGTGCTGCGCGAATGCCGGCCGCCCAGACCACGGTCTCGGCCTCGATACGCTCGCCGGTCGAAAGCGTCACGCCGGATTTGTCGAGCGAGGCGACGCCGGCCCCGAGCCGGGTCTCCACGCCGAGCTGGCGCAGCGCGTCCGCGATGAGCGGACGGGGGCCTTCGCCCATGTCGGGCGCGATCGCGCTGTTGCGCTCGACGATGATCACGCGCGCTTTGGAATCCTCGCCGAAGATTTTTCGCAGGCGCGTGGGCAGCTCGGTTGCCGCCTCGATGCCGGTGAAGCCGCCGCCGGCGACGACGACCGTGTCGCGTCCGTTCACGGCCGGCCGGTCGGCGAGACCGTGCAGATGCTTGTCCAGCGCGATGGCGTCACCGAGCGAGTCGACGCTGAAGCCGTGCTCGGCAAGGCCGGGAATGTTGGGGCGGAACAGGCGGCTGCCGGTGGCGACGACGAGACGGTCGTAGGACAGGGTATTCTTCGTGCCCTTGGCCGTCGTGATCTGCACCGTCCGCGCCTCGGTGTTGACGGTCTCCGCACTGCCCCTGATGTAGTCGACGTCGATCGCCTTGAGGACGTCGAGCAGCGGCGCCGTCAGGGTTTCCGGCTTCGGCTCGTAGAGCCGCGGGCGGACCACCAGCGTCGGCTCGGGCGCGATCAGCGCGATATCGAGATCGTCGGGCGAGACGCCCTGGATGTCGCGCAGGCGGGCGGCGGAGAGGGCGGCGTACATGCCGGCGAAGCCGGCGCCAATGATGAGCAGTCGCATGTGGTGGACTCCTGGGTTGGTAGCTCGGGACGTGCGCGCGTCGTCGCCGCCGCCTGGTGTCGGCGGAGCCTGTTGCGATCGAGGATGACGCGGCGAGGTGAAATGGAGACCGCTGGACCGTTACGGCGCGGTGCAGTTCGGCAGTGAGGACAGCAGCGCAGGGCCTTCGCATGCCGTCGGGCAGCTTCTCGGGCCCAATGGCCAGCCGCGCAGAGCCGCGGGCACCATCGGTTTTCTGGGCCAAGCCTGATTGATCAGGATCGACGTCGCGGGATTGGCGCTCTGCGCAGCTTGCACCGGCAATTCTTCGGCCGTCGGCTGGGTGAAGCGCACGGTCAGTGAGAGCCCGTACAAGAGCGCCGTCGTGACGGCTTTCCGGCGCGGTGCGATTGCAAGGTGTTTCCAGTCCATCGTTCGTCTCCGTCCGCGTAGTGCGATGCCGAGATGTTTAGCCAACCAGATATTCGCCTGCCCCAGAGCGATTGCCGTCCCTGTCGAGAGATTGCTGCTAACGCGTGCGCCTGCGCCAATCGCTCGGCGTCTCGCCCGTCAGCTTCTTGAATGCCGCGGCGAAGGCGGTCTGCGAGGAATAGCCGAGCGCTGCGGCGACCGAGACGACCGACTCGTCGGTGTCCCGCAGCATGTTCATGGCCTGCTCGAGCCGGTGCTGGCGCAGCCAGGCGTGCGGCGAGAGCCCGGTGCTTTCCTTGAACGCACGGCAGAAGTGAAAGCGCGAGAGGCCGGCTTCGGACGCCAGCGCATCGAGCGAGACGTCCGCATCGCTGTCCGAACGCAACCGTTCGATCGCACGAAGCAGGACCTTCGGCGACAGCCCACCCAAGGTCGGTTGGAGCCTGGTTGGCGAACCGGTGTGGGCAACCAGCAGGCGCGTGGCCAGAAGATCCGTCAGCTGATGGCGGAACAACGTATCCAGGGCTCCGTTGCCCCCGAGCGCGTCCGCTGCACTCAAGAGCAGCCTGGACGTAATGGGATCGGGATGTGCCGTCCGCTCCAGCAGGTCGGCCAGCTTGGTGGTCCCGGCCTCGTCGGCAACGCGCTTTAGTGTTGCATTCGGAAGATAGAGCTGGACCACATCGACAGGCTTCGGAATATCCCATCGGGAGCTTGATCCCTCCGGAATGATGATCACGACTCCCGGACGAAACGTACCGATCGCAACCGATTTTCCCGACCGCCGCTCCATGCGCTGCATCATGCCGTTGTACGCCATGATCACATGGTGGCTCATGGGCTCCACGACGTCGTGCAATGGGTCATGTTTCCAGTGGGCGATCCCGGCACCGGAGGAATCCAGTGCCACGCGAGCCGGTTCGGTCCTGAGCACCCGCGCCATCTCCGCATCGGCGGTGCGCCGTTCCGAGGTCGAGCCATCGTCCGGCTGTGCGTCAGGCGCAGGCGGCAAGCCCTTGTGTGAGGGATTGCGCATGAGTGTGGTACTCCCGGTCATTGCGTGCTCCTCCCGATCGGCCCAGGTTGTGGATCAGGTTCCCGTATTTGTACGGGGTGGCGCGTTCTATGCGCTGCAAAGGCCCAGGGTCTTTCCTGAAGCGGCCATGCTTTGTCCGATCCTGCTCAGAGCAGGCGCGCGCTTTCGTAAACGCACGCTGGGCGGCGCCGGATTGTCGAGGGATGGAACGGAGATCGCGCGAGAGGCGGCTGACAGCAGATGTCCTGGTCTAGTGCGCCTCGTCCAGCATGCAGACCACCGTGCAGACGACCCCGCGCGGCAGGAAATCGACGGTTGCCTCGCCGCCCAGCTGATCGCGGGCGCTGCGCTCGATCAGGCGCGAGCCGAAGCCGCGCCGCACCGGCGCCGTCACCGGCGGTCCGCCGATCTCGGTCCAGATCAGCCGCAGCCGCGGCTTCGGGGTGTCGGCGATGACCTCCCATTCCAGCATCACCCGGCCGGACTCGTTGGACAGCGCGCCGTATTTCGCGGCGTTGGTGGCGATCTCGTGCACGATCATCGACAGCACGACGGCGAGCCGCGGCGACAGCGGCACGGCGGGGCCCGTCATGCGGATACGTTCGGGACCGGAGAGCAGGAACGGCTGGAGCACGCGCGTCACCACATCCTTCAGCTCGGAGCCGGCCCATTTCTCCTGGCTGAGCAGATTATGCGCCTCGGCGAGCGCGCCGAGACGGCCTTCGAACTTGGTCCGCTCGTCCCGGCTGGCGCTGCGAAAGGTCTGCACCGCGATCGCCTGCATCAAGGCCAGCGTGTTCTTGACGCGGTGGTTGAGCTCCTCGATCAGCAGATTATGCAGCATCTCGCCGCGTGCGATCGTGGTCGCCATTCTGACCGCAAAGGTGAGGCCGATCAGCAGCAGGACGCCGCCGATCAGGCTGGTGATGGCGATGTTGCGCCAGAGCGGCGCGATCAACGAGCCTTCCGGAACGCCGGCAGCGACCGTCCATCCGGTCAGCCGCGATCGCGTATAGGCGGACGCGAGCGCAACGCCGTCGAGCGAGATCGACGAGAGGCTCGCCTCGGGCGCGCGAAACATTTCCGTGTAGAGCGAGGGCGAGGCGCGCTTGCCGAAAGTTTCGCCGGGGTTGGGCACGCGCGCGAACACGGTGCCCTTGGCGTCGAGCAGGGATACCGTCCACTGCTGGTCGGGCCGCTGTTTCTCCACCAGATCCTGGAAGATGCCGATGGGCGGGCCGAAGCAGAGGTCGTAGATCACCTCGCCGTTACGGAACACCGGAACTTCGACGGTGAGAACCTGCCGCTGGTTGAGCGTGCCGGTGAACAAGTCGGAATATTGCGGCGCCTTGGTCGCGAACACCTTCTCGACGATCTCCAGATTGCCGCGCGGCGGCAGGCTAGCGGTGTCTTCCGTCGCAGACGAAAACAGGATCCGGCCCTTCCGGTCGGAGATCAGCACCAGGCCGCCCTTGCCGTACTGGTCGAGGAAGCCGAGCGCGATGCGGCGGAAGTTCTGGAAGTCGTCGTTGCGCAGCGAATTCGTCAGCGCAAGCACCTGCAAACTGCCCGTCATCCGCTGTACCTCGGAATCCAGCACCAGGCGCATGCTGCGCACGTTCTCAAGCACGCGACGGGTCGCGTCGCTGCGGTCCTGCTTGTAATTGTAGAAGGCGATGCCGACCGCGAAGACGATCATCGGCAGCGTCGTTCCCGCGACCAGGAGAGCGAGCCGGACCGGCAGGGTGAACTTGGACAAACGCGGATATCCTGACTCGGGCGCGGCGGCGCCGGACAGGCGAAGCATAAAGCAGCGCCGTCATTGCGCCACTGCACTTTTCGGAGGGCTTGCGCGCCGGCGTCTGCGGAGCGCGCAAGTTGCAGTGCAAAACAGCCTTACAGATTGCTCTCGGTGATCGCGGCGTAGACCATGCTGCGCAGCTCGCGCCGGATCGGATAGGCGCTCGACGGCAGCACCTGCGTCATGAAGATGGTGATGAGTTCCTCGGCCGGATCGATCCAGAACGAGGTCGTGGCCGCGCCACCCCAATTGTATTCGCCGGGGCTGCCGGCGATCAACGTCTCGGACGGACGCATGGTCACGGCAAAGCCGAGGCCGAAACCGATGCCGTTGTAGGTGGCCTCGGAGAACAGCGAGCGCGAGACCTCGGGGAGGAAGCGGCCGCCCGGAATGTGGTTGGTCGTCATCAGCGCCAGCGTCTTCGGCCCGAGCAGCCTGACGCCGCCGAGCTCGCCACCATTGAGCAGCGCGCGGCAGAAGGTGAGATAGTCGGCTATCGTCGAGCACAGCCCGCCGCCGCCGGAAATGAGGGAGGGCGGTGACAGGAACGAGCTCTTGGTCGGGTCGTCCTGCAGCGTCAGGCCCTCGCGGCGCTGGCCGGCATGGAAGGTGAATCCACCGCTCGGATCGGCGTTGTAGCAGGCGGCGAAACGATGGGCTTTCGAGGCCGGCACGTGGAAATCGGTGTCGGTCATGCCGAGCGGATCGAGGATGCGTGTTTTCAGGAACTGCTCGAACGGCATGCCGGAGATCTTGCCGACGAGATAGCCGAGCACGTCGGTCGAGACCGAATAGTTCCAGGCTTCGCCCGGCGAGAATTCCAGCGGGATTTTGGCGAGGCTCTCGATCATGGACTGGAGCGTGCCTGATTTCTCGACCTCGCCGATCTTCTCGGCGCGATAGGCCGCATCGACATTGGAACGCTGCTGGAAGCCGTAGGTCAGCCCGGAGGTGTGGCGCAGCAGGTCGACGATCAGCATCGGCCGGCTCGGCGGCCGGGTCAGGAAGGCCGGCGCGGTGCCGGCAACGAAGACACCGAGATCCTTCCATTCCGGAATGTATTTGGCGACGGGCTCGTCGATCGCGACGAGGCCCTGCTCGACCAGCATCATGAAGGCGACGCTGGTGAGCGGCTTGGTCATGGAATAGATGCGGTAGATGGTATCGTCCTTGACCGGCGCCTTGCGCTCGATATCGGCAAAGCCCTGCACCGAGCTGTGGGCGATCTTGCCGCGGCGGTAGACCAGCAGATGCGTGCCCGGAAAGCGGCCGGCATCGATGTACCGGTTCTTCAAATGGGCATCGACGCGGTCGAGCGCGGCCTTCGACATGCCCACGGATTCGGGCGAGGCGGGGGTAGGGGCGAGCATCGGTTCCTCCGGGGCATTTTCTCGGAAAGGTGATAGCCGAAATGACGGTCTTATTCCAACCCGGTTGCGCTTAACGCGAGCCCGCCGGTTGGTGTAGGCTCACCCTGGAACGCCTCCAAGGAGCCCATCCGGGCCAACGAGAAAAACGCGAGGGCAGACGCTTATGACCCAATTCAACGAGACCGAACTCACCGCAGCCGTGGTCGCGAGCTTCGACAACACGCCGAACCCCCGCGCGAAATTCCTGCTCCAGGAATTGGTGAAGTCGCTGCACGATTACGTGAGCAAGACCGGTCTCACCTTCGAGGAATGGGAATATGCCATCGACTTTCTGACCCGCACCGGCCAGAAATGCACCGACACGCGCCAGGAATTCATCCTGCTGTCCGACGTGCTCGGCGTCTCCATGCTGGTGGACGCGGTCAACCACAGGGATCGCGACGGTGCCACCCAGACCACGGTGCTCGGCCCGTTCTATGTCGGTGAGCACAAGGTGACCGCGCACGGCACCGACATCTCGCCGAACAACCAGACCGGCGAGCGGATGTTCGTGCAGAGCCGCGTCACCGACCTCCAGGGCAAGCCGCTCGCGGGCGTTCCTGTCGACGTATGGCATGCCGACGACGACGGCTTCTACGATTCACAGAAGCCGAACTATGACGAGGTCGGCGCCTCGGCACGGGCGCGCTTCATCACCGACGGCGACGGCCGCTTCTTCTTCCGCACCATTCTGCCGTGCAGCTATCCGATCCCGACCGATGGCCCGGTCGGCGAGATGATCGTGCAGACCAAGCGTCACCCGATGCGGCCGGCGCATGTGCACTTCCTGGTCAATGCCAGGGGCCACGAGCCGCTGATCACCCACGTCTTCATGGACGGCGACAAATATCTGGATTCCGACGTCGTGTTCGGCGTCAAGGACGACCTCGTCGCCAAGGTCGAGCCGCGCAACGACGCGGCCATGCCCGACGGCTCCAAGGCAAGCGGGCAGTGGCATCTGATGACCTACGAATTCCACCTCAAGCCCGGCGGTGGCATGGCGCCGAAGCCGCTGGGAACGAAGGCGGCCGAGCCAGCGTGAGGAGCTGCCCAGTGGCCATCACCGTACGACCGATGACTCTGCAGGAAACTGCGCTGATCATTGAGTATTTCCACGCAGCGACGGCAGAGCACCTGGAAATGCTCGGGGTCGACCCGACGCGACTACCACCGGCACTACAATGGCAGCGGCTTTATGAGCAAATGTTCGACCGGCCTGTCGAGCAAAGAAATGGCTTTTTGGTAAGCTGGCTCTCCGACGACAAGTTCTTGGGGTTCTCGACCGCTGACAAGATACGCATTGGCCAGCACGCAAATATGCATTTGCACATCACGGATCCCTCGCTGCGCAAGCAGGGGATTGGCGTGGAGTGTGTCCGAAAGACCGTCGAACTCTATTTCCAGGTTCTGGAGTTGAAGCAACTCTTCTGTGAGCCCAATGCGTTTAATGTGGCGCCGAATCGCACGCTTCAAAAAGCGGGTTTCACGTACGTCAGGACGCACATGACGGTTCCAGGCCCTCTTAACTTCCACCAGGCGGTGAATCGTTGGATGATCGATAGGGGTTGATGGCGATCAAATCGATCCTCATTTGGTGCGGGCGAAACACGTCAACGGCGGGTGATAGGCGAGAGCTCAGTCGCCGCTAACGCGCGTGCAGCAGCGCCAGCAGCACGACGACCGCGCAGGCGAGCGCCGCCGTGGTCAGCTTCCAGAACATCAGCGGGTTGCGCTCCAGAAGGGGCGTGGTTCGCGTGGCGAGATAGGCCGGATTGGGGTTTCGGAGTTCGAAGACGAACTCGGAGATGTCTTCGTGGCGCTTGTAGGGATCGGGATGCAGCGCTCTCCTGAGCGCGCCGTCGATCCATCCCGGGATGCCGCGCTCGGCATCGATGGCCGGGCGATATCTCAATTTCCACGCGTCCGATCTGCCCCGGATTTTGGCAGGCTGGGCGCCGTAAGGGAGATGTCCGGTGAGCATATGATAGCAGATGGCGGCCAGTGAAAACATGTCGGACCGGGGCGAGCCGCCTTCGCCGAGGAAATATTCCGGGGCCGTGTACTGGACCGTGCCGAGAATTTCCGCGTCCGCCGATTTCGGCGTCGCCTCGGCGACGCCCGCGACCCTGACCGATCCGAAGTCGATGATCTTCGCGGTGCCGGTCTTGTCGATCAGGACATTGTCGGGCCTGAGGTCCTGGTGCAGCATCTCCATGCGGTGGAAGGCGCGAAGCCCTGTGGCGATCTGCTCGACGATCCCGCGGACCGTCTCCAGATCGGGGCGCGGGTTGTCGAGCATCCACTGCCTCAGCGTCTGCCCTTCGACGAACTCGGTCGCGACGTAAAGATAGTTGCGCCGGGTCGACCGCGACCGCGGCTTGAGGACGTACGGACTGTCGATCCGCCGCGCGATCCATTCCTCCATCAGGAAACGCTTCAGATAGGCCTGGTTATCACGCAGGTCGATCGACGGAATCTTGAGCGCGACGGGTTCTTCGGTGTCTGCGTCGACGGCGAGATAGATGTGGCTGCGGCTGCTGCCGTGGATCTCGCGGATGATCCGGTAGCCATCGAACGCGGCTCGGGGTTCGAGCAGCGGCGGCAGCGGCAATGCCGAAGTCTGATCGAAGACGCCGGATTCCTGCTCCGGCACCGCATCGATGCGCAGGATCTGCACCGTGATGTTGTCGTCGCTGCCGCGCCGGTACGCTTCCTCAACGATCGCCTTCGCCGCCACGTCAAGATCGGCTGCATGCTCGTTGATCGCGCCGGTGACGAAACGCGGCTCGACAAATTCGTAGGCACCGTCGGTTGCCAGCAGGAAGGTGTCGCCGGCCTGGACCTCGACCGTCTGGTAGTCGATCTCGAGCTGCGGATTGATGCCGAGCGCGCGGCCGAGATAGGTCTGCTCCGAGGACACGATGATGCGGTGATCGTCGGTCAGCTGCTCGAGCGCCTTGCCGGCGACGCGGTAGATGCGGCAGTCGCCGACATGGAAGATGTGCGCGGTGGTCGCCTTGATGACCATGGCGCTGAGCGTGCAGACATAGCCCTTGTCGCGGTCATAGGCATATTGGCTCTTGCGCGTCTGCGCATGCAGCCAGGAATTGGTTGCCTCCAGCACGCGGCGGGCGGAGGTCTTCACCGTCCAGGATTCCGACGTGCAGTAATAGTCCATCAGGAAGCTCTTGACCGCCGACTCGCTGGCGATCTGGCTCACCGTGCTGCTCGAGATGCCGTCGGCCAGAACGGCCGCGATGCCTTTCAGGCTGAGCTGCGGCTCCTGCGGAATCAGGACGCCGTGAAAATCCTGGTTGACTGGCTTGCGCCCCTTGTCCGAGTGCTGGCCGACCGAGATCTGGAGTCCGCGGGACATCGTCATCACCAGGAGAGGGGAGCCTCACCCTGTTCGGGCGAAGCTCCTCTGTCGAGACTTATCAGGCCGCAGCGCGGGACGGCGTGGACTTGCCGGCCTCGCGCTTCGGCTTCGTCAGCACATGCGTTGTGTAGAGGGTCATGCCGGTAAAGGCGAGACCACCGACGAGGTTGCCGAGCACGGTCGGGATCTCGTTCCAGATCAGATAATCCATGATCGAGAACTTGGCGTGCAGCATCAGGCCCGACGGGAACAGGAACATGTTCACCACCGAATGCTCGAACACCATGTAGAAGAACACCAGGATCGGCATCCACATCGCGATGACCTTGCCGGAGACCGAGGTCGAGATCATGGCGCCGACGACGCCGGTCGAGACCATCCAGTTGCAGAGCATGCCCCGCATGAACAATGTCGCCATGCCGGCGGCGCCATGCGCGGCATAGCCCAGCGTCCGGCCTTCGCCGATATTGCCGATGGCCGCGCCGACCTTGTCGGGATCCTGCGTGAAACCGAACGTCGTGACGAAGGCCATCATGAAGGCCACGGTGAAGGCGCCGGCGAAGTTGCCGACGAAGACGAGGCCCCAGTTGCGCAGCACGCCGCCAAAGGTGACGCCGGGGCGCTTGTCGATCAGCGCGAGCGGCGAGAGCACAAACACGCCGGTCAGAAGGTCGAAGCCCAGCAGATAGAGCATCACGAAGCCGACCGGAAACAGCAGCGCGCCGACCAGCGGCTGGCCGGTGTTCACGTTGATGGTGACGGCGAACCAGGCGGCCAGCGCGAGGATGGCGCCGGCCATATAGGCCCGGATGATGGTATCCCGGGTGGACATGAAGATCTTGGACTCGCCTGCATCCACCATCTTGGTGACGAATTCCGAAGGCGCGAGATACGACATCAATGGTTCCTTTTGCTTCGTAAGTGAGATCGGCACGCCCTCCCGATGAGAGCGCGACTGAACGTGGCTGAACGTCTTGGGCCGTGCGGGGCCGACGGCCGGGCACGAGGGCTATGGAAGGTCTGGAAGCCTGGGGAATCGCGTCACGACGACTGAGCCGAGGAGGGCCGCGAAGCAGCTGAGCTTCCGGGATGCAGCCGCCAGAGGCTGCATCAATGCGGCAAGCCGCAGTCTTCGTTGACGTCCTTGGAAATGCAAGTTGCGTGCCGTCTGGTCGCATTAGGGAAGGTTAGTAATATCAATCGGTTAAGACTCTCATCGACCCGACTTTTGCTCGGCTGGCGGCCTTTTGTCTAAGCGATTGCATAAGGTTTGTGCGTCGCACAAGAAATAAGCAGGGCGCAAATTTCGCGAGCGGGATAGGCCTGCGACAGTCTGGCGCGGTATCCATAACCCATTCATTCTTTGATGTTTTTCGAGGTGATGGGCTTGGCATGAAGCTTGAATAGTTCCAAGCCGACGCCATTGAAGCCGTCCCGCGAGACTTCTCATCCGAATTTGCTGACGCCACCAGACGGGGGTCCCCCCGTCGCGCGTTCGCATGCGCCTTTTTGGGCGTCACGGACGGACCGGGCTGCTCGTGCGCACTGACGCAATCATTCCGCAACGACGCAAAGGACGACACCGCCTATGACCAAGCGCATACGCCGGCCTTCGGATACTGGCCTCAGCCGCCGTCAATTGTTGAAGGCCACCGGGAGCACCGCCGCTCTTCTCACCGCCGCCAAGCTCAATTTCCCCGCCGGCGCCTTCGCGCAGGATGCAGGCCCCGAGGTCAAGGGCGCCAAGCTCGGCTTTATCGCGCTGAGCGATGCCGGTCCTCTCTTCGTCGCCAAGGACAAGGGCCTGTTCGCCAAATACGGCATGCCCGACACCGACGTGCAGAAGCAGGCCTCCTGGGGCACGACGCGCGACAACCTCGTGCTCGGCTCCGAAGGCAACGGCATCGACGGCGCGCACATCCTCACCCCGATGCCGTATCTGATCTCGGCCGGCAAGGTGACGCAGAACAACCAGCCGACGCCGATGTACATCCTGGCCCGGCTCAATCTCGACAGCCAGTGCATCTCGGTCGCCAACGAATATGCCGACCTCAAGCTCGGCGTTGACGCTGCGCCGTTCAAGGCGGCGCTGGAGAAGAAGAAGGCCTCCGGCAAGTCGGTGAAGGCCGCGATGACGTTCCCCGGCGGCACGCATGATCTCTGGATCCGCTACTGGCTTGCGGCCGGCGGCATCGACCCTGACAAGGATATCGAGACCATCGTGGTGCCGCCGCCGCAGATGGTGGCCAACATGAAGGTCGGCACCATGGACTGCTTCTGCGTCGGCGAGCCGTGGAATCTGCAATTGATTCACCAGGGCATTGGCTACACCGCGATCAATACCGGTGAGCTCTGGAACAAGCATCCGGAAAAATCCTTCGGCATGCGCGCCGCGTTCGTCGACAAATATCCGAAGGCCTCGAAGGCGCTGCTGATGGCGGTGATGGAGGCTCAGCAGTGGTCGGACAAGGCCGAGAACAAGGCCGAGCTGGCCGCCATCATGGGCAAGCGGCAGTGGATGAACTGCCCTGTCGAGGACGTGCTCGACCGCACCGCAGGCAAGTTCGACTACGGTATCCCCGGCAAGGTGGTCGAGAATTCGCCGCACATCATGAAGTACTGGCGCGACTTCGCCTCCTATCCGTTCCAGAGCCACGACCTCTGGTTCCTCACCGAGGACATCCGCTGGGGCAAGTATGAGGCGAATTTCGACACCAAGGCACTGATCGCCAAGGTCAACCGCGAGGACATGTGGCGTGACGCAGCCAAGACGCTCGGCGTCGCGGCCGCGGAGATTCCGGCCTCCACCTCGCGCGGCAAGGAGACTTTCTTCGACGGCAAGGTGTTCGATCCCGAAAATCCGGCTGCCTATCTGAAGTCGCTCGCGATCAAGCGCGTCGAAGTCTGATGGAGCCCTGCGGCCGCCCGCGCGGCGGCCGCATCGTCTTTTGCAGCCGGAGAGATATTGCGATGAACATGCCTGCCACCAAGATTGAGGTCGAGACCGCGACGCCTGCGGCCGCTGCCGCGCCTGTGGTCGCGATGACGCCAAAGCGCCCGCCGCGCAGCGAGGCCTATGCGCGGATGGCGAGGGAGACCGCCGTGCGCGTGATCCCGCCGCTGGTCGTGATCGCGCTGTTGACGCTGGTCTGGGAGCTTGTCTGCCGCCGTGCCGGCTCGGCGCTGCCGCCGCCGTCAAAGGTCTTCAAGGACACCAAGGAGCTGATCCTCGATCCGTTCTTCGACCATGGCGGCATCGACAAGGGCCTGTTCTGGCATCTCTCCGCCAGTCTCCAGCGCGTCGCGCTCGGCTATTCGCTCTCGGCGATTGCCGGCATCGCGCTCGGCGTACTGGTCGGGCAGTCGGTCTGGGCAATGCGCGGGCTCGATCCGCTGTTCCAGGTGCTGCGCACCATCCCGCCGCTCGCCTGGCTGCCGCTCTCGCTCGCCGCGTTCCGCGACGGCCAGCCCTCGGCGATCTTCGTCATCTTCATCACCTCGGTCTGGCCGATCATCATCAACACCGCAGTCGGCATCCGCAACATCCCGCAGGACTATCGCAACGTCGCCGCCGTGGTGCAGCTCAACCCGCTCGAGTTCTTCGCCAAGATCATGATCCCGGCGGCCGCGCCCTACATCTTCACGGGGCTTCGCATCGGCATCGGCCTGTCATGGCTCGCCATCGTCGCGGCGGAAATGCTGATCGGCGGCGTCGGTATCGGCTTCTTCATCTGGGATGCCTGGAACTCCTCGCATATCAGCGAGATCATTCTGGCGCTGTTCTATGTCGGCATCATCGGCTTCGTGCTGGACCGCCTGATCGCGGGCCTCGGCAAGATCGTCACCCGCGGCACCGCGACAAGCTAAGGGGAGAGGGACACATGACCGCCTATCTGAAGCTCGACCACATCGACAAGATCTTTACCCGCGGCGCCGCCACCACGGAGGTGCTGAAGGACATCAACCTGACCATCGAGAAGGGGCAGTACGTCTCGATCATCGGCCATTCCGGCTGCGGCAAGTCGACCCTGCTCAACATCATCGCAGGATTGACCACGGCCTCGACCGGCGGCGTGCTGCTGGAGAACCGCGAGGTCAATTCGCCGGGCCCCGACCGCGCCGTGGTGTTCCAGAACCATAGCCTGCTGCCGTGGCTCACGGTCTATGAGAACGTCAGGCTCGGCGTCGACAAGGTGTTCGCCAAAACCAAGACGAAGGCCGAGCGCGACGCCTGGGTGATGCACAATCTCAATCTGGTGCAGATGGCTCATGCCCGGGACAAGCGCCCTTCCGAAATCTCCGGCGGCATGAAGCAGCGCGTCGGCATCGCGCGGGCGCTGGCGATGGAGCCGAAGGTGCTGTTGCTGGATGAGCCCTTTGGCGCGCTCGACGCGCTGACCCGTGCGCACTTGCAGGACTCCGTGATGGCGCTGCATCAGAAGCTCGGCAACACCATTTTGATGATCACCCACGATGTCGACGAAGCGGTGCTGCTCTCCGATCGTATCGTGATGATGACGAACGGGCCGAGCGCGCGCATCGGCGAGGTGCTGGAGGTGCCGCTGGCGCGCCCGCGCAAGCGGCTCGAGCTCGCCACCAACACCACCTATCTGAAGTGCCGTCAGCGCGTGCTCGAATTCCTCTACGAGCGTCACCGCTTCGTCGAGGCCGCGTAAACGCGTCGTTAACGCGAGAAAGCGCTGCGCCTAATTCTAGATCATCAAGCTCAATCCTTGTGCGCCGCACAGGGATTGAGCGAATCGCAAGATTTGCGTGCGAAAGTGTCCTGCAAAAATTTCGGGCAATTCGAACAAGCTGCTGATTTCCCTGTATTTCCCGGCTGCGCGCAATTGGCACGGAAATTGAAATGCTAATTCGCGACGCCAACGACGACGTCCCTCAACATCATCAATCAGCATCGTGATCTCGCCACCGGGGTGAAGCCTCGGAGCGCGCCTCCATGTCTGGAGGCTGAGCCTGCAACGACGCAGCGGTGAGCCTGGAAGGGATATTCAATGACCAAGAGTCCGGCTTCAAATGAGACTTGGATTTCTGACTGGCGCCCCGAAGACGAGGCGTTCTGGAATGCGGGCGGCAAGACCATTGCCCGGCGTAACCTGATCTGGTCGATCGTCGCCGAGCATATCGGCTTCTCGGTGTGGCTGATCTGGAGCATCGTCACCACCAAGCTGCCGCAGGCGGGCTTCCATTACACCACCGACCAGCTGTTCCAGCTCGTCGCGGTGCCGGGGCTGATCGGCGCATTGATGCGCTTTCCCTACACCTTCGCCGTCACGACCTTCGGCGGCCGCAACTGGACCATCTTCAGCGCGGCGATCCTGTTCATCCCGACGCTGTCGCTGGCCTATTTCGTCAGCGAGCCCGATACGCCGTTCTGGCTGATGCTGCTGATCGCCTCGACCGCGGGTCTCGGCGGCGGCAACTTCGCCTCCAGCATGACCAACATCTCCTTCTTCTTCCCTGACCGGATGAAGGGATGGGCGCTCGGCCTCAATGCGGCCGGCGGCAATATCGGCGTCTCCAGCGTGCAGCTCCTGACCCCGATCCTGATGACGCTCGCCGTGATCAACCTGTTCCAGGCAACCCCGGTTGACGGGGTGTTCCTTCAGAACGCCGGCCTGATGTGGGTGTTGCCGATCGCGATCGCAGTGTTCGGCGCGGTGTTCTTCATGAACAACCTCACGACCGCCAAATCGTCGATCAAGAACCAGCTCGCCGTCGTCAAGCGCAAGCACACCTGGATCATGGCGTACCTTTATATCGGCACGTTCGGATCCTTCATCGGCTACTCCGCGGCGTTCCCGCTGCTGATCAAGACGCAGTTTCCGACGATCTCGATCTCGATCGCGTTCCTCGGGCCGCTGGTCGGTTCGCTGTCCAGACCGCTCGGCGGCCTGCTCGCCGACAAGATCGGCGGCTCCATCCTCACCTTCTGGAACTTCATCGCGATGGCGGCGGCAACGGTCGGCGTGCTCTACTTCGTCGGGCACAAGGACTTCACCGGCTTCCTCGTGATGTTCCTGATCCTGTTCGTGACGACGGGCATCGGCAACGGCTCGACCTACCGCATGATCCCCTCGATCTTCCGCGAGCAGAATCTGTTCAAGGTGCGCGGCAAGGGCGACGCGGCGCGCGCGGCAGCCCTGAAGACGGCGAGCATCGAGAGCGGTGCGGCGGTCGGCTTCATCGGCGCGGTCGGCGCCGTCGGCGGCTATTTGATCCCGAGCGGTTTCGGCAAGTCGATCGCCCTGACCGGCGGCCCGTCGCTGGCGCTCGCGATCTATCTCGGCTTCTACGCGTCCTGCCTTGCTCTGACCTGGTGGTTCTACCTGCGTCGCAGCCCGCAAGGTGAGGGCGCGCCAAGCCTCGCCGAGGCACGGGTGTGACACTTGGTATGAAACTCGCTTCTCCCCGTACGCGGGGAGAAGTCTCTCTGATGACGTTTGACCCATGAACCTTGTTCGCAACGGCGCGCACCAAGGCAAACCGAAACAGACAGGAGAACATCATGACGCCTGAGCAGATCACCCTCGTCCAGCAGAGCTTTTCCAAGGTCGCGCCGATTTCGGAGGCTGCCGCGGTGCTGTTCTACGATCGCCTGTTCGAGGTGGCGCCGTCCGTGCGTGCGATGTTTCCCGAAGACATGACCGAGCAGCGCAAGAAGCTGATGGGCATGCTCGCCGCCGTCGTCGGCGGCCTGTCGAACCTGGAGACGATCCTTCCCGCGGCCTCGGCGCTCGCCAAGCGTCATGTCGTCTATGGCGCCAAGGCCGAGCACTATCCCGTGGTCGGCGCGACCTTGCTGTGGACGCTGGAGAAGGGGCTTGGCGAGGCCTGGACGCCCGAACTCGCCACGGCCTGGACCGACGCTTACGGCGTGCTGTCCGGCTTCATGATTTCCGAGGCCTACGGCGCTCAGTCACAGGCCGCTGAATAGGAGATGTCTTGTGAGTGAACCACTCGTCATCGTCGGAAACGGTATGGCGGCCGCGCGTCTTGTCGATGAACTCGCCAAGACCGCACTCGGCCGCTACGCGGTTGCCGTTATCGGCGATGAACCACGGCTCGCTTACAATCGTGTGCTGCTCTCTTCCGTGCTGGCCGGCGAGACCGGCTCGCACGAGATCGAGCTGCGACCGGCGGACTGGTGGCGCCATCGCGGCGTCACCGTGCGCTACGGCTATCGCGTCACCGAGATCGACACCGGCCGCCGCGAGCTCAAGATCGCCGGCGAAGAGAGCATGGAATATTCCAAGCTGGTGCTCGCCACCGGCTCGACGCCGCTGCGGCTCAACGTGCCCGGCGCCGATCTTGCCGGCGTGCACACCTTCCGCGACACCCGCGACGTCGATCTGCTGCTGACGCTCGCGGCGGCCAAGAAGCGCGTCGTCGTGGTCGGCGGCGGCCTGCTCGGACTTGAAGCAGCCTATGGCCTTGCCAAGGCCGGTGCGCCGGTGACGCTGCTGCATCTGATGGACCGGCTGATGGAGCGCCAGCTCGATCTGCCGGCCGCCGACCTGCTGAAGACGCTGGTCGAGCGCAAGGGCATCCGCATCCTGCTCAATGCCAGCACCAAGTGCATCCACGGCGATGATCATGTCCAAGCCGTAGAGCTCGCCGACGGCAGCCGCATCGAGGCCGATGCCGTGATCTTCGCCGCCGGCATCAGGCCCAACGTCGCGTTGGCCAAGGACGCCGGCATCGCCGTCAATCGCGGCATCGTCGTCAACGATGTGATGCAGACGGCCTCGCCCGACATCTATGCGCTGGGCGAATGTGCCGAGCATCGCGGCACCTGCTATGGTCTGGTCGAGCCGGCCTACGAGCAGGCGCGCGTGTTGGCGCGGCATCTGGCCGGACGTCCCGCCACTTATCAAGGTAGCGTGGTCTCGACCAATCTGAAGGTCTCGGGCGTCAGCGTATTCTCCGCCGGCGACTTCATGGGCGGGGAAGGCAGCGAGAGCCTGGTGCTGTCAGATCGCCGGCGCGGCACCTACAAGAAGCTCGTCGTCGCTGACGGACGGCTGACCGGCGCGGTGCTGATCGGCGATACCGCCGATGCGCTCTGGTATCTCGAATTGATCCGCACGCGCGAGAAGATCGCTGCGATCCGCTCCGACATGATGTTCGGCCGCGCGCTTGCGCTCCCTTCGAAAGCAGCCTGATATGACGGCGATCGATCCAAAGCTTCGCGCCACCAAGACGACATGCCCCTATTGCGGCGTCGGCTGCGGCGTGTTGGCGACACCCGACGGCAAGGGCGGCGCGGCGATCGCGGGCGATCCTGATCATCCCGCCAATTTCGGCCGGCTATGCTCGAAGGGTTCTGCGCTCGGCGAGACCGTCGGGCTTGAGAGCCGGCTGCTCTATCCGATGATCCGCTGCAAGGGTGTGCTGGAGCGCGTCGCCTGGAGCGATGCGCTCGATCATGTCGCCCATCGCATGCAGCACATCGTCGCGCGCGACGGTGCCGATGCGGTCGCATTCTATCTCTCCGGTCAGCTCCTGACCGAGGACTATTACGTCGCCAACAAGCTGATGAAGGGTTTTGTCGGCACCGCCAACGTCGACACCAATTCGCGGCTCTGCATGTCGTCCTCGGTCGCCGGCCACCGCCGCGCCTTCGGCGCCGACACCGTGCCGGGCTGCTATGAGGATCTCGACGAGGCCGACCTCCTGGTGTTCGTCGGCTCGAATGCGGCGTGGTGCCACCCGGTCCTGTTCCAGCGCATGCTGAAGAACCGTGGGGAGCGCGGCGCACGCATGATCGTGATCGATCCGCGCCGCACCGACACGGCGGGCGACGTCGATCTGTTCCTCGGCCTCAAGCCCGGCACCGACACGGCGCTGTTCTCCGGTCTGTTCGTTCATCTCGCCGACAACGGCGCGCTCGATCAGGACTACATCGCGCAGAACACGTCCGGCTTCGACGACGCGCTCGCCCGTGCGCGCAACATCGCCGGCAGCGTCACTGCGACCGCGCTCGCCACGGGCCTCACCGAGCAGGACGTTGCGACCTTCTTCAAGATGTTCCGCGACACCGAACGGGTCGTCACGCTGTACTCGCAGGGCGTGAACCAGTCGGCGCAGGGCACCGACAAGGTCAACGCGATCCTGAACTGCCATCTCGCCACGGGCCGCATCGGCAAGCCCGGCGCTTCGCCGTTCTCGCTCACCGGCCAGCCCAATGCGATGGGCGGCCGTGAGGTCGGCGGTCTCGCCAACCAGCTTGCCGCGCATATGAACTTCACGCCGCCCGACATCGACCGTGTCAGGCGGTTCTGGAAGGCGCCGCGCATCGCCACCCATGAGGGGTTGAAGGCGGTGCAGCTGTTCGAGGCGATCAACCGGGGCGAGGTCAAGGCGCTTTGGGTGATGGGCACCAACCCCGCGGTGTCGCTGCCTGATGCCGACTTCGTGCGCGAGGCGCTGAAGAAGCTCGAGCTGTTCGTGGTCTCCGAGAATGTGCTCTCCAACGACACCGTCGAGGCCGGCCCGCATGTGCTGCTGCCGGCGCTGGCCTGGGGCGAGAAGTCGGGCACTGTCACCAATTCCGAACGGCGCATCTCCCGCCAGCGCTCCTTCCTGCCGGCGCCGGGCGAAGCGCGGCCGGACTGGTGGATCCTCAGCGAGACCGCAAAGCGCCTCGGCTTCGGCGACAGCTTCAATTACAAATCCGCCGCCGATATCTTCCGCGAGCATGCGGCGCTCTCGGCCTTCGAGAACAATGGCAGCCGCGATTTCGATATTGGCGCGCTGACGTCGCTGTCCGACGACGCCTTCGATACCCTGAAGCCGGTGCAATGGCCCGCGCGCGAAGGCGCGGCGCCGGGCGAGCGCTTCTTCGCGGAAGGTGGCTTCTTCACCAATGACGGCAAGGGCCGCTTCATCGCGCCGGAGGTGCCGGCGCTGCGCAGCGAGACCGGGCCGTCGCGTCCCCTGCGGCTCAACACCGGGCGCATCCGCGACCAGTGGCATACCATGACGCGCACGGGGCTGAGCCAGCGGCTTGGCGCGCATCTGCCCGAGCCATTCGTCGAGATCCATCCGGACGACGCCAACAAATACAACATCGCCCATGCCGGTTTTGCCCGCATCACCACCGATTACGGCCAGTGCATTTTGAAGGTCGTTGTCAGTGACCGGCAGCAGCGCGGCACGTTGTTCGCGCCGATCCACTGGAGCGCGATGAACGCTTCGCATGGCCGCGTCGGCGCACTGGTCGCTCCCTTCACCGATCCGTTCTCGGGACAGCCGGAGTCGAAGGCGACGCCGGCGGCGATCGCGCCCTATGAATACGTCTTCCGCGGTTTTGCGTTGTCGCGAAAGCAGCTCGATCTGCCGCCGAGCCTGTTGTGGACCCGCGTCACGGTCAGCGGCGGATTCGGCTATCTCTTCGCCGATAACGCCGATCTGTCGCGCTGGCCGGCCTGGCTCGACGGTGTCGCCGGCGAGGACGTCGCCGAGTATCGCGATTTTGGTGGCGGGGTGTATCGTGCAGCCTCGTTTGCGGGCGATCGCATCGAGACCTGCCTGTTCGTCGGCCCTGCCCATGATGCCGGCGACTGGGAGGTGGTGAAGAGCCTGTTCGTCGCCGATCATGTCACCGACGATCAGCGCCGCATGCTGCTGTCAGGCAAGTCCAGCGAAGGCGCCGCGTCGACCGGCCCGATCGTCTGCGCCTGCTTCGGCGTCGGCCGCGGCACCATCTGCGACACCATCGCCGCCGGCGCGCGAACGGCCGCGGAGATCGGCGCAAAACTGAAGGCGGGGACCAATTGCGGCTCCTGCATCCCCGAGCTGAAGCGCCTGATCGCGACGACGGAGGTCGTGGCCACGAAGCAGGCGAAGGTCGCGGCGGGGTAGCGTTAGCGTTCCTGGTCGTCACCATAGACTCCGCTGTCATCGCCCGGCTTGACCGGGCGATCCAGTACTCAGAGATGGTTGTGGTTTAATCGATGGGCCGCGGCGTACTGGATTCCCCGCCTTCGCGGGGAATGACAGTGAGGGCGGGGCGCCGTGCCTCCGCCCCAATCGACGCGCCCTCGATTGTGCCCTATGGTGTCGGGCTGCTCTCCCCAACACACAAAAACAACAATGATGTACCTGGAAACGCCGCCGCGCCTGATCGAAACCAAGCTCTTCTCCGCCATGCCCGAAAAATTCCGCCGCAAAAGCGAGCGGACGGATTGGGCCGACGCCAACCGGCCGGGCGTGCCGACCGACAGCTTCATCGAGGGACCGTCCTTCGACACCGACGGCAATCTCTACATCGTCGACATTCCCTTCGGCCGCATCTTCCGCATCGCGCCCGATGGCGAATGGTCGCTTGTGATCGAATATGAGGGCTGGCCGAACGGGCTGAAGATCGCAGCCGACGGTCGCATCCTGGTGGCCGACTACATGCACGGCATCATGGAGCTCGACGCCAAGGCAGGGCGCGTCAAGCCGATCCTGACTGCGCGCAATTCGGAATCGTTCCGCGGCTGCAACGATCTGCATCTGGCGTCCAATGGCGACATCCTTTTCACCGATCAAGGCCAGACCGGCCTTCACGACGCAAGCGGCAGGGTCTATCGGCTGGCGCCGAGCGGACGGCTCGAGTGCCTGATCGACACCGGCATCAGCCCGAACGGCCTCGTGCTCGATCCCAGCGAGACCGTGCTGTTCGTCGCGATGACGCGCGACAATGCGGTGTGGCGGTTGCCGTTCATGAAGGACGGCAGCGTGTCCAAGGTCGGCCGCTTCTGTTCGCTGTTCGGCACCTCAGGCCCTGACGGCATAACCATGGATGCGAAGGGCCGCCTGTTCGTCGGTCACGCCTCGCTCGGTCACGTCTTCGTGTTCGCGCCGAACGGCGAGCTGATCGCGCGCATCAAATCGTGCGCAGGGCCGAATTGCACCAATGTCGCCATCGGTGGCGCCGGGAAAGATCGGCTCTATATCACGGAGTCAGCGACCGGCAGCGTGCTGGTCGCTGATATCGGCAGCCTCTAGAGCATCTGAAGGACCAGACATGAACACAAAACCCTTCGGCAAGACCGGCGCCAACGTCTCCGTCATCGGGCAGGGCACCTGGTATCTCGACCATGGCGACCGCAAGCGCGCGATCGCGGCGCTTGCGCACGGGCTCGATCTCGGCATGACGCATATCGACACCGCCGAGATGTATGGCGATGCCGAGCTCGTCATCGCCGACGCCATCGTCGGCCGACGAGACGAGGTGTTCCTCGTCTCAAAGGTACTGCCGAGCAATGCTTCGCGTCGCGGCACCATCACAGCCTGCGAGCGCTCGCTGAAGCGGCTCAAGACCGATCGCCTCGACTGCTATCTGTTGCACTGGCGCGGCTCGTATGCGCTCGAGGACACCGTCGCTGCATTCGAGGAGCTGGTGAAAGCGGGCAAGATCAAATCCTGGGGCGTCTCCAATTTTGATGCCGACGATCTCGACGAGATCCTCGATGTCTCCGGCGAAGGACGCATCGCCTGCAATCAGGTGCTCTATCATCTCAAGGAACGCGCGATCGAGCACGCCGTGATCCCGTGGTGCGAGAAGCATGGCGTCGCCGTCGTCGCCTATTCGCCCTTCGGTCACGACGATTTTCCCGCAAGCAACAGCAAAGGCGGCGCCGTACTGGCTCGCATCGCGGACGCGCGGCGCGTGACACCGCGTCAGGTCGCGCTGAGCTTCCTCACCCGTGCGACTACGGTGTTCGCGATCCCGAAGGCGTCGTCGGCGGAACATGCCAGCGAAAATGCGGCGGCCGGCGATCTCGTGCTGACGAAAGAGGAGATTGCGGCGCTCGATGCGGCGTTTCCGCGCGGTCCGAAACCGCGTGGTCTGCCCATGCTGTAGTGCAGCAAAGGCCTATTATTAATGGAGTATTGACGCGCGCGGACCTCAGTGCATATCGGCATCCTGTTTTCGGAAGTTGTGAAAGCGGCGCATTTGTCGTTTTTTACAACCGTTCCCGAATCGTATTTTCCCAGGTTCCAGCCGTGACACCGCCGCCCGCCGTAGCCGCAAGGCTCGACAGTATTGCCATGCCCATGCCGGAGAAGAAGGAGACGCGCCGCGCACCTGCGCGCGTCGATCATCCGTTCAAGGGCATCGCGTTGATCCTGTTGTCGACGGTGTTTCTCGGCTGCTCCGACACCGCCGCGAAATATCTCTCGACGAGCCTGCCCTCGATCGAGATCACCTGGATCCGCTTCCTCACCTTCGCGCTGATGTTCACGCCGGTGATGCTGCGGTCCTCGCCGTATTACGCGATGCGCACCGATCGTTTCGGCATGCATGTGATGCGCGGTGCGGTGCTGCTTGGGTCCTCGCTGTTTTTCATTACCGGCCTGGGCTTCCTCCCGATCGCGGAGGCGTCTGCTACTGGCTTCGTCGCGCCGCTGTTTGTCACTGCGCTCTCGATCCTCTTCCTCGGCGAGAAGGTCGGCATGCGCCGCTGGTTCGCCACCGCTCTCGGTCTCATCGGCGTGCTGATCATCCTTCGGCCGGGCACCGGCGCGTTTCATCTGGCCGCGTTCTTCCCGGTCGTCTCGGCGGCGTGCTGGGCCGGCACGCTGATCCTGACGCGCATGATGAGCGGCCGCGAGGCCGTCGTCACCACCATGGCCTATTCTTCGCTGACGGGCCTTGCGATCCTCACTGCAATCGTGCCGTTCGTCTGGGTGACGCCGTCCTGGACCGCGATCGCGCTCGGCATCTTCATCGGCGTCGCCTCGACCGCGGGCCAGTGGATCGTCGTGCTGGCCTATCGCTACGGCGATGCCTCGGTGCTGGCACCGTTCTCCTACTCGCAGCTGTTGTGGGTCAGCATTCTCGGCTTCTTCATCTTCGGCGAGGTGCCGAGCATCTGGACCATCATCGGCGCAGCCTTCATCGTTGCCAGCGGTCTTTACATCGCCCATCGCGAGCGCGTCCGCCGCGCCCAACTCCTGGTGCTGGAAGAGCGTTCCCCGAACGCCTGACACAATATCTCAGCGCCACTTCGTGCTATCAATGGCTCCAACCACAAGGGAGGAGCCGGATGCGCGCCGCGATTTTCAGGAACGGTGAGATTGTCGTTGGCGAGATGGCCGAGCCGAAGCCGGGCCAGGGCCAAGTCCTGGTCAAGACGCTCGCCTGCGGCATCTGCGGCTCCGACCTGCATGCGCGCCAGCATGCCCACCGCATGGTGGAGATGTCGCGGAAGGTCGGGCGCAAGCCGATGGATCTCACCCGCGATGTCGTGTTCGGCCATGAATTCTGCTGCGAGATCGTCGATTATGGTTCCGGCACAACGCGCAAGCTCAAGCCCGGCACCCGCGTCTGCTCGCTGCCGGCGCTGGTGACGCCGCAGGGCATCGAGGGCATCGGCTATTCCAACGACAATGTCGGCGGCTATGCCGAGGCGATGCTGCTCAGCGAAGCACTGCTGCTCGAAGTGCCCAATGGTCTTGCGCCCGAACACGCCGCGCTGACGGAGCCGCTCGCGGTCGGTGTTCACGCCGTGGCGAAAGCCAACATCCGTGGCGGCGAAGTGCCGCTGGTCATAGGCTGTGGCCCGGTCGGGCTCGCGGTGATCGCCGCGCTGAAGATCAGGGGTCTGCATCCGATCGTCGCCGCCGATTATTCGCCGACGCGCCGCACGCTCGCGGCCAAGCTCGGCGCGGACATTGTGGTCGACCCAAAAGTGTCGCAGCCCTATACGACCTGGGCCGAGCACGCCCAGATGTCGGACGCCGAGAAGGCGGCGCGGCCGCCGCTTCAGGCGATGCTACCGGCGCTGAAGCCCGCGATCATCTTCGAATGCGTCGGTGTGCCGGGCCTGTTGCAGCAGGTGTTCGAGGGCGCGCCGCGCGATGCGAAAATCGTGGTGGTCGGCGTCTGCATGGAGAGCGACAGAAACGAGCCCATGCTCGGCATCATGAAGGAGCTCAATGTCCAGTACGTGCTTGGCTACACGCCGGAGGAGTTTGCGGCGTCACTCCGCCTGATCGCGGAAGGTCAGGTGGATGCGGCCGCGATGGTGACGGCGGAAGTGGGCCTCGACGGCGTTGCGAAGGCGTTCGCCGACCTCGCCAATCCCGAGGCGCACACCAAGATCATCGTGCAGCCATGGCGATGACTTTTCTTTGTAGGGTAGATTAGTTAGCCGAAGGCGTAACCCACCCTACAAGACCGTCGTCAATATTTCGCAGGCACATACATCTCCGGCGGAATCGGTCCGCGGTGATAATCGGGATTGCGCACGCGCGGCGGCAGCACCACCGGTGCTCGGGCGACCTCCTGGTAGGGCATCTGGCTGAGCAGATGCGCGATGCAGTTGAGGCGGGCGCGCTTCTTGTCGACGGCATCGACGATCCACCACGGCGTATCAGGCAGGTGGGTGTGCTCCAGCATCGTCTCCTTGGCCTTGGTGTAGGCCTCCCAGCGGCTGCGGGCCTCGACGTCCATCGGGCTCAGCTTCCACTGCTTGAGCGGATCCCTGATGCGCATGCTGAAGCGGAACTGCTGCTCGTCGTCGGTGATCGAGAACCAGTATTTGATCAGGATGATGCCGGAGCGGATCAGCATCCGCTCGAACTCCGGCACGGTCTTGAAGAATTCCTGGTACTGCTCGTCAGTGCAGAAGCCCATCACGCGCTCGACGCCGGCGCGGTTGTACCAGCTGCGGTCGAACAGCACCATTTCGCCGCCGGCCGGCAGGTGCGCCACGTACCGCTGGAAATACCATTGCGTGCGTTCGCGCTCGCTCGGTGCCGGCAGCGCAGCAACGCGGCAGATGCGCGGATTGAGGCGCTGGGTGATGCGCTTGATCACGCCACCCTTGCCGGCGGAGTCGCGGCCCTCGAACAGTACCACGACCTTCTTCTTCTCGCTCTGCACCCAGTCCTGCAGCTTGACCAGCTCGCCCTGGAGGCGGAGCAGCTCCCGGAAATAGAGCCTGCGATCCACCGACGGGCGGAGCGCGTCGGTCTCGTCCAGCAGCTCGTCGAGCCTGCTGTCATCGAGCTCCATCTCCAGCTCTTCGTCGAGATCGTCGGTCATTTCCCGGATGATGCGCTCGCGTTTGGCCATTTCAGGGGTGCGGTCGGAAGCGGTCATGGGTCCTTCTTTCGGCAGAGTGCCTGTCGCCCGTGACCATCGACGGGGTTTGTTGCGGCCATGTGACAGTCGGCTCTACACCGGCAGTGCGATCGAATATTTGACCTGGCTGAGCGCAAAGCTCGACTCGATCGAGGCGATGCCGTCGAGCCGGGTCAGCTTGGTCTTCAGGAAGGTTTCGTAGGAGGCGAGGTCGGCCGCCACCACGCGCAAGAGATAGTCGCGGTTGCCGGTCATCAGATAGCATTCCAGCACCTCGTCCCATTTCGAGATCGCGCGCGCGAAACGGTTGAGGTCCTCTTCCTTCTGCCGCGCCAGCTTGATCGAGATGAAGACGCTGACATGCAGCCCCAGCGCCTTCTGGTCGACGGTCGCGATGTAGCGCGAGATGACGCCGCGCTCCTCCAAGAGCTTGACCCGGCGATGGCACGGCGACACCGAAAGCCCGACCTTGTCGGCGAGATCCTGCATGGTCAGCCGGCTGTCGTTCTGGAGGTAGCCGAGGATTTTGCGGTCGATGGCGTCGAGCTCTGGCATTGGAATGAAACCTGTATTTCGTGGGCTATTGTTGGTATGGTATCCTAATATAGGCGGGTATGACGCGATAAATTGGGAAATCTGGCCCGGTCCGCAGGGGTATGATCCGCCTTATTTTCCGGAGCATCGCCATGCCCGTCGATTCCGCGCGTCTTGAAACCCTGACTGCCCTTAGCCGCAAGGCGCTGTGGCTGTCGTCCTGGACCATCCACCACGCCAACCACATCCGCTCCAACGCGGACGGGTTGAAGGTCGGAGGCCATCAGGCCTCGTCCGCCTCGCTCGCCACCATCATGTCGGCGCTGTACTTCTCGGTGCTGCGGCCCGAGGACCGCGTCGCGGTGAAGCCGCATGCGAGCCCGGTGTTCCACGCCATCCAGTATCTGTTCGGCCGACAGAGCCGCGAGAAGCTGGAGAACTTTCGCGGCTTCAAGGGCGCGCAGTCCTATCCCTCGCGCACCAAGGACGTCGACGACGTCGATTTCTCGACCGGCTCGGTCGGCCTCGGCGTCGCGCAGACGCTGTTCGCCTCGCTGGTGCAGGACTACGTCAAGGCGCATGGCTGGATGAAGGACCGCCGCGAAGGGCGGATGATCGCGCTGGTCGGCGATGCCGAGATGGACGAGGGCAATATCTTCGAGGCGCTGGCGGAGGGCTGGAAGCACGGCCTGCGCAACACCTGGTGGGTGGTCGACTATAACCGCCAGTCGCTCGATGCGGTCGTCCGCGAAGGCCTCTGGGAAAAGTTCGAGACCGTGTTCCGCAATTTCGGTTGGGACGTGGTCATCGTGAAATACGGCCGGCTGATGCGCGAGGCGTTTGCGGAAGCGGGCGGCGAGGCGTTGAAGCGCTGGATCGACAACTGCCCGAACGCGCTCTACGCAGCGCTGTGCTTCCAGGGCGGCGCGGCTTTCCGCAAGCATCTGCATGACGAGATCGGCGACCAGGGCCCGATCACCAAGCTGATCGACAAGCGCAGCGACGAGGAGCTGCTGGCGCTGATGTCGAATCTCGGCGGCCACGACATGGCGAGCATGCTGGACGCGTTCGAATCCATCGATCACGATCGCCCGGTCTGCTTCATCGCCTACACCATCAAGGGCGTCGGCCTGCCGTTCCAGGGCCACAAGGACAACCACGCCGGCCTGATGACAGTCGCGCAGATGGAGAAATATCGCGAGAGCCAGAACATCCGTCCCGGCCATGAATGGGACAGATACGAGGGCCTCGCGCAGGATGCCGCCGAACTCGACGCCTTCCTCGCGCGCGTGCCGTTCAACCGGGACGGCCGCCGGCTGACCGCGCCCGTCGTCGAGGTCCCCCGGCAACTGGCGTTCAAGCCTGCGCCGCAGATGTCGACCCAGCAGGGCTTTGGCCTCGTGCTGAACGAGATCGCGCGCGGCGACAGCGAGCTGGCACAGCGCATCGTGACGACCTCGCCCGACGTCACGGTCTCAACCAATCTCGGCCCGTGGGTGAACCGGCGCGGCCTGTTCGCGCGCGGCGAGAAGGCGGACTTATTCCGCAGCGAGAAAATTCCCTCCACGTTCAACTGGGACTTCTCGCCCAAGGGCCAGCATCTCGAGCTTGGGATTGCCGAGATGAACCTGTTCATCATGCTCTCGGCGCTCGGCTTGTCGCACCAGATCAACGGCGCGCGGCTGCTGCCGGTCGGAACGCTCTACGATCCCTTCATCGAGCGCGGCCTCGATGCGCTGAACTATGCCTGCTACCAGGATGCGCGCTTCATGGTAGCGGCGACACCCTCGGGCATCACGCTGGCGCCGGAAGGCGGCGCGCATCAGTCGATCGCGACGCCGCTGATCGGCATGGCGCAGGACGGGCTCGCCTCGTTCGAGCCGGCCTTCGTCGACGAACTCGCCGTGATCATGGGCTGGGGGTTCAGCCACATGCAGCGCGATCCGGGTGAGGGCGGTTCCGTCTACCTGCGACTGTCGACGCGCAGCATCGAGCAGGCGCAGCGGATCATGACGCCGGAGCTCGAGCAGGGCATCACCGACGGCGCCTATTGGCTGCGCAAGCCGGGTCCGAATGCCGAACTCGTGATTGCCTATACCGGCGCGGTCGCGCCTGAAGCGATCGAGGCGACCGGCTTCATCGGCGAGAGCCGCCGCGATATCGGCCTGCTCGCGATCACCTCGGCCGATCGTCTCCACGCAGGTTGGACCGCCGCACGGAAATTGCGCCGTGACAGGCGCGGCGTGCAACACCTCAGCCATATCGAGAAGCTGCTGGCGCCGCTGCCGCGCGATTGCGGCATCGTGACCGTGATCGACGGCCATCCAGCTGCGCTCGGCTGGCTCGGCAGCGTCCGCGGCCATCGCGTCGAGGCGCTCGGTGTCGAGCAGTTCGGCCAGACCGGCAGCATCGCGGACCTTTATCGGCACTACGGCATCGACGCCAACGCCATCATCGATGCGGCCGAAAGCCTCACCACCGGCGCGCCGGTGCTGCATCGGAAAATGGCGGTGTAGTCGAGGCAACCTGGCAGTCATTCCGGGGCGATGCGAAGCATCGAACCCGGAATCTCGAGATTCCGGGTTCGCGCTAATGCGCGCCCCGGAATGACGGCCGGGCCACCTTGCCTCGTTCCCGCCATCGGCTCATATATCCTCCGTCCGCCGCAACGCTGGCCCCGCATATGGCGGGTTCAATTGCCGGCGCTTTCGTGCAAGGATGCCTGCCGAAACGCCCCCACCATGCCCCCAAGAAGAGGTTAACGATGGTCAATCGCATGCAATTCTACATCGACGGTGCCTGGGTCGATCCCGCCGTCAAGAAGTCCACCGCCGTGGTCAATCCGGCGACGGAAGAGGCGATGTACGAGGTTGCGCTGGGCTCCAAGGCTGACGTTGACAAGGCGGTTGCCGCCGCCAAGCGCGCCTTTGCGACGTTCTCCCAGACCAGCCGTGACGAGCGCGTCGCGCTGCTCACCAAAGTCATCGAGGTCTACAAGGGCCGACTCAAGGAGATCGGCGCTTCGGTCTCCGACGAGATGGGCGCGCCGCTGCCGATGGCGGAAAAACTCCAGGCCGGCGCCGGCCTTGGCCATCTCATGACCACGCTCGACGTGCTCAAGAACTATCATTTCGAGGAGCCCGTCGGCACCGCCATGGTGCTGCGCGAGCCGGTCGGCGTGGTCGGCATGATCACGCCCTGGAACTGGCCGCTGAACCAGATCGCCTGCAAGGTCGCGCCCGCGCTTGCCGCCGGCTGCACCATGATCCTGAAGCCGTCGGAATTCACTCCGACTTCGGCGCTGATCTTCGCGGAAATCCTCCATGAAGCCGGCGTGCCGAAGGGTGTGTTCAACCTCGTCAACGGCCTCGGCCCCGAGGTCGGCGCTGCCATGAGCGAGCACCCCGACATCGACATGATCTCGTTCACCGGCTCGACCCGCGCCGGCATCGATGTGGCCAAGCGCGCCGCGCCGACCGTGAAGCGCGTCAGCCAGGAGCTCGGCGGCAAGTCGCCGAACGTCATCCTCGAAGGTGCCGACCTCACGAAGGCGGTGACCGGCGGCGTGATGCACATGTTCAACAACTCCGGCCAGTCCTGCAACGCGCCCTCGCGCATGATCGTGCCGCTGTCCAAGATGAAGGAAGTCGCCGCGATCGCGAAGGTGGTCGCCGACAAGACCAAGGCCGGCGATCCCCGTGCCGAAGGCACCACCATCGGCCCGGTCGTCAACCGCGGCCAGTGGGACAAGATCCAGGGCCTGATCAAGAAGGGCATCGACGAGGGCGCAACGCTCGTCGCCGGTGGCCCGGGCTTGCCCGAGGGCGTCAACAAGGGCTTCTACGTTCGTCCGACCATCTTCGCCGACGTCACCCCTGACATGACGATCGCCCGTGAAGAAATCTTCGGACCGGTGCTGACCATCATCGGCGCCAAGGACGAAGCCGAGGCCGTGCACATCGCCAACGACACGCCCTATGGCCTCGCCGGCTATGTCTCGGGCGCTTCCGTCGAGGACGCCAAGCGCGTCGGCCGCCAGATCCGTGCCGGCAACGTCAACCTCCAGGGCGTGCCCAACGACCGCAGCGCGCCGTTCGGCGGCTACAAGCAGTCGGGCAACGGCCGCGAGTGGGGCAAGTACGGCCTCGAGGACTTCCTCGAAGTGAAGGCGGTTGCGGGCTTCAACGCGGCGTAAGTTTCAGCGCCTGACCAAACAAAGCGCCGGAGCGGGAAACCGCTCCGGCGTTTTTCTTGTAGCCCGCATGGAGCGAAGCGTAATGCGGGACCGGTCCCCGGATTGCGCTTCGCTCCATCCGGTCGAAGTCTATCCTTCGTCATTGCGAGCGAAGCGAAGCAATCCAGAATCTTTCCGCGGAGACAGTCTGGATTGCTTCGTCGCAAGAGCTCCTCGCAATGACGAGGAAAGAGACTATCCTCCCAACGCGCCCTGCGTGTTCACATACAGCGCGTAGATCGACTGGCTGGCCGCCATGAACAGGCGGTTGCGCTTGACGCCGCCGAAACAGAGATTGGCGCAGCGTTCGGGAAGCGCGATGCGGCCGATCATGACGCCGTCGGGCGCGAACACCACGACGCCATCGAGCTCGGGATCGCCCATGCCCCAGCCGCACCAGAGATTGCCGTCGATGTCGCAGCGCATGCCGTCAGGCGTGCCCGGACCTGCATCGATGTGAACGCGCTTGTTGGAAATCGCTGTGCCGTCGGCCGAGACGTCATAGGCGAGGATTTTGCGGTTCGGCACGCCGCGCGATTCCACGACGTAAAGAATCTTTTCGTCGGGCGAGAAGCAAAGCCCGTTCGGCCCGAGCACGCCTTCGGCGACGATGGTCGCCTTGCCGGTCTCCGGATCGAGCCGGTAGACATTCGGATCGATCTCGCTCTCGGCCTTGTAGCCCTCGTAATTGCCGAGCAGGCCGAAGGTCGGATCGGTGAACCAGATCGAGCCGTCGGATTTCACCACGACGTCGTTCGGCGAGTTGAGCTTCTTTCCGCCAAACGAGTCCATCAGCACGGTGATGCTGCCGTCATATTCGGTGCGGGTGACGCGGCGCCCGCCATGCTCGCAGGTGATGAGCCGGCCCTGGCGGTCGCGCGTATTGCCATTGGCGAAATTGGAGGGCTTGCGGAACACGCTGACGGCGCCGGTCTCCTCCTCCCATTTGATCATGCGCTGGTTCGGGATGTCGCTGCACAGGAGATAACGCCCGTCGCCGAACCACACCGGGCCCTCGGCCCAGCGCAGGCCCGTCGCCAGCCGCTCCACCGCCGACAATTTCAGCCAGTATTTTTCGAAGCGGGGATCCAGTGCTTTGATCGCGGGATCGGGGTAGTAGCTCGCCGGCCGCCAGCCTGACCGCTCCTGGGTCTGGGACGATGCCTCATTCATGTCGGTTCTCTCGTTTCGTTCCCTCTGGACAATGCTGCTATCATTAGAGACACGTGACGGCAAATCGACCACCAACGGCGAGGAAAGACATGCCGCGTATCTTGATGACGGGAGCTTCGGGCGGAATCGGAACGCGTCTGCGCAAACTGCTGCCGCCGATCTATCCGGATCTGCTGCTCAGCGATATCCGCAAGCCCGCCGATCTCGGCCCCAACGAGCAGTTCAAGGCTGCGGACCTCGCCGACCTCGCGCAGGTCGAGGCGCTCTGCGAGGGCGTCGATGGCATCATCCATTTCGGCGGCTATTCGGTCGAAGGGCCCTGGGACGACATCCTCCAGGCCAACATCATCGGCGGCTACAATCTGTTCGAGGCCGCCTACCGCAAGGGCGTCAAGCGCGTGGTGTTCGCCTCGTCCAATCACGTGGTCGGATTCTACCCGCGCCACCACAAGATCGGCACCGACGTCACCGTGCGCCCCGATGGGCGCTATGGCGTCAGCAAGGTGTTCGGCGAAGCGGTCGGCTCGCTCTATGCCGACAAGCACGGGCTGAAGGTCACCTGCATCCGCATCGGCAATTGCGACGAGCGGCCGCTCGATCATCGCCGCATCGCGATGTGGCTCAAGCCGGAAGATCTGGTGCAGCTCTGCCAGATCGGGCTCGAACATCCCGACATTCATTTCGAGATCTTCTACGGTGTGTCCCTGAACGAGCGCGCCTGGTGGGACAACCACCGCGCCTACGAATTCGGCTATCGCCCCACCGGCCGCTCCGAGGATCATGTGGCGCACGCCATGGCCGAACAGGCCAAGCTGAAGCCCGATCCGATCGGCGACCATTTTCAGGGCGGCGCGTTCTGCAGCAACGAATTCGATGGCGATAAGAGCCGGATTATTGATTGGAATAAGCGGTAACGTTTGTCGCGAACGCAGATGCGCTCCCTCGCCCCGTTCTTACGGGGAGAGGGCTGGTGTGAGGGGCTGTCTCCGCAAGGACGATAGAGGTTAGGCTCGCAGCCACTCACCACGCGTCGTTGCGAGCGCAGCGAAGCAATCCAGAGTCTTTCCGCGGAGGGATTCTGGATTGCTTCGCTGCGCTCGCAATGACGTGTTGAGGGAGCGCTGCTGCCAGTGAGCGTATGACTCGCGAAGGCGAAGGAGCGGCTGCGCTAGCCCTCTTCCCCAGCAATCCTCGCCAGATAATCCTTCTTGCTGAACTGCATGTGATCGACGCAGAGCTGCGCCAGCGCCCAGCTGTCGCGGCCCTTCAGCAGCTCGATCATCAGCTCGTGCTGGCGCCGCGACTGCGCGAGGCCGTCGCGGTCGGCGAGGTTTTTCGCACGCATCGGCAGCGTCAGGTTCATGTAGTCCTGGAGCGAGCGCACCAGATAGGGATTGCCGCAGGCGGAGAACAGCGCGAGGTGGAAGGCGTCGTTGGCCTCGTGGATGCCGCGGAGGTCTCGCACATCGGCTTTCGCGCAATACTGCAATTGCAATGCGGTCAATTCGTCGATCAGGCTTTGCGGCGCGGGCAGGGGGATCATCAGCGCGGCCTGCCGGGTCAGCATCTCCCGGACCTCGTAGATCTGCCGGACTTCCTCGGCCGAGTAGAACCGCACGGTGGCGCCGACATTCTTCTCGCGGCGGACGATGCCGCGGCGCTCGGCGTCGACCAGCGCTTGGCGCACGAAATGGCGGGAGGTGCCGTAAGCCGACATCAGCGCGTCCTCGGTCAGGCGCGCGCCCGGCGGCAGGCGGCCGAAGATGATGTCCTCCTCCAGCCGCGCGACGACGTCGTCCGGATCGTCGCGCCTGATAGCCATGGCGTCTGCGGTACGAATGTCGGACATGCCCTCGGCCTCCGGTTTGGGGCCGGTCTGTCTTGTGGAGCAGGGAAGGACCAGATTGTCAATAATTTGTGTCCGTCGGACGGGTGTGGGCCAGAATTGGCGCCTCTGAGCACCTGCGTTATTGACAATCGGGGGGCGCGATGTACCACAATGGCAAGGTGAATGGAGTGGCATGATGACGAGTGGCTTGCGCAAGGGTCTGACGAGCTATGGCGATGCCGGCTTCTCGCTGTTCCTGCGCAAGGCGTTCATCAAGGCCATGGGCTATTCCGACGACGCGCTGGAGCGCCCGATCGTCGGCATCACCAACACCTACAGCGACTACAATCCCTGCCACGGCAACGTCCCGCAGATCATCGAGGCCGCCAAGCGCGGCGTGATGCTGTCGGGCGCGATGCCGTTCGTGTTTCCGACCATCTCGATTGCCGAGAGCTTTGCGCATCCGACCTCGATGTATCTGCGCAATCTGATGGCGATGGACACCGAGGAGATGATCCGGGCGCAGCCGATGGATTCGGTGATCGTGATTGGCGGCTGCGACAAGACGCTGCCAGCGCAGGTGATGGCTGCGATCAGTGCCGATTTGCCGACCGTGGTCATTCCCGTTGGCCCGATGGTGGTCGGCCATCACAAGGGCGAGGTGCTGGGTGCCTGCACCGACTGCCGCCGTCTCTGGGGCAAGTACCGCGCCGGCGAAATGGACGATGCCGAGATCGAGGCCGTCAACGGCCGCCTTGCGCCGTCGGTCGGCACCTGCATGGTGATGGGCACGGCCTCGACCATGGCCTGCATGATCGAAGCCATGGGCCTGTCGCTGCCGATGAGCGCGACGATCCCGGCGCCGCATGCCGAGCGCTTCCGTCTGGCGGAGGCGAGCGGCCGTGTTGCCGCCGAGATGGCCAAGACCAAGGGGCCGAAGCCGAGCGAGCTGTTGACGCCGGCCTCGTTCAGGAACGCGCAGGTCGTGCTCCAGGCGATCGGCGGTTCGACCAACGGCCTGATCCACCTGACCGCGATGGCGCATCGCTCGCCGCATCGGCTCGATCTCGAAGTGTTCGACCAGATCGGCCGCGAGGTGCCGGTGCTGATCGATCTCAAGCCGTCCGGCGAGCACTATATGGAGCATTTCCATCACGCCGGCGGCGTGCCGAAATTGCTGGCGCAGCTCGGCGACCTCGTCGATCTCGATGCCAAGACCATAAGCGGCCAGACGCTGCGCGATGTCGTCGCCAACGCGGAAGACGTGCCGGGCCAGGACGCGATCCGTCCACGCGATAATCCGATCAAGAAGGAAGGCGGTCTCGCCGTCCTGCACGGCAATCTCGCGCCGCGTGGTGCCGTGATCAAGCAATCGGCCGCGAGCCCAAAACTGTTGCAGCACACCGGGCGCGCGGTGGTGTTCGAATCCGTCGAGGACATGACCTTGCGGGTCGACGATCCCGAGCTCGACGTGACCGCCGACGACGTGCTGGTGCTGCGCAATGCCGGCCCCAAGGGCGCGCCCGGCATGCCCGAGGCCGGCTATCTGCCGATCCCGAAGAAGCTCGCGCGCGGTGGCACCAAGGACATGGTGCGCATTTCGGATGCGCGCATGAGCGGCACCGCGTTCGGCACCATCGTTCTACACATCACGCCGGAATCCGCCGTCGGCGGGCCGCTGGCGCTGGTGAAGAACGGCGATATGATCAGCCTGGATGTTGCCAGGCGCAGCATCGAGCTGCTGGTCGATGCGGCCGAGCTGGAGCGCCGGCGTGCAGCTTTGAAGCCGGCGGCCGCGCCGGACGAGACCAAACGCGGCTATGCCTGGCTGTTCGACAAAACCATCTTGCAGGCCGACGAGGGCTGCGACTTCGACTTTATGCAGAGGACTGGACCAAAGACTGAGACGGGGTGATCAACCACCCGAACGAACGCTCAGACCGCACAAGCGGCGGGCGATAAAACAGGGGGAAACGATGATTGCACGATCCATGCCGAGATTCTTGCATGGCTTGGCGGTTCTGTCCGCCATGCTGTTCGTCACCGGGGCCGGGGCACAGGAGGTGAAGCATTATCGCTTCGCCTATGACCAGCCGCGCAACACCGGCTATTCCATCGCGGGTGACCTGTTTGCCGACAAGCTCAAGGAATTGAGCAAGGGCACCATGATCATTGACCAGTACCCCGGCGCGCAGCTCGGGCAGGAGCCGCAGGTGCTCCAGCTCGTGAAAGCCGGCGACGTCGAGTTCGCCATCATCTCCTCGGCCAACACCGCGACGATCTCGCCGCAGGCCGGCGTGATGTCGCTGCACTTCCTGTTCCGCGACGAGAACCATGTGATCAAGGGGCTGGCGGATCCCCGCGTGTTCGAAGCCCTCAAGACCATGATCGACGAGACCACGCAGGGCCTGCACGTCATCGCGACGGGCTCGCAGGGTGTGCGCCACATGTACTCCAAGCGGGAGATCCACAATGTCGCCGATATCAAGGGCCTGAAGATCCGCGTGCAGGCGACCGCGACCGAGGACATGATGTTCCCGGCCTATGGCGCCCAGACCGTCCACATGCCGTTCGGCAGCGTCTACACGAGCTTGCAAACCGGCGTCGTCGACGTCGCCGAGAACAGCATCAACGTCTACCTCGTCAACAAGCACTACGAGGTGGCGCCGGTCCTCAACATCACCGAGCACGAGGCCAACAACGCGCTGGTGTTCATCTCCGACAAGCTCTGGCAGAGCCTGTCGGCCGAACAGAAGGGGTGGGTGCAGGCGGCGGCCAACGAGATCAGCTCGAAGGAGCCGGCCAAGGCGTTCGATCTGGAACGTAGTGCGGCCGAGAAGCTGAAGAAGATGGGCGTGAAGATCGTCGATAACGTCGACAAGAAGAGCTTTACGGCGATCGCCGATCCCTATCTCGACAAGCTCGCCAAGGAGCTCGGCCCGCACGCCGAGAAGATCAAGAATCTGATCCGGTCGATCAATTAGATCGCCCGCGCAACACGGTGCGCTCCCTCTCCCGCTTGCGGGAGAGGGTTGGGGAGAGGGTGTCTCCACGGAGGGACAAACCCCCAGAGGAGAGAGCCCTCACCCGGCGCGCGGGACGATGCTTCGCATCGCCCGGGACGCGCCGACCTCTCCCGCAAGCGGGAGAGGTGTAGCCAACCCGCAGCCGGGAGCAACAATGCCCATCGCCGACAAACTGCTGGTGCAACGCCAACGCCACCTGAAATGGCGCCGGCTCGACTGGCTCGAGCTGGCGCTGATGATCCTCTGCGGCGTGCTCTGCTTCGGCTTCTCGCTGTCGGTGACGGCCGATATCGTCACCCGCACCATCGGCCATCCTTGGCTGTGGCTTCAGGAGGTGACATCGACGCTGTTCGTCTACGCGATCTTCGTTGGAACGGCAGCTGCGACGCGGCGCAACGACCACCTCTATCTGACCGCGATCTCCGAGGCGATGCACGGCACGCCGCGCGTTATCGTCGAAGTGATCATCCGCCTTGTCGTGCTTGGCGTCGCCTTTTGTCTGATCTGGTACGGCTACCAGAACTATCTCCGGGGCTTCGGCAGCTTTCGTCTTCCGTCGGGCACGCCGATCGCCTCGCTCTATGCGATCATTCCGCTCTCGGGGGTGCTGATCGGTCTGTTCACCATCGAGCAGCTGGTCAACGGACTGCGCAACGGCTTTGATCATCCCGAGCCGCCTGAGGAGGACACCGCACCCGTGATCGCGGAAACGCAGGTGAGGGCGCAGCCGTGAGCGCACCTGTCGTTCTGGCGTTGATGTCGATCTGCTTCCTGTCGTTCGGCTATCTCGGCGTGCCCGTGCCGTTCTCGCTGATGGCCGGCGTGTTCATCGGCGCGCTTCTCTCCGATGTCTCGCTCGCGGCGATCATCCAGAAGATCTTCGATGGCGTGGATTCCGAAGCACTGCTGGCGATCCCGTTCTTCCTGCTGGTTGGCGAGCTCATGAGCTCGGCCAATGTGGTGGTGCGAATAGCCAACCTGTCGGTGTCGCTGGTCGGGCATATCAGGGGGGGACTGTCGCAGGTCGTCGTCGTCTTCAGCATGTTCTTCTCGGAAATGTCGGGCTCGACCACCGCCGACGTCGCCGTGATGAGCCGAGCTTTGGGCGGCCCGATGAAGCGCGAGGGCTACGAGCCCGCCTTCATCGCTGCCATCATCGCATCGGCCTCGACCATCGCGGCGCTGGTGCCGCCGAGCATCACGGCGGTGGTCTATGGCGCCGTCGGCAACGTCTCGATCGCCGGCCTGTTCATGGCAGGCGTGGTGCCGGGCCTGATGATCGGCTTCGGCCTGATGATCTATTGCTATTTCTTCGGCCCCTCCGGCCTGCGCAAGCCGCGCGCCCCGCTGCGGCAGGTGGTGTTCGCGGCCGGCGATGCGGCCCTGCCGCTGATGATCCCCGTTATTTTGCTCGGCGGTATTCTCACCGGCTGGTTCACGCCGACGGAAGCCGGCGTCGTGGCCGTGGTCTGGATCATCCTGGTCGTGATCCCCGCGCTCAACCGCGGCCATATCAGGAAGATCCCGTACGATTTCTGTCTTGCTGGCCTGATCTTCTCGCTGCCGCTGGTGACGATCGGCGCCGCCAACGCGTTCGGCTGGATGCTCGCCTATTTGCGCGGCGCCAGCTACATCGCGGATGTGATCACCTCGATCGCCGGCAATGATCCGCATCTGATCATGCTGCTGATGGTGCTGCTGTTCACCGTTGTCGGCGATTTCATCGAGCCGGTGCCGACCATCATCATCTTCATGCCGCTGGTGAACGCGCTGACGGAAGCGGGCGACATCAACGGTGTCCACATGGGCGTGGTGCTGATCGCAACCCTCGCCTTCGGCTTGATCACGCCGCCTTATGGCCTGGTGCTGCTGATGGCGTCGAAATTCGTCGGCATCAGTTTCGCCAAGGCCTTGCGCGCCGCGTTGCCGATCTATGTGGTGTTCCTGGCGACGATCGCGTTCGCGATCTACTTCCCGAGCGTGGTGTTGTGGCTGCCGCAGCAGGTGCTGCCGGAGTCGGTCGGCTGCTTCAAATCGCCGGCGGGAACGGGCTACATCTGTCCCAAGTGATCTTCTTAAGTGACGACTTGCTCGACGCACCATGCGTGGTGTTCGCGTACGTAACGAAACGGCGTGCCGTGGCTATTCTTGAAATAGCTGCCAGCGAGCGCCTTCGCCATACCTTGCATCACCGCGTCGTGGCAGACGAACAGCAGGTCGTCGCCGGGATGACGGTCGAGCCACGCGGAGACGCAAGCCAGCGACCGTTCGGCCATGGCATCCCAGTTCTCGCCGTCGGCGGGCAGGATCGAGACGAGGCCGGTCGCGGACGTGACGCCGTGCTTGATCATGAGGTCGCGGACGGGCAGGCCCTCGAAGCTGCCGAAATCGAACTCGATGATGCCGTCGTCGATCGCAAGCGGTACCGAGATCGCGTCCGCGATGATCTCGGCCGTTCGCGCCGCGCGCACCAGCGGGCTTGCGACGATGCGGCTGATGCCGACACCGCGCAACATGCTGGCTGCCTCGTGCGCCTGCCGCAGGCCGTCCTCGTTCAACGGGTTGTCCGTCCGGCCCTGAAAAAGCCCCTGCCGGTTCCAATCGGTCGCGCCGTGGCGCAGGCCGTAGAAGGTGCGCGCAGGTGTCACTTCGACTTGCTCGTGAACTTTTTCACGGCAACGCGAAAATCCTCCGTGTTCATCGCCATGATGATCTTGTGCTCTTCGGCGTCGAGCTGCTGTTTGACCGGCGTGGTCGTGGCCGCATAGACCAGCGACTTGGTGCCGGATATCGCAGCGGGCGGGTTCTGCGCCAGCCGCTCGGCGAGTTGTCGCGTGGCGGCCTTCAGCTCGGTCGCGGGAACGGTCTTCACGACCAGGCCCCATTCATGGGCCTGCTGCGCGGTAAAATTGTCCTCGGCGAGGAAGATCTGCAACGCGCGGCGGGAGCCGACCGTTCCGACGATGCCGACCGTCGAGCCGCCATCCGGCGACACGCCGATCTTGGCATAGGCCGGCGTAAACTTGGCGTCATCAGCGGCGATGCAGAGATCGGTGACAAAGGCGAGGCCCATGCCGGCGCCGGCGGCCGAACCATGCACGCTGGACAGCGAGATCTTCGGCATGCGCCTTACGATCTCGATGAAGGCGTGATAGTGCTTCAAGAGCTCGCCAACCACCGGCGTCACCGTGCCCGCTTCGGCGGCGGCTCCAATCGTCTGAAGATCGCCGCCAGCCGAGAAGGCGCGGCCTTCGCCTTCGATGACCAAAACCCGGATGGCATCGTTGTCCTCGATATACGCCGCGAGCTGCTCGAGCTTCTGCGCAATCGCGAGGTTGATCGAGTTGAATGCGGCGGGGCGGTTGAGCGTGATGGTCGCGATCGGGCCGTCGATCCGCAGCAAGGCGGGATCGTCGGGCTGGGAAACGGGAGCTGGCATCTGAGAAATCCCCGGCATGAGGTCGTTCGTGCGACTAAATCGCAGAAGGCGAGGGGTGACAATCCCCGCCTGCCGCCCTTGCGCAACGGGGAACGATAGGCTCAAATGGGGCCTGCCTTTGTTGAGGGACGGACACGAGCGCCGGCTCCTCCTGGGCAAGCAAGCCAAAATCAGCGCGAGAGGAGACGACATGGGTGACGCTCGTGTCTTGCGGAAATGGGCTGTCCAATGACTGATGGCCCGGTGATCATTGTTGGTGCCGGCCATGGTGGCTACCAGGTCGCGGCATCCCTGCGCCAGGCGGGTTTTTCCGCTCCAATCTGCCTGATCAATGACGAGGCGCATCTGCCCTATCAGCGGCCACCTTTGTCCAAGGCGTACATCAAGGGTTCCGCCGGGCCCGAGAGCCTGATGTTCCGGCCGGAGAAGTTTTACCAGGACCAGAGGATCGAGCTGATCGCCGGCCGCGCCGTGTCGATCGACCGCGCCGGGCACAAGGTCCTGCTCGCGTCGGGCGAGACGCTGCCCTACGGCCACCTGATCCTGGCCACGGGCGCGCGCAACCGGCTGCTTGATCTGCCCAACGCCAATCTGCCCGACGTGAAATATCTGCGCATCCTGGACGACAGTGAGGCGCTGCGCAAAATCATGCCGTCGAAGACACGGGTGGTCGTGATCGGCGCCGGCTTCATCGGCCTCGAATTCGCCGCCACCGCGCGGATCAAGGGCCTCGAGGTCGACGTGCTCGAACTCGCCCCGCGCGTGATGGCGCGGGCGGTGACGGCGGAGGTCTCCGAATATTTCCAGGCCCGGCATCGCGAGGCCGGCATCCGCATTCATCTCGGTGTGCAGGCAACCTCGATCGAGGCCGAGAACGGGAAAGTCACCGGCGTCAGTCTCAGCGACGGACGGCACCTGCCGGCCGACCTCATCGTGGTCGGCGTCGGCGTGCTGCCGAATATCGAGCTCGCGGCGGAGGCGGGGTTGCCGGTTGCCGCCGGCATCATCGTCGACGAATACCTCTCGACGGCTGATCCCGACATCTCCGCGATCGGCGACTGCGCGCTGTTCGCCAGCCCGCGGTTCGGCGGCTCGCTGCGGCTGGAATCGGTGCAGAACGCCACCGACCACGCCCGCTGCCTCGCGGCGCGGCTGACCGGCGACCGCAAACCCTATGACGGCCATCCCTGGTTCTGGAGCGACCAGGGCGACGACAAGCTCCAGATGGCGGGCCTCACCACCGGCTACGACCGCGTCGTGCTGCGCGGCGATCCCGCCAAAAAGGCGTTTTCCGCGTTCTGCTACAAGGGCGAGAAGCTGCTCGGCATCGAGTCCGTCAACCGCGCCGGCGATCACATGTTCGGCCGCAGATTGCAGGCCATGGACCGCTCGATCACGCCGGAGCAGGCCGCGGATGAAGGTTTCGATCTGAAGAGTGCGCTGGCGTGACCTTCTCCCTCTCCCCGTTCTTACGGGGCCGCGACGAGCTTCGCTCGCGCTGAGAGGGTCGGGGTGAGGGGGGCTCTCCGCGAGGGCGGTGACAGTTTGATTCGCGGAGAGTCCCCCTCACCCGGAATCCGCGCTTTCAGCGCACATTCCGGCCTCTCCCCGCAAGCGGGGAGAGGCGAAGGAAGAATCGCGCACTAAAGAACAGCCGCCACTTCCGCGGCCGTCGGCATCGAGGGCCCCGCACCCATACGCTGTACGCTGATCGAAGCCGCGGCGTTGGCGAAGGCGAGGGCGGCGCGCAAGGCGGCGCCATCAGCCAGTTGCGCCGCGAGCGCACCCACAAAGCAATCGCCGGCGCCCGTAGTGTCGACCGCCTTCACCGCACGGCCGGGCACCGCAAACTCCTCGCTGGCAGCGAGCGCAAGTACGCCGCGCTTGCCGAGCGTGATGCAGATGGTCTGGTCCGCGCGCGCCTGAAGTTTTCGCGCGACGTCGATGATCCGCGTCGCGGTATCATCTTCAGAGAGCTCAACGCCAGCGAGGAAGCCGAGCTCGGTCTCGTTCAGCACGAGGATGTCGACGAGCGCGAGCAGCTCGCCGGACATCTTTTGCGCCGGCGCAGGGTTGAGCAGCGTCGTCGCTCCGGCGCTACGGGCGCGCTGGAAGTACGCGGCAATCGTCGGCAGCGGGATCTCGAACTGGCTGACAGCGACATCGCCCTTTGCCAGCGGAACGGAGGCCACATCCTCCGCGCTGACCAGCGCATTGCTGCCGGGGATGACGACGATGGTGTTGTCGGACTCGGCGACGGTGATGATCGCGGTGCCGGTATGCGTGTCGGCTTCGTGCACAGAGCCGAGATCGATGCCCTGAGCAGCGAGAAATGCCCGCAGCTCCGCCCCGAACGCATCCTGCCCCAGCCGCCCGATCAGCGTGGTCCGCGTCCCAAGCCGCGCGGCCGCGACCGCCTGGTTCGCACCCTTGCCGCCGGGAAAATACAGCACCTGTTTGCCGGCGACCGTCTCGCCGACCTTCGGGTGGCGATCGGCTGTCGCCACCACATCCATGTTGATGCTGCCGGCGACGAAGACGCGCCCCATAACTGCTCCTGCGAAGTCCTAGACCCTGACCTCGAACTCGTGCCTGACCTTGGCAATGTCCACGAGCGTCGGCAAGCCGGCCTCGTTGCCGAGCCGCTGGATCTTGAAGGTCGAGGCTGCCCGGGCAAAGTCAAAGTGCTCGCGCCAGCTTTTGCCGGGATGCGCCAGATACGAATAGACATAGGCGCCATGGAACACGTCGCCGGCGCCATTGGTATCGATCACGCGCTCGCGCGGGATCGGCATCGCCGGCATGATCTCGGTCGCGCCGGTTTCGTTGTACCAGAGCAGGCCCTTCTCACCCATCGTGACGCCGCCGATCTTGCAGCCGCGGGCCTTGAGATAGTCGAGCATCTTCTCCGGCGTCAGGTCCATCTGCTCGCACAGGCGCTCGGCAACGATGGCGACGTCGATGTACTCGAGCAGCTCATGCGTGTTGGTGCGCAGGCCGCCGCCGTCGAGCGAGGTCAGGATACCGGCCTCGCGGCAGACTTTTGCATAGTGGAGCGCGGCATCGGGCTGATGGCCGTCGACATGCAGCACGCGGCAGCCGCCGAGATTGAGGATCGGGAAGGGGTGGATGTGATCGTCGTCGCGGCATCGGACGATGGCGCGCTTGCCGTCCTTGGGCATGATGAAGGACAGCGAGGACTGGTTCACCTTCCGCCCATGCAGCGAGATTCCGTACTTCGCGCACATGTCCATGAACATGCGGCCGAGCCAGTCGTTGGCCGCGGTGGCGACGAGATCGGGCACGATGCCGAGCTTGGCGCAGCAGAACGCCGCCGTCACCGCATTGCCGCCGAAAGAGACCGCGTAGTCGGTTGCCACGTGCTTCTCGTCGCCGGTCGGCATGTGGTCGGTGATGAAGACGACGTCGATATAGGTCTGTCCGATAAAGAGAGCCTGCATTGGTTGTCCGTGATGCGCTGGGTGGTCCCGGCCGGCTGCTTACCTTAGCACCGCTTCTGCAGGAGCCAAAAATATTCGCAAGGCCAAAATATTCGCGAAGTCATGGCGATAGGCGCTTGAGGTCGGCCTGGGGCCGGAATACGACCGTGGCAGGGCCAGCGTTGCCCCGGGCAGAGCCAGCGCCCCTTTCAGGCGTTTCGGTTCCGGCCCCGTCGGGAGGGAGGGAACATGATCACCGGCCTCGATCACGTCGTCGCTCTGGTCAGGGATATCGGTGCGGCCAAGGCGGCCTATCAGACGCTTCTGGGGCGCGCGCCGGCCTGGCAGAATTCCGGCGAGGGCGCCGACCGGGTGCTGTTCACCCTCGACAACATGACCATCGAGCTGATGGCGCCGAGCGGCTTCAGCGTCACCGCCGACCGGATGCGTGCGCTGCTTGACGACCACGAGGGCGTGCTGGCCAGCCTGTGCTTTCGTGTCGCAGACATGAGCCGGATGCACCGGCGCCTGGACCGGGTGGCGCTCAAGCCCGATCCGGTTGCTGAGGTCGAGAGCAGCGACGCCGTCACCGATGCCGTGCTGCACTGGAAACGCACGCGCGCCGCCACCGAACTCACGCGCGGCGTGCGCATGTTCTTCCTCGAGCTGGCCGACGAGCGTCCCAAATCCGCCGTGACCGACATCGCGCCGATCGACGCGCTCGACCATGTCGTGATCACCACCGAGGATTCCGATCGTGCTGCCGCGCTCTATGGCGCGCGGCTCGGGCTCGATCTCGCGCTCGACCGCTCGCACCAGGATTGGGGCCAGCTGATGTTCTTCCGCTGCGGCGACCTCATCGTCGAGGTGGTGCGCCGCCCCGTAGCCGGTGGCGATTCCGCGCATGATCGTCTCTGGGGCCTGAGCTGGCGGGTCGCCGACATCGACGCCACGCGCGCCCGCCTAATCGCGGGCGGACTCGACGTCACCGAAGTCCGCAACGGCCGCAAGCCGGGCACGCGGATCATGACGGTGCGGACCGGCACCTGCGGCATCCAGACGGTGCTGCTGGAACGCTCGCCGAAGCCGGTGGAGTGACGGGCGACAGTCTTTCCACCCGTCATTGCGAGCGAAGCGAAGCAATCTAGAATCCCACCGCGGTAGCAGTCTGGATTGCTTCGTCGCTTCGCTCCTCGCAATGACGGCGAGTGCGTGGTAGAGGACGTATCAGACCACCCAGCGAGCACCCGGTTTGGCGAAGGCGAAGGCAAAGCGAACTCTGAAATGGCAGCGCGACCCCGAGGGGATGCGGCTGCGCATTCTCGAAGCGGCCAAGCAGGAGTTTTCCACCCACGGGCTCGCCGGCGCGCGCGTCGACCGCATCGCGGCCAAGGCCGGCGCCAACAAGCGCATGCTGTACTACCACGTCGGCAACAAGGACGAGCTTTACCTTGCGGTGCTCGAGGGTGCCTACGACAAGATCCGCAGCGAGGAGCGGGGGCTCGATCTCGAGCATCTCGATCCGCCCGAGGCGATCCGCCGCCTGATCGAGTTCACCTGGACCTATTTTCTCCGCAACCCTGAATTCCTGTCGCTGCTCCAGACCGAGAACCTCGCGCGCGCAAAGCACCTGAAGAAATCGACCAAGGTCAAGTCGATGCATTCGCCCTTCGTCGAGATGATCCGCACCGTGGTGCGGCGCGGCGTCGAGAGCGGCGACTTCCAGGTCGCGGTCGATCCGGTGCAGCTCTACATCTCGATCGCGGCGCTCAGCTTCTTCTATCTCTCCAACTCGGCGACGCTGAGCGTGATCTTCGGCCGCGACCTGCTCGCCAAGGACGCCAAGGACGAGCGCCTCGCGCACATGGCCGGCCTCGTGCTGGCGGCGCTGACGGGGCAATCCGCCGAATTATTCGCGATCGCGAAGACGCCGAAGTCGCGCGCTGCGGTGGCCCAGACGGCTTAGCCCGTAGCCCGGGTGGTCTCGTGCCCCGGACGCAGCGCAGCGCTCTTGCGGTGCGCTGCAGAGCCGGGGCCCATGCAACCGCCGAGTGCGGCGCCCTGGGTCCCGGCTCTGCGCAGCAACGCGATAGGGCGTTGCAGCGCGTCCGGGACACGAGAGCGTCGGCTCCGCCACTCGCCAACACCCCCGGAACCGGCCCAAAACGTCACAGGGAAATCTCTGGACAGTATTTATCCAACGGGTTAATTTCTCTCCACAACGAAGAAGAATGCCGGGAGTTGAGACGTGGCCGAACCGAAGCCGCAAAACGCGGTGTCCAAGATGCTGAATGCGGCCTGGGTTCGGCCGTTTTTGTTCCTGGTCTTCATCATCGTCGCCTGGGATATCGCGATCCGCATCTTCAGGATTCCCGCCTACCAGATCCCGTCGCCGGGCGATGTCCTCGCCGTGCTGCGCACCGACTGGCCGGAACTGCTGCGCCAGTCCTGGCCGACGACTTATGCGACCGTCTGCGGCTTTATGCTCTCCGCGCTGTTCGGCATTCCCATCGCGATGCTGATCGCGGGCTCGAAGACGGTGGAGAGCTACGTCTACCCGCTGCTGGTGTTCTCGCAATCCGTACCGAAGATCGCGATCGCGCCGCTGTTCGTGGTCTGGTTCGGCTTCGGCATCATTCCCAAAGTGATCTCGGCGTTCCTGCTCGGCTTCTTTCCGGTGGTGGTCTCCGCCGTGCAGGGCTTCAAGTCGGTGGATCCTGATATGGTCGATCTCGCCCGCGCCATGCAGGGCAGCCGCTTCCAGGTGTTTTGTGCGGTGAACCTGCCGCATGCGCTGCCCGCGATCTTCTCGGGGCTGAAAGTGTCGGTGACGCTTGCCGTGGTCGGCGCCGTCGTCGGCGAGTTCGTCGGCTCCAATTCCGGCATCGGCTACGTGATGCAGCGCTCGATCGGAACCTTTGATCTGCCGACAATGTTCGCAGCGCTGGTGATCCTGGCGCTGCTCGGCGTGGTCCTGTTCTGGATCGTGGACCGGATCGAGAAGCTGGTCATTCCCTGGCATGTCAGTCAGCGCGAGGACGTGATTTTCGCCTCTTAACAAAAACCAAGGCAACGAACGGCCACCAACGGCCGTCGCAACAAGGGCAAGGGAGAGTGACGATGAAGCGGTGGATAGGAGTTGTTTCGGCGGCGCTGATGGTGTTCGCGGCAGTGCCCGCACAGGCAGCCGACAAGGTCGTGCTGATGCTGAACTGGTACGTCTATGGCGAGCACGCGCCGTTCTATTACGGCAAGGCCAAGGGCATCTATGCTGCCGAAGGCATCGACCTGGAGATCCAGGAAGGCCGCGGCTCCGCTGCGACCACGCAGGCTGTCGCCGCCAAGACCGCTGATTTCGGCTATGTCGACGTTCCCACCATGATGCGCGCCGCGATCAAGGGTGCGCCCGTGGTCGCGACCGGCGTGCTGCTCCAGACCTCGCCGATGTCCGCGATGGGCTTCGTCGACAAGAACATCAAAAAGCCCGAGGACATCAAGGGCAAGACCGTGGCGATCACGCCGGCGGACTCCATGACCCAGATATGGCCGCTGTTCCTGAAGAAGACCGGCCTGAAGGAAAGCGACTTCACCACTGTGGCCGGTGACGGCCAGACAAAACTCAACGCCGTCATCAACGGCCAGGCGGATCTGCTGCTCGGCTACGTCATGGACCAGTCGATGAAGATCAAGGATGCCACCGGCAAGGATGTGTTCCCGATCAAGTTCGCCGACTACGGCATCAACATGGTCTCATCAGGCATCATCGCCAACGCCGACTATGTGAAGGCCAATGCCGACCTCGTCCGTCGCTTCATGTCGGCGACGACCAAGGCGGTCGAAGCGGCCGAGAAGGAGCCGAAGGCGGCGGCGCAATCGATCCTCGATGCCAACCCGAAGGGCGGCAAGATCGACACGCTGACGCAGGGGTTTGAGCTGACCATCCCGCTCTACCGGACCGCGGAGACCAAGAACAAGCGTCCGTTCCAGGTCACCGACCAGAACATGACCGAGACCGTCAACCTGCTGGTCGAATATGGCGGGCTCGATGCCAAGGCCAAGGAGAACCCGAAGGCCTTCTACACCAACGACTATCTGCCGAAGAGTGGCTCGTGAGCGCATCCGTCATTGCGAGCGAAGCGAAGCAATCCAGACTGCCTCTGCGGGAAAACCCTGGATTGCTTCGTCGCTTCGCTCCTCGCAATGACGGGGCTGAGATTTTTGTTCCATCGGATGTGACTGAATGATTCCGAACAAGGCCAGTTTAGCCGACCAGCCGGCCGCGCATCTGAGACTGGTGAGCGACCGGGTTGCGGGAGCGTCGGGCATCAAATTGTCCGGCGTGTCGAAGACGTACCGGACGCGCGACGGCGATGTGCCGTCGCTGCGGCCGCTCGACTTCCACATCAATGACGGCGAGTTCTTTGTCGTGGTCGGCCCCTCCGGCTGCGGCAAGTCCACGCTGCTCAAGCTGATCTCGGGCCTGCTGCCGCCCACCACGGGCGAGATCCTGGTCGAGGGCGAGAAGGTGACGGCGCCGCACGGCAATGTCGGCATCGTCTTCCAGAACGCGCTGCTGCTGCCATGGCGCAACATCCTGTCGAACGTGATGTTGCCGATCGACATGAAGCGGTTGCCGCGGCAAACATATCTCGATCGGGCCAGGGCGCTGTTGAAGATGGTCGGGCTCGAAGGCTTCGAGAAGAAGCTGCCCTGGCAGCTGTCCGGCGGCATGCAGCAGCGCGCCTCGATCTGCCGCGCGCTGGTGCACGATCCCAAGATCATGCTGATGGACGAACCGTTCGGCGCGCTCGACGCGCTGACGCGCGAACGCATGAATGTCGAGCTGATGCGGATCCAGCGCGAGACCAGGAAGACGGTGCTGCTGATCACGCACTCGATTCCGGAGGCCGTGTTCCTCGCCGACCGCGTGCTGGTCATGACCGAGCGTCCCGGCGCGGTCGCCGCGATCTATGACGTGCCGCTGCCGCGCCCGCGCTCGCTCGACGTGATGGCCGATCCTGTCTTCACGGAGCTCGTGCAGCGCATCCGCAAGCATTTCTTCTCGCAAGGTGCATTGGACTAAGGCATGGGATCGGACTTGCACGCGACCACGACGACGGTGCGCTCCCTCCCCCGCCTGCGGGGGAGGGTTGGGGAGAGGGTGTCTCCACAATGGGATACTCCCCCAGAGGAGAAAGCCCTCACCCGTCGCTACGCGCCGACCTCTCCCGCAAGCGGGAGAGGTGAGTCGCCCGCGGCTGTACCGCTCGCACAAAATTCACTTCGCTTCGTTGTGACACCATGTCCCCGCGCCTGAAGCTGCGAGACATCGCATTCTTTGAACGTCCCGTGCAGTTCGCGCGGCCGTTCCGCTTTGGTGCGATCACGATCAACGCGACGCCGCAGCTGTTCGTGCGGGTCGAGATCGAGGTCGAGGGCAGGGGCGTTGCGATCGGCGCCAGCGCCGAGCTGCTGGTGCCAAAATGGTTCGACAAGCGGCCGGAACTGTCGCCGGCGCAGACGGTGGACGGCCTGCGCCGCTCGCTGGAGATCGCGCGCGGGCTTTATCTGGCAAGAACCGGCTTCCAGACGGCGTTCGATCTGCATGCCGCCTGCATCGGTGCGCAGGTCGCCACCTGTGCGGTAAAGAATATTCCAGCGCTTGCCGCGGCTTACGGTCCGGCCGAGATCGACAAGGCGATCCTCGACGCGCTGCTGCGCGGTGTTGGCACGAACTTCTTCGATGGCATGGCGGGCAACATCGCCGGCATCGATGCGCGGCTGTCGCCGGATTTGAGTAACGGCGATATCACGCGGTTTCTCGGTCTCGCCAATCAGCACCGGTCGGAACGCGTTGCGATCCGCCACACCGTCGGCCTCGACGACAAGGTCGAGGGCGATGGCGGCGTCGCCGATCCCAAGGAAAACGCCGGCGCGCGCTATTTCAAGCTGAAGCTCGGCGGCGATCCCGATGCGGATGCTGCCCGTTTGACGCGTATCGGTCGGGAGCTGGCGAAACTACCCTTCGATTACAAGGTGACGCTCGACGGTAATGAGCAGTATGCGGACCTGACGGGGCTTGCGTCGCTGGTCCATCGGCTGGAGCACGATAGCGCCCTCGAGCCGATCTTTCGCAAGCTACTCTATATCGAGCAGCCGATGCCGCGCGACGTCTCGCGTCAATCGCCGTTGAGTGAAGTCTTGCGTTGGCGCGACTTCATCATCGACGAATCGGACGACTCCTATGATGCTTGGCCGGTCGCCCGCGAGCTGGGTTACCACGGCATCTCGTCGAAATCCTGCAAGGGCATTTACAAGTCGATCGTCAACTTCACCCGCATTGCCAAGCTGAACGACGATGGGGCGGAGTGTTTCGTCACCGGCGAGGACTTGACCTGCCAGCCTGGGCTGGCTCTTCAGCAAGATCTGGCACTCGGCGCGTTGCTTTGCCTCGAACACGCCGAGCGCAACGGCCATCACTATGTCGACGGCTTTGGCGAGACGCCGGCCGCCGAGGCGCAGGCCTTTGCCGCCGCCCATCCCGATCTCTATGCCGATGCCGGGCAGGGCATTCGCCTCTCCATTCACGACGGCGATCTCCTGACGGGATCGCTTCACGCAACGGGCTTTGCGACCTCGGTCCATCCGGACTGGTCGGCGCTCGCCCCGCTCGAACAGCCAACATCACTCTGGGAGAAATTGGCATGACCACGCAACGCCTTGGCCTCATCATGAACGGCGTCACCGGCCGTATGGGGCTCAACCAGCATCTGATCCGCTCGATCGTCGCGATCCGGGATCAGGGGGGCGTCCGGCTGAAGAATGGCGACCGCATCATGCCCGATCCGATCTTGGTCGGCCGCAGCTCCGAAAAGGTCGAGGCGCTCGCCAGGCGCTACAACATCACGCGCTGGACTACCGATCTCGATGCGGCGCTCGCCGACAAGAACGACACCATGTTCTTCGACGCCGCGACCACGCAGGCGCGTCCCGGCCTGCTGACCCAGGCCATCAATGCCGGCAAGCACGTCTATTGCGAGAAGCCGATCGCGACGAACTTTGAGGAAGCGCTTGAGGTCGTCAAGCTCGCCAATGCCAAGGGCGTCAAGCACGGCACGGTGCAGGACAAGCTGTTCCTGCCCGGCCTGAAGAAGATCGCCTTCCTGCGCGATTCCGGCTTCTTCGGTCGCATCCTCTCGGTGCGCGGCGAGTTTGGCTATTGGGTGTTCGAGGGCGGCTGGCAGGAAGCGCAGCGGCCGTCCTGGAACTATCGCGACGAGGATGGCGGCGGCATCATTCTGGATATGGTCTGCCACTGGCGCTATGTGCTCGACAACCTCTTCGGCAACGTCCAGAGCGTGGTCTGCATCGGCAACACCGACATCCCCGAGCGCTTTGACGAGCAGGGCAAGACGTACAAGGCGACCGCGGACGATTCCGCCTATGCGACCTTCCAGCTCGAGGGCGGCGTCATCGCGCACATCAACATGTCCTGGGTGACGCGGGTCTATCGCGACGACCTCGTCACCTTCCAGGTCGACGGCACCCACGGCTCAGCGGTCGCAGGACTCACCGACTGCATGATCCAGGCGCGGCAGGCAACGCCCCGGCCGGTGTGGAATCCCGATGAGAAGCGGTTGCACGATTTCTATGGCGACTGGCAGAAGCTGCCAGACAACGTCACCTACGACAACGGCTTCAAGGAACAGTGGGAGATGTTCATCCGTCACGTCTACGAGGATGCGCCCTACAAGTTCACGCTGCTCGAAGGCGTCAAGGGCGTGCAGCTCGCCGAATGCGCGCTGAAGAGCTGGAAGGAGCGGCGCTGGATCGACGTCGCCCCGATCAAGGCCTGAGGCCTGTTGAATAAGTCTCGATGTCTACCAAGCCGTCATTGCGAGCGAAGCGAAGCAATCCAGAATGTCTCTCCGGAAATAGTCTGGATTGCTTCGTCGCTTCGCTCCTCGCAATGACGGGGAGAGGTCAGAAGTCATGAACAAGCCCGTCCCGCCGATGTCATCCCTGTCGCTGAAACTGCCGAAGGCCGATCGCTCGATCGAGACCTACCGGCTCGCGGCCTCGCGAACGTTCCCCGCAAAGCTCGAGGGTCCGCTGAACCGCATCGCCTTCTCGGCCGTGCACACGGTCGTCGATCCCTTTGCGGACAACGATCCCTGGCTCTCCGCTGCCGTCGACTGGGACAAGACGATTGCCTTCCGCGAGCACGTCTGGGACCTCGGCCTCGGCGTTGCCGAAGCCATGGACACCGCGCAGCGCGGCATGGGATTGGACTGGCCAACCTCGCTTGAGCTGATCACGCGTTCTGTCGGCGCCGCCAAGCGGCGCAATGCGCTGGTGTTCTCCGGCGCCGGTACCGACCATCTCGCGGTCGAGGATGCCAAAAGTCTCGACGACGTGATCCGTGCCTATGAGGAACAGATCTCGGCGGTCGAGAAAGTCGGCGGCCGCATCATCCTGATGGCGTCGCGTGCGCTGGCCAAGCTTGGCCGCAATGCCGATGACTACGCAAAAGTCTATGACCGCGTGCTGTCGCAAGTCCGTGAGCCCGTGATCATTCACTGGCTCGGCGACATGTTCGATCCGGCGCTGACGGGCTATTGGGGCACCAAGGATCTGGACAAGGCGATGGACACGGCAGTGGCCATCATCAACGCCAACGCCGCCAAGGTCGATGGCGTCAAGGTTTCGCTGCTCGACAAGCAGCGCGAGATCGACATGCGCCGCCGTTTGGACAAGCGCATCAAGATGTACACCGGCGATGACTTCAATTACGCGGAGCTGATCGCCGGCGACAGCGAAGGCTTCTCGCACGCGCTGCTCGGCATTTTCGATGCGATCGCGCCGGCGGCGTCCTACGCGCTGTCCCGTCTTGCAGCGGGCGATGAAGCCGGCTTCCACGACGTGCTGGGGCCGACCGTGCCGCTGTCGCGCCACATCTTCAAGGCGCCGACGCGCTTCTACAAGACCGGCGTCGTCTTCATGGCGTATCTGAACGGCCATCAGGACCATTTCACCATGGTCGGGGGACAGGAGAGCACACGCTCGACGCTGCATCTGGCCGAGCTGTTCCGCCTCGCCGATCAGGCCGGGCTGCTCGCCAATCCTGAAATGGCGACGCGGCGGATGAAGACCGTGCTGGCCTCGCACGGGATCGAATAGTGATGCGCGATTTCTCGTCCGACCACCGCTGGCTGTCTCTGAACACGGCGACGGTCCGCAAGCAGGGTGATCTCGTAGAGATCATCGATGCCTGTGCGAAGCATGGCATCCGCGCCATCGATCCCTGGCGCGATCAGGTCGCTGCCGTCGGGCTTGACCGCGCCGCGCGCGCGGTGCGTGATGCGGGCCTCGATCTGTCAGGCTATTGCCGCGGCGGCATGTTCACCTCGGATACCTCGCGCCGGGGCGAGGTGCGCGACGATAACCGGCGCTGTGTGGATGAAGCCAAGGCACTGGGTGCGTCCTGCATCGTCCTCGTCGTCGGCGGCCTGCCGCAATATTCACGGCCGGGCAGCGAGCCGTCGAAGAACATCGTGGCGGCGCGCGAGCAGGTCGAGGAAGCACTGGCAGACATGCTCGACTACGCCAAACAGGCAAAATTGCCGCTGGCCATCGAGCCCTTGCATCCGGCCTATGCCGCCGACCGCGCCTGCGTGAACACCACAAAACAGGCGCTCGACATCTGCGACCGGCTCGATCCTGATCGTACCGGCATGCTCGGCGTCGCGCTCGACGTCTATCATATCTGGTGGGATCCGGAGCTGATGGTCCAGATCACGCGCGCCGGCAAGGATCGCCTGCTCGCCTTCCATGTCTGCGACTGGCTGGTGCCGACAAAAGACATCCTCAACGACCGCGGCATGATGGGCGACGGCGTCATCGACATCAAATCGGCGCGCGCGGCGGTCGAAGCGCAGGGTTTCGCCGGCTATTCCGAGATCGAGATCTTCTCGAACGACTGGTGGGACAAGCCGATGGACGAGGTGCTGCGCACCTGTATCGAGCGGCATAAGACAGTGGTCTAGATTCCTATTCCCTGCACACGCAAGCGGCAGCTCATTTAGCGGCGTCCGTTCGCTTCACGCATACCGGCTCGCCCGACCCGGTCGAAGTACAATCCCAACCCGCTCCAAATCCCGAATTTGCCGTCTGCCGCGAAAAGTTTGGGTATCCGACTGCGAGCACGACCAACGTCCCGAGGATTGCAAGAACGAATGCAATACCCAAGGCATCTCCGAGTCTGAGCGGCGGCCACGGCCATTTCATGGTGGCTGTATAGCAAAGCGCGAGTTACTACGCGAAGTGTGGTTGACGGTGATCAACTCTTGATACACCTTTTTGCGCTTTTTCATCCAAGGGGATCCACGAAGGATCGTCATGTCGCTCAAGATCGTACGCCGCTCTTTGCCAAACTTGGGCTGGGGTTATGGTCCACCCGGTGAAGGTCCGTTTCCAGCAATTATGCTCTTGCACGGTTCGGAAGGTGGTCGGTCAGGAATGATCTACAGGACCGCCGCTGTTCTGGCAGCGCATGGCTTTCTCGCGATGGCATTTCCTTATTCGAACGGTCGGAACGGCGGCGACATCATCGAGGTGCCACTCGATCGAACGGCGGAGGCTCTCTCTGCCCTGCGCTCGTGGCGGCTGGTCGCAGCCAAGATCGGACTTTACGGAATTTCACGTGGTGCTGAACATGCTCTGTTGTTGGCGTCCCTGATGGCCAGGGATGGTGTGGCCGGCCTTCCTGATGCGATTGCCGTGCACACTCCACCGGACGTCATTTGCGGAGCATTTAACTCCAGAATGTGGAGAGATGCCGGCGATCCCGGTTGGCGTCCTTGGGATCCGGCGGATCGTGCTTGGAGCTGGAGAGAATCGTCGGACCAACTGCTCCCAACGACAGTAATTGAAATCGAACGGTTTGATGGCCCAATCTTTATCAGTCACGGTACCAACGATGCCACGTGGTCTGTCGAGATGACGCGTCGGTTATGGGATCGGATGAAGCGTCATGGCCGCACTCCGGAAGTCCATCTATACGAAGGGGAAGGTCACTCGGTGAACAGCGACGTGGAAAATCAGCACAATGAGGAACTGATCGATTTCTTCGCTCGCAATCTGAGTCCGTAAGATGGGGTGAGCTCTTGCGAAACCCATCGCCTTGACAACCAGGGTCTAGTCCTTCTTGTTCCATCCAACTGCAACGATGAAGTTTGATGGGTTTCGCTTCGCTCTACCCATCCTACGAGTTCTGCAGGCACGCCGCCCGTTGCAGCATTGACCAATCTTCGCTTCAATCGTCTCTCACAGTCCAAGGGGGCATAGCCGGAAACAACTCATAGAGGATCCATGCCATCAATCGTCATCGCCCAGGGCGGCGGCCCCACCGCCGTGATCAACCAGACCTTGTGTGGCGCCATCCTTGCGGCGCGCCGGCATGATCCGTCGTTGCGCATTCTGGGCGCGCGCTATGGTGTGCGAGGCCTCACGGCGGGGAACGTCGTCGACCTCTCCACCATGCCCGAGGCCGAACTCCGCCGCCTCGGCAACACGCCCAATTCGGCGCTCGGCTCGACCCGCGACAAACCGGATTCCGGCGCATGTTCTGATATCCTCGCGGCTCTGGACCGGCTGGGCGCCCGCGCCTTTGTCTATATTGGCGGCAACGACACCGCCGGAACGCTCGAATTGCTGCGGCAGCAGTCGAGTGGCCCCTGCCATTTCGTGCATGCCCCCAAGACCATCGACAACGACCTGATGGAGAACGACCACGTCCCCGGCTTCATCTCGGCAGCCGCCTTCGTCGCCAATGCCCTTGTCAGCATGGATCTCGATTTTCGCGCCATGCCCGGCATCTATGTGGCCATCGTCATGGGTCGCCATGCCGGTTTTCTCTCCGCCGCGGCGGCAGGCTGGCAGCAATCGCCCGACGATGCTCCGCATCTGATCTACACGCCGGAAAAGCCGTTCTCGGTGGTCCAGTTCCTCGACGACGTCGATGCGGTTTACACGCGGCTGGGCCGCTGTATCGTCTCGATGTCCGAGGGCGTGCAGGACGAAGCCGGCCGGCCTCTCGCCGAGGCGCTGGCGGGCGAGGCGGTCGAGCGCGACGCCCATGGCAATCTGCAATTAACCGGCGGTGATCTCGGCATCGAGATCCAGAAAGCGCTGAAATCGCGTTTTCCTAAAGCGCGGGCGCGTGTCGACACGCTCGGCTATCTGCCGCGCGGATATATCGGCGTGATCGACGAAACCGACCGCAAGGAGGCTTTCGACGCTGGCGCATTTGCCGCGCAAAGCGCCTTGACCGGCAGCGGCTCGGTGGTGCTGCATTATGACGGCGAGCGTATCGAACCTCGGCTCGTGCCACTCGATCGCGTGGCCGGCAAAACACGCCATATGCCCGACGATTTCCTTGTCGGCAGCAATGCCGTTTCGGAAGAAGGAAGGCGCTATTTTCGGCGGCTTCTACCCCAGCGGCCCGATATCTTCCCGCCGTTCGTGTGACATTGCAGGAGAGAGTGTTCTCAACATGAGGCTCTCGCCCCATCCTGCGAGCTTGAAAATTCAGCGGCCGACAAGCACTACGGCCTCCGGCGCTTCGGCGGGCGCGGCTCCATCTGTCCGCACAAACACAAAACGCGATGCCACGGGGATCTGGGCATCGGCGCTGCCATCCTGGCCGATGAGAATGAGTCCCGCTCCGCCATTAGCTACATTCAAGATGACGGGGGTGCCATTCCACGTCCTGATTGGCTCCATTCCGATGATAAGAAATTCACCGATCGGCTGGTCAAAATATTGAAGCCTCAGCTGTGGCCCGACTTCTGCCGCCGCAAGTCCGAAACCCAGCTGTTTGGCCCGCGCATAAATGTCCGCCAGCAACGCAGTATCGGTCTGAAAGCCGAGTTCGGCCACCGATACCGCGAGAAGCTCTACGCTTGTTTTCGTGTCGCGAAGGGTAAAGATCGGCCGTGCGAGAATCTCGCCCGCCGAGTTTCCGATGCCGCAACCTGCCGCATCCAATGCGTTACTGAGGGTAAAGAAATTTGCAAACGTCCCGATTGAGATCGTCTTCCACGCGGGAACATCGACGGCGGATTTGATCAGGATTTGCGGCCTGTCAGCTGACGGAGCTTTCTTGAGTCTTAGTTGGTTCTGCAGGACATCTCGCGCCGTGCATTGAGCGCTGGCTTCGCTCGCAAACAGGAGGGCGCATGTGGCACACAGCACCGCAACAACGAGAATGCGACAGTGGCGCCATCCCGGCGAATGACACCGGATGGCATGGCAACAGACTTTCCTGCCAGCTGTTCGGTCCATAACGGACCTCTCTTATGCAAATGCAGCGCCGATAAAATCAGATTTCAATATGCTCGGGCGAGGACACGGCAGAAGGCCGGCGTTCTCGCAGCCTATAAAGGTTGGTCCCGAAAATCCCGCAAAGGTTCAGCGACGGTGACGTCGGATGACGAGCCCAACATAGGTCAGCGTGGGTGCAGTTCTTGCGCAAGTCTCCGGAGCCGCGCTACTTGCCCGGGCCGACGAGGTGCTCGATCTTCCGACGCGGGCCCCCCCTCAAGACAAATCCTGCGTCAGAATCGTCGAGAACTGCTCCAGCGCCCAGTCGACCTCGTCGCTGGTGATCACCAGCGGCGGGGCGATGCGGATGGTGTGCTCGTGGGTGTCCTTGGCGAGGATGCCCTTGCCCTGGAGGGCCTCGCAGTAGCGGCGGGCGCGGCCGGCCTCCGGATGCAGCTCGACCGCCAGCATCAGGCCGCGGCCGCGCACCTCGCGGATCGTGTTGGCGCGGATGTTCTTTAAGCCTTGCAGAAAGCGCGCGCCCTGACTGGCCGCATTCTCGATCATGCCTTCCTCGACCAGCACGCGCATCGCCGCGCGCGCCACCGCGCAGGCAAGCGGGTTGCCGCCGAAGGTCGAGCCATGCTGCCCGGGTTTCAATGTGCCGAGCACGTCGTTGTTCGAGAGCACGGCCGACACCGGATAGAAGCCGCCTGACAAGGCCTTGCCGAGCAGCGTCACGTCAGCCTCGATGCCCTCGTGCTGTTCGGCAAGCAGCTTGCCGGTGCGACCAAGCCCGGTCTGGATCTCGTCGAGCACCAGCATGACGTTGTTGGCCGTGCAGAGCGCGCGGACCTCAGTGAAATAGCCGGCCGGTGGAATGATGACACCGGCTTCGCCCTGGATCGGCTCGACCAGAAAGGCGACGGTGTTTGGCGTGATCGCTTGTTCCAGCGCCTTGGCGTCACCGAACGGGATGATCCTGAAGCCCGGCGCGAACGGTCCAAAGTGGGTGCGGGTCTCAGGGTCGGTTGAAAAGCCGACGATGCCCAGCGTGCGTCCGTGGAAATTGTCGGCGCAGACGATGATCTCGGCATGGCCGTCCGGCACGCCTTTCACCTCATAGCCCCATTTGCGCACCGACTTGATGGCGCTTTCGACCGCCTCGGCGCCGCTGTTCATCGGCAGCACCTTGTGGGAGCCGGTCAGCGCCGCGATCTCCTCGTAGAACAAGGCGAGCTGGTCGTTGTGGAAGGCGCGTGACGTGAGCGTCAGCCGGTGTGCCTGTTCCACCATCGCCGCCAGGATCTTGGGGTGGCAGTGACCCTGGCTGACGGCCGAATAGGCGGAGAGGCAATCGAGATAGCGGTTGCCGTCGGTATCCCAGACCCAGACACCTTCGCCGCGCGACAGGACGACCCCGATCGGCGCGTAATTGTGGGCGCCAAGGCGCGCTTCCGTTGCGAGGTAATCAATGACGGACGAGCTCATTCTTCGTCACTCCATTGCTGCGTGCCGGCGTCAACCGGCTGCACCACGCTCAAATTGATCCGGGCATCGGCGCGGTGCGCGATGCCGCTGATTTGCTTCCCTCGTCAAATGGTTATGCGGATCCAGATGGCAATCTTCTGCCGACCGCCGTCTACTGTGCATGGGGTTGTTTTCGACATTTTTGTTTTGGGCGATCAGCCGATCGCGCAAGGCACACTCAAAAACCCACGGAACCGCACCCGTCCGCCCCGCACCGGCTCGTCGCTCACGGCATAGTTCGGGAAGCGCGCCAGGAAGCGCGAGATCGCAATGGCCCCTTCCAGCCGCGCCAGCGCCATGCCGGCGCATTGATGCGCGCCGGTGGCGAAGGCGAGGTGCCGGTTCGGCGTGCGTGCGACGTCGAAGCGTTCAGGGTCCGGAAACTGCGCGGGATCGCGGTTGGCGGCACCGATGCACAGCGTCACCGATGTGCCGGCCTCGAGCATGATTCCGCCGATCTCGACGGGTTCGGTGGTCATGCGATTGCCGAGCTGGTTCGAGCTCTCGTAGCGCAGCATCTCCTCCACCGCGGTCTTGATCAGATCGGGGTTGTCGATCAGCCGCTGCTTCTGATCGGGGGTCCGGTGCAGCGCGACCAGGCCATTACCGATCAGGTTGGTGGTGGTCTCGTGGCCGGCATTGAGCAGGAAGATGCAATTGTGCAGCAGCTCCTTCTCGGTCAGCCGCTCGCCGTTGTCCTCGCCCTGGATGAGCCGCGTCAGCACATCGCGTTCGGGATTGCCGGGCTTCGCTCGACGGCGTGCGACCAGCGTTTCCAAATAGGCGAGGAAATCCGTCACCGCCTTGTTGCCGCGCGCAGCCACGTCAGGCGATACGACAGGTTCGAGCGCTCCGAGGATCGCGAGCGACCAGTCGCGCAGCGGCTCGCGTTCGTTGTGGGGGACATCGAGCAGATTGCCTATGACCTCGATGGGGATGGAGGCCGCAAAATCCTCGATCAGCTCGCAATGGCCTTTGGCGGCGATGGCGTCGAGCAAACCGTCGATCAGCTTGATGAGGTCACCCTCCATGCCTGCGATCGCGCGTGGCGACAGCGCGCCCATGATCAGGCGCCGCACGCGGGTATGCGCAGGCGGATCGTTGAAGACGAGGCTGGTGGTGTGGTGCTCGTAGAGCGGGGTGTCGCCGTATTTCGGCGCGAACTCGCGCTTCTTGTCCGAGCTGAATGACTTCGTGTTCTTGTAGGTGGTGACGAGATCGTCATAGCGGGTCAGGAACACGGTGCCGCTCGGCAGGCGCTTGACCGGCTCGTTCTCCCGCAGTGCACGATAAGTCGGATAGGGATCGGCGTAGAAGTCCGCCGTCAGCCTCGTTAGATCGAAATGGGCCGCCAGGTCTTTCGCACTTGCGTTCATCCGCCATACTCGCCTGATGAGACCGATATGCTGTTTTCGCTCTTTCGAGCGGCTCCGGTCACCGTCTACAGTCGGGCCGTGATTTGCAAGCCGACCGGACAGGAAAATGCACGCACGCGCTGACGCTGCCGACACGGCGCCGAATTGGCCCGACGATATTTTCGCGACCTTGCAACGCTTCGACGTCCGGCAGGTGCCTTACGTGCCCGATGCCGGCCATTCAAAACTGATCCAGCGCGTGCTGGGCTCGTCCACGATGTGCGGCATTGCGCTGACGACGGAGGAGGAGGGCGTGGCGCTGCTCGCCGGCGCCTGGACCGGCGGGCAGCGCGGCGTGCTGCTGATGCAGTCGAGCGGGGTGGGCAATTGCATCAACATGCTGTCGCTGATCCCGATCTTGCGCTTTCCGTTCCTCACGCTGGTGACCATGCGCGGCGAATGGGGCGAGTTCAATCCGTGGCAGGTGCCGATGGGATCGACCACGCAGGGCGTGTTCGAGCTCTCGGGCGTCCAGGTGCTGCGCGCCTCGAACGCAGCCGAGGTGCCGGCCGTGATGGAGGCCGCGGCTGCGCAGGCCTACAATGCGCTGACGCCCACCGCCGTTCTGCTGTCGCAGCGCCTGATCGGCGCCAAGGTTTTCACCAAATGAGCAAGGCCAATCTCCTCGACCGCCGTCAGGTCGTCTCCGCATTGCTGGCGAACCGCAAGGACGTGGTTGCAATCGGCGGCCTCGGCGCCTCCACCAACGATATGTGCGCGGCCGGTGACCACGCCCGCAACTTCTATCTCTGGGGCGGCATGGGCGGCGCCGCGATGATTGGCCTCGGCCTCGCGCTGGCGCAGCCGAAGCTGCCGGTGCTGGTCATTACCGGCGACGGCGAGATGCTGATGGGCATGGGCAGCCTTGCCACCATCGGGCTGCAAAAACCGTCCAACCTCTCGATCGTCGTGCTCGACAACGAGGCCTATGGCGAGACCGGCGGCCAGACCAGCCACACCTCGGCCGCCGCCGACCTGGTTGGCGTCGCCAGGGCCTGCGGCATCCAGGACAGCCAGTCGATCTCGACCATGGCCGAGGTCGAGGCCTTTGCGAAGGCCGTCCACGACGTCTCGGCGGGCCCGCGCTTCGCCAATGTGAAGATCGACAGCGCCAGCCTGGAGCGGATCCTGCCCACCCGGGACGGGACCTACATCGTCAACCGGATCCGCGGCGACCTCGGCTTCCAGCCCATTTAGGGCCCATCCAGTCCTTCCGGCGCCCCGGTCCTGCACGCGGGCCGTGCGGGCGCGGCCAATTTCCACTGATTTTACAACGCATTCAGGTTGCGATGCAGCATTATACTTGACTTTTGCGTGGGTGAGTGCTTACTCACTAGCATGAGCTCATTGCGTATGACGAGCGACCTGAGGCGTCAATTGATCCTCGGTGCCGCGAAACGCTGCTTCGCCCGACACGGTTATACCGGCACCACGACCAAGAGCGTGGCGGCCGCCGCTGCCATTTCCGAGGCGCTGCTGTTCAAGCATTTCCCGTCCAAGGCGGCGCTCTACGCCGAAATCCTCAGCGACGAATGCGAAGCCGATCCGGCACTGACGGACCTGCTCGAGCGGGAGCCTTCGACGGCCACGCTGGTCGAGTTGATCCGCGGCATGGTCCAGCATTTCCTCCACATCGCCGACGGACCTGACCAGGAGGAGGCGCAGCGCCTGCGACTGATGGCCACCAGCCATCTGGATGACGGCGAATTCGCCCGTCTGCTATATGCCAAGATCGAGAAGCTGATCGGGGCGGTTTTCCTCGCCTCGCTCGAGCGCGCTGTCGCTAGCGGTGACGCGCGGCCATTCAGCGGGGATCCGCTCAACCTGTTCTGGTTTGCGCATCACACGGTGATGACGGCTGCGCTGACCAGGCTGCCGGCCACGCCCTGTCTCGTCTACGGCAAGGCGAACGATCTGGAGCGGCAGCTCTGTGAGTTTCTCTTGAGGGGTATCGGACTTAACGACGCCGCAATTGCTTCGCATTTGGGCCACGAATGGGCGCCGCGTGCGAGCAAGACGGCGATTGCAGAAAGTGCATGACATGAACATCGTAGCCGAACACAAGATTTCGGGCCAACCGATCGACAACAAGGCTCCCAAGCGTCCGGTCCGGCCGGTGCTGTGGTTCATCATCGTCGGCACGCTGCTTGGTGTGCTGGTCGGTGGTCTCGTCTGGTTCAATTATTTCCGCGGCCAGATGATCAAGCAGTTCTTCGCCAACAACAAGCCGCCGCCGACCGCGGTCAGTGCGGCCGAGGCGAAGTCCGAGGTGGTGCCGAACCTGCTCACCGCGGTCGGCGGCCTTGCTGCCGTGCACCAGGTCGACGTCAGTGCCGACGTCAACGGCCGCGTCACCGAGATCAAGTTCGAGCCGGGCGCGCATGTCGAAGCCGGCACGCCGCTGGTGCAGCTGTTCGACGCGCCCGATCAGGGCGACCTCGCCAACTACAAGGCGCAGGCAACCGTCGCGCAGCTCTCGCTCGACCGCGCCAAGCAGCTGGCGTCGCGCCAGTTCGGTCCGCAGGCGACCGTTGATACGGCGCAGGCCGCCTATGATCAGGCGCTGGCGGGCATCGCCAAGACCGAAGCGCTGATCTCGCAGAAGCTGGTCCGTGCGCCGTTCTCCGGCGATCTCGGCGTCCGCAAGGTCGAGGTCGGCCAGTATCTGACGGCCGGCACGGCGATCGTGTCGCTGACCGATCTGTCGGAGCTGTGGGCCAACTTCACGGTGACGGAAAAGGATTCGGGCAACCTCAAGGTCGGCCAGCCGGTGCGGCTCAGGGTCGACGCCTATCCGGGCCGCACCTTCGACGGCAAGATCACCACGATCGAGCCGCAGGTCGCGGCCGACACCCGCAACATCCGCGTGCAGGCGACGGTCGCCAATCCGGAGAAGATCCTGAAGCCGGGCATGTTCGTGACCACGACGGTGGTGCTGCCGGCGAAGCCGGCCGTGATCACCGTGCCGGAAACGGCGGTCGACTACACGCTGTACGGCGACTCCGTGTTCGTGATCACCGAGAAGAAGGAAGAGGACGGCAAGACAAGCCTCTCCGCGGTCCGCACCTTCGTGCAGACCGGCAGCCGTGTCGACGGCCGTGTCGAAATCATCAAGGGCGTGAAGGTGGGCGACAAGGTCGTCGCCGTCGGCCAGCTCAAGCTGCAATCGGGCGCCGCAGTTGCGATCTCGACCGATCCGGCGCCGCAGATCCCGGCGCAGCCGCCGCGCTACTGACAATACAAGCGCGTGATCCGGCTCGGCCGGATCACGTCCGTTGAGACAAAGAAATCGAGATCGCCGCGATGCGCTTTACCGACATTTTCATCAAACGACCGGTCCTGTCGGTCGTCGTCAGCCTGTTGATCCTGCTGATCGGCCTGCGCGCGGCGATGGTGCTGCCGATCAGGCAATATCCGAAGCTTTCGAACACGGTCATCAACATCACGACCGTCTATCCGGGCGCGTCCGCGGACCTGATCCAGGGCTTCATCACGACGCCGATCGAGCAGGCGGTCGCCTCAGCCGAAGGCGTTGACTACATGACCTCGTCCTCGGTGCTCGGCACCTCGACGATCCAGGTCTACATCAAGCTGAACTTCGATCCGAACCAGGCGCTCACCGAGGTGCTCGCCAAGACGAACTCGGTCAAGTACCTGATCCCGAAGGAATCCAACGACCCGATCGTCACCAAGACCACCGGCCAGACCACGGCCGTGATGTATCTCGGCTTCTCCTCCGAGGAACTGTCGGGCTCGGCGATCTCGGATTATCTGACGCGTGTGGTGCAGCCGGTGCTGTCGACAGTCGACGGCGTGGCCTCGGCCGACATTCTGGGCGGCCAGACCTTTGCGATGCGGCTATGGCTCGATCCCATGAAGATGGCCGGCCGCAACGTGTCGCCGGCCGACGTCGCCGCCGCGATCACGGCCAACAACTTCCAGTCCGCGGCGGGGCAGACCAAGGGCTATCTGATCGTTTCCAACATCTCAACGAACACCAGCCTGACGGACGTCAACCAGTTCAGGAAGATGATCGTCAAGGCCAAGGACGGCGGCTTCGTGCGGATGGAGGACATCGCCACCGTCGAGCTCGCCGCGCAGAGCACGGATGCCAGCGTCGCCTTCAACGGCGAGCATGCGATCTTCATCGGCGTGAACGCGACGCCGCAGGGCAACCCGCTGACGCTGGTCAAGGGCGTGCGCGCGCTGTTCCCGGAACTCGAGCGCAACCTTCCGCCGTCGATGAAGATGAAGGTCGCCTACGACTCGACCAAGTTCATCCAGTCTTCGATCGACGAGGTGGAGAAGACGCTGGGCGAGGCCGTGATCATCGTGATCGTGGTCATCTTCCTGTTCCTGGCCTCGCTGCGCTCGGTCATCATTCCCGTCGTCACCATCCCGTTGTCGATGATCGGCGTCTGCACGTTGATGCTGGCGCTGGGCTTCAGCTTCAACCTGCTGACGCTGCTGGCGATGGTGCTCGCGATCGGCCTCGTGGTCGACGACGCCATCGTCGTGGTGGAGAACATCCATCGCCATCTGGAGGAGGGAAAGACACCGGTCCAGTCGGCGCTGGAAGGCGCGCGCGAAATCGTCGGGCCCGTCATCTCGATGACCATCACGCTCGCGGCCGTGTACGCGCCAATCGGCTTCCTCGGCGGCCTCACCGGTTCGCTGTTCCGCGAATTCGCCTTCACGCTCGCAGGATCGGTGATCGTGTCCGGCGTCATCGCGCTGACGCTGTCGCCGATGATGTGCTCGGTGCTGCTCAAGAACACCGAAGAGGGCTGGTTTGCGAAGCAAGTCAACAAGGTGTTCGGCGCGCTGACGCGCTGGTATGGGCGCAGGCTCGACCGCTCGCTCGACTACAAGGCCATCACCGGTCTGTTCGCGGTGACGATCCTCGGGCTGGTCGGCTTCCTCTATATGCACACCTCGAAGGAGCTGGCGCCTGAGGAGGACCAGGGCATCGTGTTCGCGGTGACCAAGGCGCCGAAATACGCCAACATCGACTATGTCGATTTCTACGGCGAGAAGCTCGACGAGAAATTCCAGAAGTTCCCCGAGACCGATCTGCGCTTCGTGCTGAACGGCATCAACGGCCCGCAGGGCGGCATCGCCGGCATGCTGCTCAAATCGTGGGACGAGCGCAAGCGCTCGTCGATCCAGCTGAAGCCGCTGGTGCAGGCCGAGCTTTCCAAGATCGAGGGCGTGCAGGCTTTCGCGTTCAACCTGCCGCCGTTGCCGGGCGGCCCGGGCGGTCTGCCGGTGCAGATGGTGATCAATTCCACCGCGGGATTCCAGACGGTCTTTGAGCAGATGGAGAAGCTGAAGGACGCCGCGCGCAAGAGCGGCATGTTCATCGTCTCCGACAGCGACCTCGCCTACAATCAGCCGAACGTGGAGGTCACGATCGACCGCACCAAGGCCCAGGATCTCGGCGTCAACATGCAGAACCTCGGCTCGACGCTCGCGGTGCTGCTCGGTGGCAACTACATCAACCGCTTCAACCTCGAGGGCCGTTCCTACCAGGTGATCCCGCAGGTCCCGCGCAGCAGCCGGCTCTCGCCGGAATCGCTCGGCGGCTATTATGTGACGACCAACACGGGCCAGCAGCTCCCGCTGTCGACCGTGGTCTCGGTCAGGACCAAAACCGATCCGAATTCGCTGACCCACTACAACCAGCTCAATTCGGCGACCTTCTCGGCCGTGCCGATGCCCGGCGTGACGGTGGGTTCGGCGGTCGACTTCCTCGAGGGCGAGGCCAAGAAGTTGCCGGCCGGCTTCAGCCACGACTATCTCGCGGACTCCAGGCAGTACGTGCAGGAGGGCAACCAGCTTGCGATCACCTTCGGCTTTGCGTTGATCATCATCTTCCTGGTGCTGGCGGCGCAGTTCGAGAGCCTGCGTGACCCGTTCGTGATCATGATCTCGGTGCCGATGGCGATCGTCGGCGCACTGATCCCGCTGTTCTTCGGCATGGCGACCATGAACATCTACACCCAGGTCGGTCTGCTGACCCTTGTCGGCCTGATCACCAAGCACGGCATCCTGATGGTGGAGTTCGCCAACGAGCTCCAGGTCAAGGAGCGGCTCGACCGCCGCTCGGCCATCGAGATGTCGGCCCGTATCCGCCTGCGCCCGATCCTGATGACCACGGCCGCGATGGTGACGGGTCTGATCCCGCTCCTGACCGCGACCGGCGCGGGCGCGGCCAGCCGCTTCTCGATCGGTCTGGTCGTCGTGGCCGGCATGTCGATCGGCACGCTGTTCACGCTGTTCGTCCTGCCCGCCGTTTATGTGGTGCTGGCGACCGACCACCGTGCGGCAGCCGATTCCGAGCGGAACAAGCAGGTCAACGAGCTCGACCTCGGCTCCAAGGCGTTGCGGCCGACCTGAGGCCGTTCGATCGAAGATTGCAAAGCGGCAATGGCCATCGCCATTGCCGCTTTTTTCTTGTCCCGTGCTAAACTTGCGCGGCGCGCTGTTGGCGCCGGGACAAGGAAAGCATGATGAGGCGGCGCGATTTCCTGAGCGGGCTCGGCTCTGTTTCGCTGTTGGGGCCGTACTCTGCCGCGGCCCAGAGCGGCAGGATCTACCGTCTGGGTACGCTGACGCCGATCGCGCCGGTTACGGAGGCGAGCCGGGGCGGCAAGATCCTGATCAAGGTGCTCGGTGAGCATGGGTTCAAGCTTGGCCAGAACCTGACCTTTGAAGCGCGGGGCGCGCTTGGCGATGTCACGTTGCTCCCCGCGTTGATCGCGGAGCTGAAGGCCAAGAACGTCGATGCCATCGTGATCATCGGCTACCCGACGGCAATGGCCGCCAAGGCGGCCGGCATTGCCACCGTTGCGGCCAGCGGCGTCGGTGATCCCGTCGAAACCAGGCTGATCGAGAGCCTGGCGCATCCAGGCGGCAAGATCACGGGGATTTCCGATGTCGCGGCGACACTCAGCGCCAAGCGGCTGTCGCTGCTCAAGGAGATATCGCCGAAACTGGCCAAGGTCGCCATGCTCTGGAACAAGGACGACCTCGGCATGACCATGCGCTATCAGGCGTCCGCGAAGGCTGCCCAGGCGCTTGGGCTGACCGTGCAGGCGTTAGGCGTCCGCGAACCCGACGATTTCGACGAAGCCTTTTCGGCGATGAATGACGACTTGCCCGACGGCATCCTGATGGTGGCGGACGCGCTCACCATCCTCAACCGCGAGCGCGTGTTCGAGTTCGCGGCCGTCCGAAAGTTGCCGGCGATCTACGAATTCGACGAGTTCGCGCGCGACGGCGGCTTGATGTCCTACGGAGCGGACTCGTCGGAATCCTTCGAGCGGGCGGCCGCGCTGGTCGCTCGCATCTTCAATGGGGCAAATCCCGGTGATCTGCCGTTCGAGCTGCCCACCCGTTATCCCCTGGTTCTCAATCTCAAGACGGCGAAGGCGACCGGACTTGAAATTCCGCCCACATTGCTTGCGCTGGCGGACGAGGTGATCGAGTAGCCTCGTGCGTGCTGGGGCAAGAGACAAGGTCCGGTCTTCTTGCTAGGTTCCCGGAAATGAGCCTGTCCCTCCATCCCTCCACCCCGCAAGCCAGGACGTTGCCGAGCGCGGCCCCCGAGGGGGCCTTGTCGGGCGAAGCGGCGGGGCGTCGGATCAGGACGCGGCTGTTTGCCAAATATGTCGCGCTGTTCGTGGCGGTCGTCGCCGTCGCGCTGCTGGCCAACGGCCTGTTCGAGGTCCTGTTCTATTATCGCGAGCACAAGGCCTCGCTGATCCGGGTCCAGCATGAGCAGGCCGAGGCTGCCGCGGCGAAGATCGGCCAGTTCATCAAGGAGATCGAAAGCCAGCTCGGCTGGACCACGCAGCTGCCGTGGACGGCGGGCTCGATCGAGCAGCGCAGGTTCGACGCGCTGCGGCTGCTGCGTCAGGTGCCTGCGATCACCGAGCTCGCCCAGGTGGATTCCACGGGCAAGGAACGGCTGCGGGTCTCGCGGCTGGCCATGGACGCGATCGACAGCGGGATCGACCTGTCGGCCGATCCGAAGTTCACCGAGGCGGTCGCGCACAAGGTCTATTACGGGCCGGTCTATTTCCGCCGGGAGTCCGAGCCCTACATGACGCTGGCGCTGGCCGGCGCGCGCAAGGATGCGGGCGTCAGCATCGCCGAGGTCAATCTCAAGCTGATCTGGGACGTGGTGTCCCAGATCAAGGTCGGCAAGCACGGACACGCCTATGTGGTTGGCCCGGAGGGGCGCCTGATCGCGCATCCCGATATCAGCCTGGTCCTGCGCAACACCGACATGTCCGGCCTCGCGCAGGTGCACGCCGCGCAGGCCGGAGGCGGCACCATGTCCGACGCGCTTCCCGAAGCGCGTAACATCCAGGGACAAAAGGTGCTGACCGCCTCGGCCCCGATCGAGCCGCTGCACTGGACGATGTTCGTCGAGCTGCCGGTCGAGGAGGCCTATGCCGCGCTCTATGCCTCGCTGCAGCGGCTGGCGATCGTGCTGCTTGCGGCGTCGATCTTCGCGGTTCTCGCGGGGGTATTTCTCGCGCGCCGCATGGTGGGGCCGATCCAGGCACTGCGCAGCGGTGCCGAGCGGATCGGGGGCGGCGATTTCTCGCAGCGCATCTCGATCCGGACCGGCGACGAACTCGAAGGGCTCGCCGACCAGTTCAACGACATGGGCGCGCGCTTGCAGGAATCCTATGCGGATCTCGAAAACAAGGTCGAGCAGCGGACGGCGGAACTCCGGCAATCGCTGAACGATCTGCGTACCGCCCAGGATCGCCTGATCCAGACCGAGAAGCTCGCCTCCCTCGGCCAGCTCACGGCGGGGATCGCCCACGAGATCAAGAACCCGCTCAATTTCATCAACAATTTCTCGGCGGTCTCGACCGAGCTGATCGACGAGCTCAACGAGACCCTGCAGTCGGCCTCGCTCGACGGCAAGACGAAGGAGGACGTCGACGAGCTGACCGGAATGCTCAAGGGCAATCTCGAAAAGGTGGTGCAGCACGGCAAGCGCGCCGACTCCATCGTCAGGAACATGCTGCTGCATTCGCGCGCGGGTTCCGGCGAGCATCGTCCCAGCGATATCAATGCCGTCGTCGAGGAGAGCCTCAATCTCGCCTATCATGGCGCGCGCGCCGAGCGGCCTGCCTTCAACGTCACGCTCCAGCGCGCGTTCGACCCCGCCGCCGGCATGGTCGACATCTATCCGCAGGAGATCACGCGTGTCTTCCTCAACCTGGTCTCGAACGGCTTCTATGCTGCGGCCAAGCGCAAGGAGAGCGCTGCGGGAGGCTTCGAGCCCACCTTGAGCGCTGTCACCAAAAACCTGGGCGACAAGGTCGAGATCCGGATTCGCGATAACGGCACCGGGATTCCGCCTGAGGTGAAGGCGAAATTGTTCAATCCGTTCTTCACCACCAAGCCGGCCGGTGAGGGCACCGGGCTCGGCCTGTCCATGAGCCATGATATCGTCGTGAAACAGCACGGCGGCACGATCGACGTGACGAGCGAGCCCGGCGTATTCACCGAATTCATCATTACGCTGCCGCGCAAGATGGCAGTGGGCGACACTCCCGGAGGCAAGAGTTGAACGTTTACATCCTGGTCGTCGATGACGAGCCCGACGTCGAGCCGCTGTTCCGGCAGCACTTCCGGCGCGACCTGCGTGCCGGCCGCTTCCAGATGGAGTTTGCTCCTTCTGCGGCCGACGCGCTGAGGCGTGCCGCCGAGGTTCGCGATCCCTCGCTGATCCTGATTCTGTCCGACATCAACATGCCCGGCATGAGCGGGCTCGACATGCTGCCGAAAGTGCGCGCCGACTATCCCCACGTTCCCGTCATCATGATCACCGCCTATGGCGACGCCGAGACGCGCAGAAAGGCGATCGAGCGCGGCGCCAACGGGCTCCTGACCAAGCCGATCGACTTTGCGCTGCTGCGCCAGGAAATCGACACGAGGCTCGAGCAAGCCGCATGAGCGCGACCATCCTCTTCGTCGACGACGAGCCGGATCTCGAGGCGCTGATCCTGCAAAAATTCCGCAGGCAGATCCGCGATGGGCTGCTTACTCTCGTCTTCGCCCGCGACGGCCTCGAGGCGCTGCAGTCGCTCGAGCAGAATCCCGATGTCGACATGGTGGTTTCCGACATCAACATGCCGCGCATGGACGGGCTGTCGCTGCTGGCGAAGCTCCAGGAAGCAGAGGACAAGAAGTCGACCATCATCGTCTCGGCCTATGGCGACATGAGCAACATCCGCACCGCCATGAACCGTGGCGCGTTCGACTTCCTGACCAAGCCGATCGACTTCGCCGACCTGGAAGCCACGATCCAGAAGACCATGCGTCACATCGAGATGCTGCGCGAGGTGCGACGGCGCCAAGCCGAGGCGGAGCGAGCCCATGCCGCGCTGTCGCGCCACTTCTCGCCGGAGCTCGCCAGGCGCCTGGCCGCAGGCGGCGAGGATGAAGGAATCCAGGTGCAGTGGCGCGATGTCGCGACCATCTTCACCGACATCACCGGATTCACCTCGCTGGTCGAGACCGCACCGCCCGAGACACTGGGCGAACTCCTCAACGAATATGTCGGCGGGATGACCGAGATCGTCTTCGCGCATGAGGGGACGGTGGCAAAGATCATCGGCGACGCGATCCAGGTGCTCTTCAACGCGCCCGGCGATCAGCCCGATTATGCGACGCGTGCGGTCGCCTGCGCCCATGATCTCGATGCCTGGGCGCAGGATTTCTGCACGCGCCAGAAGGCCAAGGGGGTGAACTTCGGCACCACCCGCATCGGCATTCACGCCGGGCCCGCGCTGGTCGGCAATTTCGGCGGCAACCGATTCTTCGACTACACCGCCTATGGCGATTCCATCAATATCGCGGCGCGGCTGGAGGCCGCCAACAAGCATCTGGGGACGCGTGTCTGTGTCAGCGCCAGCGTCGCCAAGGCGGCGGAGAATTTCCAGGGCCGTCCCGTGGGTGACCTGATGCTGCGCGGGCGCAGCGAACCACTGCGCGCGTTCGAGCCACTGCGGCAGGCGCGGTTCGAAGCGCCGGTGACAGCGCAATATTGCGAAGCGTTCGCCAAGATGGAGGCCGGCGACGTCGCCGCCATGCCGGCCTTCGCCGCGCTGGTCGGTGTGCATGCCGACGACCCGCTGGCCGGATTTCACCTGAAGCGCCTGCTCAACGGTGCCAAGGGCAGTCGCATGCAACTGGACTAGGAGTTCGTCATGGTCAGTGAGTTCTCTGTCGGCAACTACCGCTTCATCCCGTCCGTCTTTCAGTATTCGGCAGGCGCCGTTGCGGATGACGGTTATGAGATCGAGCGCGTCCGCTTCGACCGGCTGGTGCCGCTGGCCGAGGGATTTGCGCTGGCGGCAAAATTCATCCAGGAGGCGGGGCGGCCGCTGACGGCGTTTTGCGCCTGCGAGCTGCGTTCACCGGCGGCCTTCAGCGAAGAAGGCTTTCGCGCGTTCAACCTGCATTATGTGAAGACGCTGTCGGAATGGGGCATCTTCGACGGAAGTACCAATCCGGTGGCGCGCAGCAATGTCTGCCCGGAGATCGACCCGCCATCCGAACCGTCATTCCACGCGTTCTCCTTTACGCGCCCGACGCGGTCGAAGGCGCCGAGCTTCGTGATCGCCGGCGGTGCCGAGGCGCGCGAGGGCAGCGCCAGCTATGTTGAGCGTATCGTGCGTTACCGCGACCTTAGCCCGGATGGTTTGCAGGAGAAGGTACGCGTCACGACGTCTCACATGGAAAAGCGGATGGAGACGTTCGGCTTCGGCTGGAGAGACACGACAGCCGTGCAGGCCTATTCGATCCGCGACTTCCACCATGCGCTGGTCGACGAATTGGTCCGCCGTGGCGCTCTGCGCTCGGGTCTGACCTGGCATTTTGCCCGCCCGCCGGTGGTTGATCTCGAATACGAGATGGATTGCCGCCGCGTGCTGCGGGAGGTGGTGATCTAGCGCTGGCGCGGGTCGAGCGCGTCGCGCAGGCCGTCGCCGAGCAGGTTCAGCGACAGCACCACGAGGAAGATCGCTAAGCCCGGCCAGATCGCCATCCACGGCGCCTGGGTCAGGAAACGCTGCGCCGCATTGAGCATGCTGCCCCAGGACGGTGCCGGCGGTTGCTGACCGAGGCCAAGGAACGACAGCGCGGCTTCGGCGATGATGGCCGCCGCAATGGACAGCGTCGCCTGCACCAGCAGCGCCGGCAGGATGTTCGGCAGGATGTGCGAGAACGCGATCCGCCAGCCGGGGTTGCCGAGGGCGCGTGCGGCTTCGACATAGTCCTCGGCCTTGACGCTCAGCACCTGGCCGCGGGTCAGGCGGATGAAGATCGGGGTTGCCGAGATTCCAATCGCGATCATGGCGTTGCCGAGACTCGGACCGAGAAACGCGGCCAGCGCGATCGCCAGGATCAGGAACGGGCAGGCCAACATCGCATCCGTGATCCGGCTGATCAGCGCATCGACAAATCCACCGCGATAGCCCGCAAGCAGGCCGAGCGGCACGCCGACGCCGAGCGCGATCGCGACCGAGATGAGGCCGGCGAGCAGCGAGGCGCGCGCGCCATAGACGACGCGGCTGAGGATGTCGCGGCCAAGCTCGTCGGTGCCGAACCAGTGTGCTGCGGTTGGCGGCTTGCGCACCAGGCTCCAGCTCGTCGCGATGGGATCGTAGGGCACGACGAGCGGCGCGAGGACCGCAAGAGCGATCAATATCGTGAGCACGACGAGCCCGAACACCGCCGCCTTGCGCTTGAACAGCCGCCGCCGTGCGCGGCGGGCCGGGCTGTCCAGCTCATAGGCTTGCGCGGTGGAGGGGGCGGCAGGCAGCGCGGTGTCGGTCATGGCGTTAGTCCCGCAGCCGCGGATTGACGAGGATATAGGCGACGTCGGCAACCAGGTTCAGCGTGATGTAGACCGTGGCCGTCACCAGCACCACGCCTTGCACGACCGCGTAGTCGCGGTTGAAGACGGCGTCCACGATCAGCTTGCCGAAGCCGGGAATGGAGAAGATCTGCTCGGTCAGCACCGCGCCCGACAGCAGGGTGCCGAGCTCGAGCGCGCCGAGTGTGATGATCGGCGTCAGCGCGTTGCGCATCGCGTGCTTGAGGATGACGGAGCGCTCGGAGAGGCCCTTCGCGCGCGCCGTGCGGACGTAGTCGCTTTCCAGCACCTGGAGCATGGCGCTGCGGGTATGCCGCATCAGGATCGCGGAGATCGCGTTGCCGAGCACGAAGGCGGGCATGATGGTGGCGGCCAGGCTGGCGCGCCAGTTCTCGGTGAGCGGCACGTAGCCCGAGGCGGGCAGCCAGCCCAAATGAATCGAGAACAGGAAGATCATGAGGATTCCGAGCCAGAAATTCGGCGTCGAGATGCCCCAGAGCGCAAACAGATTGGCGCCATAGTCCCAGGCCGTGCCCTTCTTCACCGCGGAGACGATGCCGGCGGGAATGCCGATGCAGAACGCGATCAGGATCGCCATGGACCCCAGCTGGAGCGTCACCGGCAGTTTCTGTGCGATCAGCTCGCGCACCGGCATCTTGTTGCGCAGCGACTCGCCGAAATTGCCGGTGAGGACTCCCTTGAGCCAGTAGACATATTGCACGGGGATCGGCTGATCGAGCTTGTACTGCTGCCGGATCTGCTCGATGACGGCGGGATCCCGTTCTTCGCCGGCCATCACCAGCGCGGGATCTCCCGGCAGCAACTGCTGGAGCGAGAAGATCAGCACCGACACGAAGAACAGTGTCGGCACGATCTGCGCGATCCGGTGAGCGAGGAAGTTCAGCATTTTGCTACGCGCGTCCCGGGCGTTGACGCGATCACTTGAACTTCAATCCGACTACGCGGACGAGGCCATCGGGCATCTGCTTGTAGCCCTGGAGCTTGGTCGTGTGCGCAATCAGCAGCGTGCGGTGATAGATGTAGATGATCGGCAGGTCGGTGAGCAGGATATTGGTCAGCTTTTCGTAGATTGCCTTGCGCTCAGCGAAGCCCGAGATCGTCCGGGCTTCTTCCATCAGCTTGTCGGCTTCCGGGTTCGCGTAGCCGCCATCGTTCTGCGGTGCCTTGCTGCGCATGAAGATGTAGGAGTTACCGTCGGGATCGATGCGGCCGCTCCAGTTGATCTGGAAAACCTGGAACTCGCCGGCCTGGGACTGCTTGAAGGTCGTCGCAAATTCAACAGCGCGGATCTTGATGTCGAAGCCGGCTTCTGCGGCCATGGACTGCACGACCTGGGCGACGGCCTCGTACTCGGTGCCCTTGGGCACCATGTAGTCGACGGTGACGGGCAGGCTGACGCCCGCTTCCTTCAACAGCGCCTTGGCCTTGGCGATGTCGCGGCCCTGGATGGGGAACGACTTCTGGTAATAGGGATGCGTCGGGCTGACCCATTGATTACCGGGGGTGAACTCGCCGTTGAAGACGACCTGGTTGATGGCCTCGCGATCGATGGACAGATCGAGTGCCTTGCGCACCTTCGCCGATTGGCTGAGCGGCCCCTTGGCCTTGTCGTTGCCGATATTGATGGTCAGGCCCTGATAGCCGAGCTCCGCCGCAGTCGACAACACGAGGCGTGGGTCGGAGCGCACATCCTTGATGTCGGTGGCGAGCACGCGCTCGATCAGATCAAGCGCGCCGGACTTGAGGTTCGCAAGCCGTACCGTCGCATCGACGATCGGCAGGAACACGACGCGGTCGATATGGATATTGTCCTTGTTCCAGTAGTCGGCGAACTTCTCGAACACCATGCGGTCCTGCTGGACGCGCTCGACGAATTTGTAAGGGCCGGCGCAGACCGGATGCAGGCCAAACTTGTCGCCGGCTTCCTTCGCTGCCTTGGGCGACACCATCATGCCGGAGCGGTCTGTGAGCTGGGCGATCAGCGGCGAGTAGGGCGTCTTCAGCACCAGCTTGATGGTCAGGGGATCGACGACCTCGACATGGTCGACGCTGGCGAGCTCGGATTTGCGGAACGAGGTCGGCAGCGTCATGTGACGCTCGATCGAGAATTTTGCGGCTTCCGCGTCCAGCGGCTCGCCGTCGTGGAATTTGACGCCCGGCCGGAGCTTGATCGTCATCTCCTTGCCGTCGGCCGAGGTCTCGTGGGACAGCGCGAGCTGCGGCACGATGTTGAGCTTCTCGTCGATGTCGAACAGCTTGTCGCAGAAGGCGGAGAAGACGATGCGGCCGACATAGGTGCGGCCGATGCTGGGGTCGAGGATATCAGGATCCTCGGCGATGCCGATGCGCAGTGTGGTCTGAGCCTGGGCTGCGCCCATGAGCGACGTCAGCAGGGCCGACGCCAAAAGTGTCAAACGCATGAAACTCATCGCTCTCAACCTCTGTTTTGCGAGCTAGACCGGGTCCGTCCCCAATGAACTAACCCCGCCGCCGCGGACTGCTTCCGGGCCGCCGCTGAAGGCGGCGACCAATTTTTCAAGGACCGGCGAAAAGCCGCCGTCGGTGGGGACGATCGCCGCGGAGGACGGCAGTTCCGACGTTCGGTGACAAGCCGTTGCATGTCCGATGCCATCTGCCACCAGCTGTGGCATTTCGCTGCGGCAGCGGTCGATGACGTAGGGGCACCGGGTGTGGAAACGGCATCCGGGCGGTGGGTTCAGCGCGCTGGGGATCTCTCCCTGAAGCACAATCCGGCTGCGTTTTGCCCGCGGTTTAGGCACGGGGATCGCGGACAACAGAGCGCGGCTATAGGGGTGGCGGGGCGCTGCGAACAGTGCATCCGCTTCCGCCGTCTCGACGATCTGGCCGAGATTCATCACGGCGACATGGTCGGCGATGTGCTTGACCACGGCGAGGTCGTGCGAGACGAAGATATAGGCCAGCCCAAGCCGGTCCTGGAGCTCGCGCAGCAGGTTGAGGATCTGCGAGCGGATCGAGACGTCGAGCGCCGAGACCGGCTCGTCGCAGATGATCAGTTTGGGTTCAACCGCGAGCGCGCGGGCGATGGCGATGCGCTGGCGCTGGCCGCCGGAGAATTCGTGCGGATAGCGCCGCTCGAGCCGCGGCTCAAGCCCGACCAGCCGCAGGATTTCCGCGACGCGCTCGCGCCGCTGCGCTGGCGGCACGAGGTCGTGCAGCGCCAGTGGCTCGGTCAGGATCTGGCCGACCGTCATGCGCGGATTGAGTGAGGCGTAAGGGTCCTGGAAGATGATCTGCGCTTCGCGGCGAAAGGCGCGCAGCGCGCTAGCGTCAAGTGCGAGGAGATCGCGGCCCTCGAAACGGATTGCGCCGGCATCCGGCTCGATCAGCCGCAGCACCAGGCGGCTGACGGTGGACTTGCCGCAACCGGATTCGCCGACGAGCGCAAGTGTCTTGCCGGCGTCGAGCGAGAAGGACACGCCATCGACCGCTTTGACATGCGCCAGCGCCCGGCCGAACAGCGAGCGCTCGGCGACGAAATGCTTGACCAGGCCTTCGACCTCGAGCAGCGCCATCACGACACCAGCAGTTCGAGCGGCGCGCGGATGCAGCGCGAGAGGTGGCCGGGGCTGACTTCGACCAGCGGCGGCGGCGCCTTGATGCAGGCGTCCAGCACGAACGGGCAGCGCGCGCTGAAGCGGCAGCCGGCGGGCGGCTGGGCCATGTTCGGCACCATGCCCTCGATGGTCGCGAGCTGCTCGGCGCGATGGTCGAGGCGCGGGATCGAGCCGAGCAGGCCGACCGTATAGGGATGCTGCGGGGTAGCGAACAATTCGTCGACCGGCGCGCGCTCGACGATCTCGCCGGCATACATCACAGCGACCTCGTCGCAGACCTCGGCGACCACGCCGAGATCGTGGGTGATCAGGATGATGGCGGCGCCGCTCGCGGCCTTCAGCTCGCGCATCAGCTCGAGGATCTGCGCCTGCAGGGTGACGTCGAGCGCTGTGGTCGGCTCGTCTGCGATCAGCAGGCGCGGATCGCAGGCGAGCGCCATCGCGATCATCACGCGCTGGCGCATGCCGCCGGAGAGCTTGTGCGGATATTCGTCGATCCGTCGCTCGGGCGAGGGTATGTGGACGCGGCGCAACAGCTCGATCGCCCGCTCGCGCGCGCTCTTCCGCGAGCCGCCACGATGACGCAGGATCGTTTCGGTGATCTGGTCGCCGATGGTGAAGCTCGGGTTGAGCGAGGTCATCGGCTCCTGGAAGATCATTGCGAGCCGATTGCCGCGGAGGTCGCGCAGCGTCTGGTCCGAGGTCTTCAAGAGATCAAAGCCGTCGAAGCGGATCGTTCCGGATATCTCTGCGCTCTGCTTCGGCAGCAGGCCCATGATCGCCAGCGACGTCACGCTCTTGCCGCAGCCGGATTCGCCGACGAGGCCGAGCGTTGCGCCGTTGGCGACGCTGAGATCGACGCTGTCGACCGCATGGGTCACGCGGCCGTCATCGCCGTGGAAGCGGATGCGCAGATCCTTGATCTCGATGAGAGGGCTTGCGCTCATGCTTGTTTCGCCTGAGCAGCTTTGATGGTGGCCTCGATGACGCTGCGATCGGTGTTGCCGGCCGGGTTCTGCCGTGTCGGCATGGAGGGGCGGAAATGCACCCAGAGTTCCTGGCTGACGCGCTCAAGCCGTTCGAGCTCACCAAGCGGATCTGGATGATCGTCGGCGCGAATGTCCAGCGCCGGCCATTCCTCCTCGCCGTGGATCAGGAGCGCCGCGGATTGTTTGCCACGCTTGTCGCCGCCTGCGGCTTCGCCCGCGCGCATGGCGGCGAGCAGGCGGCGCGGAAAGGGCAGGGTGTCGTTGGCGATGTAGGTCTTTGCGGTCTCGTCGAGCACGTCGGCGCCGGCCAGCATGTTGCCGGCGATGGAGAAGCCGCTGCCCGCGATGTGACCACACCAGTCGACGCAATCGCGCCCGGTATGCGCAGCAATCTCGCCGCTCGCATCCATGATGTGGATCTGGCGGCTTTCGCGCCCGTCGTCGCTCGCGAGCAAGGTGGCGAGAACGTCATGAACGTTCAGGCCCTCACGCAAGAGCCTGACGCCGTCGATGCCGTAATAGGGATTGACGAAGGCCTGCGTCGCGATCGCGCCGAGGCCGGCCGCGATGTAGGGCACGCGTGCGCCGACGGCGAAGAAGCGGGTCGCTACCGCAATGCCGAACTGGCCGGTGGCAGGGTCTCGCGCGATGATCGACCAGGTCATGTGCTGCCTTCATCGTCCCGCGGCGTAGCCCTGCATGCCGCGGGGATTGGCGGCGGCGCGGCGGCGCACCCCGACGCGCGAGGCCGCGGTAAGGCGGCCCTCCGACCAGTCGGGCCCGACCTCGACGATATGCCCGCGCTCACGAAGATTCTCGATCGTCGCCTTGGGCACGCGGTTCTCGACCACGAGCACGCCGGGGCGCGCGGTGCGCGGCCAGAACGAGATCGGGAAATGCTCGGAGTGCCAGGCCGGGGCGTCGATCGATTCCTGGAGATTGAGGTTGCAATGGACATGGCGCAGGAAGAACTGCGTGATCCACTGGTCCTGCTGGTCGCCGCCGGGCGACCCCCAGGCGAGATACGGCTCGCCGTCGCGCAGCGCCATGGTCGGCGACAACGTGGTGCGCGGCCGCTTGCCGGGCGCGAGCGAACCGGGTTGGTTTTCCTCCAGATCGAACATTTGTGCGCGGCTGCCGAGGCAGAAACCCAGCTCGGGAATGACAGGCGATGATTGCAGCCAGCCTCCCGACGGCGTCGAGGACACCATGTTGCCAGCCTTGTCGATGATGTCGAAATGCACGGTGTCGCCGCGCACCTCGCCGAAGCGCCCCACGGTCGGTTCACCGGCGCCGAGCGCGCCAACGGCCTCGCGTTGGCCTTCAGCGCGGCGCAGCTTGACCACGCCGCCAAAGCCCTCGATCGCGCCGGGCCGGAGATCGAGCGAAGCCCTGTCGGTGACGAGCTTGCGGCGCTCGTCATTATAGGCGTCCGACAGCAGTGTCGCGACCGGGATCTCGCTGAACTTGGGATCGCCGTAGAATTTCTCGCGGTCCGCGAAAGCAAGTTTTGCGCATTCGATCTGGAGATGGATGAATTCCGGCCCGGTTGGATCGAGCCCGTCGAGTGCAAAGCCCTTGAGCAGTGCGAGCTGTTGCAGCGTCACCGGGCCCTGGCTCCATACGCCGGCCTTGCAGACGGTGTAGCGGCCGTAATCGTAGGTGAGCGGCGCCTCGACCGTCGGCTGCCAGCGCGCCATGTCGTCGGCCGCGAGCACGCCGCGATGCGGCGAGCCGCTGACGTCCATCACTTCCTGAGTCCGGCAGAACTTGTCGATGGCCTCCGCGACAAAGCCTTGCGACCAGGCTTTTCGCGCGCGCTCGATCTCGGCATCACGGCCGCCACCGCCGCTTTCGGCTTCGCTGAGAATGCGGGAGTAGGTCTCAGCCAGTGTCTTGTTGGTGAAGAGCGTGCCGGGCTTCGGCACTTCGCCGTTCGGCAGATAGACCGCGGCCGAGGTCGGCCAGTGCTTGCGGAACAATTGCTCGACGGTCTGGATCGTGGCGCAGGCGCGCTCGACCAGCGGGTAGCCGTCACGGGCGTAGGAGATCGCGGGCTCCAGCACGTCGCGCACGCGCATCGTGCCGTAGTCGCGCAGCAGCATCATCCAGGATTCGAAGGTGCCGGGAACGCAGGCGGCGAGCAGACCGGTGCCGGGCACCATGTCGAGGCCTTCGCTCTTGTAATGCGCGATGGTGGCGCGCGCCGGCGCCGGACCCTGGCCGCAGATTACTTCGGTGCGGCCGCGCTTCACATCATGCACGATCACAGGCACGTCCCCGCCGGGGCCGTTCAGATGCGGCTCGACCACCTGGAGCGTAAAGGCGGTGGCGACGCCGGCATCGAAGGCGTTGCCGCCTTTTTCGAGGATAGCCATGCCGACGGCGGTCGCGATCCAGTGTGTGGTGGCGACGACCCCGAAGGTGCCCTCGATCTCGGGGCGCGTCGTGAAGGGATCGGGATTGACGTTGCTGGCCATGGGTTACCTCAGTTGCGGCGCGCGCAATTGATCACAGGCAATGCCGTGCCGCCAATGCACAGGCTGCATGGCACGCGCGCGTCACGCCGGGACCGGCGCGGTGTTAACGGCGTGGCAGGCGACGCCGTCGATCAGTTCAGGCGCTTCCTTGCGGCAAAGATCGAACGCCAGCGGGCAGCGCGGATTGAAGGCGCAGCCGGGGGGCGGATTGATCGGGTTCGGGATCTCGCCCTTGACCGGAATGCGCTGGCGGCCGCTCATGGCGAGATCGGGCACGGCGCCGAGCAGCATCTTGGTGTAGGGCATGCGCGGGCGGGCGAACAATTCCTTGCCTTCAGCGATCTCGACGATACGGCCGAGATACATCACGCCGACGCGGCTCGCCATGTGGCGGACCACGGCGAGGTTGTGACTGATGAACATGTAGGTCAGACCGAACTTGTCCTGGAGGTCGCGCATCAGGTTGAGGATCTGCGCCTGCACGGAGACGTCGAGCGCCGAGGTCGGCTCGTCGCAAACGATGAACTCTGCGTCGGAGGCGAGAGCGCGCGCGATTGCGATGCGCTGGCGCTGGCCGCCGGAGAATTCATGCGGGAATTTCAGGCGGTCGTCGGGGTGCAGGCCGACGAGGCTGAGGAGTTCGCCGACGCGGGCCTGGATGTCGCGCTCGCCCTGGATCAGGTCGAAGGCGCGGATCGGCTCGGAGATGATGGCATCGACGCGGAAGCGCGGATTCAGGCTTGCATAGGGGTCCTGAAAGATCATCTGGATGCGGCGGCGGAGCTTTCGCCGCGCCATCGCGTGCCGCGGATCGGCCATCGGGATGCCGTCGATCAGGACGTCGCCGGAGCTTGGCGGCAGAAGGCCAACCACCATTCGCGCCACCGTGGTCTTGCCCGAGCCGGACTCGCCGACCAGCGCAAAGGTCTCGCCCTTCCTGATGTCAAAGGTAACGCCGTCGACAGCCTTGAGATATTCGAGCTGCCCGCCTTCGAGCACACGGTTGAGCCAGGGCTTCGAGACGTCGAAGACACGGCGCAGATTGGTGGCCTGGACGAAGGGCGTGCTCATGCCGCGCTCTCCGCCGGCACGTTGTCGTAGAGATGACAGGCGACCGACTGCGTGCCGCGCGGCAGCGGCTCCGGCCGGTCGATTCGGCAGCGATCGAACGCGGACGCGCAGCGCGGATTGAATGAGCAGCCGCGCGGGATCGCCGATAGCCGCGGCATCGAGCCGGGAATTTGCACCAGGCGCTTGTCCTCGCCGGCAAGCGTCGGGATCGCCCCCATCAGGCCTTTGGCGTAGGGATGCAGCGGATTCCTGACGACATCCTGCACCGGGCCGATCTCGGCGACGCGGCCGGCATACATCACGGCCACGCGGTCCGAGGCCTCGGCGATCACGCCCATGTCGTGGGTCACCAGCATCACGGCCGTGCCGTGGTCGCGCCCCAGGCGCTTGATCAGCGAGATGATCTGCGCCTGTACGGAGACGTCGAGCGCGGTGGTCGGCTCGTCCGCAATGATCAGCTCCGGCTCGGCGCAGATCGCCAGCGCAATCACCACGCGCTGGCGCATGCCGCCGGAGAATTCATGGGGATAGCCGTCGATGCGCTTTTCCGGCGCGGGAATTCCGACTTCGGCGAGCAGGTCGATGGCGCGGCGGCGGGCGGCCGTCTCGGACAGATTGAGGTGGGTCCGGATCGTCTCGATGATCTGGTCGCCGACCCTGTACAACGGATTAAGCGAGGTGAGGGGATCCTGGAAGATCATGCCGATCCGTTTGCCGCGAACGCGGCGCAGCTCTTCCGGCGGCAGGTCATCGATGCGCAGGCCCGACAGGCGGATCTCGCCGCCGGAGATGCGGCCGGGCGGATCGATCAGGCCGATCACCGAGAGGCCGGTGACGGATTTGCCGGCGCCGGATTCGCCGACCACCCCTAACACCTCGCCCTTGGCGATGTCGAAGGAGACGCCGTCGATGGCGCGCAGCGTGCCGCGGCGCGAGGAGAACTCGACCTGGAGATTGCGCACGGAGAGAACAGGTTCGGTCATGAGCGAGGCATACTCATCGAAGTTTCGGGTTGAGCGCGTCGCGCAGCCAGTCGCCCAGCAGGTTGATGGACAGGATCAGCGCGGCGAGTGCGATTCCGGGGAATGCGACGATCCACCATTCGCCTGCGAACAGATATCCGTTGCCGATCCGGATCAACGTGCCGAGCGAGGGCATGGTCTCGGGCATGCCCGAGCCGAGGAAGGACAGCGTCGCCTCGGTGATGATGGCGAGCGCGAGATTGATAGTGGCGATCACGAGGATCGGCCCCGTGGTGTTGGGCAGCACGTGGCGCAGCATGATCACGGGGGCAGGCAGGCCAATCAATTGCGCAGCTGCGACATAATCCTTGTTCTTCTCGATCATGACCGAGCCGCGCACCGTGCGCGCATATTGCACCCAGAAGCTCAGGCCGATCGCGAAGACCAGGACCGCCAGCATGCTCATCTCGTCGAGCTTGTTGCCAAAGACCGATTTGGCGATGCCGTTGATCAAAAGCGCGATCAGGATCGCCGGGAAGGAAAGCTGTACGTCGGCGATGCGCATGATCAGCCCGTCGACGGCGCCGCCGAAATAGCCGGCCGTCAGCCCGAGCAGGATGCCGAGTGCGCCGGACAGGACGACGCCGAGGACGCCGACGAGCAGCGAGATGCGCAGGCCGTAGAGGATCGCGGACAGCACGTCGCGGCCCTGCTCGTCGGTGCCGAGCAGGAACGGGCTTTGACCATCGGCAGTCCAGAGCGGCGAGATGCGCGAGTTCATCAGCTGGAGCTGTGCCGGGTCGAACGGATTTTGCACCGATAGAATCGGGGCAAAGATCGCGATCAGGAAGAACAGCAGCGTGACTGCAGCCGCGATCATGGTGATCTTGGAGCGGCGGAACGAATAGAACAGATCGCTGTCCAGTGCGCGCCTGAACCAGCCGGGTGCAGCGGCGGTGCGCTTCTCGGTCGTGTGCGGAACGACGGCCTCGCTCATCTCAGTGCGCCCGGCTGACCGTCGAGCGCAGCCGCGGATCGACGATGGTGTAGAGGATATCAACCATGAGATTGATGGTGACGAAGATCAGCGACACCATCATCAGGTAGGCCGCCATGATCGGGATATCGACGTTCTGAACGGCCTGCACGAACAGGAGGCCCATGCCCGGCCACTGGAACACGGTCTCGGTGATGATTGCGAAAGCAATTACCGAGCCAAATTGTAGCCCCGCCACCGTGATCACGGGAACCATCGTATTGCGCAGCGCGTGGCCGAAATGGATCGCCCGCGTGGTGAGCCCGCGGGCGCGGGCGAAGCGGATGTAGTCGGTGCGCATGACTTCCAGCATCTCCGCACGGACGAGCCGCATGATCAGCGTCATCTGGAACAAGCCGAGTGTAATCGAAGGCATGATCAACGCTTTCAAGCCGGACAGGGTCAGAAGGCCCGTCGTCCACCAGCCGATATGCACGACGTCACCCCGCCCGAACGAGGGCAGCCAGCCGAGCGTCACCGAGAACAGGTAGATCATGAGAATGCCGATCAGGAAGGTCGGCAGCGAGATGCCGATCAGTGAGACGGCCTGGAATATATGCGAGAGCCAGCTATCACGGCGCAGCGCCGAATAGACTCCCATCAGGATGCCGGTGACCATCGCGAAGATTGTGGCGCAGATCGCGAGCTCCAGCGTCGCGGGCATCCGCTCCATCAGCAGATTGGTGACCGGTAGGCGGAACTGGTAGGACACGCCGAACTTGAACTGCGCGGCGTTGCCGATATAGCGACCGAACTGCACGATCACGGGATCGTCGAGGCCGAGCGACTTGCGGATCGCGGCGCGTTCGGCGCTCGACGTATCCATCCCGACCATCTGGTTCACAGGATCGCCAGCGAAGCGAAACATCGAGAAGGAGATGATCCCGACCGCAATCATGACGCCGACGGCCTGGATGGCTCGGCGCAGTGTGAAAGCGAGCATCTGTTCCTTTCACATCTCTTTAGGGGCGCGCATCATCGCGTTAGCCCGAAACAGCAAGTCCCGGAAGCCAGATCTTGAAAGCGATGGCTTCCGGGACTTCACAACTTGTCGACACTTACTCGTCTTGCTTGGTCGCCCAGTACAACATGACCATGTTGTCCGCACGCTGGGTCAGCTTCACCTTCTTCGACACGCCCCAGGCGAGCGCCTGCTGATGCAGCGGGACATAGGCCCAGTCCTTGATCGAGACCTCGAAAGCCTGCTTGATCAGCTGATCGCGCTTGGTCGTATCGGATTCCATCAAAACCTTGTCGGCAAGCTCGTCGAACTGCCTGTTGCAATAGCCTGCGAGATTGGCCTCACCGCGGTTGGGATCCTTGGGATCGTCCCGGCAGCCCATGATGTCGTGCAGCACGTTCTGGGAATCGAGCGTATCCGGGGTCCAGCCCAGCATGTACAGCGAAGTCTTGTAGCCGCCGGGCTTCAGCACCTTGGCGAAATACTGGGCCTTTGGTTGCGCCAGCAAGTCCACCTTGATGTTGATGCGGGCGAGCATGCCGACGATTGCCTGGCAGATGGCTGCGTCATTGACGTAACGATCGTTCGGGCAGTCCATCGTCACCTCGAAACCGTCCGCATAGCCGGCGTCGGCGAGGAGCTTCTTGGCGGCATCGGGATCGAATTTCGGACGGGTGAAGTCCTTCGACGGAAAGATCTCCGGGGCCACCATCAATGCCGACGGTGTGGCGAGGCCGCGCATCACGCGATTCTTGATCAGCTCGATGTCGATCGCGCGGTAGACGGCTTCGCGCACGCGAACATCCTTGAACGGGTTCTTGCCCTTGATGTTGGAATACAGCAGCTCATCGCGCGCCTGATCCATGCCGACGAAGAGGGTGCGGAGCTCGGGTCCCGTCAGCACGGTCGCGTTCGGGCTCGCTTTGACGCGCTCGATGTCCTGGACCGGCACCGGCTCGATCACGTCAACCTCGCCCGACAGCAGCGCGGCAACACGCGTGGCGGGGTTGGCGATCGGCGTGAAAACGATTTCCTTCAGATTATGCTCCGGCTTGCGCCACCAGTTCGGGTTGGCCTTGTAGACGGTCTTCACGCCCGGCTGATGGCTCTCGATGATGAAAGGGCCGGTGCCGTTTTCATGCAGCGAGGCGTAGCTCGGGGTCGTCGCGGCGGCGGGCGTCGGTGCCACTGCATCGTTCGCCTCTGCCCATTTCTTGTCCATGATGTACCAGGTCGCCCACAGCGCGGTCAGGATGGGATTGGGCGAGGTCAGGATGAAATCGACGGTGTAATCGTCGATCTTGACGGCCTTGGCATCGGCGGGAACGCGGCTCTGGAAATTCGAACCTTTCGCTCGCACGCGCTCGGCTGAGAACACCACGTCGTCCGCGGTGAAGGGGTCGCCATTGTGGAACTTCACGCCCTTGCGCAGGTGAAAGCGCCAGCGTGTCGGCTCCGGCGTCTCCCAGCTTTCGGCGAGCGCGGGGATGATCTTCAAATCCTTGTCGCGGGCAACCAGGCCCTCATAGACATGACCGAGATGGGCACTGGTGGTCGACTCGTTCAGCGTATAGGGGTCGAGCGATTTGAGCTCACCCTGGTTGGCGTAGCGCAGCGTCTGGCTCGACGCCGGCGTGGCCGCCAACGCAAGCATACCGGCGAGCGTCGCCGCAAACAGACTTCGTCCGACTGACATTCTTGACCCTCTCCACTCGCCCGCGCCGTCATTTTTGATTGTTCGGCGGGGCTGATCGATCCATGTTGCCCAGAGTTCTCGACCCGTGCAAGCGCCATTCCAGCAAGGAACGCGCCAAGTTGCACCGCTGTGCAGCAATGCTGGCCGGCAATTTGGGGGTGAAAGGCCAGCGGGCGATATTCGACTTTCGACAGGCAAGGCCCCAGGGAATAAACGCGGAAACGACCCCACAGGCTGCCCGGCGGAATGCTAATCCGGCGGGGCGAGTTGATTGACCATATCCGCCGATTGCGGAGGCCGGCGTCCGGCCCCCGCCTCAGGTCGCTTGCGTCGCACGCCATGTCGCGGCGATACTGTGTGACGCCGCTCGAATCTCATCCGGAGGGGACATGAAAGTTAACATCGAAATCGACTGTACCCCCCTTGAGGCCCGCCAGTTCTTCGGACTCCCCGACGTGATGCCGATGCAGACCGCCGTGATGGACAAGTTGCAACAGCAGATGATGTCCAACATCGAGAAGGTCTCGCCGGAATCGCTGATCCAGAGCTGGTTCACTTTCGATCCCAAGATCGCCGAGCGGTTTCAGGACATGTTCGTCACCATGGCCGGCCTCGGCAGCCCGCGTAGCAGCGACAAGAAGAAATAATGCCGCCCGGGCCGGACAGGCCGCAGGATTCGGGCCGGCTTCGTCCGCCGGGCCTTGGTTTGCTGCTCGCCGAAGCCCGCGGCCTGTTCGAGTTCAACGCGAGCCTGCTGCTGTCGCCGGTCCTGATGCGCGCGCCCAGGGGCGACGGCCATCCGGTGCTGGCGCTGCCCGGTTTTCTCGCCAGCGATTTGTCGATGGCGCCGATGCGGCGTTATCTCGGCGAGCTTGGCTATGAGGCGCATGCCTGGAGGATGGGCCGCAATCTCGGTGGGCTCGGGCGGATGCGCGAAGCCTTGCGCGCGCGGCTTGCCGAAATCCATGCCGCGAGCGGGCGCAAGGTCAGTCTGGTCGGATGGAGTCTCGGCGGCGTCTATGCCCGCGATCTCGCGCTCCAGGCGCCCGAGATGGTCCGTTACGTCGTCACACTCGGCAGTCCGTTCGCCAACGACATACGGGCGACCAATGCGACGCGGCTCTACGAGGCGCTGTCCGGTGAGCGCGTCGAGGATATGGCGGAACTGCGCGAGGCGATCGCCGGCGATCTGCCGGTGCCGGCGACGTCGATTTATTCGCGTGCCGACGGTGTCGTGAACTGGCGGACCTGTCTGCTGCGCCCCTCGGACCGTGCCGAGAACGTCGAGGTGCATCTGGCCAGCCATATCGGGCTCGGTGTGAACCCTGCGGCGCTGTGGGCCGTGGCTGATCGCCTGGCGCAACCGGAGGGAGAGTTCTGGCCATTTGACCGGGCCGGGCCGTTTGCCATTGCATATGCCCCGTCGGAGCGGGCAATATCGACCTGACGAGAAGCGCTGCCTAAGGCGCCCGTCAAACTATTCGGGAGGGAACTATGGCTGACGGTAAGAAGCTGTCGTCGCTAGACGCGTCGTTTCTCTATCTGGAAACGCCTGAGATGCCGATGCATGTCGGCAGCATGGCGATCTTTCGCCTGCCCGACGATTACAAGGGCGACTTCTTCGAAGACTTCAAGGCGATGATCGTCTCGCGTCTGCACATCGCGCCGATCCTCAAAGCGCGGCTGGAGAAGGCGCCGCTCGACATCGACCATCCCTCCTGGGTCGAGGACGACCAGTTCGACATCGATCGTCATATCTTCCGCGCCAGCCTGCCGGCGCCGCGCGATCGCGCCACGCTCGAGCGCATCGTCGGCTGGATGCACGCCAAGCTGCTCAATCGCGCGCGCCCGCTCTGGGAGTTCTACGTGTTCGAGGGCATGAAGGACAACGAGGTCGGGCTCTATTCCAAGATGCACCATGCCGCCATCGACGGTGGCGCCGGTGCGGCGCTGACCAACATGATCTACGACATCTCGCCGGTCCCGCGGAAGGTCGATCCGCCGACGGGCGGCGCGAAGCCTGGACAGGAGCCGCGCGACATCGCGGCGAACCTGCTCGATTCCTACCAGCAGCTCTTCACCCAGCCGCTCGATGCCTCGGCGGCCGCGAAGAACTTGCAACTGCCGCGCACGGGCAAGAGCGATATCGGCTCGATCCTGTTCGACAACGCGATGTACCAGATCGAAAGTGCGGTGCGCTTCGCCGGCAATATCCCGACCATGGTCAAGAGCGTCTCCGACGTGCTCGGCAAGATCTCCGATCCCAAGTCGCGCGAGAGCCTTGCCAGCATGGTGTCGCCGCCGACCATGCTCAACAAGTCGATCTCGTCCGAACGCAGCTTCGCCGGCGTCTCGATTTCGCTGTCGCGATCCAAGGCGCTGGCGAAACAGGCCGGCGGCAAGCTCAACGACGTCGTGCTGGCGCTCGCCTCCGGCGTGGTCCGGCGCTACCTCAAGCAATACGGTACGCTGCCCGCGAAATCGCTGACCGCCGCCGTGCCGATCTCGCTGCGTGAGGAGGGCAACACCGAGGCCAACAATCAGGTGTTCGGCATGATCTGCTCGATCGCGACCAACATCGAAGATCCCAAGGCGCGGCTCGAAGCCATCATCGCGCAATCGACCAAGTCCAAGGAGATGTCGCACCCGCTGCGGGCATTGATGCCGCAGGTCTCAAACATCTCGATGCTGGGCGCGCCGATCGTCGTCCAGATCATGGCGTTGCTGTACAGCCGTTCCGACCTGTCGGACGTGCTGCCGCCGGCCGCGAACATCACGGTGTCCAACGTGCCGGGGCCGCGGCAGACGCTCTATGCCGCGGGCGCCGAGCTGCTGCATATCTTCCCGGTGTCGATTTCGACGCACGGACAGGCGCTCAACATCACCGTGCAGAGTTATCGCGACCAGCTCGATTTCGGCTTCATCGTCGGCGCCAACATCATTCCGCACGTGCAGGTGATGAGCGACATGCTGCCGGAGGAGTTCGCTGCGCTGGAGGCGGCCTATGCTCCGCCCGTGGCCGACATCAAGGGCGCTGCCGAGTAGGAATGTTGTGATGATCGAAATGCCGCCGCTCAAGTTCGTACAGACGAACGGAATCCGCATGGGCTATTACGAGGCAGGCCCGGTCACCGACACGCCGCCGATTGTGCTGTGTCATGGCTGGCCCGAGCTCGCCTTCTCCTGGCGCCACCAGATCAAGGCGCTGAGTGAGGCCGGCATCCGCGTGATCGCGCCGGACCAGCGTGGTTATGGCGCGACCGACCGGCCCGAGCCGGTCGAGGACTACGACATCGAGCACCTGACCGGCGATCTGGTCGGACTGCTCGATCATCTGGAGATCGACAAGGCGATCTTCGTCGGCCACGACTGGGGCGGCTTCATCGTCTGGCAGATGCCGCTGCGGCATATCGGCCGTGTCGCCGGCGTGGTCGGCATCAATACCCCCCATACCAACCGTGCCTGGGCCGATCCGATCGAACTCCTGCGGGCGCGGTTCGGCGACAAGATGTACATCGTTCAGTTCCAGGACCCGTCGCGTGAGCCCGACAGGATCTTTGGCAGCCGCGTCGAGCAGACCTTCGACGCGTTCATGCGCAAGCCGGCGCCGCGCCCACCCGACGCGCCGGCAGAGGAAGTGGTTGCCGGCGTCGGCGCTTCGCCGCGGGTCAATCTGGCGTTTCCGCAGATGATTGCGGCTTACGACGCGAAGCACGATCCGCGTACGCCGATCCTGTCGCCGGAGGAGAAAAAGGTGTTCGTCGACAATTTCACCAGGACGGGCTTCACCGGCGGCATCAACTGGTACCGCAACATGTCGCGCAACTGGCTGCGCTCCGAGGGGCTCGATCACACCGTGCGGGTGCCGTCGCTGATGATCATGGCCGAGAACGACGCGGTGCTGCCGCCGTCTTCCGCCGATGGCATGGACAAGCTGATTCCCGATCTGGAAAAATACCTGGTCCACGACAGCGGTCATTGGACGCAACAGGAGAAGCCGGAAGAGGTCAGCGCCAAGCTGATCGAATGGCGTAGAAGGCGGTTCGGCTAGCGCGCGTCATTTGCGAACTCGTCATTGCGAGGAGCGAAGCGACGAAGCAATCCAGACTGCCTCCGCGGATACATTTCTGGATTGCTTCGCTTCGCTCGCAATGACGACATTGAAGCAGGGGGACTACATTTCGATGTCATCCAAGAACCGTCTGGACCCGATCCCGCAACCGCCGACCAAACCGGTGGTCGGCAACATGCTGTCGCTGGACTCGGCGGCCCCCGTGCAGCACCTGACCCGGCTCGCCAAGGAGCTCGGCCCGATCTTCTGGCTCGACATGATGGGTTCGCCGATCGTCGTCGTCTCCGGCCACGACCTCGTCGACGAGCTCTCCGACGAGAAGCGCTTCGACAAGGCGGTGCGCGGCGCGCTACGGCGCGTGCGGGCGGTCGGCGGCGACGGCCTGTTCACGGCCGACACACGCGAGCCGAACTGGAGCAAGGCGCACAACATCCTGCTCCAGCCCTTCGGCAACCGCGCCATGCAGTCCTACCATCCGAGCATGGTCGACATCGCCGAGCAGCTCGTCCACAAATGGGAGCGGCTCAACGCCGACGACGAGATCGACGTCGTCCACGACATGACCGCACTGACACTTGATACGATCGGCCTGTGCGGCTTCGAGTACCGCTTCAATTCGTTCTACCGGCGCGACTACCACCCCTTCGTCGAGTCGCTGGTGCGCTCGCTCGAAACCATCATGATGACGCGCGGCCTGCCGTTCGAGCAGCTCTGGATGCAGAAGCGGCGCAAGACCATGGGCGAAGACGTCGACTTCATGAACAAGATGGTCGACGAGATCATCGCCGAGCGGCGCAAGAGCGCGGACGCCGTCGACGACAAGAAGGACATGCTCGCGGCGATGATGACCGGCGTCGATCGCTCGACCGGCGAGCAGCTCGACGACGTCAACATCCGCTACCAGATCAACACGTTCCTGATCGCGGGCCACGAGACCACCAGCGGCCTGTTGTCCACTACGCTCTATGCGCTGCTCAAGCATCCGGACATTCTCAAGAAGGCCTATGACGAGGTCGACCGCGTCTTCGGCCCCAACGTCGATGCGAAGCCGACCTATCAGCAGGTGACGCAGCTCACCTACATCACGCAGATCCTGAAAGAAGCGCTGCGGCTGTGGTCCCCGGCGCCGGCCTACGGCATCTCACCGCTCGCGGACGAGACCATCGGCAGCGGCAAGTACAAGCTCCGGAAGGGTACGTTCATCACCATCCTGGTGACCGCGCTGCATCGCGATCCCTCGGTCTGGGGACCGAATCCGGATGCGTTCGACCCCGAAAACTTCAGCCGCGAAGCGGAAGCCAAGCGGCCGATCAATGCCTGGAAGCCATTCGGCAACGGCCAGCGCGCCTGCATCGGGCGCGGCTTTGCCATGCACGAGGCCGCGCTTGCGCTCGGCATGATCCTCCAGCGCTTCAAGCTGATCGACCATCAGCGCTACCAGATGCATCTGAAGGAAACGCTGACGATGAAGCCGGAAGGCTTCAAGATCAAGGTGCGTCCGCGCGCCGATCGCGAGCGCGGCGCCTATGGCGGGCCCGTGGTGGCTGCATCCTCGATGCCGAAAGCGCCGCGTCAGCCGACGGCGCGGCCAGGTCACAACACGCCGATGCTGGTGCTCTACGGCTCCAATCTCGGCACTGCCGAAGAGCTCGCGACGCGCATGGCGGACCTCGCGGAGATCAACGGCTTTGCCGTGCATCTCGGGCCGCTCGACGATTACGTCGGCAAGCTGCCGCAGGAGGGCGGCGTGCTGATCATCTGCGCCTCCTACAACGGCGCGGCGCCTGACAATGCGACGCAGTTCGTCAAATGGCTCGGCGACGACCTGCCGCAGGATGCCTTTGCCAAGGTGCGCTACGCCGTGTTCGGCTGCGGCAACAGCGACTGGGCCGCGACCTATCAATCGGTGCCGCGCTTCATCGACGAGCAATTGTCCAAGCACGGTGCCCGCGCGGTCTATCCGCGCGGCGAGGGCGATGCGCGCAGCGATCTCGACGGCCAGTTCCAGAAATGGTTCCCGGCGGCCGCCCAGGTCGCGACCAAGGAATTCGGCATCGACTGGAACTTCACCCGCACCGCGGAAGACGATCCGCTCTATGCGATCGAGCCTGTTGCGGTGACCGCCGTCAACACCATCGTCGCCCAGGGTGGCGCAGTGGCGATGAAGGTGCTGGTCAATGACGAGCTTCAGAACAAGACCGGGTCCAATCCGTCGGAACGCTCGACGCGCCATATCGAGGTGCAGCTGCCGGCCAACGTCACCTATCGTGTCGGCGATCATTTGAGCGTCGTCCCGCGCAATGATCCGACGCTGGTGGATTCGGTTGCCCGCCGTTTCGGTTTCCTGCCGGCCGACCAGATCAGGCTTCAGGTCGCTGAGGGCCGCCGCGCGCAATTGCCTGTCGGTGATGCCGTGTCGGTCGGCCGCCTGCTCAGCGAGTTCGTCGAGCTGCAGCAGGTGGCGACGCGGAAGCAGATCCAGATCATGGCCGAGCACACCCGCTGCCCGGTCACCAAGCCAAAACTGCTGGCCTTTGTCGGCGAGGAGGCTGAAACGCTGGAGCGTTACCGCACCGAGATCCTGGCTCGGCGCAAATCGGTGTTTGACTTGCTGCTCGAATACCCGGCCTGCGAACTGCCGTTCCATGTCTATCTGGAAATGCTCTCCCTGCTGGCGCCGCGCTATTACTCGATCTCGTCCTCGCCGTCGGTGGACCCAGCGCGTTGCAGCGTCACGGTCGGCGTGGTCGAGGGGCCGGCCGCCTCCGGCCGCGGTACCTACAAGGGCATCTGCTCGAATTATCTCGCCAATCGGCGTGCGGGCGATGCGATCTACGCCACCGTGCGCGAGACCAAGGCCGGCTTCCGCCTGCCGGATGATCCGTCGGTGCCGATCATCATGATCGGCCCGGGGACGGGACTTGCGCCGTTCCGCGGCTTCCTCCAGGAGCGCGCCGCGCGCAAGGCCAAAAGCGCCACGCTCGGCCCGGCCATGCTGTTCTTCGGCTGCCGCCATCCCGATCAGGATTTCCTCTACGCGGAGGAGCTGAAGGCGCTGGCGGCAAGCGGCATCACCGAGCTCTTTACGGCATTCTCGCGCGCGGACGGGCCGAAGACCTATGTGCAGCATGTGCTCGCTGCAGAGAAGGACAAGGTCTGGCCGCTGATGGAGCAGGGCGCCATCATCTATGTCTGCGGCGATGGCGGCAAGATGGAGCCCGACGTGAAGGCGGCGCTGGTTGCGATCCACCGCGAGAAGAGCGGCAGCGATGCCGCCGCCAGCGTGCGCTGGATCGAGGACATGGGCGCGAAGAACCGCTATGTGCTGGATGTCTGGGCCGGAGGGTAGCCCAAAGCGTGCTCCCGTAGCCCGGATGGAGCGCAGCGAAATCCGGGGCGGTCTTTCCTCACGAGAGCGTTTCCCGGATTGCGCTTCGCTCCATCCGGGCTACGAGGCAAATCGTGCTAAAGCTCTCGCATGATTCCCTGGGAAAAGATCGACACCGCCAAGATTCCTGGCTCCGACGAAGAGCTCCGCCTGATGAAGCGTGGCAAGGAGTTTTCCATCAAGCTCGGCACCAACGAGCTGATGAACAACCGCCTGTCGGGCTCGGAAGCGGCACTTGCGACGCTGGCGGCGAAGCAGATCGAGAAAGTTACAAAGCCCGTCGTCCTGATCGGCGGCCTCGGCATGGGCTTTACGTTGCGTGCTGCGCTCACCGTGCTCGGGAGCAAGGCGAAGATCGTGGTTTCCGAGCTGGTGCCTGCGGTGGTCGCCTGGGCGCGTGGCCCGATGGCGGAGGTCTTTGGCGACAGCCTCGATGATGTCAGGGTGAAGATCCGGGAAACCGATGTCGGCGAAATCATCCGGGCGAAGAGCTCAGCCTACGACGCCATTCTCCTCGACGTCGATAACGGACCGGAGGGGCTGACTCGGAAAGGCAACGACGCGCTCTACAGTGCGAGCGGGCTGACGGCGGCGAAGACGGCACTGCGGCCGGGCGGCGTGCTGGCGGTCTGGTCGTCCGGACCCAACCCCGCATTCACCAAGCGTCTCAAACGCGCCGGCTTCGACGTCAACGAAGTCGCCGTCCGCGCCACCGGAAGAGGCGGCGGTGCGCGGCACGTGATCTGGATCGCGCGGAAGGGCTAAGCGGCTAGGCGTAGCCCGGATGGAGCGCAGCGAAATCCGGGGCCGTCGATCTGCGTGCAAGAGTGGTCCCGGATTACGCTGCGCTCCATCCGGGCTACGCCTCTGAGCTGGACTAGAACATCGTGTTGTTGTTCGCCGGGCTTTCCGGGATCGGCTGCACGACGTCCCAGTGCTCGACGATCTTGCCGTTTTCCAGCTTGAAGATGTCGACGATCGCGTTGCCCCTGGTGCCGGGCTCGCGAACCGCGTGAACGTGCAGGATCACATAGTCGCCGTCCACGAACGAGCGCTTGATCTCGCTGTGCGAGTTCGGAAATTTTTCACGAAGAAAACCGATGAACTTGCGAAAGCCGTCGGGGCCATCAGCGGCATTGGGATTGTGCTGGACAGGTTGCCGACATAGACGAGGGCCGCATCAGCGTCCTTCTGATTGAGGCCCTTCTCGTAGAAGGCGAGAACGGCGGTGCGATTGGCTTCTTCCTGCGTGCTGCCGGCGACCGCGGCGCCGTTGACGAGGGACAGCATGAGGATGGAAGCCGCAATCATTGCGACGGACCGGATGACGAGATGCATGTGAGCTCCGAGAGGCCGATGGCCTCTGTCTTGCGAGTGAGGGAGCCTGTATAGCTCTCGCGCCGGCTTGCGTTAAGAGAGTAACCGGAAGCTCACATGGTCACCGTGAGGAGACTTGCTTCAGTCTACGCCGCCTGCGCCGACGCGCCATGGGCGTGCTTGTCGATGGCGCGGATGATATCGGGCCAGAAGCGCATCGGCAGCGCGTGGCCCATGCCGTCGATCATCAACAGCTTTGCGCCCGGAATTGATTCTGCGGTGTCCTTGCCGCCTTCGGGACGGACCAGTGGATCGACGGTGCCGTGAATGACCAGCGTCGGAGTCTTCACGGCATGCAGCCGCTCCTTGCGGCTGCCGGAGGCGAGCACGGCGCGGAGCTGGCGGCCGACGCCGGCGGGATTGAGCCCGCGCGCGAACACGCGCTCGGCGCGATCAGGATCGAGCGCTTCTTCCTCCGGGAAGGAACCGGCGCGCAGCACCTTCCACGTCTGGCCGTAGCGGACGATGAATTCCTCCTTGCTGCGCGGTGGCGGCGCCATCAGCATGGCTGCGGCCTCGCGTGATGGCGGTGGCACGCGCGGATTGCCTGTGGTCGACATGATCGAGGTCAGCGAGCGCACGCGATCGGGAAACGACAGCGTCACCTCCTGCGCGATCATGCCACCCATGGATGCTCCGACCAGATGTGCCGACTTGATGCCGAGCGCGTCCATCAGTCCGACCGTGTCCCTGGCCATGTCGATCAGCTTGTAGGTGGCGGCCACGGGAATCCTGAGAAAGCGCAGCTTCAGCAGCTCGAGCGGCGTCAGCCGTTTGCCGCCCGTGAGATGGCTCGACTTGCCGATGTCGCGATTGTCGAAGCGGATCACGCGAAAGCCGTGCACGGCCAGCTGCTCGCAGAACGCATCGTCCCAATGGATCATCTGTGCGCCGAGCCCCATGATCAGCAGCAGCGGCTCGGCATTGTCGTTGCCGAAAATCTCGTAGCAGATGTCGATGCCGTTGGCGCGGACGGTTTGGGGCGGCTGATGAGCGGTCACGGGCGCGTTCCCTTGGCTTCTGATCCCTGTGTATCGCACGGTTTCACGCCGCAAAGAAGCCGCGTGCGCCGCACCGGATGACCTGCCGGTTGACCGCCATCGCGCAACGGTGTGGTATGGCCAAAAAAAGAAGGGCGTCGCAGCTCTCGATACCAGGAGGACGCCGATGACCGACAAGACCAACGACCCCGTCGCCATGTGGCAGAAGATGATGGGTGAGATGGAGAAGGGGTTCAACTCCTTCGCCAACCAGGCCATGTCGTCGCCCGAGTTTTCGCAAGCCGTGAACCGTGCGGGCGGCGTTGCTGCAGGTGCTCAGAAGCAGCTCGGCGAGCTCATGGAGAAATACCTCGTCTCGATGAACCTGCCGAGCCGGGAGCAGGTCACTGGCCTCGCAGAACGGCTCCAATCGATCGAAGCCCAGATCGGCGAAATGAAGTCGATGCTGAGCCAGATCGCGGCGAGTTCCGGGATATCGCAGGGCTTCGACGGGGCACCGAAGCCGCCGCGGACCAAGCGTCCGCCCTCCGAGAATGGAGGACAAACATGAATGCTCCTACCGGACTTGATTTTGCATCCATCCCGGAGCGCATCCAGTCCGAGGTGCAGCGCGCCATCCAGCGCAGCATCAAGGGCGTCGAATATTTCTCGACCTCCGGCCCAACGCTCGGCTCGACGCCGAAAGACGTGCTGCATTCGCGCGGCACGATGAGCCTCTATCACTACCGGCCGATGTCGGACGAGATCTACCGCGTGCCGGTGCTGATCGTGATGGCCACGACCAATCGCGGTTATATCCTCGACCTCGTGCCCGGCCAGAGTTTCATCGAATTCCTGCTGAAGCGCGGCTATGACGTCTACATGCTGGACTGGAGCGCGCCGCGGCCGGAGGAGAAGAGCCTGCGGATGGAGGACTACGTCCTCGATTTCATCCCGGATTGCGTCCGCCGCGTGCAGGTGGATTCCGGCGAGCGGGACGTCTCCGTCATCGGCTATTGCTTCGGCGGCGTGCTGTCGCTGCTTTACGGCTCGATCCACAAGGACGGGCCGATGAAGAATTTGATCTGCTTCACCACGCCGATCGACTTCCGCGAGATGAAGCTGTTCTCGAACTTCTCGGACCGACGCTATTTCGACGTCGACCGCCTCGTCGACAGCGTCGGCAACGTGCCGCCGGAAATGATCCTGTCCTCGTTCGAGATGTTGCGCCCGGCCTCGCGCACGGTCAGCCAGATCCAGCTCTGGGAGAACATCTGGAACGACGAGTTCGTCAAATCCTACCGGATGTTCGACCGCTGGGCGACCGATACGCTGCCGCTCGCAGGCGAATATTTCCGCACCATCACCAAGGACCTGATGTGGGACAACAAGCTGTTCAATGACACCATGTCGGTGGGCGGTCGGGCGGCGAAGCTGGAAGACATCAAGGTGCCGTTCCTGCACGCGGTCGCCGAGCACGACCATATCGTGCCCTATGATGCCGCAAAGCACCTGATCGCCAAGATTGGGTCGGAGGACAAGGAAGAGGTGATGCTGAAAGGCGGTCACGTCTCGTTGGTCGCCGGCGCCAACGCAGTGAAGCGGCTGTGGCCGAAACTGGATGCCTGGCTGGGGAAGAGATCGACATGAGTGAGCAGCGTTCCTATCCGCGTCACATCAAGACCGATGCCGGCGATATCGAGATCCGCCTGATGTCGCCCGCGGACGAGGCCGCGGTGCTGGCCTTCGGCAAGGGCCTGCCGACCCATGACCTGTTGTTCCTGCCGCGTAACATCAGTGAGCCGAAGGTGCTGTCGGCCTGGGTCAAGGAGATCGAGCGCGGCGCCATCACCAGCCTTCTTGCTGTCAAGGACGGCAAGGTCGTCGGCTGCGGCACGCTGGTGCGCGATCCGCATTCCTGGTCGCCCCATGTTGGTGAGATCCGGATGGTGGTTTCGCTCGACGTGCGCGGGAAGGGGGTAGGGCGGGCGCTGTCGCAGGAGACCTTTGCGCTCGCGCTGGGGGCCGGCCTGGAAAAGCTGTCGGTCCAGATGACGGTCGACCAGCAGGCGGCGATCGCGCTGTTCGAGAGCCTCGGCTTCAAGGCCGAGGCGCTGTTGCGCGACCATGTCCGGGACGTCGAGGGCAAGACCCACGACATCGTCGTGCTCGGCCACAACATCGCACAGGTCCAGGCCCAGATGGAGGCCTACGGCTTGCCGGGCGCGGTGCAGCACTAGGTCGCCTGGGGAACCGAACTGGCTAGAGAGGCGCCAAATTGCCTCCCATTAAGGCTGTTCACGATTTCGTGATATCGCAGTGCAATATGGATATTGCATCGCACAATTAACTATGCCATATAGGTCGTGCCCCGGGCCAACGAGGACGGGGTGAGCCCATAGCTCAACCCAATGAGGATGGAGAGAACCCCATGACCACCGAAACCAACACCGCTTTCGAAGGCTTCAAGGACGCATTCAAGAACATCCAGAACCTGGAAGTTCCCGAGGCCGCCCGCGAATTCGTCAAGAAGACCGCCAACACCGCCAAGGACCGTGCGGCCGAGGTGTTCGCTGGCTCCGAGCGCGTGACTGCCGCCGTCGAGAACGCGGTGTCCGAGTCCGTCACCGAGGCCGGCAAGATCAGCCGCAACATCCAGCAGGCGATCTACGAAGACGCCGAGGCGTTCTTCTCGGGCATCGACAAGCTCGCGTCCGCCAAGTCGTTCAGCGAAGCCGTCGAGATCCAGTCGAGCCTGCTCCGCGCCCGCGGCGAAGCGTTCGTCTCGCGCGCCAAGGCGACCACCGACTATCTCGGCAAGCTCGCCGCCAACGGTGCGAAGTCCGCTCAGGACAATTTTGCCAAGGTCTACACCAAGACCGCCTGATCCGGCGCCTGAGTAAAACTGAAATTTGAGGCCCGCTTCGGCGGGCCTTTTGTTTTTTTGCGCTGCCGTCATTGCGAGGAGCGAAGCGACGAAGCAATCCAGAGTCTTCCCGCGGAAAGATTCTGGATTGCTTCGCTTCGCTCGCAATGACGAGTACTGTGATGCAGTTATGCCCTCACCCGCCACCTTCTCCTTCGACAGCCCCGGCGACGCCGAACGCGCGGCCGAGCTGCGCCGCGTCAAGGCGCTGGCGACGCTGGTGCTGGCCTCGACGCTTGGTCTGTTCGTCGTCGCGAAATGGCTGCTGCCGGTGCATCCCGTGTTCGGATTCATCGCGGCCTTCGCGGAAGCCGCGACCATCGGCGGAATTGCCGACTGGTACGCCGTGGTCGCGCTGTTCAAGCGGCCGCTCGGCCTGCCGATCCCGCATACCGCGATCATCCAGAGCAACCAGGCCCGCATCGCCGACAAGCTCGGCGAGTTCATTCAGGTGCATTTCCTCGAGGCGGGTCCCGTCGAGGCCAAGCTGAACGAGATCGATTTCGGATCCTTCGTCGCCGACTGGCTGCGCGACCGCAAGCGCAGCGACGACCTCGCGCGCTTCGCGCTGCGCCTTTTGCCGGAGGCTGTTTCCGCAACCGAGACGTCGGGCCTGATGACCTTCATCATCCGCCGGATGTCCTCGCAGCTCCAGGCGATCGACCTGGCGCCGCTCGCGGCCGGCACGCTGCGCGGCTTCGTGGCGGAGGGGCGGCACCAGATCCTGTTCGATGATCTCCTGCGCATCATGCACGAGACGCTGAACCAGATCGAGACGATGGCGATGATCCGCGAGAAGGTACGCGCGGAGTTGCCGACCCTGCTCAGGCTCTATCGGGCCGACAAGTTTCTGGTAAACAAGATCGTGGCGTCCGCCACAGCTTTCTTCAATGAGGTGCGCAGCGATCCCAGGCACCCGTTCCGCGGCGAGTTCGACCGCATGGTGCTGAGCTTCGTTGACCGGCTCGGCACCGATCAGGCCTATATCGACCGCATCGATGGCTTGAAGCGCGATCTCTTGGCGCGGCCCGAGCTTGCCGATCTCGCCCGCACCGTCTGGGCCAATGCACGCTCTTTCATCGAGCGTAGCGCGTCAGGTGAGACACAGGTGCTTCAGCACCATCTCGCCGGCATGTTCGTCTCCGCGGGCGACGCGCTCGCCGGCGATGCCGAGCTGCGTGGCGAGATCAACAAGGGCCTTGTCGCTGTGCTGCGCAGCTTCGTCGCCGACCAGAAGAGCGGCGTCTCCACCTTCATCTCCGACCAGGTCAAGGCTTGGGATATGGCGCAACTGATTTCGCTGATCGAAATCAATGTCGGCCGCGACCTGCAATACATCCGCTTCAACGGCTCGCTGATCGGCGGGCTCGCCGGACTTGCACTCTACTCCGTAGAATTCCTGCTCCGATTGTTGTGACTTTTCCATCACGCCCGTTAGCATTAACGCGCGGGCCTATTGTGGCCCCGTGTCTGTCCGGCTTGAATGTCGGGAACCGGCCGCCTAGCTGATTCATGTTGCGCTGCGGAACGTTTGAGAAGCCGGCGTATTGGAATTCATGCCCATTGCCGGCATCGTAGCCGGCGCCTCCCAGGGGAAATATTGATGACCGCTACTGCCCAGACGCTGCGTCCGCCGTCCCGTACCCTGATGTTTCTGGAAGGGCGCGCGATCCACGAGTTCGGCGCATTCCTCGGCGCGCTGCCGCTGCTGAGCCTTGCGCCGCGTGGCGATGGGCATCCCGTGCTGGTGCTGCCAGGCCTTGTGGCCTCCGATGCGTCCACGCGCGCGTTGCGCACCTTTCTATCCGGCAAGGGCTACGCGGTGAGCGGTTGGCGCCAGGGCCGCAACTATGGCCTGCGTCCGGGCGTGCAGCATGCGATGGTCGATCTGGTCGAGGAGCTCAGCGACAGGCACGGCCGCAAGATCAGCCTGGTCGGCTGGAGCCTCGGCGGCCTCTATGCGCGCCAGCTCGCCAAGATGATGCCCGAGCGCGTGCGCCAGGTGATCACCCTTGGCAGCCCCTTTGCTGGTGACCCCCATTCGACCAATGCCTGGCGCGTCTATGAATGGGCGAGCGGGCAGAAGTCCGACGAGGTGGATCCGCAGTTCGGCGGCGAGCTTGCCGTCCCGCCGCCGGTGCCGACCACCGCCATCTTCAGCCGCACCGACGGCGTCTGCGCCTGGCAAGGCTGCATGGAGAAGCCGGGCGCGCAGACCGAGAGCATCGAGATCGAGAGCAGCCATTGCGGCATGGGGCACCACCCCGCCGCGGTCTATGCCGTGGCTGACCGGCTCGCGCAGAGGGAGGGCCAGTGGAAGCCCTTCGACCGCAGCGGCTGGCGCAGCCTGGCGTATCCCGACCCGCATAGGTGATCTCTTCGCCTCTCCCCGCGCATGTCCACCGAAGCTTCAGCGAAGGCGGATGCGGGGAGAAGGGGGAGGGTGTCCGCAACAGCGTCGTTCCCGTCCATTGTCGCGCCCGCATTAAACGCGCTATGCCTCGCGCATGGCGCATCCGCTCTCCCGCATCATCGACCAGCTCAAGCGCGAGCCGTCGCGCACCGGCTCCATCGTCATCACCGTGTTCGGCGACGCCATCGTGCCGCGCGGCGGTGTGGTGTGGCTCGGCACGCTGCTGGAATTCTTCCAAAGCCTTGATATCGACAGCGGCGTGGTGCGCACCGCGATGTCGCGTCTCGCCGCCGATGGCTGGCTAACGCGCGAAAAGGTGGGCCGCAACAGTTTCTATCGCCTGGCCGACAAGGGAAGTCAGACTTTCGAGGCCGCGACGCGCCACATCTATGATCCGCCAGCGTCGGACTGGACCGGGCGCTTCGAGTTGCTGCTGATCGGAAATGGCGAGGAGCGTGACGTCTCGCGCGAGGCGCTGCGCAATGCCGGTTTCGGCAGTCCGCTGCCGGGCGTGTGGGTGGCGCCGTCGGGCGTGCCGGTGCCGGACGAGGCTGCGGGCGCCATCCGTCTCGAAGTCTCCGCCGAGGATGACAGCGGCCGCCGCCTGCTCAGTGCGAGCTGGCCGCTGCAGCGCACCGCGGACGCCTATCTGAAGTTCATGAAGACGTTCGAGCCGCTCCGCGCTGCGCTCGTGCGCGGCGCGGATCTGTCCGAAGCCGATGCCTTCACCGCGCGCATCCTGCTGATCCACCACTATCGACGCGTCGTGCTGCGCGATCCGCTGCTGCCCGAGAGCCTGCTGCCGGCGGATTGGCCGGGCAGGGCTGCCCGCGAGCTCTGCGGCGAGATCTATCGCGCGCTGCTCGCCCCGTCCGAACAATGGCTCGATGGCCATGGGACCAATGAAAAAGGGCCGCTGCCGCCGGCCCGAAAACTCCTGGAACGGAGGTTCGGCGCCTGATTAATATGTTACAGAAATATCTTGCATGACGTGATTTTTGTTATATATTGTCCCCCAATAAAACGGGAGGATGCGCATGTATACCCAGGCGCTCAACACGGCCGAGGCCGACGATCGCGGTCTTGAGGATGCGGCCAAGGCTGCGCAGTTTCAGGCCCGCATCGATGCCGAGGAACGCATCGAGCCGAACGACTGGATGCCGGCGGCCTATCGCAAGACGCTCACCCGCCAGATTTCCCAGCACGCCCATTCCGAAATTGTCGGCATGCTGCCCGAGGGCAACTGGATTACGCGCGCGCCGACCTTGCGCCGCAAGGCCGCACTGCTCGCCAAGGTTCAGGACGAGTGCGGCCACGGGCTCTATCTCTACGCCGCCGCCGAGACGCTCGGCACCTCGCGCGAAGAGCTGGTCGATGCAATGCTCGCGGGCAAGGCAAAGTATTCCTCGATCTTCAATTATCCGACGCTGACCTGGGCCGACATCGGCACCATCGGCTGGCTGGTCGACGGCGCCGCGATCATGAACCAGATCCCGCTGTGCCGCTGCTCCTACGGCCCCTATGCGCGCGCGATGATCCGCGTCTGCAGGGAAGAGTCGTTCCACCAGCGCCAGGGCTACGAGATCATGCTGACGCTGTGCCGCGGCTCGGACGAGCAGAAGGCGATGGCGCAGGATGCGCTGAACCGCTGGTGGTGGCCGGTGCTGATGATGTTCGGCCCGCCCGATGCCACGAGCCAGCACAGCGACACCTCGACCAAGTGGAAGATCAAGCGATTCTCCAATGACGAGCTGCGCCAGAAGTTCGTCGATGCCACCGTGCCGCAGGCGCAATATCTCGGCCTCAATATTCCCGATCCCGGCATGATTCAGGACGCCGAAGGGCACTGGCGCTACAGCGAGATCGACTGGACCGAATTCAAGCAGGTGCTGGCCGGCAACGGCCCCTGCAACCGCGACCGCATCGCCGCGCGCCGCAAGTCGCATGACGAGGGCGCCTGGGTGCGCGAGGCGGCGGCCGCTTATGCCGCAAAGCGCGCGCAGCGCCAGACCGCACAAGCCGCCGAGTAGGGAGATCGCGATGGCCACACCGAACACGCCGCTGTGGGAAGTCTTCATTCGCAGCCGCAACGGGCTCGCGCACAAGCATGTGGGATCACTGCATGCGAGCGACGCCACCATGGCGCTGCAAGCCGCCCGCGACATCTACACCCGCCGCGGTGAGGGTCTGTCGATCTGGGTGGTGCCGTCCACCGCGATCACCGCGAGCGACCCCGCCGAGAAGGGCATGATGTTCGAGCCGGCGGAATCGAAGATCTACCGGCATCCGACGTTCTATGAGGTGCCGGAAGAAGTGGGTCACATGTGATGGCGAGCGCCAACACGGAGGTCACCGAAACACCGCTGGTGCTCTACGCGCTGCGCCGCGCCGACGATGCGCTGATCCTCGGCCACAGGCTATCGGAATGGTGCGGGCATGCGCCGATGCTGGAAGAGGACATGGCGCTCTCCAACATCGCGCTCGATCTGATAGGCCAGGCGCGCGAGCTCTACACCTATGCCGCCAAGGCCGAAGGCAAGGGCAACGACGAGGACAAGCTCGCTTACCTGCGCGATGTCAGGCAGTACCGCAATCTGCTGCTGGTCGAGCAGCCCAACGGCGACTTCGCCCACACCCTGGTGCGGCAGTTCTTCTATTCCGCCTTCGCGGACCTTTACTGGCGTGCAATGATGACTTCGCGGGATGCGACGCTGGCCGCCATCGCCGCGAAGTCGGAAAAAGAGAGCGCTTATCATCTGCGGCATGCCTCGGAATGGATCATCCGGCTCGGCGACGGCACCGATGAAAGCCATGCCCGTGCGCAGGCCGCGATCGATCACCTCTGGGCTTTCACTGGCGAGATGTTTGCCGTCGACGACGGCGAACGCGCCCTGATCCATGCCGGTATCGCCGCAGACCCCGGGACCTTGCGCGGTCGCTGGTTGACGACGCTTTCCGATGTCGTCAGTGAGGCGACGCTCAAGCTGCCGCAGAACGACTGGATGCAGCAGGGTGGCCGCGTGGGCCGGCACAGCGAGCATCTCGGCCATCTCCTGTCCGAGTTGCAATCGATGCAGCGCACGTTTCCGGGGCAGACATGGTGACGGTGCTCGACCGCGAAGCTGATCTGCGCCGACGTGCCTGGGATGCCGCGGCGGCCGTGGTCGATCCGGAAATTCCGGTGCTGACCATCGCCGATCTCGGCGTGCTCCGCGATGTCGTGCTCGACGGCGATCATGTCGAGGTCGCGATCACGCCGACTTACTCGGGCTGTCCGGCGATGAACATGATCGCGCTCGAAATCGAGGTCGCGCTGGAGCGTGCCGGTTTCCGTCAGCCGAAGGTGCGCACCGTGCTGTCGCCAGCCTGGACCACTGACTGGATGAGCGAGGAGGGTCGCCGCAAGCTGCGCGCCTACGGCATCGCACCGCCGCAAGCCTCAAGCTCACGCCGCGCGCTGTTCGGCGAGCAGGCCGTCCCGTGCCCGCAATGCGGCTCTGACAATACCGAGCTGCTGTCCGAATTCGGCTCGACCTCCTGCAAGGCGCTCTGGCGCTGCAAGGCCTGCCGCGAACCGTTTGATTACTTCAAGTGTCATTGAGAGACGCCAAATGCCAACTCCATCGTCATTGCGAGCGCAGCGAAGCAATCCAGACCGTTTCCGCGGTCGGATTCTGGATTGCTTCGTCGCTTCGCTCCTCGCAATGACGACCGTGGCCCAAGCCTAGGGTGTCCGAAATGTCCGCAGCCGCACCGCGCTTCCATCGCCTGGCCGTCAATGATCTCCGCCAGGAAGCCTCTGATGCCGTCTCGATGACCTTCGCCATCCCCGGCGAACTCGCCAACGATTACGCTTTCACCCCCGGGCAGTACCTCACGCTCCGCGCCATGCTGGACGGCGAAGAAGTGCGCCGCTCCTATTCGATCTGCTCGGGCCCTGACGACGGCGAGATCCGCATCGCCGTGAAGAAGGTCGATGGCGGCGCGTTTTCGAGCTGGGCAGCGGACGAACTGAAATGCGGCGATGAGCTCGACGTGATGACGCCGACCGGACGCTTCGGCGCGGTCCCGCCGGCGGATGCCGGACGCACCCATGTCGGCTTTGCCGCCGGCTCTGGCATCACGCCGATCCTGTCGATCGTGAAGGGTGTGCTCGCACGCGAGCCGGACAGCCGCTTCTTCCTGTTCTACGGCAACCGCGCCACCGACAACATCATGTTCCTCGAGGCGCTCGAGGAGCTGAAGGACCGGTTCATCGACCGGCTCTCGATCTTCCACGTCATCTCCGGCGAGGAGCAGGACATCCCGATCCTGCACGGCCGGCTCGATGGCGACAAGGTGAGGGTGCTGCTGCGCTCGCTGGTGCCGGCGGCAAGCGTCGATCACGTCTTCATCTGCGGCCCCCTTGGCATGAGCGAGGACATCGAGGCGACCTGCCGAGATCTCGGCATCGCGGAGGAACGCATTCACGTCGAACGCTTCGTCTCCGAATTCGGTGGCAAGCCGCGACCGAAAAAGGTCGTTGCGCTCGACGCGCCGCCGAAGGCGATTGCGTCGCTGATCATCGACGGCAAGCGCCGCGACGTGCCGGTTGCCGAGGACGAGGCGATCCTCGATGCCGCGCTGCGCGCCGGGGTCGATCTACCCTTCGCCTGCAAGGGTGGCATGTGCTCGACCTGCCGGGCAAAGCTGGTCGAGGGCGAGGCGCCGATGGACATCAACTATTCGCTGGAGCCGTGGGAGCTGAAAGCCGGGTTTGTTCTCACCTGTCAGGCCAAGCCATCATCGGAGCGGGTCGTGGTCGATTACGATCACGTTTGACAGCTGTGACCAACCAGCAGAACATCATGTGCAAGAAAATGCCCGGGAGAAGCGCGTGAACGTCAAAGCCGCCCTGTCGCCTGAGGATGTCGCCCGCGCTTGCGCCGATGCGATGTGGGCGGAGGATGACGCGAGCAAGGGTCTCGGCATGGAGATCGTCGAGATCGGCCCCGGCTTTGCCACGCTCGCGATGAATGTGCGGCCGGACATGGTTAATGGTCAGCGCATCGCTCATGGCGGCTTCATCTTCACGCTCGCCGATTCCGCATTTGCGTTCGCTTGCAACTCGCACAACGACCGCGTGGTGGCGGCTCAAGGCCAGATCACCTTCATCAGGCCGGGCAAGCTTGGTGATCGTCTTGTCGCGAAGGCATGGGAGGTCACCCGCGGCGGTCGCTCCGGTATCTATGACGTGCGTGTCACCGTCGGTGACACCGTCATCGCGGAATTCCGCGGGCATTCGCGCGTCATTCCGGGTACGTGGCTGCCGGCACAAGACCAATAAAGAAAAGAACAGATCAATGTGGGGAAACGAGGATGGCTTTGACGAGGCTCAAGGCAGGTGGCAACGCCTATAGTGCCGAGCTGGATGCGTACGAGCGTGCGTCCCGTGACGAGATCATGGCGCTGCAGACGCAGCGGCTGGCCTGGTCGCTGAAACACGCTTACGACAACGTCGCGCATTACAGGAAAGCATTCGACAAGGCCGGCGTGCATCCGTCCGACTTTCGCGGGCTCTCGGATCTTGCAAAATTTCCGTTCACGGTGAAGACGGATCTGCGCGACAATTATCCCTTCAACATGTTCGCAGTGCCGCGCGAGAAGCTGGTGCGCGTGCATGCCTCCTCCGGAACGACCGGCAAGCCGATCGTCGTGGGCTACACCCAACGCGACATCGACACCTGGTCGGAGGTGATGGCGCGCTCGATCCGCGCGGCCGGCGGTCGCAGCGGCATGATCATCCATAATGCCTATGGCTATGGCCTCTTCACCGGTGGTCTCGGCGTCCATTATGGCGCCGAGAAGCTCGGTTGCACCGTGGTGCCGGTCTCTGGTGGCATGACCGAGCGGCAGGTGCAACTCATCAACGATTTCAGGCCCGACATCATCACGGTGACACCGAGCTACATGCTGGCGATCCTCGACGAGTTCAAGCGCCAGAAGCTCGACCCGCGCCAGTGCTCGCTCAAGGTCGGCATTTTCGGCGCCGAGCCCTGGACCAATGCGATGCGCGGCGAGATCGAGGACGCCTTCGACATGGACGCGACCGACATCTATGGCCTGTCCGAGGTGATCGGCCCTGGCGTCGCACAAGAGTGTATTGAGACCAAGGACGGCCTGCATATCTGGGAAGACCACTTTTATCCTGAAGTGATCGACCCCGAGACCGGCGCGGTGCTGCCGGACGGCGAGAAGGGCGAACTCGTCTTCACCTCGCTCACCAAGGAAGCGTTCCCGGTGATCCGCTATCGCACCCGTGACCTGACACGGCTGCTTCCGGGCACGGCACGGCCGGGCATGCGGCGGATGGAGAAGGTGACGGGCCGCTCCGACGACATGATCATCCTGCGCGGCGTCAATCTGTTCCCGACCCAGATCGAGGAGGTGCTGCTCGCGACCGACTGGTGCGGCGGGCACTTCATCCTGGAACTCACCCGCGAAGGCCGCATGGACGAGCTGACCATCATCGCCGAGGCGCGGACGGAGAGCTGGGACGGCCGGGGTCTCGTCGATCACGCGGACCGTATCTCGACCCATATCAAGAACACGATCGGCATCAGCTCCAAGGTCCGGGTGGTCGCGCCCGCCACGCTGGAGCGCTCGCTCGGCAAGGCCAAGCGGCTCTACGACAAGCGGCCCAAGGACTGACTTGACGGATTGACTTGACCGGCCCCAAAGGCGACAAGGCCCGCGAGAAATCGCGGGTCTTTTCCATGTCATCAGCCGAACCCAGAGCCGTCGAGGCGCGCTGCGTCCGCCTCAATGCCAAGGCCGAGAACGCCGCCGCGATTGCGCCGATCGTGGAGCGTCATACCCTCACGCGTCGCCCGAACGATCTGCTGATCGAGGTGAAGGCCGCCGCCGTCAACCCGTCTGACGTCAAGGCCGCGACCGGTCTGATGCCCTATGCGGTTTTCCCGCGCACGCCCGGCCGCGATTACGCCGGTGTGGTGATCGACGGGCCGGCCGGCACGATCGGGCGTGAAGTGTTCGGCTCGTCAGGTGATCTCGGCATTCGCCGTGACGGCACCCACGCCAGCCATCTCGTCGTCGAGGCGGATGCAGTGGTCGAGAAGCCGACGACGGCGTCCTGGGAAGAGGCGGCCGGCATCGGCGTGCCCTTCGTCACCGCGATGGAAGGTTTTCGCCGCGCCGGCATTCCAAAGCCCGGCGAGACGGTGCTGGTGTTCGGTGTCAACGGCAAGGTCGGCCAGGCCACGGTGCAGATCGCGACCTGGCAGGGCGCGCGCGTCATCGGCGTGGTGCGCAAGGCTGAGGCCTATGAGGGCCACAGCAATGCGCCGGTCGAGGTGATTGACGCGTCCGCAACCGACGTCGCCACGCGCGTGCGCGAATTGACCGGCGGCAAGGGCGCCGACATCGTCTTCAATACGGTCGGCGATCCCTATTTTCAGGCCGCGCACAAGTCGCTGGCATTGCGGGGCCGGCAGATCCTGATCGCCGCGATCGACCGCATCGTGCAGTTCAACATCCTCGAGTTTTACCGGGGACAGCACACCTATGTCGGCATCGACACGCTTGGCCTGTCGTCGACCGCAACAGGCGCGGTGCTGCGCGACCTCGGTCCGGGCTTTGCTGGCGGGCACCTGAAGCCGTTCCCGATCAAGGCGAATGCGATCTATCCGCTCGAGCGCGCGAAGGAAGCCTATGCCGCCGTTGCGGGCTCGTCGCGCGATCGGGTCATCCTGAGGCCGTAACACACCGTCATTGCGAGCGCAGCGAAGCAATCCAGAAATGCATCCGCGGAGACAGTCTGGATTGCTTCGCTGCGCTCGCAATGACGGCGGATGGGTTTGAGAACAACAGATGGAATCCACCCAACTCGTCGTCCTCGCCGGCCTCGCCATCGGCCTCATTTACGGCGCCGTGGGCCTGCTCAGTGGCTTTTGCCTGATGAGCAGCATGCGCGGCTGGCTGGCGGAGGGGGACGGACGGCTGGTGCGGTCCTATGCGCTGGCGATTGCGGTCGCGATCGCCGCGAGCCAACTCCTCGCCGGCAACGGCGTGGTCGACCTCGGCAAGTCGATCTATCTGCAACAAACCTTCTCGGTGCCGGTGCTGTTTCTCGGCGGCCTGTTGTTCGGTTACGGCATGGTGCTGTCGAACGGGTGCGGCTCGCGCGCGCTGGTGCTGCTCGGCCGCGGCAATCTCCGTTCCTTCGTCGTCGTGCTCGTGCTCGCCATCGCCGCGCAGATGACGCTCAAGGGCTTGATCGCGCCGGCGCGCATTGCGCTGATTCAGGCTTCGCAAACCACCGTCAGCGCCAATTCGTTGTCGTCCTTGCTGGCGACGCTCGGTCCCGGCGAAGCGGTCTCGCGCGCGCTGGCCGCGGCCGCGATCGTCGTCGCGTTGATCATGTTTGCATTCGCGCATCCGGCGTTCCGCCGCTCGCCGGGCCAGATCGGGGCAGGAATCATCGTCGGTCTGCTCGTCGCCGGCGGCTGGTTCGTCACCGGCTATCTCGGCGCCGACGACTTCAATCCCGTCCCGGTGACCTCGTTGACCTTCGTCGCGCCGATCGCCGATAGCCTGCAATACGCCATGCTCTCGACCGGACTGACGCTGAACTTCGGTGTCGCAACCGTGGCCGGTGTTTTCGGCGGTAGCTTCGCCACGGCACTCGCTACGGGCCGTTTCCATCTCGAAGGCTATTCCTCGCCGCGCCACATGCTGCGCTCGGCCGGCGGCGCGGCGCTGATGGGGATCGGCGGCGTGATGGCGTTCGGCTGCTCGATCGGGCAGGGGCTCACCGGCGTATCGACGCTCGCGCTCGGCTCGTTCGTTGCGCTCGCCGGCATCCTGCTCGGTACGACGGTGGGCCTGCGCGGACGCCTGCGCGTTCAGCCGCTCGCGGTGGCCTGACGGCGCAGCAACCGGTCGCCCAGCGTCGCCAGGCCGATGCCGGCGACGATCAGTCCGGCCGCGACAGCCAGGCTCACGTCGATCGGTTCACCGAGCAGGATCGCGGCGCTGGCGATGCCGACGATCGGCGTCGCGGTGGTGCCAAGCGCGGTGGTCAGCGCCGAGATGCTCTTGTTGACCATCGACATCGCCCAATAGGCCAGCGCTGTCCCGATCAGGCCGGAATACAGGAAGAGCAGCACGAGTCGCCACGACCATTCCGCGTGCGGCAGGCCGTCCGTGATTGCCGCCGAACCCGTCAGCACGATCGTCGCGACGAGCACCTGCCAGATCAGCAGCTGAAGCGGAGACGCGATCCAGCGATGCGCGCGGATATAGATGATGTTCCCGGCCCAGGAGATCGCGGCCAGGATGACCATGCCGGCGCCGAGCACGACGTTGGTGTTGGTCCAGTCGATCGAGGTGGGGTTCAGGATCACGGCAAGGCCGATCAGCCCGAGCAGGGCACCGGCGAGTTTTGGCGCAGTCAGCGTATCCTTCCCCAGCACGGGTGCGGCGATCGCGACCCAGAGCGGCGTGGTGTAGCCGAGCACGATGGCCTTGCTGGCGGGCAGGAAACGCACACCGGCCGCAACCAGGACCGAGAACACCGTCATGTGCAGCAGCGCTACGCTGAGCACCACGGGAATGTCGCGCCGCTCCGGGATCACCAGGTTGTTGCTCAAACCGAGGATCACGAACAATGCAGCCAGCGCGATCCAGCTCCGGATCGCCGACGCCCACAGTGGCGGAAGGAACTGGACGAGCTGTTTCGTCACCGACCAGTTCACGCCCCAGGCGAGCACGACGATGAGGAACAGGCCGACGGCTGCGCGAGGCGAGAGGGAGTTCATCGCAAAATCCTTGAAGCAGTTCCATCAGGCGGATAGCATTTTGATTGGCACCTGAAAAAGTGCCAGACTGGAAAGGAATAAGGTGCCAGTTTCAGACAGCATGATCTCCGCCCTGATCGACCTGAAGCGGGCCGACGACGACGGGCTGGTGGCCCAGTTGACGAGCCAGCTCCGAAGCCTGATCGCGATCGGTCGTCTCGGCAAAGGCCGAGCGCTGCCGTCGAGCCGCAGGCTTGCAAGCGATCTCGGCGTCTCGCGCAACACCGTCACTTATGCGTTCGAGCAGCTCGCCGCGGAGGGATATCTCGAGGCATCACAAGGGCGACGTCCTATGGTCACGGTCGGCGGCGGCCGTGGCGTAGAGACGGCTGCCGTCGCACCGAGCGTTCGCTCTGGTAAGCCGCGTCTCTCGCCTTGGGCGTCGAAGCTTAAGCAGACCGATTGGCCGATGTCCTATCAGGCGCCGCTAAAGCCCCTGCGCCCCGGGCACGGAGATGCGCGGGAGTTTCCGAACGAAGTGTGGGCCCGCTGCCTGCGTCGCAGTGCCGTGCGCGCAGCCAAGCGCGAGCTCGGTCCGGTCAACCGCGCACACCTCTGCGAGGCCCTGGCGCATTATCTCGCGACCAGCAGAGGCGTCCGCGCCACGGCCGATCAGATCCTGATCCTGCCCAGTGCGCAGGCGGCGCTGACCTTGGTTGCGGGTTCGCTCATTACGCCCGGCGACGAGGTCTGGGTCGAGGACCCCGGCTATCCCGGCGCCGCAGCTGCCTTCCGTGCCTCCGGTGCGCGCGTGAGCGGCATCGGGCTGGACGAACAGGGCATGCAGCGGATGCCCGGAACGGCCGCGCCAAAACTCGTCTTCATGACACCATCGCACCAGCATCCGACCGGGCGGCTGATGTCGCTGGCACGCCGCACCGAATTCTTAGCGCTGAGCAGGCCCGGCAAGACCTGGATCGTGGAGGACGACTACGACGGCGAATTCCACTATGACAGCCGCCCCGTGCCGGCCTTGCAGGGGTTGGACGCCCATGGCCGCGTGTTCTATGTCGGGACGTTCTCGAAGGCGATGACCTCGGATATCCGACTCGGCTATCTCGTCGTGCCACCGGCGCTGGTCGGCACCTTGGAGATCGCGCAGCGGCACATCGGGCTGATCGCGTCCAGCCATATCCAGGAAGCACTGGCCGAGTTCATTGCCGATGGACATTTCCTGGCACATCTGCGCCGGGTGCGCCGGCTCTATCACGCGCGCCGCGATCATCTGGTGGAGGGACTGGAGCGCCATCTCGGTGAGGTGCTCACGGCCGAAGTTCCCTCGGGCGGCATCCAGCTGGTCGCGCGCCTCAAGCGCGGCCGCACCGATCAGGCGGCGATCAGGCGGCTGGGCGAGGCGGGCGTTATGACGCGAGCCCTGTCCAGCCTGGCGTTGGAACGGCCGCGCGATCACGGCCTGCTGCTCGGCTTTGCGGCGTGGCGCGAGAGCGAGATCAGCGCGGCGCTGCGAATGATGGCATCGTGTTTCTAGCGCGGCTATTCCACGGCCTTCGTCACGATGCGGATCTCCGATGTCAGAGTCCGGTGCACCGGGCACTTGTCGGCGATCTCCATCAATTTCTTGCGCTGCTCGGCATCGAGCGCGCCGTCGATGGCGATGTCGCGCTCGATCTGGTCGAGCATGCCGTCGCGCGTCTCGCACTCCGCGCAGTCCCTGGCGTAGATTTTTGAATGCTTCAGCGTGACGGTGACGCGGTCGAGCGGCAGCGACTTGCGGTCGGCATAGAGGCGCATGGTCATGGAGGTGCAGGCGCCGAGCCCTGCGAGCAGGAAGTCATAGGGGCCGGGGCCGGCATCCTCGCCGCCGGCCGCGGCCGGCTCGTCCGCCACCAGATGATGCGGGCCGACGGTGATGATCTGGTTGAACTTGCTCTTGCGGGTCTCCTGCACCACGACCTTGCGCGGCTCCGCGGCAATATCCATCGTCTTCGCAGGCGTTGCCGCGTCGATGTAGCGGCTTGCCCAGGCCGCGATCATTTCGGCCACATAGAGCGCGTCGGCCGGTTTGGTCAGCAGGTGATCGGCATGGTCGAGCGAGACGAAGCTCTTGGGGTGTTTTGCCGCAACGAAGATCCTGGTCGCATTGTCGATGCCTACGGTGTCATCGACAGGAGACTGCATGATCAGCAGCGCCTTGTGCAGACCTGTGATGTCCTTCATCAGCTCATGCTCGGCGACGTCGTCGAGGAATTCCCGCTTGATCCGGAACGGGCGGCCCGCGAGCGAAACCTCAACTTCGCCTTGCGCGCGGATGTTGTCGATGTGTTCCTTGAAGAGGCCGGTGACGTGGGCGGGATCGGATGGCGCCGCAATGGTGACCACCGCTTTCGCCTCGGGCACCTTGCTGGCCGCGGCGAGAATCGCGGCGCCGCCGAGGCTGTGGCCGATCAGGATCGACGGCGCCTTGCGTGTCGAACGCAGATGATCGGCCGCCCGCACGAGATCGGCGACGTTGGAGGAGAACGTCGAATTGGCAAAATCGCCCTCGCTAGAGCCGAGCCCGGTGAAATCGAAGCGCAGCACCGCGATGCCCCTGGCGGCGAGTGCGACCGAGATGCGTTTTGCGGCCAGCGTGTCCTTGCCGCAAGTGAAGCAATGCGCGAATAGCGCGTACGCCGCGGGCTCCCCGTCCGGCAGCTCAAGTGCTGCGGCAAGCTGATGGCCGCCTTCGCCGGTGAATTGAAAGCGTTCCGTTGGCATGGGCTTCCTCCCCGCTCTTACTCGAACCTAATCGCCCGAGTAGCGCTGCTCGGCCCAGGGATCGCCGCGGTTATGATAGCCGCGAACTTCCCAGAAGCCGGGCGCGTCCTCGGTCAGGAACTCGATGGCCTGGAGCCATTTGGCACTCTTCCAGAAATACAGATGCGGCACCACCAGCCGCACAGGGCCGCCGTGCTCTTCGGTCAGTGGCTGGCCTGACCAGCTATGGGCGAGCAGGGCGTCCTCGGCGGCAAAGTCTTCGAGCGCGAGGTTGGTGGTGTAACCGTCAGACGAATGCAGCAACACGAAGCGTGCATCCTCGCGCGGCTGGCAGGTTGCGAGCAGCTCGCGCGTCGCAAGCCCCTCCCATTCATTGTCGTAGCGCGACCAAGTCGTCACGCAATGAATATCCGAGGTGAACTGCTCCTGCTTCTGCGCCGCGAATTCGGCAAAGGTCCAGAACACGGGATTTTCGATCGCGCCATAGACGTCGAGCCGCCAGCGCTCGCGCGAAACAGGCGGCATGACCCCGAGGTCGAGCACCGGCCAGTCCTTGGTCAGGTGCTGGCCCGGTGGCAGGCGCTGGTCCTGCGGGCGCGTGACCTTGCCCGTGAGGAAGCGGCCCTCGCGCGCCCATTTCTCCTTGGTGCGCGTCAGCTTGCTGTCGGGCTGCTGCTCGTCGTTGGCCATGAGCTAATCGTGGCGATGCATCGCGGAGGCGTGCTTGGTGTCGCGCATGGTGGAATAGATGATCAGCGACAGGAAGATGACGCCGGCGAGGTAGTAATAGAACCACTCCTCATGCCCGATGCTCTTGAAATAGAGCGCGATCGCCGGTGCGGTGCCGCCGAAGATCGATACGGTGATTGCGTAGGGCAGGCCGACGCCGAGCGCGCGGACATTGGTCGGGAACAGCTCGGCTTTCACCACCGCGTTGATCGAGGTGTAACCTGCGACGAACAGCCAGGCGCAGCAGATCAGGATGAAGGCCATGAACGGCGACTTGGTCTCCTTCAGCGTCATCAGCAGCGGAACTGTCGCGAGCGTGCCGGCGATACCGAAGAAGATCAGCAGCGGCTTGCGACCGATCTTGTCGGAGATCGCGCCGTAGATCGGCTGGAGGATGGTCGCGAAGATCAGCGTGCCGAAGATCACGAAGGTGGTCTGGTCCTCGGTCAGCCCGACCGAGAGTTTCACAAACGTCTGCATGTAGGTGGTGAAGGTGTAGAACGCCGCGGTACCGCCGGCGGTGAGGCCAACCACCAGCAGCAGTTCGCGCGGATAACGCAGCAGATTGGTGATCGAGCCGGTCGGTTTCACGACCTTCTTGGCTTCCTCGAACGCCTCGGTTTCGTGCAGGTTGCGACGCATCACCGCCGCAAAGATCGCGAGCGCCGCGCCGATCGCAAACGGGATGCGCCAGCCCCACGCCTTCAGTTCCTCCGGCGTCAGGAAGACCTTCTGCAGCAGCAGCAGCACGATGATTGCGGTGAGCTGACCGCCGATGAGGGTGACGTACTGGAAGCTCGAATAGAAGCCACGGTGCTTGGGGTCGGCCACTTCGCTCAAATAGGTGGCGCTGGCGCCATATTCGCCGCCGAGGCTCAGGCCTTCGATGACGCGGGCGAGCGCCAGGATCACCGGTGCGGCGAACCCGATCGTGGCATAGGTCGGCGTCAGCGCGATGATCAGCGAGCCGAAGCACATGAAGACGACCGACAGCGTCAGCGAGATGCGCCGGCCATAATGGTCGGCGATATAGCCGAACAGCCAGCCGCCCAGCGGGCGCATCAGGAAGGTCGCCGCGAATACGACGGCGACGTTCAGCTGCTGGACGACGGGATCGTTACCGGGGAAGAAGGCCGGGGCAAAGTAGAGCGCGAACGCCGTATAAGCGTAGAAATCGTACCATTCGACGAGATTGCCGATCGAGCCGATCAGGATGGCCTTGATTCGTCGCTCCGCGTCGGCGACGTCAAAATGTTCGGGGGCCGGTTTGATTGCTTGCTCTGTCACGTCCGGCCTCTCCGCTTCCTTGGTCTTGGGGAGGCCTACATCGCCTTTCCAAGCAGAAATGGCAACTGGCGGGGACCTCTCACCGTGCCCTGCGACCAGGTCACCGTGCCTGCCGGATCGAGCCGGAAGTCCGGAATCCGCTTCAGCCATTCCTCCAACGCAACCTGCATCTCCATTCTTGCAAGGTTGGAGCCGACGCAGCGGTGGATGCCGAGGCCGAAGGCGGCGTGGCGGTTCTCCCGGCGGTCAATCACGACTTTGTCAGCCTCTGGAAACATCCTGGGGTCGCGGTTGGCGGCCGGGAAGGACAGCAGCACCATGTTGCCCGCCTTGACCGGGCAGCCCGAGATCGTGGTTTCCTTGACCACCTCGCGGGCCATCGTCACCGGCGAATAGGCCCGCAGCAGCTCCTCCACCGCGTTGGGGATCAGCCCGGGCTCGGCGATCAGGCGCTCGCGGTCGGCGGGCGTCCGGGCGAGGTGCCAGAGCGAGGAGCCGATCGCGCTCCAGGTGGTGTCGATGCCGGCGATCAGCAGCAGGCGCAGCGAGCCCAGCACGTGAGACTCTTCCAGCGGCTGGCCTTCCTTGTCCCTGGCATTCATCAGATAGGAGATGAGATCGTCGGTCGGCCTCGATCTGCGCTCCTCGATATGCGTCCTGAAATAGGCGCTCATCTCCTGAACGGCCTGGAGCAGCTTGCTCTCGTCCTTGATGCCGAGTTCGAGGATCATGTGGATCCAGTTGATGAAGAGGTCGCTGTCGCTCTCGGGGATGCCGAGCATGTGGGCGATGGCCTGGACCGGGATGTATTTGGCGTAGCGCGCAGCCGCATCGACCTTGCCGTCGCCGATGAATCCGTCGATCAGCTCGTTGCAGATCGCGCGCATCCGCGGCTCGAGCTTCTTCATCGCATCCGGCGTGAACGGCGGCAGCAGCAATTGCTTGGCGGGCTTGTGCACGGGCGGATCGGAGGTGATCGGCGGGGCCGCGTTCCTGGCGACCTCGGGCCTGATATCGCGGACGATGATGCGGCGTGAGGAGAAATGCTCGGTGTCGTTGGCGATCTCGCGCACGGCGTCATAGGTCGTCGGCATGTAGCAGCCGAGGAAACGTTCGGTATGCACCACCGGGCTCGCGGCGCGTAGTTCCTCCCAGATCGGGAAGGGATCGTCGGTCCATTGCGGATCGGTGTGGTCGAAATCGTTGACCCAGTCGGTCACAGGCGGATGGGCGGCGGGCTGGCTGACGTCGGACATGTCGAATCCCTTGAGGCTCGTGTTCGCTGAAAGCACGCGGTCGCGGCGGGGCCGCGCTACTCCTCGATCACATCGATCGCGATTTCCGGGCAGTTGGATTTGGCAAGCCAGGCCTTGTCTTCGAGACCGGGCGGAACGACGCCGTCGCCGGCCTCATGGGCGTTGCCGTATTCGTCGAGCTCGAACAACTCGGGCGCCAGCGCCTTGCAGCGGGCGTGGCCCTGGCATTTGTCGGGATCGACGTGAACCCTCAGTCGCTCTGTCATGGCGGCTTCCTCGGTCGTGTGCGCGGGGGCCCGAAGGCCGGCGCGTTCCTCATGTCAATTTATCGGCGGCATTTGCCGCCTGCTTTAAGTTATATGCTATTACATTCGCGACGGGCTTTCCCTGTCAAGCGCAAACTTATAGGCTTCGCCGTAACATGCGTTCACAACTCGCTCGCAAGCCTGAGAACACCTACCACCACGGCGATCTCCGCGACGCCTTGATCAAGGCGGCGTTGCGCGAGGCGGAGCAGGGCGGCGCCGAGGCGATCAGCATCAAGGCGCTTGCCAAGCAGCTCGGCGTCTCGCAGCCGGCGCCGTATCGGCATTTTGCCGACCGTGATGCGCTGCTAACGGCGGTGACGGCGGAGGCGTTCCGGCAGTTTAGTGCACTTCTGCGCGAGGCGGTGGCGAAGCCCTCGAAGCAATCGAAACTGTCGCGGCTGGCGCAAGCCACGCTCGATTTCGGTCTGCGCCGCAACGGCATCTATCGCCTGATGTTCGCCTCCCGCACCGTGTCATGCGCGGCCGAGGGCAGCGAGTTGCACGAGGCCTCGCGCGAGACATTTGGGCTCGTGATCGAAGCCCTGGAAGCGCCGGCGGTCGGCTTCTTGCGCGAGCGGCAGGCGCTGAAGATCTGGGCCGCGCTGCACGGCGTGGTGATGCTGGCCGAGCAGGGCCTGTTCACAGGCGAGGCCGCGCATGCCACGCGCGAGGAGCTGGTCGAGGATTTCGTCAACGAAACGAAGGCCGCGCTCGCGGTCGCGATCAAGGACGCGCAGCGCCGAAAGAAGACCGGCGCCTAGACCTTTGCTTTCAGCATCCTCATCAGCTTGTCGACCGCGCTGTCCGGGGTTGTCACGACCGGGCGGCTGGTGACCTCGGCGACCAGCGGGGCTGTCGCCGCGATGCTGAACTGTGCCAGCGCGATGACGTCGCAATCGCGCAAATCACGCGAGGCCTCCGCGATCAGCCGGTCATGCTTGGCACGGTCGCCGCGGTCGAGCGCGGCGAGCGCGCCTTCAGCGAGTTTCGGCACAACCTGGACGGAGGCCGGAAACTCCGGCGGCATCGAGGCCAGAGTCGGCGGGAAGGTCGAGAGCAGGCCGATCTTCTTGCCCATCGTCACCGCGCGCTCGATCATGGCCTCATTGGGCTTGAGCACCGGCATCGGTGCATGGGCGCGCGCCACGGCCTCGATGCAGGGGCCGAAGGCCGAGCAGGTGAACAGGATTCCGTTCGCTCCCGTTGCCGCCGCATAGTCGCCGAGCGCGAGGAAGCGCTCGGTCATGGCGTCGTTGAGCGCACCGTCGCGAGCCAGATCCGCCGACAGGCTGTCGTCGAGCAGGTTCATCAGCCGCGCCTCCGGCCACGCCTTTGCGAACGCCGCCTCGATCGGGGCGATGGAGTGCTTGAGGGCGTGGATCAGGGCGATGCGAGGAGACGTGGTCATTGGAGGTGACTACCTGGCAGGTCTCGTGCCCCGGACGCAGCGCGGCACGAAGTGATGCGCTGCAGAGCCGGGGCCCATACTTTTAGGGCGTCGAAAGTCATGGCCTTCGGGGTCCCGGCTCTGCGCAGCAGCGTTGCACGCTGCAGCGCGTCCGGGACACGAGAGACATTTACTTGAACGGCACGGCGTACATCAAGCCACCCTTGCTCCAGAGGCCGTTGAGGCCGCGCTCGAGCTTGAGCGGGCTCGCCTTGCCGACATTGCGCTCATAGATCTCGCCGTAATTGCCGGTGGCCTTGATCGCGGTGACCAGCCATTTGTTGTCGAGCCCAAGCCGCGAGCCGAGGTCGCCGGAGGCGCCGAGCAGCCGCTGGATCGCGGGCGTCTGCGACTTCGCCATCTCCTCGACATTGGCTTGTGTGACGCCGAGCTCCTCGGCCTCGATCAGGCCGTAATGCAGCCAGGTGATGATGTCGCTCCAGACCTCGTCGCCGTTGCGGGTGAAGGGGCCGAGCGGCTCCTTGCTGATGGTCTGCGGCAGCACGACATAGTCGGCCGGGTTCGGCGCAGCCGTGGTCACGGCTCCGGCAAGCGCGGAGGCGTCCTGGGTCATGGCATCGCAGCGGCCGCCGAAGAAGGTCTGGTACATGGTGTCGACGCGGTCGAACACCAGCGGCTTCCAGTCGATGCCGTTGGCGCGGCCGTAATCGCCGAGCGTGACCTCATGCGTGGTGCCCTGCGCGACGCAGACGGTGGCACCCTTGAGGTCCTTGATCTCCTTCACGCCGAGGTCCTTCTTCACGACAAAGCCCTGGCCGTCGTAGAAATTGACCGGACCCTGGCGCAGGCCCAGCGTGACACCGCGCAGATATGTCTGCGTCGAGTTGCGGTAGAGCACGTCGATCTCGCCCGATTGCAGCGCCGTGAAGCGGTTCTGCGCGGTCAGCGAGACGTAGCGCACCTTGTTGGCATCGCCGAGCACGCCGGCCGCGAGCGCACGGCAGTAATCGACGTCGAGACCTTTGTAGTTGCCTTGCGAGTCCGGCGCCGAGAAGCCGGCAAAGCCGGCACTGACGCCGCACACCAGCGTGCCGCGGCTCTTTACCGTGTCGAGCGTCGCAGCCGAAGCCGCAACCGTCGATGCTGCGAGCATGCTCGCCGCGATAACCACTTTCCTCATCATGCTACTCCCCTCAGTGATTGACACTACGCAACAATTTGTCGACGGCAGTGCCGAGCTTGTCGACGATCAGGTCGATCTCGTCAGCCGAAGCGATATAGGGCGGCGCCAGCAGCACATGGTCGCCGCGGACGCCGTCCACGGTGCCGCCGCCGGGATAGCAGCCGAGCCCGTTGGCGAAGGCCTCCGCCTTGATCTTCTGGTTGAGCTTGAGCGCCGGATCGAACGAGGTGCGCGTCGCGCGATCGGCGACCAGCTCGATCGACCAGAACAGCCCGCGCCCCCTGATATCGCCGATATGGCGGTGATTGCCGAAGCGTTCGGTCAGCCGCTGCTCGAGCTGCTTGCCGCGCTGGTTCACTTGCTCAAGCAGATTGTCGTCGCGGATCACGTCCTGCACCGCGAGCGCGGCCGCGCAGGCGAGGGGATGCGCCAGATAGGTGTGGCCGTGCTGGAACGCACCGGAGCCTGAGCGGATCGTGTCGATGATCTTGCCGCTCGCGAGCATCGCACCGATCGGCTGATAGCCGCCACCGAGCCCCTTCGCGATCGCCTGGATGTCTGGCGCGACGCCCTCCTGCTCCCAGGCATGCGTGGTACCGGTCCTGCCCATGCCGCACATGACTTCATCCAGGATCAGCAGCGCGCCGTGCCGGTCGCAGATCTCGCGCACCGCTTTGAAGTAGCCGTCCGGAGCGGTCACGGCACCGGCGGTGGCGCCGACGACGGGCTCGGCGAGGAACGCCGCAACGGTGCTCGGGCCGAGCCGCTGGAATTCGGCTTCGAGTTCCGCCGCCAGCCGCGCCACGAACTGCGCATCCGACTCGCCCTCGTGCTTCTCGTGATAGGCAAAGGCCGGCGTCACATGGCTGAAGGCCACCGAGAGCAGCGGCGCATAGGGCGCACGCCGCCAGGCATTGCCGCCGGCGGCGAGTGCGCCGAGCGTGTTGCCGTGATAGCTCTGCCGCCGCGCGATGAAATGCTGCCGCTGCGGTTCGCCGCGCTCGATAAAGTATTGCCGCGCGAGCTTGATGCTGGCCTCGATCGCCTCAGACCCGCCGCTGACGAAATAGGCGTAGGCGAGGCCGCCGGGCTCGTGCCCGACCAGCCTGTCGGCAAGCGCCTCGGCCGGCTCGGATGAGAAGAAGGCGGTGTGCGCATAGGCCAGCGTCGAAGCCTGTTTCGCCATCGCCGCGATCACGCGCGGATGCTGATGGCCGAGGCAGGAGACCGCTGCCCCGCCCGACGCGTCGATGATGCGCCGTCCGTCCTCGGCAAAGAGATAGACGCCTTCGCCGCCGATCGCCTTGGGCGGCGTTTCGCGGAGCGATCGATGCAGCACGCGGCTGGTGCGAGTGCTCATGGTCAACCTTTCTCTGGGACGTAAGTGGAAGCCGCGGCGAGCCGCGCCTCGGTACTTTCCAGGCGTTTCTTCGCGGCTGTGCCGCCGAGCGAAAACGTCACCGCGGCGAGCGACTGCGCAATCGCGATGGCGCCGGTGAGGCTCGGAAAGAAGCCGGGAGAGGAGGCCGCCTCGAACAGCAGCACATGGTCGGCACCCTCGGCCATCGGCGCCGAGAGGCTGTCCGCGATGGCGATCAGCGTTGCGCCACTGTGATGAGCGGCTTGTGCAACGCGGACGCTCGCATGTGTGTAAGGCAGAAAGCCGATGACGATGACGGCTTCACCTGGCCGGAAGGCGCCGAGATCGAGATCGTCGGGGCCGGACGCGCCGACGAGTTGCACCTGCTCGGGGCGGAACAGCCGCAGCTCGTAGTTCAGCAATTCCGCGACGCTGCGGCAGCTTCGGTAGCCGGTGATCCAGATCCGCTTGGCGTCGTGTAGCGCGCGGGCCGCTTCCGCAATCGGCTGCGCCGGGATGCGCGGAAGGCCGGCGGCTTCGGCCTCGAGCTTGTCCGCGACGAGCGCGACATCCGCGTTCGGGCCGGGGCGGCGGCTCTTGGCGCGGCCGGAGAAGGGCGAGGTCGGTGACGGCCGTCGCGCTTCCGTCAGCGCCGCGCGCAATGCGTCCCAGCCGGAATAGCCGATCGCCTTGGCGAGCCGCGTGAAAGCCGCAGGATCGGCGCCGGCCTCCGCGGCAAGGTCGCGCATCGAACGGGTGGTGGCGTCGTAGTCATTGGCCGCGACGAAGCGCCCGACTTCCTGCAACCGCATCGGGAGCGATGGCAGTGCAATGCGCAGTTCGCTCAGGGGCGAGGATTTCGCTGGCTCGGCCATGAAACATTTGTTGCATGAATTAGAGTTTGGTGCAACAGTTGACGTGCGCTGCCGGAAATCGCTGCATTTCGAGAAGGATTTTTGTGCTGTGACCGCCGATCTTCCCAGACCGCCGCCGCGCCGCCGCTTCCTCGCGCCCGGGCCCAACGAATTGAAGGGGCTGTTCTGGCAGGTTCTCGTCGTCGGGATCGTCGTCGCCGTCATCGCCTTCCTCTGGTCCAACACCGTCACCAATCTCACGGCTCGTCGCATCACGACAGGCTTCGCCTTTCTCGGTCGCGAAGCCGGCATGCCGATCGCCGACAGCCTGCTCGCCTACAGTCCGAGAGACAGCTACCTCTGGGCCTTCGTCGTCGGCATTGCCAACACGCTGCGCGTCGCCGTGATCGGCATCGTGCTCGCGACGATCCTGGGCACGTTGATCGGCATTTCGCGGCTGTCGGCCAACTGGCTGCTGTCGCGGCTCGCGGCGGTCTATGTCGAAACCCTCCGCGACATCCCCCTGCTGCTCCAGCTTCTGTTCTGGTACGTGCTGATGCAGACGCTGCCGGCTGCACGCGCGGCGTTCAGGCCTGTCGAGGGCGTGTTTCTCTCCAATCGCGGCCTGATCCTGCCGGCCATTCCGGTTGGTTCGCCGCAGCTTTGGGTGCTCGGCGCAGCGGTGCTGGGGCTTGCCGCGTTCTTTCTGATCCAGCGGTGGCTGATCGCGCAGCAGATGCGGGACGGCAAGCCGAGGCCGGCCTGGCCCTTTGCGGTCGGCCTTGTCCTCGCGCTGCCGGCGGCGGTGTCCGTGGCGCTTGGCGTGCCCTGGACGATCGAATGGCCGGAACTGCGCGGCTTCAATTTCGTCGGTGGGCTGACGCTTGCGCCGGAATACTTTGCGCTGCTGATCGCGCTCGTCACCTACACCTCAGCCTTCATCGCCGAGATCGTGCGCAGCGGCATTCAGTCGGTGCCGCGCGGCCAGTGGGACGCCGCCAACGCGCTCGGCCTGCGCCGCAGCTTCATGCTGCGGCAGATCATCCTGCCACAGGCGCTGCGCGTCATCGTGCCGCCGATGACGAGCCAGTATCTCAATTTGACCAAGAACTCCTCGCTTGCGGTCGCGATCGGCTACCAGGACGTGGTCTCGGTCGCCAACACCACGCTGAACCAGACCGGGCAGGCGATCGAGGCGATCGCGCTGATCATGGCGGTGTTTTTGACCATCAGCCTCGGCATCAGCTTCTTCATGAACTGGTATAATTCGCGCATCGCGCTGGTGGAGCGCTGAGCATGACGGCGATCACGGACATTCCTGACGCACCGCGCGCCGCCCGCCGCCCGCAGATGGGAAATCCGGTGCTGCGCTGGCTCCGAACCAATCTGTTCTCGTCGATCCCGAACGGTATCCTCTCGGTCGTGCTTCTGGCTGTGCTCGCCAAGGGCGTCTTCAGCTTTGTGCAATGGGGTATCGCCAATGCAGTCTGGTTGACACCGGCGAATGACTCCAGTGCGTGCCGTGCCGTGCGCGGCCTTGGCGCCTGCTGGGCGATCATCCCGGAAAAGTACCGCTTCATCCTGTTCGGCACCTATCCGTTCGACGAGCAGTGGCGGCCGGCGCTGTCGGTGGTGCTGTTCATCGCGCTGTTCTATCTCTCCAGCCGCCGTGCCTTCTGGCGACGCGAGCTGGTCTATCTCTGGATCGGTGCGCTGGCGCTGATCAGCGTGCTGATGTGGGGCGGCGTGCTCGGCCTCTCCTTTGTCTCGCAGGACCGCTGGGGCGGATTGCCGGTGACGCTGATCCTGGCGACGTTCGGTCTTGCATTCGGCTTCCCGCTCGGCATCCTCGTCGCGCTCGGCCGGCGCTCGAAACTGCCGGCGATCCGCTCGCTCAGCGTGCTCTATGTCGAGCTGATCCGCGGCGTGCCGCTGGTGAGCCTGCTGTTCATGGCGAGCGTGATGTTTCCGCTGTTCATGCCCAGCGGATTCAACATCGACAAGCTGCTGCGCGCCCAGGTCGCGATCATCCTGTTCGCAGGCGCCTATCTTGCCGAAGTCATTCGCGGCGGCCTCCAGGCCGTGCCGCGCGGACAGTATGAGGCTGCCGACGCGCTCGGGCTGTCCTATTGGCGCAAGCACCGTCTGATCGTGCTGCCGCAGGCGATCCGCCACGTCATCCCGCCGCTGGTCAACACGTTCATTGCCTTTTTCAAGGATACCAGCCTCGTCCTGATCATCGGTATCTTCGACCTGCTGACCACGGCCAAGACCGCGATCATCGATCCCGCGTGGCAGCAGTTTTCGGTCGAGGTCTACATCTTCGTCGCCGCGATCTACTTTGTCTTTTGTTTTGCGATGTCGCGCTACAGCCGTGGCCTGGAGGCGACGAGCGCGAGGTAGGGCATCTCGTGTCCCGGACAAGGTGCAGCGCGAAAGCGCTGCGCCGCAGAGCCGGGACCCAGAAGATGCACGGGAAGTCATTGAGACATGGGCCCCGGCTCTGCAGCGCACCGCCGAAGAGGCGCTGCGCTGCGTCCGGGGCGCGCGAGTGAGGCTACTTCTTCACCTTCGGATCGATCGGCGTATTGCCGCGCAGGCCCAGAATATCCTCCAGCACCTTCGCACCCGCAATCACCTGCGCATCCGCGCGCGGAGCGCCGACGATCTGCACGCCGACCGGCAGGCCAGACGCCGTGAAGCCGCAGGGCAGCGAGAGCGCAGGGCAGCAGGCCAGCGTGATGGCGTAGACGATGCCGAGCCACTCGACGTAATTGTCGAACCGCTTGCCGGCGCATTCGGCGACGTAGCGGTGCTCGATCGGGAAGGGCGGCACGATCGTGGTCGGCACCAGCAGCAGGTCGTAACTCCTGAAGAACTCGATCGCACGGGCGGTCATGCCGACGCGCTGCGCCTCGGCGCGCGCAAGCTGCTCGACGGTGAGCTTCAGGCCCTCCTCGATGTTCCAGATCACCTCGGGCTTGAGCAGGTCGCGCTTGGTGCGCAGCAAATTGGCCTTGGTGATCGCAAAATCGAAAGCGCGCAGCACGTGGAAGCATTCATGCGCCTCGCGCCAGTCCGGATGCGCCTCCTCGACGATGGCGCCGGCCTCCGCGAAGCGCTCGGCCGCCTTGCGGGTGATCGCCTTGACCTCGGGATCGACAGGCGTGATGCCGAGATCGGGTGAATAGGCGATGCGCTTCGGCTTCCTGCCCGTTTGTGCTGCCGACAGGAACGAGGTTGCAGGCGCCGGCAGCGACAGTGGATCGTCCGCATAGTCGCCGCTCATGGCATCCAGCAGCAGTGCAAGATCCTCGACGTTGCGCGCCATCGGCCCGACGACGCCGAGATTGCGATCAATGCCCGACTTGGGCGTGTGCGCGACCCGGCCGATGCTCGGCCGCATGCCGACGACCCCGCAGAAGGCCGCGGGGCTGCGCAAGGAGCCACCCATGTCGGAGCCCTGTGCGAGCCAGGCCATGCCGGTGGCAAGCGCCACGGCTGCGCCGCCGGAGGAGCCGGCCGCCGACTTGGTCGTATCCCAGGGATTGAGCGTCGCACCGAACACCTCGTTGAAGGTGTTGGCGCCGGCGCCGAATTCCGGCGTGTTGGATTTGGCGTAGACGACCGCGCCATTGGCCTCGAGGTTCTCGACCATGAGGTCGGATTTTGCGGGGATGTTATCCCTAAAGATCGGCGAGCCCTGCGTGTTCAGGACGCCGGCAACATCGGTAAGATCCTTGATCGGCACCGGCAATCCTGCGAGCAGTCCGCGCGCGCCGGCCGGCTTCTGCATCAACGCCTTTGCATTGGTTCGCGCGCGATCGAAGCACAGCGTAGGCAGCGCGTTGACCTTCCCGTCGACCTCTTTGATGCGCTTCTCCAGCACATCCAGTAGTTCGAGCGGCGAGACGTCGCCGGAGCGCAGCTTGTCGACGACGGTGCAGGCGGTTTCGCGGATCAGGTCTTGAGACAACTATTTTGCTCCTCTGTTACCAAGCATTCCGTCATTGCGAGCGCAGCGAAGCAATCCAGAGTCTTTCCGCGGTGGGATTCTGGATTGCTTGCTGCGCTCGCAATGATGCGGATAGAGTTAACCCCAGCCCGCGCTGATGCCGCCATCCACGGTATAGATCACACCCGACGTATAGCCGGCGCGATCCGACGCCAGGAACGCCATGAGATCGCCGATCTCGCGCGCATGCGCGGGGCGGCCGAGCGGCAGGCTTTTCTGGAATTCCTTGTAGCGGCTTTCGTCGCCGAACTGGTGCTTCGCGCGCGTCTTGAGCAGCGTGACGTGGCGATCGGTGCCGACCGGGCCGGGATTGATGCCGACCACGCGGATATTGTCCGCAAGGCTCTTGCCCCCGAGCGCGCGGGTGAAGGCCATCAGCGCGGCATTGCCAGCGCTGCCGCAGATGTAGTTGGCGTCGAATTTCTCGCCGGCAGCACCAATGTCGTTGACGATGACGCCGCCGCCCTTTGCTTTCATCTGCGCGTAGATCTGCCGCGTCAGGTTGATGTAGCCGAACACTTTCAATTCCCAGGCGTGCCGCCAGGTGACCTCGTCGATCTTGTCGATCGACCCGCCCGGGATGTCGCCGGCATTGTTGACGAGAATGTCGATGTCGGCGGCCTCCCTGGCGAGCCGCGCCAAATCCTCTGCGTTGCGCAAGTCGACGATGCTCGTCGCGGCATCGATCTGGTGTGCGGAGCGCAGGCGATCGGCGAGCGCCTTGAGCTGCTCGCCATTGCGGGCGGCGAGCAGGAGATGCGCGCCTTCCTCGGCAAACGCCTCGGCGGCGGCTGCGCCAATGCCTTTGGACGCGCCCGTGATCAGGACACGCTTGCCACGCAGATGCAGATCCATGGGGTTACTCGCTCGGTGGGAACAGGATGAAATCAGTAGGCGCTCGGCCGCGCCATGGTCAACATTGCAGTGCAGCGTTGCACTGCCGCCGAGTTTGGTCCATTGCAGTGCGGTCAAAAAGACGGCGGCTGCCGGACCAACCAAGGACGTTCTCGATGAGCAAGAAACAATACCGGATCGCGGTCATTCCCGGCGATGGCATCGGCAAGGAAGTGATGCCCGAGGGCCTGCGCGTTTTGGAGGCAGCAGCCAAGAAGCATGGCGTGTCCCTGCATTTCGATCATTTCGATTTCTCGTCCTGGGACTATTACGAGAAGCATGGGCAGATGATGCCCGACGACTGGAAAGAGAAGATCGGCAAGCACGACGCGATCTACTTTGGCGCGGTCGGCTGGCCGGCGAAGATTCCGGATCACGTCTCGCTGTGGGGCTCGCTGATCAAGTTCCGCCGCGAGTTTGACCAGTATGTGAACCTGCGCCCGGTGCGGCTGATGCCCGGCGTGCCGTCGCCGCTGGCGGGCCGCAAGCCCGGCGATATCGATTTCTGGGTGGTGCGCGAGAACACCGAAGGCGAATATTCCTCCGTCGGCGGCCGCATGTTTCCGGACACCGATCGCGAGTTCGTGACGCAGCAGACGGTGATGACCCGCACCGGTGTCGACCGTATCCTGAAGTTCGCTTTCGAGCTCGCCCAGTCGCGACCGAAGAAGCATTTGACCTCGGCGACCAAGTCGAACGGCATCTCCATCACCATGCCCTATTGGGACGAGCGCGTGGAGGCGATGGCCAAGAAGTTTCCGGGCGTGAAGTGGGACAAGTACCATATCGACATTCTCACCGCGAACTTCGTGCTGCACCCGGACTGGTTCGACGTCGTGGTCGGCTCCAACCTGTTCGGCGACATCCTCTCCGATCTCGGTCCGGCCTGTACCGGCACGATCGGCATCGCGCCGTCGGGCAACATCAATCCCGAGGGCGATTTCCCCTCGGTGTTCGAGCCGGTGCATGGCTCGGCGCCTGACATCGCGGGGCAGGGCATTGCCAACCCGATCGGTGCGATCTGGTCGGGCGCGATGATGCTCGACCATCTCGGCGAGAAGGTCGCCGGCAAATCGATCGTCGAGGCGATCGAGCGCACGCTCGCCGAGCGCACGCTGCGCACCAAGGACCTCGGCGGCAACGCCGACACGACGGCCTGCGGCAAGGCGGTCGCGGAGATGGTGGACTAAGCCGAGTTACCAACCACGGGTTCGTGCCGGCGGAGGCCGGGACGAACCCGATAGGGATTGCTCAGCCCGCGATCTTCTCGATCGTCACCTGATCCAGTCCGAACTTCTTCCCGGCCTCCAGGATCTCCTGCCAGGTGGTCGGATCGACCGGAATGCCTTCGGCGAGCCGCTTCGTCTTGGTTTCGCGCTCGGGATCGCCGGCGATTTTCACCTTGTCGACGCCGGGGGCGGGCGGCGAGCCGGTGTGCCAGGCCACAAAACTCTCGACTTCGCGCGCCAGGTTCTCGCCGGTGCCGAGCTTGCCCGGGTCGATGATGATCGAGAGCATGCCGTTGAGGACGTTGTACTTGCCGTCGGACGGGCCCTTGACCGCCTGTCCGCCGGACAGCGCGCCGCCGAGGATCTCGCACACCAGCGCCAGCCCCGAACCCTTGTGCTCGCCGAACGGCAGGATGGCGCCGTGCGGCGGGATCACGGTGTAGCGCGGATTGGTGGTCGGCTTGCCTTCGTTGTCGATAATGGTGCCGGGCTCGAGCTCGACGCCCTTGTTGTGGGCGACGCGGGTCTTGCCCTGCGCGATCCTGCTGGTGGCGAAGTCGAGCACGATGGGGTCCTTGCCCCTGCGCGGAATGCCGACGCAGAACGGGTTGGTTCCGTGGCGCCCATCGCTGCCGCCCCAGGGCGCCACGATCGGGCGCGAGATCACGTTGACGAAGTGGATCGAGACCAGCCCGTGGTCGATGCACTGCTCGGCCCAGTGGCCGATGCGGCCGATATGGTGCGAGTTGGAGAGGCCGACGAGACACACGCCGTTGCGCTTGGCGCGCTCGGCAGCCAATTCCATCGCCTCATGGCCGATCACCTGGCCGTAGCCGGTGAGGCCGTCGAGGGTAAGAAGTGGACCAGTGTCGAGCACGATCTTGACGTGCTGGTTCACGGCGAGGCCGCCCGTGGTAACGCTCTGGACATAGCGCGGGATCATGCCGACACCGTGCGAGTCATGTCCTTTGAGGTTCGCCTCGACGAGGTTGGTGGACACGAGCTCGGCTTCGCGGTCCGTAGACCCGCCGGCCTTGACGATGGCACGGACGACGTTGGTGAGCGGCTCTGCCTTGATGGTGCGATAGTCGGCCATTGTTGTTGCTCTTATCCTTTCACGATCCGGCGGCAGTGGATCCATGCCGCTTCAATCAGGTTCTCGCTGGCTTCCGGCGTGCGGAACGCCGAATGCGCCGACAGCGTCACGTTTGGAAGCTTCGTCAGCGGATGATCGCCGGGCAGCGGCTCGATGTTGAAGACATCGAGGCCAGCGTGACGGATGTGGCCCGACTTCAGGGCGTCGATCATCGCGGCCTCGTCGACAACAGCGGCACGCGCGGTGTTGATGAGGATGACCCCGGGCTTCATCGCGAAAATCTTCTCGCGCGTGATCATGCCGCGCGTTTCGTCGTTGAGCAGAAGATGCAGCGACACGACGTCGCTTTTCGCCAGCACCGTGTCGAGATCGGCAAACTCGACGCCCGGAAAACTCTTCGGCGAGCGGTTCCAGGCGATCACCTTCATGCCGCTGCCGGATGCAATGCGAGCGACCTCGGCAGCGATCCCGCCAAAGCCGATCAGGCCGAGCGTCTTGCCGGTAAGCTGCATGCCGTCCTCGCGCAGCCAGCTGCCGGCGCGCATCTCGCGGTCCATCATCGCGATGACGCGGGCCGAGGCCCACATCAGCGCGATCGCGGATTCCGCCACCGCGGTGTCGCCATAGCCCTTGATCAGATGCACGGAGATGCCGAGCTCGGCGAGCTCCTCAGGATTCATGTAGCTGCGCGCGCCGGTGCCGAGGAACACGACGTGTTTCAGCCCTGCGCATTTCTTCGCGACCTCGGTCGGGAGCGCGGTGTGATCGACGATCGCGATCTCGGCGCCATCGAGGATCTCAGGATATTGCGCGGGCTTGATGTCGGGATCCCTGTTGATCCGCACCTTGGGATCGCCGGGCTGCTCAAGCCGCTCCATGATCATGGCGAGGGCTTCGTTGGCGTCGACGAAAACTCCGCGCATGGCTCTCTCCGGTCAGGATGCGACGCCAGCGATGGCCAGCACGGTGTGCATCAGCACGTTGGTGCCTGCGGCGCAGTCGGGCTGTGTGGCGTCCTCCAGCTCGTTGTGGCTGATGCCGTCCTTGCAGGGCACGAACACCATCGCCGCCGGCATGACGGTGTTGAGATTGCAGGCGTCGTGGCCGGCGCCGGAGGTGATGCGGCGCGAGGAGTAGCCGAGCGTCTTCGCCGCGTTTTCGACCGCGGCAATCAGCTTCGGATCGAAATGCGTCGGCGGCTTGCGCCAGACCAGGTCGATCTTGACGTCGACCTTGCGGCGCACGGCGATCTCGGCAATGGCGGCACGCAGGTCGCGATCGAGCGCATCCATGATCGCGCCGTCCGCGCTGCGGCAATCCATGGTGAAGGCGATCTCGCCGGGAATGACGTTGCGCGAGGGGTTGGCGATGACGGCCTCGCCGATGGTGCCGACCGCCTTCGGTCCGTGCTTCTTCGCAATGGCCTCCACCGCCAGCACGATCTCCGACAGTGTTGCCAGCGCATCGCGCCGCAGCGGCATCGGGGTCGATCCGGCATGGCTCTCGAAGCCGGAGATCTTTCCGTCGTACCAGAGCACGCCTTGGCCGGAATCGACCACGCCGATGGTCTTGCCCTCGGCTTCCAAAATAGGACCCTGCTCGATGTGCAGCTCGACGAAGCAGCCGAGCTTCTGGAAGCCGACCGGCTTGTCGCCGCGATAGCCGATGCTGTCGAGCGCCTGGCCGACGGTGGTGCCGTCGATGTCCTTGCGCGAGAGGATGTCGTCGGTGGTGAAGTCGCCGACATAGGCGGCGGACGCCATCATCGCCGGTGCGAAGCGCGAGCCTTCCTCATTGGTCCAGTTGACGATGCAGATCGGTGCTTCGGTCTCGATGCCGGCGTCGTTGAGCGTGCGGATCACTTCCAGCGCGCCGAGCGTCCCCAGAATGCCGTCATACTTGCCGCCGGTCGGCTGCGTGTCGAGATGCGACCCGATGCCCACGGGCAGCTTCGACATGTCGCGGCCCTTGCGCAGACCGAATTGCGAGCCGAGTGCGTCGGTGTGGACCTCGAGGCCGGCGTCCTCGCAGGCCTTGCGGAACCAGTCGCGAACCTGCTTGTCTTCGCTGCTCAGCGTCAGCCGCCGCACGCCGCCCTTGGCCGTCCCGCCGAATTGCGCGGTCTCTTGGATGGAGCCCCAGAGGCGGGCGGAATCGATTTGCAGGTTGGTGGCGGCTCGGCTCATGCGGTCGGTCTCTCGATTGTCCGGCGCCTGTTTCAATGACGCGCCAGCGCGGGCGCGTCAACAGTAACGCTGCTCTGCGCAATCTGACAGGCAAGCTCGGCGACGCGCTCTACCGCCACCACATCGGGCGAGGCCAGCCAGCTTGCGGTGAACGTCAGCGGCGCGATCGCAAGATCGGTGTCGAGCAGTTGCAGTCGCCCGTCGGCGAGCTCGTTCTCGACGATGGCGTCGGGGATCACCGCGATGCCGAGCCCTTCAACCGCCATGTGAATGACGGTCGCAAGCGACGCGGAGGCATGCAGCCGGATCGGCGGCAGCTCCGGCCGGTCGAACACCTCGCGCACGACTTCGTAAGGCTTGGTCTTGCGCGGGAAAGTGATGATCGGAAAGCGCGCGAGCTCCGCCGGCGTCACGGGTCCCTTGCCGAGGCCGAGCGAGGGGCTGGCGAGAAAGCCGATCGGGTAATCGGCGAGCACGCGATTGTGCACGCCGGAGGCCGACAATGGCCCGACCACGAAGGCAAGCTCGATCTCCTGCGCGAGCAGGCGCGCGGTGAGGTTCGGCGTGATGTCGACCTCGATCTCCAGCGACAGGTTCGGATAGATCTCGTTCACGCTCTTCACGAGCCGCGGCAGCCAGGTGTGCACGATGGTCTCGGCCACACCGAGCCGCATCACGCCGCGCATCGCGGAACGGTCGCCGATCTCGGCCATCATCTGCGCGCGCAGGCCAATCAGCTTCTCCGCATAGACCATCATCTGCCGGCCGCTCGGCGTCGGCGAGGCCACGCGATGATCGCGGTTGAGGAGCTTCACGCCCATCTCGCGCTCGAGCTGGGCGATGCGCTGGGAGATCGCCGGCTGGGTCGTATTGAGCCGTGCTGCAGCGCCGCGAAAGCTGCCGAGCTTCACAACCCAGAGGAAGGTTTCGATCGATCTGAAGTCCAGCATTGGAACGATTTTCCCGATCGATAAAGAATATTTATCGATATTGATTAGAAAGGAAGATTAGACTTTATAGCACGCTTGGTGTTGGCTTGTCTTTGTCGAGTTTATAGGCAGGTCGATCACATGACTGTTTTGGTGGCAGCGCAGCAAACTGAAACATCCGGCACCCTCCCGAGCCGTCAGGCCCGGCTCGCCTATCGCGGCGGTGAGGTGGGTTCCACCGCTGGGGTCGCCCCCGGCTTCGTCCAGGGCAATCTGGCGATCCTCCCCGCCGAATACGCCGGTGCCTTTCACCGCTTCTGCCAGCTCAACCCGAAGCCGTGCCCGATCATCGGCATGTCCGACGTCGGCAGCCCGCACATCCCCGCGCTCGGCGCCGATCTCGACATCCGCACCGATGTGCCGCGCTACCGTGTCTGGCGCGACGGCGAAGTCGTGGACGAGCCGACCGACGTCACCAAGTACTGGCGCGACGATCTCGTGACCTTCGTGCTCGGCTGCTCATTCTCGTTCGAGGAGGCACTGCTCGACGAGGGCATGCCGATCCGCCACATCGAGCAGAATGTGCGCGTGCCGATGTACCGCACCAACATCGCATGCGGCGAGGCCGGTCCGTTCGCCGGACCCATGGTGGTGTCGATGCGTCCGTTCAAGCCGGCCGATGCGATCCGCGCGGTGCAGATCACCTCGCGCTATCCGGCCGTGCACGGCGCGCCGGTGCATCTTGGTCATCCGCACCTGATCGGCATCAAGGACATCGCCAAGCCCGACTACGGTGATCCCGTGCCAGTCGCCGATGACGAGATCCCTGTGTTCTGGGCTTGCGGCGTCACGCCGCAATCAGTGATCAACGCCGCCAAGGTGCCGTTCGCAATCACGCATTCACCCGGCCTGATGCTGGTGACGGATCTGAAGAACAGGACCATGGCCGTGATTTAATGGGCAGCGTTTGCTGCTTCTTCAGGCTTTACGCTATCTGCCAATCGCTTCATTCGATACGCGCAATTCAGTAACAGGGGACTTTGCCCATGACGATCACTCGCCGCGACGTTCTGCTCGGAGCCACCGCCACCGCCGCGTTGATGCCGCTAGCCGCGCGCGCGCAAACCAACGAAGTGGTGATCGGCGCCACCTATCCGTTGTCGGGTTCGGGCGCCCAGGTGGGTGTCGATGCGCAACGCGCGTTCGAAACCGCGGTCGACATCATCAACAACGACCAGGACTTCGACCTTCCGCTCGCGAAGGGCCTGGGCTTGCCGGGTCTCGGCGGCGCCAAGATCCGTCTGGTGTACGCCGATACGCAGGGCGACCCGCAAAAGGGGCGCGCCGAAGCCGAGCGCCTGATCACGCAGGAAAAGGTCTCCGCCATCCTCGGTTCCTATCAGAGCGCGGTCGCGGTCACGATCAGCCAGATCTGCGAGCGTTACCAGACCCCGTTCCTGTCGGCAGACAACTCCTCGCCGAGCCTGCATCGCCGCGGCCTGAAGTATTATTTCCGCGCTGCGCCGCACGACGAGATGTTCTCGGCCGGGATGTTCGATTTCCTCGATGCGATGAAGAAGAAGGGCGCCAAGACCGACACGCTGGCGCTGTTCCACGAAGACACGATCTTCGGTACCGACTCCGCCAACGCCCAGACCAAGCTCGCGACCGAACGCGGCTACAAGATCGTCGCCGACATCAAGTACCGCGCCAACTCGCCGTCGCTGTCGGCTGAAGTCCAGCAGCTCAAGGCCGCCAATGCCGACGTGCTGCTGCCCTCGAGCTACACCACCGACGGCATCCTGCTGGTCAAGACTATGGCCGAGCTCGGCTACAAGCCGAACGCCATCGTGGCGCAGGCCGCCGGCTTCTCCGAAAAGGCACTTTACGACGCCGTCGGCGACAAGCTCGAAGGCGCGATCACCCGCGGCAGCTTCTCGCTCGATCTCGCCGCGAAGCGGCCGATGGTCGGCAAGATCAACGATCTGTTCAAGGCGAAGTCGGGCAAGGACCTCAACGATAACACCTCGCGGCAGTTCATGGCGATGATCATCATCGCGGACGCCATCAACCGCGCCAAGTCCACCGACGGCGAGAAGATCCGCGACGCGATGGCCGCAACCGAAATTCCGGGCGAGCAGACCATCATGCCCTGGAAGCGCGTCAAGTTCGACGACATGGGCCAGAACAACGACGCCGATCCGGTGCTGCTGCAATATATCGGCGGCAAGTTCGTCACCATCTTCCCGTCGCAGGCGGCGGTTGCCGATGCGATCTGGCCGATGAAGTAAAGCGACCAGGTTGCGGGCGGGGGACGAAGCAACGTGACAGCCGAGACCATTATCCAAAGCCTGGCGAGCGGCCTCTTGATGGGGCTGCTCTACGGACTGATCGCCGTTGGCCTGGCGCTGATCTTCGGCCTGATGGACGTGGTCAACTTCGCCCATGGCGAGTTCCTGATGCTCGCGATGTACGTGACTTTCTTCCTGTTCACGTTCTTCGCGATCGATCCACTGCTGTCGGCGCCACTGGCCGCCGCCGCCTTGTTTGTTCTGGGGGCGGTGGTCTATCTCGTGGTCGTCCGGTTTGCGATGCGCGCCAAGGCCAATGTCGGCATGGTGCAGATCTTCGCGACCTTTGGCCTAGCGATCGTGATGCGCGGCCTGGCGCAGCTGTTCTTCACGGCCGACTATCGCAGCGTCCCCAACTCATGGCTCGGCGGCAAGACGATATCGGTCGCCGGGATATTCCTGCCGCAGCCGCAGCTCTTCGGCGCGCTGGTCGCGATCGCGGCGTTCGGCGGGCTCTACCTCTTCATCAACCGCACCGATTTCGGCCGCGCCCTGGAGGCGACCCGTGAGGATCCCGGTGCCGTGGCCCTCGTCGGCATCGACAAGAACCGCGTGTTCGCGCTCGGCTGGGGCCTCGGCGCTGCCCTGGTGGGGCTCGCCGGCGCCATCATGGCGAGCTTCTTCTACATCTATCCCGACGTCGGCGCATCCTTTGCACTGATCGCCTATGTCACGGTGGCGCTTGGCGGCTTCGGCAGCGTGTTCGGCGCCTTCGCCGGCGGCATTATCGTGGGTCTCGTTGAGGCCACAACTGCGCTCGTGCTGCCGCCATCATTGAAGTCGGTCGGCATCTATGCCGTCTATCTCCTCGTGGTCTTCATCCGGCCACGCGGCCTGTTCGGATCGATGTGAGATGGACAAGAGCTTCACAGAGCGGCGTCGCCGCGAACTCCTCGTTGCGGCTTGCCTTGCGGTCGCCGCGGCGCTTGTGCCGCTGTTCGTCAAGAATCCAAACGTCCAGAACATCATGATTTTGACGCTGATGTTCGGGGCGCTGTCGCAGAGCTGGAACATCCTTTCGGGCTATTGCGGGCAGATATCGCTCGGGCATGCCCTCTATTTCGGTTTGGGCGCCTATACCACCACACTCTTGTTCACGAAGTTCGGCGTGCCGCCCTGGTTCGGCATGCTCGCCGGCGGCGCCATCTCCGCCTTGATCGCGATGGCGCTCGGCTATCCCTGTTTCCGCCTTGGTGGCCACTACTTTGCGATCGCCACCATCGTGATCGCCGAGATCGGCTTGCTGCTGATCCAGAACTGGGAGTGGGCGGGTGCGGCCCTCGGCATCGAAATGCCCGTGCGCGGCGATAGCTGGCTGAAATTCCAGTTCGCCCGCAGCAAGCTGCCGTACTTCTATTTCGCGCTGGCGCTCGCCTGCATCGCCTGGTTCGTCACCTGGTGGCTGGAAGATTCCAAATGGGGCTATTGGTGGCGCGCGGTGAAGGATAATCCCGATGCAGCCCAGAGCCTCGGCGTGGTTGTGTTCGATTCCAAGATGGGAGCTGCGGCTGTCTCCGCCTTCCTGGTCGCGATCGGCGGTAGCTTCTATGCCATGTACGTGTCCTATATCGACCCCGGCAGCGTCATGGGCTTCCAGTTCTCGCTGCTGATGGCGCTGCCGGCGGTACTGGGTGGCATCGGCACGCTGTGGGGGCCGCTGCTCGGCGCGGTCATCCTGATTCCGCTCACCGAGCTGACGCGCTCCTATATCGGCGGCTCCGGCCGCGGCGTCGATCTCATCGTCTATGGCACGCTGATCGTCGTGATTGCGCTGGCACGGCCGGAAGGTCTGATCGGGCTGTTCTCGCGCCGCAAGGAGGCTGCACGATGACGGCTCTCCTCGAAACCCGCGGCGTCTGGCAGCGTTTCGGCGGCCTCGTCGCCAACAGCGATGTCTCGATCTCGGTCGGACGCGGCGAGATCGTCGGCCTGATCGGTCCCAACGGCGCCGGCAAGTCGACGCTGTTCAATCTCATCGCCGGCGTGCTGCCGCCGACGCAGGGCTCGATCATCTTCGACGGAGAGGATGTGACCAACCTGCCGGCGGCGGAACGTTGCCAGCGCGGCGTCGGGCGCACCTTCCAGGTCGTCAAGAGCTTCGAGACCATGACCGTCATCGACAACGTCATCGTCGGTGCTCTCGTGCGCAATACTGTGATGCGCGAAGCCCGACGCAAGGCGCATGAAGTGCTGGAGTTCACCGGCCTCGCCGCCCGCGCGGACGTGCTCGCGAGCGACCTCGTGCCGGCTGAAAAGCGCCGCCTCGAAGTCGCGCGTGCGCTCGCAACCGAACCGAAACTCCTGCTGCTCGATGAAGTCCTCACCGGCCTGACGCCGACCGAGGCGCAGACAGGCGTCGCGCTGGTGCGCAAGGTTCGCGATGCCGGCATCACCGTGTTGATGGTCGAGCACGTCATGGAGATCGTGATGCCGCTGGTCGATCGCGCCATCGTGCTCGACCTCGGCAAGGTGCTGGTCGAGGGCAAGCCGTCTGATGTCGTCCGCGATCCCAAGGTGATCAGCGCATATCTGGGAGATCGTCATGCTGTCGGTGCATGAAGTCACGACCGCCTATCAGGGCCTGGTCGCGATCTCCGCGGTCTCGATCGAGGTCGAAAGGGGCGAGATCGTCTGCGTGGCCGGCGCCAACGGCGCGGGCAAGTCGACCTTGCTGAAATCCATCGCCGGCGCCGAACGCCCGCGTTCGGGCACGGTGACGTTTGACGGCAAGCGCCTCGACGGCATGGCGCAGCACCACATCACCGCCACCGGCATCGCCTATGTGCCGGAAAACCGCCGCCTGTTCCCGCGCCTCTCAGTGCGCGACAATCTCCGCCTCGGCAGCTATCTGTATCGCAGCGAAGCGAACCGCGAAGAGCCGCTCGATCTCGTCTTCAAACTGTTCCCGCGCCTGTCCGAACGTCTTGAGCAGCGCGCCGAGACACTCTCCGGCGGCGAGCAGCAGATGCTCGCGATCGGCCGCGCATTGATGACGCGTCCGCGTCTGTTGATGCTGGACGAGCCCTCGCAAGGCATCATGCCGAAGCTGGTGGACGAGATCTTCCAGGCGGTGAAGCGCATCCGCGATGCCGGCATGACCGTGCTGATCGTCGAGCAGCGCATGGCCGAGTGCCTCGAGATCGCCGACCGCGCCTACATCCTGCAAACCGGTCGCGTGCTGATGCAGGGTGCCTCGGCGGAGATCAGGGGCAATCCGGATGTGAGGAAGGCGTATCTGGGGCTGTAGCCGCACGCACAGTGCAGTAGCCCGGATGAGCGCAGCGATATCCGGGGCAAGTGGTCCCGCATGTCGCTTCGCTCATGCGGGCTACGATCGTCGCCACAACCTCCGTCATTGCGAGCGCAGCGAAGCAATCCAGAATCCCTCCGCGGAAAGACTCTGGATTGCTTCGCTACGCTCGCAATGACTGGGACAGAGCCGGGCTAATGCTCGTGCCCATGCTCCGGCAATGTCACCCCGAACACCTTCACCAGATCCTTCACCTGCTCCGGTGACAAATACCGCGGGTTCATCCCGCGCAGCAGCAGGTAGAGCTTCGCCGTCTCCTCCAGCTCCTCGGTCGCGAACACCGCAGCCTCCAGCGTGTCGCCGGCGACGACCGGGCCGTGATTGGCGAGCAGCACGGATGAATACTTCCCCGCCAGTCCCTTGATCGCATCCGCGACGGCGGGGTCGCCGGGCCGGTAGTAGGGCACGAGCGCGGTGGCGCCGCATTTCATCAGACAATAGGCCGTCATCGGCGGCAGCGCGGCGCGCGGATCGATTTCCGGCAGCATCGAGAGCGCAACCGAATGGGTGGAGTGCAGGTGCACGATGGCGCGTGCACTGCCGCGCGTGTCGTAGAGCGCGGTGTGCAGGGGAATTTCCTTGGTTGGCGCATCCCCCGAGATCAGGCGGCCCTGGCCGTCCAGCCGCGACAGTTTCGCTGGATCGAGGAAGCCGAGCGAGGCGTTGGTCGGCGTCACCAGCCAGCCGCCGTCATCCAGCTTGACGCTGATATTGCCGGAGGAGCCCGGCGTCAGCCCGCGCTCGAACAGGGAACGTCCGAAGCGGCAGATATCCTCACGCAGCAATGTCTCGTTGCTCATGGCCGTCATGCCTGCTTGTCTCACGCTTTGGCAGCGCGGCCAAGCCGTGTTATTCGGGTTGGTAAGCCGCCGCAAAGGCTGGCCATCCGGGAAACGTTCGCAAGAATAAGTTGAAGGGTCAGTTGCATGTCCGCCACCACGTCACAGAATCAGCGCATCGCCGTCGTCGGGCTCGGCTCGATGGGATATGGCATGGCGACCTCGCTGAAGCGCGCCGGCCATGCCGTCACCGGCTGCGACGTTTCAGCCGAAGCCGTGGCGCGCTTCGTGAACGATGGCGGCGGCGGCGCCAAGACACCGGCAGAGGCAGCCAAGGACGCCGATATCGTCGTCAGCGTCGTCGTCAATGCCGCACAGACCGAGACGATCCTGTTTGGGAAGGACGGCGTCGCCGAGACCATGCCGAAGGACAGCGTCTTCATATCTTCGGCCACCATGGACCCGGACGTTGCGCGACGCCTCGCAAAACAGCTGGAGGCGACCGGCCGGCATTATCTGGATGCGCCGATCTCCGGCGGCGCGCAGCGCGCCGCGCAAGGCGAATTGACGATCCTCGCCTCCGGCAGCTCCGCCGCCTTCACAAAGGCGCGGCCGGCGCTCGATGCCATGGCCGCAAAGCTCTACGAGCTCGGCGACGCCGCAGGGCAGGGCGCGGCCTTCAAGATGATCAACCAGTTGCTGGCCGGCGTGCACATCGCTGCCGCCTCGGAAGCGATCGCGTTCGCCGCCAAGCAGGGCCTCGACATCCGCAAGGTCTATGAGGTGATCACGGCCTCCGCCGGCAATTCCTGGATGTTCGAGAACCGCATGCCGCACGTCCTCGACGGCGATTACACGCCGCGCAGCGCGGTGGAAATCTTCGTCAAGGACCTCGGCATCATCCAGGACATGGCGCGCAGCGCCAGGTTCCCGGTGCCGGTCTCCGCCGCAGCACTCCAGATGTTCCTGATGACATCAGCCGCCGGCATGGGCCGCGACGACGATGCCTCGGTCGCGCGCATGTATGCGCAGGTCACCGGCGTCAAACTTCCCGGCGACAAGTAGAGCCAAGAGGATTTCCAATGCCCCGTTTCGCCGCCAACCTCTCGATGATGTTCACCGAGGTGCCGTTCCTCGATCGCTTCGATGCCGCAGCGCAGGCCGGCTTCACCGCCGTCGAATTTCTCTTTCCCTATGAGCATCCGGCCGAGGCGGTTGGCGAGCGGCTCAAGCGCAACGGTCTGACCCAGGCGCTGTTCAACTTGCCGCCAGGCAACTGGAATGCCGGCGAAAAGGGCTTTGCGGCGCTTCCCCAGCGCTTCGCCGATCTCAAGGCAAGTCTCGAGACCGCGTTGCCTTACGCCAAGGCGACCGGCGTCAAGCGGCTGCATCTGATGGCCGGCATCGCCAATCGCGGCGAACGCGTCGCCATCGAAGCGTTCTACAAATCGGTGGCATGGGCGGCGGAGTTCTTCGCCCCGCACGGCATCGACATCGTGATCGAGCCGATCAATGCCCGCAACGTGCCCGGCTACTTTCTCAACGATTTCGGCTTCGCGCGCGACCTGATCCAGGAATTGCGGCTTCCGAACCTCAAGCTCCAGTTCGACATCTACCACTGCCAGATCATCCACGGCGACGTCACCATGCGGCTGCGCGAGATGATGCCGATCATCGGCCACGTCCAGATCGCCAGCATTCCCTCACGCAACGAGCCCGACGGCGAGGAACTGAACTATCCCTTCCTGTTCGAGGAACTCGACCGGCTCGGCTATGCCGGCTTCGTCGGCTGCGAATACAATCCGCGTGGCAAGACCACCGATGGCCTCGCCTGGTTCAAGCCTTACGCGGGAGTGAAGCCGTGAGCCTCGCAGCGAAAATTTCTCTTGGCTGCATCGCCGACGACTACACCGGCGCCTCCGATCTCGCCAACACGCTGACGCGCGCGGGCCTGCGCACGGTGCAGACCATCGGCATACCCGCCGATGATCTGGCGCTGCCCGAGGTCGATGCCGTCGTGGTGTCCTTGAAGAGCCGCTCGATCGAGGCCGGCCTTGCCGTGTCGCGCTCGCGCGCGGCGGACAAATGGCTGCGCGGCCGCGGCGCGGGCCATGTGCTGTTCAAGATCTGCTCGACTTTCGATTCCACGGATGCCGGCAATATCGGCCCGGTGATGGACGCGTTGCGCGCCGATTGCGGCGAGGGGAATGTGCTGGTGACACCGGCGTTTCCGGAGACCGGCCGCACCGTCTACCAGGGCAATCTCTTCGTCGGTGCCGTGCCGCTGAACGAGAGCCCGCTGAAGGACCACCCGCTCAACCCGATGCACGATTCCAACCTGGTGCGCGTGCTGGCGCGCCAGAGCAAGACGCAAATCGGCCTCGTCGACCTCGCCACCGTCACCCGCGGCGCAGACGCCGTGCGGGCGCGGCTGGCCGAACTCGCGGGCAAGGGCATTGGCGCTGCGATCATCGATGCCGTGTTCGACCGCGATCTCGAGACCATCGGCCTCGTGGCGGCCGAACATCGGCTGTCGGTCGGCGCCTCCGGCATCGGCCTTGGGCTGGCGCGGGCGCTGGTCTCGACGGGAAAAGTCAAATCGGCTGCGGCGAGCGGCGACACCGGCGCTGCGGTCGGCGGCCCGGCGGCGTGCCTGGCCGGAAGCTGCTCGCAAGCGACGCTCAAGCAGATCGCCAGCGCTGAAAAGGTCATGCCGGTGCTTCATCTCGACCCTGACCGTATTCTTACGGGAGCGGGCGAAGCGCAGCGTGCGCTGGGCTGGGCAAAGCCACGTTTGGCCGAGGGTCCGGTGCTGATCGCATCGAGCTCGACACCGGATCAGGTCGCCGCGCTCCAGTCGCGTCACGGCTGTGACGCGGCCGGGCATGCCATCGAGCAGGCGATGGCCGATATCGCAGAAAGCCTTGTGAAATCAGGCGTGCGGCGTTTGGTCGTTGCCGGTGGCGAAACGTCAGGCGCCGTCGTCGATCGGTTGAAGATTCCCGGATTTCTCGTAGGAGTAGAAATTGCCGCGGGCGTTCCGGTGCTGCGCGCGGTCGGCGCTGGAGGCGACATGCTGCTCGCACTCAAGTCCGGAAATTTCGGTGGGCCGGAGTTTTTCTCGGATGCGCTTGGGCTCATGCGCTGAGCGCGGGGCGTTCTTAGCTGCCTGTTCATCTCTTTCAGGCTCCGTATCCGTACGGAGTCGTAGTCAACATCCGCTCAGTCGCTCTGTTGCATGATGTCGGCGTCGCTCCCTTTTGGTTGATTCTTTGACCTCCGGACGCGCGCCGGCGCCAGCACAACGAGAGCCGATTATGTTCGCCACCATTTCCATTCGTGCCAAGATCATCAGCGTCGTGGCGTTCCTGCTGGTCGCGATGGCCGGCATGGGTCTGCTCGCCGTCATGAAGATGCGGTCGATGAATGCCAACACCACCGACATCACGACCAGCTGGATGCCCAGCGTGCGGGTGCTGGGTGATCTGCGCGCAGGCGTGATTACCTATCGCAACGTGATTCGCGAGCACATGCTCGCAGAGACGCTGGAGGAGAAGCTCGCGTCGGAGAAGACCCTCGCGACAGTGGTGGAGGCGAACACCAAATTCCGTCAAAGCTACGAGCCGATGATCACGTCGCCGGAGGAACGGGCACTCTACGTTGAATGGTCGAAGATCTGGGATGAGTACAAGAAGGGCACCCAGGAGGTCATGGCGCTGTCGCGCAAGGAGGCCGGCAAGGTCCCGCACGAGGCGCATGAGCTGAACACCAAGACCGTCAACAAGATCGGACTTCAGGCCGACGAGGTCCTGCGCAAGGACATCGAGCTCAACACCAAGGGCGGCGATCAGGCCGCGCAGGACGCCGCCGACAGCTATTTCTATGCCTTCATGCTGGTCTCGATCATTCTCGGTGTTGCCGTCGTCATCGGCACGGGCGTCGGCTTCTACCTCGTCCACGACGTCTCCAGCGGCATCAACTCGATCGTCGAGCCGATGCAGGCGCTCGGCAAGGGTGACCTTTCCGCCGATGTCCCCCATCGCGGCGAGAAGACCGAGATTGGCGCCATGGCTGACGTGCTCCAGGTCTTCAAGGAGGCGCTGATCGCCAAGAAGGCCGCCGACGAGGCAGCTGCGGCTGACGCCGAAGCCAAGATCGAGCGCGGCCGCCGCGTCGACAACATCACCCGCGAATTCGAATCGATGATCGGCGAGATCGTCCAGACCGTGTCCTCGGCCTCGACCCAGTTGGAGGCCTCCGCCTCGACCCTGACCTCGACCGCCGACCGATCCCAGAGGCTGGCGACCACGGTTGCCGGCGCTTCGGAGGAAGCCTCGACCAACGTGCAGTCGGTGGCCTCGGCGACCGAGGAGATGGCGTCGTCGGTGGGCGAGATCAGCCGTCAGGTGCAGGAATCAGCGCGGATGGCGGGCGACGCTGTCGGCCAGGCACGCGCCACCACCGAGCGCGTCAGCGAGCTTTCCAAGGCGGCGTCCCGCATCGGCGACGTCGTCGAGCTGATCAACACCATCGCCGGCCAGACCAATCTGCTGGCGCTCAACGCGACCATCGAGGCGGCGCGCGCAGGTGAAGCCGGCCGCGGCTTCGCGGTGGTGGCGTCCGAGGTGAAGGCGCTCGCAGAACAGACCGCCAAGGCGACCGGCGAGATCGGCCAGCAGATCTCCGGCATCCAGGCGGCGACCAACGACTCGGTCGGCGCGATCAAGGAGATCTCCTCGACCATCGAGCGGCTCTCCGAAATCTCGTCGGCGATCGCAGCCGCCGTGGAAGAGCAGGGCGCAGCCACCCAGGAGATCGCCCGCAACGTGCAGCAGGCAGCGCAGGGCACCCAGCAGGTCTCCTCCAACATCACCGACGTGCAACGCGGTGCGACCGAGACCGGCACGGCCTCCTCGCAGGTGCTGTCGGCGGCGCAGATGCTGTCGAACGACTCCAACCGGCTGAAGACTGAAGTCAGCAAGTTCCTGACCAACGTCCGCGCGGCGTAAAGTCGCCGGAATAGGTACTCGACTACGCAGGAGCGGCGCCATCGGCGCCGCTCCTTTGCTTTTGGCGCATGTTTCAGTGCGTGCTGACTTATTTTTCACGTGGGCACTACGGTTCCATTTCTTTACGAGTTCCGAACCCTGCGAACCTTAACTCGTCGCAGTGTTTTGGAGACTCAATCGTGAAGCTGCTTTCATTTTCCGCCATTCGTTCGATTCAATTGAAGATCGCCCTGATCGCCGGCCTCTGCCTGGCGGTGACCTGCATCGTACTGATCGGCTACGGCCTGTTCTCGACGCAGAGCATGAACCAGTACGTGACTCACGAGGTCATGCAGCTGGTCGACCATCAGACCAAGGAGAGCCTCATGAATCGGGCCTCCACCGAAGCCAACGCCATCAAGGCCGAGCTGGAGGTGGGGTTTGATGCGGCGCGCACCACTGCGCATGCCTTCGCGACGCTGGCCGACGAGAAGACCGGCACGCCCATCGCGGCGCGGCGGACCCAGTTCAACGCACTCCTGCGCCACGTGCTCGAGCTCAACCCAGCCTTCAACGGCACCTACTCGGCCTGGGAGCCCGGCGCGCTGGATGGCGATGATGCGGCATTCAAGGGCCGCAAGGAGGCGGGCTCGGACAATACCGGTCGCTTCCTGCCCTATTGGACACGCAACGCCAGCGGCGCCATCGCCGTTCAGCCGCTCGTCGAGTACGACAGCAGCGAGCGGCATCCCAATGGCCTCGTGAAGGGCGCCTGGTACATCAACCCGAACACCACGGGTAAGGAAAACATCCTGGGCCCGTTGCCCTACATCGTTCAAGGCAAGGCCGTCTTCCTCGCGACCATGTCGGTACCGGTCATGATCGACGGCAAATTCCGCGGTGTCGCCGGCGCCGACTACAATCTCGATTTCGTGCAGAAGCTGGCCGTCAAGATCAACGGCTCGCTGTTCGAGGGCAAGGGCAAGGTCGCGATCCTCAACGATACCGGCCTGATCGTCGCCAACAGCGCCAACCAGGACGTGATCGGCAAGAACGCGTCGGAAGCCGACCCGCGCTGGAGTGAGAGCCTCGCCATCGTCAAGTCTGGCAAGGGCACGGTGCAGGACGATCCCAAGTTTGCCAACATCGACATCTATGCGCCGATCCGCTTCGGGCTCACCGAGAACGCCTGGTCGGTCGTGATCTCGATCCCCCGCGAGGTGGTGCTGGCGTCCGCACGGCAACTCGATGCCTCGCTCAGTGCCCGCGCGACCTCCAACACGTTCTGGCAGCTCGGTGTCGGTCTCGTTATCGTGCTTGCGGCGATCTTCCTGATCTCGTTTGCCGCACGCAAGATCGCGCGGCCGATCCAGGATTGCGCGAATTTCGCCGACGGCATCGCCAAGGGCGATTTCAATCAGCAGCTCGAGATCGAGCAGGCCGACGAGGTCGGCACGCTGGCGACGTCGCTCAAGTCGATGCAGGGCGACATCAAGCGCGGCATCGAGCAGCGCGCCCAGGACCAGGCGACGGCCGATCGCGAGCGCCGGCGCACGATGAACGAGCTGGCCGACAGCTTCGAAGCCTCGGTCGGCGGTATCGTGGAGACGGTGTCGGCCGCATCCGGTGCGCTGGAATCCTCGGCCGGAACGCTCACCTCGACCGCCGAACGGGCGCAGCAGCTCACCAGGGTCGTCGCTGCTGCGTCCGACCAGGCATCGGGCAATGTGCAGTCGGTGGCCTCGGCGACCGAGGAGATGGCCTCCTCGATCGGCGAGATCAGCCGTCAGGTGCAGGAATCCGCGCGGATGGCGAGCGACGCCGTCGGCCAGGCCCGCGCCACCACCGAGCGCGTCAGCGAGCTCTCCAGGGCGGCCGCCCGCATCGGCGACGTCGTCGAGCTGATCAACACGATTGCCGGCCAGACCAACCTCCTGGCGCTGAACGCGACCATCGAGGCGGCGCGCGCAGGTGAAGCCGGCCGCGGCTTCGCCGTGGTCGCCTCCGAGGTGAAGGCGCTGGCCGAGCAGACGGCGAAGGCGACCGGTGAGATCGGCCAGCAGATCTCCGGCATTCAGGTTGCGACCAACGACTCGGTCGGCGCGATCAAGGAGATCTCCTCGAGCATCGAGCGCCTGTCGGAGATCTCTTCGGCCATTGCCGCTGCCGTGGAAGAGCAGGGTGCGGCGACACAGGAGATCGCCCGCAACGTGCAGCAGGCAGCGCAGGGCACCCAGCAGGTCTCCTCCAACATCACCGACGTGCAGCATGGCGCGACCGAGACCGGGACGGCCTCCTCGCAGGTGCTGTCGGCGGCGCAGATGCTGTCGAACGACTCGGGCCGGCTGAAGAGCGAGGTCAGCAAGTTCCTGACCAACGTCCGCGCGGCGTAAGCCAAGTTGCAGCCAACTCCGTCATCCCGAGGTGCGATCCCCGGGGCGCACTTGCGCACCGGGGTGAGCATCGAAGGACGGGCGGTTCCGATGCAGCCGGGCCGTCGCCCTTCGAGGGCCGCTGAATAAGCGGCCACGTCCAGGGACAACGGCTTTGCCGTTGCGCGGGGGTGACGGGGACGCAGTTTATGCGGCATCCTTCCTTCCCCCTCGCATAGCTGCGATGCTTATTCCGCAGCGCGGTAGCACGGAAGTGAATGGCGCGCCTTCGCTTGGCATTGGCGCTGTCGCCGGTGCTCAGGTAAAGGGGAAAGAGGATCCCCGTGGGGGCGGATTCCGTATCCCTGCTTGACCTGGAATTGCCTGGCGAATGATTGCTCTGGTCCGTATTGCCCTGAGCCGACCCTATACGTTTGTCGTGCTCGCGCTCCTGCTCCTGATCATCGGGCCGCTCGCAGCGCTGCGGACGCCGACCGACATCTTTCCCGAAATCCGCATCCCCGTGATCGGCGTGGTCTGGCAGTACACCGGCCTGCCGCCGGATCAGATGTCCGGCCGCATCACCACGCCGTTCCAGCGCTCGTTGACGACCACGGTCAACGACATCGAGCACATCGTCGCCAATTCCTATAACGGCTTCGGCATCGTCAAGATCTTCTTCCAGCCAACGGTCGACATCCGCACCGCCAACGCGCAGGTCACCGCGATCTCGCAGACGCTCTTGAAGCAGTTGCCGCCCGGTGCGACGCCGCCCTTGATCCTGAACTACTCGGCCTCGACCGTGCCGATCATCCAGGTGGCGCTGTCGGGCGACGGCCTGACCGAGCAGAACCTCGCCGACATCGGCATCAACAATCTGCGGACCCCGCTGGTCACCGTCCCGGGCGCTGCGATCCCGTATCCGTTCGGCGGCAAGCAGCGCCAGGTCCAGATCGACCTCGACCCGACCGCGCTCCAGGCCCGCGGCCTGTCCGGCCAGGACGTCGCCAATGCGCTGGCAGCCCAGAACCTGATCACGCCGGTCGGCACCCAGAAGATCGGCACCTTCGAATACAACATCCAGCTCAACAACTCGCCGCTCAAGATCGACGAGCTCGGCAATCTGCCGATCAAGACCGTCAACGGCGCGATGGTCTATGTGCGCGATGTCGCAACCGTCAGAGACGGCAACCCGCCGCAGACCAACATCGTCCATGTCGACGGCAACCGTTCGGTGCTGATGATGGTGCTGAAGGCGGGCGCAACCTCGACGCTCGATATCATCGCCGGCATCAAGCAGAAGGTGATTGACGTCAAGGACCAGCTGCCGGATGCGCTGAAGATCGGCTTCATCGGCGACCAGTCGGTGTTTGTCCGCGGCGCGATCCAGGGTGTCGCCTTTGAAGGCGTGATCGCGGCGCTGCTCACGAGCGTCATGATCCTGCTGTTCCTCGGCAGCTGGCGCTCGACCATCATCATCGCGGTCTCGATCCCGCTCTCCGTGCTCGGCGCCATCATCATGCTCTCGGCGATCGGCGAGACGCTGAATATCATGACGCTCGGCGGTCTCGCGCTCGCCGTCGGTATCCTCGTCGACGACGCCACCGTCACCATCGAGAACATCAACTACCACCTCGAGCAGGGCAAGCCGGTCGAGCAGTCGATCCTCGATGGCGCCAACCAGATCGTGACGCCGGCCTTCGTGTCGCTGCTCTGCATCTGTATCGTGTTCGTGCCGATGTTCTTCCTCACCGGCGTCGCGCGCTTCCTGTTCGTGCCGATGGCCGAGGCCGTGATGTTCGCCATGATGTGGTCGTTCATCCTGTCGCGCACGCTGGTGCCGACCATGGCGAACTATTTGCTGCACCCGCATGTCCATCACGAGGGCGAGCCGCCGAAGTCGCGCAATCCACTGGTCTGGTTCCAGCGCGGCTTCGAGGCGCGGTTCGAGCGCATTCGCGGCGGCTATCATAATTTCCTCGGGCTTGCGCTCGCACACCGCCCGGTGTTCGTGATCGGCTTCCTCTGCGTGGTCGGCGCGTCCTTCGCCCTGGTGCCATTCCTGGGGCGCAACTTCTTCCCCGCGGTCGATGCCGGCAACATCCTGATGCATGTCCGCACCCAGGTTGGCACCCGTGTCGAGGAGACCGCCAACCAACTCGCCGACGTGCAGAAGGCGGTCCGCAAGTTGATCCCCGGCGAGATCGAGACGTTGACCGACAACATCGGCATGCCGATCTCCGGCATCAACATGACCTACAACAACACCGGCGTGATCGGCCCGCAGGACGGCGACATCCAGATCAAGCTGAAGGAAGGCCACAAGCCGACCGAAGAGCACGTGAAGGTTCTGCGTGAGCAATTGCCGCGGCTGTTCCCGGGCGTCAGCTTCTCGTTCCTGCCGGCCGACATCGTCAGCCAGATCCTGAATTTCGGCGCGCCCGCGCCGATCGACCTCCAGATTCGCGGCGCCAATATCAGCGCCAATTTCGCCTACGCCAACAACCTGCTGGCAAAGGTCCGGCGCATTCCGGGCGTTGCAGATGCGCGCATTCAGCAATCGCCGAGCAACCCGACCTTCAACATCGATGTCGACCGTACCCGCGCGCAATATGTCGGCCTGACCGAGCGCGACGTCACTAACAGCCTCGTGGTGAACCTTGCGGGCTCATCGCAGGTCGCGCCGACCTATTACCTCAATCCGGACAACGGCGTTTCCTACTCCATCGTGATGCAGACGCCGCAATACCAGATCGACTCGCTCAGCGCGCTGCAGACGCTGCCGATCACGGCAACCGGCAATGCGCAGTCGCCGATCCTGGGCGGCATCGCCGACATCAAGCGCTCGGTCTCGAGCGCGGTGGTGTCGCAATACGATATCCAGTCGATGGTGCAGATCTTTGCCACGACGTCGGGCCGCGATCTCGGCGCGGTGTCCAACGATATCCGCCAACTCATCGCCGACACCGCCAAGGAGGTGCCGAAGGGCTCCTCTGTCGTTCTGCTCGGTCAGGTGCAGACCATGAACAGCGCCTTCACCGGCCTGCTGTTCGGCCTGCTCGGGGCCGTCGTGCTGATCTACCTCCTGATCGTCGTCAACTTCCAGTCCTGGTCCGATCCGTTCGTGATTATCACCGCGCTGCCGGCCGCACTCGCCGGCATCGTCTGGATGCTGTTCACGACGCAGACCACGCTGTCGGTCCCGGCGCTCACGGGGGCCATCATGTGCATGGGTGTTGCCACCGCCAACAGCGTGCTCGTGATCTCCTTTGCCCGTGAGCGCTATGAGGAACTCGGCGATCCCATCGCAGCCGCGCTCGAAGCCGGCTTCGTCCGGTTCCGCCCGGTGCTGATGACCGCGCTCGCCATGATCATCGGCATGGCGCCGATGGCCCTGGGGCTGGGCGAGGGCGGCGAGCAGAACGCGCCGCTCGGCCGCGCCGTGATCGGCGGCCTGATCTTTGCAACCTTCGCCACGCTGATGTTTGTTCCCGTGGTGTTCAGTATGGTACACAAGAAACAAGGCGCCAAAGCCGCCGCCCCATTGGAGACCGCGCATGTCGCCCACTGAACCCCGCTCCCCGGTGTCGCACCGGAAACTGGGCATTTTCGGCGTGGTGGCGCTGATTGCGGCAGGCCTCGTCGTGGGCACCGGCATTCGTGCCCGCGAGGAACAGGACTCCAAGCTGAAGGAATGGACCGATGATCAGGCGGTTCCCAGCGTCGCGGTGACCCTGCCCAACGCCAAGGCTCTCAATTCCACCCTCGATCTGCCAGGCCGGCTGGAAGCCTATTCCCGCGCGCCGATCTTCGCGCGCGTCTCGGGTTACCTGAAGAGCTGGAGCGCCGACATCGGCGCACGCGTCAAGGCCGGGCAGGTGATTGCCGAGATCGAGGCGCCTGACCTCGACCAGCAGCTGTTGCAAGCCCGCGCCGATCTCGCCAGCCAGCAGGCCAGCGCCAGGCTGTCGGAGGCAACGCTGAACCGCCGCAAGACGCTGGTCGCCTCCAATTTCGTCTCCGCGCAGGAAATCGACGAGCGCACCGCCGATCTCTCCAACAAGAACGCGGCTGTCCATTCCGGGCAGGCCAATGTTGAACGCCTTGAAGCGCTGGCCGGCTACAAGAAGATCACCGTGCCATTCGATGGCGTCGTCACCGCGCGCGACACCGACGTCGGCGCGCTGATCAACGCGGGTGGCGGCTCGGGCCCGGCGATGTTCGTCGTCTCCGACATCACCAAGCTGCGCGTCTACGTCAACGTGCCCCAGAATTACGTGCCGGCGATCAAGATCGGCGCCAAGGCCACCATCGTGCTGCCGGAGTATCCGAACCGGACCTTCCAGGCGACGGTGGAGGCATCCTCGCAGGCCGTCGACGTCGCCTCGGGCACCACGCGCATGCAGCTTGGGCTCGACAATTCGAGTGGTGAGCTGATGCCCGGCGGCTACGCCAGCGTGAAGCTGAACCTCCAGCGCGACTCCGCGCCGCTGAGCATTCCCGCCAGCGCCCTGATCTTCAATGGCAGCGGCCTGCGTGTCGCAACCGTCGGTGCGGACGACAAGGTGCTGTTCAAGACCGTGACCATCGCCCGCGATCTCGGCCGCGAGATCGAGCTCGCCTCGGGGATCGCAGCCGATGACCGAGTCATCACCGCCCCGCCGGACGGTCTCTCCGATGGCGATGCGGTCCGCGTGGTCGGCGCCGGTGCCAAGGGCAAGCCGGCCACGGCGTCAGAGAAGCAGCCGCCGAAGAGCTAAGGGCGGTCTCGTAGGGTGGGTTAGCGAAGCGTAACCCGCCTCTTCTCGTGCCGCGACAAAGTTGGTGGGTTACGCTTCGCTAACCCACCCTGCGAAAATTAAGCCACCCGCCACTCCGGCACGCCATCCGCAGCCATCGTGATCCCGCCGAGCGAGCCGACCGGCGTGCGCTCCATGTTGAGCAAATGCGCCAGCGTCGCCGAATCGCTCGCCGGAATCCGCCCCAGCGTACGCCGGTCGTCCTCCGTCCGCAGCATCACCACGCCGTGCTCGACATCGCCGCCTCGGCCATAGAGCACCGTAAAGCTCTCGACCTTGCCCTTGCCTGAGGCCTCCGTCACGAACTCCGGCACCGCGCGCTTGTTGCGGTCTGCGTCCGCCTGCACGCTCGTCTCCTGCGCAAGCGCTTCGCGCGGCGGAGCCTTCGACACCACCAGTGCGTGATGCTTGGTGACGAAGCCGCCCTGCCCATAGAGCAGGCCGAGCTTGGCGCCGCCGCGCACCCGCCGCACCATCGCGCAGGCCGCGTGCGTCATGTAGGTATTGAGCGGCGCGCCGAAGAAGGTGAGGCCGCCGGTCACGGTCGGCTGCACGTCGGCGTCGAGGCCTAATGTCCGCCGCGCCATCTTGGGCACGCAGGGGAAGCAGCTGTAGAGCTCGATCGCGTCGAATTTTTTGCCGTCGCCACCAGCGAGATCCATCACGCTGTTGAGCACCGCATTCTGTGGATGGCTCTCGTAAAACTGATCGCGCAGGAGATAGTCGCGCGACTCCTCTGCCGAGGCGCCGCCGAGCGGATAGACCAGCTTGTGCTCGGCAATGCCAGCCGCACGCGCCTTGGCAAGGCTGGTGAGCAGCAACGCGCCGCCCATGTTGACGCTGGGATTGGCGACCATAAGCTTGTTGTAGGGCCACGCGATCAGGCGGTTGTCCGCGGTCGGCGTTATGATCTCGTCCGGCGCATAGCGCCGCTTCAGCCAGGCATTTGGATTTTGCGCGGCGGCCTCCGAATAGCGCGACCACAGCGTGCCTGATTCCGCCATCGCCTCGCGCGGCGTCTGGCCCCAATGCGCCGACGATGCTGCCTCGTAGAACGGGTAGACCGTGACGGGCCGGAACACGCCGAGCTTCACCGCCAGCGGCTTCTGGAATGCCGCGCCGCGCTTGGGCTCCTCGACATCATGTGCGAACGGCGTCCATGGCAGCTTGGCGCCGGCGCGCTCGGCCTTGGTTGCAGTCGACTGCGCTTCGGCACCGCAGACCGCGGCGACGCTGCATTCGCTGCGCGCGATGCGCTTTGCTGCCTCGTGGATGTAGCGGATCGGACTCTCGCCGCCGACCGGGCCGTAATAGCAATGCGCCGGTTGAACGTCGAGGCGCTCAGCCAGCAGTTTCTCGGGATCGCGATAGCGCCAGCTCAGGAAATTGACGACGTCGAGCGATTGCACCTCGCCGAGCAGCTTTGCGCCCGCATCTTGTTCTGCGCGCCGCAATGCCTGCTCGAGCAGATCGAGCGGCTCGAGACCGGCGGTGATTTCCTCGGGGCGGTCGACGATCTCGCCGATGCCGACGATGACGGGGATGCGGTCTTCGGGGATGGTGGTCTTGTCGGTCATGGCCTCAATTCACGATGTCAGTTGGCTTGTCATTGCGAGCGTAGCGAAGCAATCCAGAATCCTTCCGCGGCGGCAGTCTGGATTGCTTCGCTACGCTCGCAATGACGTTGTGGTTGTCACTCCGCCACCAGCGCATTCATGTGCTCGACGGCTTCGGCGAACTCTTCCTTGAACTCCTGCACGACCGCTCCCGCCGACTTCACGCTGTCGATCAGGCCGACGCCCTGTCCGACGAAATAGCTGACGAGATCGCGCGCCTTGGCATTGCCGCTCGCGGCCGCACGGTCGATCGCGTGGAAGGCGTCGCGGCTGATGATGCTTTGCAGCGGCATCGGCAGCGCGCCGGGGCTGTCCGGCGCGCGGTCCCACGCATCGGTCCAGACCGAGCGGAGCTGCCGCGCCGGCTTTCCGGTACGGCCCTTCGAGCGGATCGCATCGCGCGAAGACGCCGCGATCATCTTTTCGCGAAAAATCTCCGTGGTCTCGGCCTCGACGGTGGCGAGCCATACCGAGCCGGTCCATGCACCGGCCGCGCCCATCGCCATGCAGGCCGCCATCTGCCGGCCCGTCATGATGCCGCCGGCCGCCAGCACCGGCACGTCGCGGATATTCTTGATCGCCTTGATCACCTCGGGCACCAGCACCATGGTCGAGACCTCGCCGCAATGGCCGCCGGCCTCGGTGCCCTGCACCACGAGAATGTCGACGCCGGCCGCGACCTGGCGCAGTGCATGTTCCTTGGCGCCGACGAGCGCTGCGACCGGTACGCCGTGGGTCTTGCCCATCTCGATCATCGCCTTCGGCGGTACGCCCAGCGCATTGGCGATCAAGCGGATCGGATGATTGAAGGAGACTTCGAGCAGCTGAAGCGCCGTCTTGGCGTCGAACGGCTGCGGCTGGTTGTCGGCCACTTCAGTGGTCGTCAGCTCGATGTCGTATTTTTTCAGGAGGTCGCGCGTGTACTTGCGGTGCTCCTGCGGCACGCGCGCCTCGAGGCTCTTCCAGGTGACGTCCTTCTCGCCAGAAGTCGAGATGTTCTCGGGGATCAGCACGTCGATGCCGTAAGGTTTGCCATCGACGTGGTCGTCGATCCATGTCAGCTCGCGCTCAAGCGTATCCGGCGTGTGCACGGTGGCACCTAACACGCCAAATCCGCCGGCGCGGCTGACGGCGGCAACGACGTCGCGGCAATGGCTGAAGGCGAGCAGCGGGAACTCGATGCCCAGCATGTCGCAGATCGGCGATTTCATGGCTCTCTCCCGGCGGCCCTCGCGTTGCTGTTGTTGTTGTCCCGGCGAAGGTTCCTCGACGCTAGCTCATCGTCGCCCGCGATGCCATTCCGGATTCGGCCGCGCATCTTGCGTGCAGACGCCACGCGCAGAGTAAGCCATTCCGCTGCACAAAATAAGCAGACCAGAGCCCGCCGATTTGCCCCTTGCGCTTTCGTGGACGCGAGAGAATGCTGGCCCACAACAACAGAAAACAATCAGGGAGTGTCATCGATGTCGCCAGCGCAATCGAGCCCAGCCCAGACCAGCGAAGCCTACGACGTCGTCATCGTCGGCGCAGGCTTTGCCGGCATGTATATGCTGCATCGTCTGCGCGGGCTGGGTTTCTCGGCACGTGTCTACGAGCAGGGCGATGGCGTCGGCGGCACCTGGTACTGGAACCGCTATCCCGGTGCGCGCTGCGATGTCGAGAGCATGCAGTATTCCTATTCGTTCTCGGAAGAGCTTCAGCAGGAATGGGACTGGAGCGAGCGCTACGCGCCGCAAGCAGAGATCCTGAAATACGCCAATCACGTCGCCGACCGTTTCGATCTGCGTCGCGACATCCAGTTCAACACCCGCGTCGAGCGCGCCGCGTTCGACGAGGGCGAGAAAAGCTGGTCGGTGACGACCTCCGACGGCAGGACGGTCGGTGCTCAGTTTGTCGTGCTCGCCACCGGCTGCCTCTCCAACGCGCGCAAGCCCGATATCAACGGCCTCGAAAATTTCAGGGGGCCCGTCTACCACACTGGCAACTGGCCGCACGAGCCCGTGGACTTCACGGGCCTGCGCGTCGGCCTCATCGGTACGGGATCATCAGGCATCCAGTCGACCCCCGTCATTGCCGAACAAGCAAAACATCTCACTGTGTTTCAGCGCACCGCAAATTTCTCGATTCCCGCCCGCAACGCCGCGCTCACCGACGAGGAGCGGAGTGCGTTCCGCAACAACTATCCGGAGGTCCGCCGCTTCGCCCGCGAAGTCGCGCGCAACGGCATCTATGCCGAGCAACCCGATCGTGGCGCGCTCGACGATGGTGATGACATCAGGAGTGGCAAATATGCGGCCCGCTGGGAGCGCGGCGGGCTCACCTTCTTGTATGTCTACAACAATCTCGGCCTCGAGCTGTCAGCCAACGACACCGCGGCAAATTTCGTGCGCGGTAAGATCGCCGAGATCGTGAGGGATCCCGACACCGCAAAACTGCTCCAGCCGAACAGCCATCCGATCGGCACCAAGCGCATCTGCATCGACACCGACTACTTCGCGACCTTCAACCGGCCGAACGTTTCACTGGTCGACATCAAGACCAGTCCGATCGAGGAGATCACCGCGAACGCCGTCCGCGTCGCTGGCGTGGACCACGAGGTCGACGCACTGGTGATGGCGACCGGCTTCGATGCCATGACCGGATCGGTCGCGAAGATCGATATCCGTGGCCGCGGCGGGCAAACGTTGAACCAGAAATGGGCGGAAGGCCCAAAGACCTATCTTGGCCTGATGAGCGCGGGTTTTCCGAACCTCTTCATCATCACCGGGCCCGGCAGCCCGTCAGTGCTCTCGAACATGATCGTGTCGATCGAGCAGCATGTCGACTGGATCGCCGACTGTCTCGCCCACATGCGCAAGCAGGGCCTTGCCACGATGGAGGCGGACGGGGAGGCCGAGGAGAAATGGGTGGCGCATGTCAACGAGGTCGCCCACGGCACGCTCTATCCGCAGGCCAATTCCTGGTACATGGGCGCCAACATCCCCGGCAAGCCGCGCATCTTCATGCCCTATATCGGCGGCGTCGGCGTCTACCGGCGGATCTGCAACGAGGTCGCGGCGAAGGGATATGAGGGATTCGTGATGGAGACCGAGGCCCGGTCGCGCAGGGCGATGTCAGGCTAGCTCCGCCCAACATTTCGGCGCTACTGTCTGGCGAAACGTAATTATTCGGTAAGCCCCCTCCATTACAACGAAGGCGCGCAGGCGCGGAATGACTATCTGGAATGGAGAGTGCGATGGCTTGGTTCAACAACATGTCTGTTGGGCGCAAGCTGCTGCTCACATTTTCGGCAGTCGTGCTGCTGGTCGTCGTGCTCGGCGGCTTCGCGCTGAAATCGCTGTCCGACCTGCATGGCGCCGCCCGTGAACTGTCCGGCAACTGGCTCCCCAGCGTCGATAAGGCGAGGGGCCTGCAATACCAGATCGCCCGCATCCGGACCAACCAGCTCTCGGTGCTGATGGCCAAGGATGGCGATCGCGAGGAGATTCGCCAGACCCTGCGCAAGATCGAGCAGACCGTGACCGACAGCCTCAAATCCTACGAGGCATTCGTGACCTCGCCGGAGGAGCAGGCGGCGCTGAAGCGCCTCAGCGGGCACTACGCCACTTTCCTGGAATCGGACAAGGCGCTGGACATGCTGGCCAGCAATCCCGAAGGCGCCCGCGAAAGCTTCTTCGCCGGCAGAAACCAGTTTCGCGAACTGCTCGAGGACGCCGACAAGCTCGTGAAGGTCAACACCGACGGCGCCGGCCGTTCCGTCGCCACGGCGGAATGGACCTACGACAATGCCCGCACCGTCATTGGGGTCGTGTTGCTGGTCACGATGGCGCTCGCGGCCGCGGCCGGCTTCGTGCTGCGTTCGGCCATCGGCAAGCCGCTGCTGGCGCTCGACAAGGCGATGGGCCGGCTCGCCCAGAACGACACCACGACCGAAGTGCCGGCGACGGCGCGGCGCGACGAGGTCGGCGCCATGGCCCGCGCCGTGCTTGTCTTCAAGGAGGGCATGATTGCGGCCGATCAGATGCGCGCGCGCCAGGAGGAAGAGCGGCAGGCCAAGGAGCGGCATGCCGCCTACATCATGGGGCTGGCGCAGGACTTCGATGCGGCGGCAAGCTCCGCCATCGGCGGCGTCGCCGATGCGGCGAGCCGCATGCAGGCGACCGCCGGCGGCCTGTCGTCCACGGTCGGCCAGACCGGCGAGCAGGCCATGACGGTGGCTGCGGCCGCGCAGCAGGCCTCGGCGAACGTGCAGACCGTGGCCTCCGCCGCCGAGGAGCTGACCTCCTCGATCCACGAGATTTCCCGGCAGGTCGCGCTCGCCTCGCAGGTCAGCCACAAGGCGGTGGACCAGGCCAACCGCACCAACGACATCGTCGGCGGCCTTCAGCAGGCGGCGCGCCGGATCGGCGAGGTGATCGATCTGATCAACCAGATCGCCAGCCAGACCAATCTGCTCGCGCTGAACGCGACCATCGAGGCCGCCCGGGCCGGCGATGCCGGCCGGGGTTTTGCCGTCGTCGCCAACGAGGTGAAGAGCCTGGCCGCGCAGACCTCGCGCGCGACCGACGAGATCGGCCAGCAGATCGCTTCGGTGCAGCAGGCGACCGCGCAGGCGGTCGATGCGATCACCGCGATCGGCAGCACCATCCAGGAGATCAGCCAGATCTCGACTACAGTCGCCTCGGCCGTGGAAGAGCAGGGCGCGGCCACGCAGGCCATCGCCCGCAGCGCTGAACAGGCCTCCGCCGGCACCGGCACGGTGACCCAGAACATCGAGGGGGTGAGCCAGTCGGCGCGCTCCGGCGGCGGCGCCGCGCAGGAGATGCTGTCCGCAGCCACCTCGCTGTCGCATGAGGCCGACCAGATGCGCTCCCTGGTCCAGGACTTCCTCGGCAAGGTCAAGGCTGCATGACGCGGCCTTGAGGCCCGCGCCGGACGCAGGGCCGGCAGGGCTTGTCATCGGCCGTTGGCGGGCTAATTAATGCAGGCGCATCTTTCCGCCGGAGCCCCCGCATGACCGACGCCCCCGCCTACGTGCCGCCCAAAGTCTGGACCTGGAACAAGGAGAATGGCGGGCAGTTCGCCAGCATCAACCGCCCGATCGCCGGCCCCACCCACGACAAGGAGCTGCCGGTGGGCAACCATCCCTTCCAGCTCTATTCGCTGGCGACGCCGAACGGGGTGAAGGTCACCGTGATGCTGGAGGAGCTGCTGGCGCTCGGCCACAAGGGCGCCGAATACGACGCCTGGCTGATCAGGATCGGCAATGGCGACCAGTTCGGCAGCGGTTTTGTCGACATCAATCCCAACTCGAAAATCCCGGCGCTGATGGACCGCTCGGGTCCGGAGCCGATCCGGGTGTTCGAATCCGGCTCGATCCTGTTCTACCTCGCCGAGAAGTTCGGTGCCTTCCTGCCGAAAGACATCAAGGCCCGCACCGAAGCGATGTCCTGGCTGTTCTGGCAGATGGGCAGTGCGCCCTATCTCGGCGGCGGCTTCGGCCATTTCTACGCCTACGCGCCGACCAAGATCGAATACGCCATCGACCGCTTCGCGATGGAGACCAAGCGCCAGCTCGACGTGCTCGACCGCCGCCTCGCCGATAACGAGTATCTTGCGGGCAAGGACTACACCATCGCCGATATCGCGGTGTGGCCCTGGTACGGCGCGCTCGCCAAGGGCCTGGTCTACGGTGCCGGCGAATTCCTGTCGGTGCAGGACTACAAGAACGTGCAGCGCTGGACCGACCAGATCGCACAGCGCCCCGCCGTGAAGCGCGGCCGCATGGTCAACCGCGTCTCCGGCGATCCCGCCAGCCAGCTCCACGAGCGGCACGATGCCAGCGATTTCGAAACGAAGACGCAGGATAAGGTCGCGCCCGCGACGTAAGTAGGTAGGGTGGATTAGCGAGCGGACTGCGCGAAGCGCGGTCCGTTTGCGTAATCCACCATCCGTCCGTGCATTCGGCGGATTACGCTTCGCTAATCCGCCCTACGGCTCCTTCGCCCCCTCCGCAGCCGGAAACACCACGCGATCGTCCGTGCGGCAATAACGGTCGGCGAACATGCGGCCGATCGGGTGATAGCGGTCCATGTGCACCCGCATCGCCTTGTCGTCCCACAGCTCGTCGCGGATATGGAAGTGGAGGCCTTCGCCCATGATCAGGCGGCGATCGTCGTTGACGTCGATCAGCTTCCAGAGCTTGCACTCCATCGCCCAGGGCGTGTCGGCGAGCCTGGGCACCGCGATCTTGCTTGAGGGTGCGAGTTTCAAACCGAGATAATCGGGCTCGCCGATATCAGGCGGAAAGTCACCGCTCGACTCATGCATGGCTTTCGCCAGCGGCTCGTCGGCAATGTTGACCACGAACTCGCCGGTGCGCTGGATGTTGAGGAAGGTGTCCTTGTCCTGGCCGTTGGACTTGCGGTTCGCCGCGAACATGCACAGCGGCGGATCCTCGCAGAAGGCGTTGAAGAAGCTGAACGGGGCGGCGTTGACCACGCCTGATGGACCGATCGAGGTCACCCACGCGATCGGCCGTGGCAGGATGAAGGACGTCAGCACCTTGTAGCGCTCGCGTGGCGTCAGGTCGCTGGCGGCGTAGTCCATGGCGGCTCCTGTGTGGGTCTTCCCCTCTCCCCGCAAGCGGGGAGAGGGGAAAAGAGAGAAGGTGGTTCACGCCATGCTCAGCTCGTGCCGTCCCACCACCATCCAGTGCACCTCGTCCGGACCGTCGGCAAAGCGCAGGTGACGCACGTCCTGATACATCTCGGCGAGCGGCGTCCAGTGCGAGATGCCGGTGGCGCCGTGCATCTGGATCGACTGGTCGATGATCTTGCAGGCGCGCTCGGGCACCATGGCCTTGACCATGGAGACCCAGACGCGGGCCTCCTTGTTGCCAAGCACGTCCATGGCCTTCGCCGCCTTCAGCACCATCAGCCGCATCGCCTCGATCTCGCAGCGCGCCTGCGCGATGATCTGCATGTTGCCGCCGAGATGGGCGATCTTCTTGCCGAAGGCTTCGCGGGTGAGACCACGCTGCACCATCAGGTCGAGCGCCTTCTCGGCCTTGCCGATGGTGCGCATGCAGTGATGGATGCGGCCGGGGCCAAGACGAAGCTGCGAGATTTCGAAACCGCGGCCCTCGCCGAGCAGCATGTTCTCCTTCGGCACCCGCACATTGTTGAAGCGCATGTGCATGTGGCCGCGCGGCGCGTGGTCCTGGCCGAACACGTACATGGGGCCGAGCACCTCGACGCCGGGCGTGTCGCGCGGCACCAGGATCTGCGACTGCTGCTTGCTGGGCGCTGCGTCCGGATTGGTCTTCACCATCACGATGAGGATCTTGCAGCGGGGGTCGCCGACGCCGGAGATGTAGTACTTCTCGCCGTTGATGACCCATTCGTCGCCGACCAGCTTTGCCGTGGTCGAGATGTTCTTGGCATCGGAGGAGGCGACGTTCGGCTCGGTCATCACATAGGCCGAGCGGATCTCGCCGTTCATCAGCGGCTTCAGCCACTTCTCCTTCTGCTCCTTGGTGCCGACGCGCTCCAGCACTTCCATGTTGCCGGTGTCGGGCGCCGAGCAGTTCATGGTCTCGGACGCCAGCGGGCTCTTGCCGAGTTCGGAGGCGATATAGGCATAGTCGAGATTCTTCAGGCCCTGGCCGGTCTCGTCGTCGGGCAGGAAGAAGTTCCAGAGGCCTTCCTTCTTGGCCTTGTTCTTGGCGACCTCGAGCACCTCGAGCTGCTTCGGCGTAAAGCTCCAGCGGTCTTGCTTGCCTTCGCCGGCCTTGGCGAATTCGATCGACATCGGCTCGACGGTGTCGCGGATGAACTTCCTGACATGATCGTAGAGCGGCCGGACCTGGTCCGACATCCGGAGGTCGTTGAGCTCGTCGCCGGGATTGAGGGTGTAGTTGGTGGTGCGGGGAATATAGGCGTGCTTTGTCATTGTTCCTCCCGGGGTCACTGAGATCGCGCTGGGCCGGAGAATAGTCGCAGCGCGCGCAAAGCGCGAGCGCGCATTTCCTCAGGCGACCCATGCCATGTGATGGAATATCGCGAGGGCGTTTGAAATGTTGTTTGAATGGCGCCGAAGCATCGGCCTGCCCGTGCGCCAATCTCCGCTGTCATCGCCCGATTTAATCGGGCGATCCAGTACTCCGTGACGCCAATGATTCACGGAGAAGCCGCGGCGTACTGGATTCCCCGCTTTCGCGGGGAATGACAGGGGTGGCTGTGGCTAGCCTAGTTCGGCATCCGGTGCATTGCGCAGATCTTGTTGCCGTCGAGGTCGCGCAGATAAGCGAGATAGAGCTTGTTCCCCGCGCCCTCGCGGATGCCGGGCGGATTCTCGATCGGCGTTCCGCCGGCGGCGATGCCGGCGGCGTGCCATTTGTCGACCTGCTCAGGCGAGTTGGCGGCAAAGCCGATCGTGCCGCCGTTGGCGCAAGTCGCAGGCTCGCCGTTGATCGGCTTGGTCACCGAGAACACGCCGGTCTTGGTGAAGTAGAAGATGCGGTGGCCATCGACCTTGGCCGGGCGCACCTCGAGCGTGTTGAGCAGGTTGTCGTAAAAGGCCTTGGCCTTGTCGAGGTCGTTAGTGCCGATCATGATGTGCGAGAACATTTGCCCATTCCCCTCAGAGTTTGTAGCCCGGATCGAGCGTAGCGAAATCCGGGTCTTGCTTGCTGCTGAAAATCCCGGATTACGCTTCGCTCGATCCGGGCTACGAGACTCAAAATGCCGTATACCCGCCGTCGATCACGAACGTGTCCGCGGTGTGATAGGACGACGCCTTGCTCATGAGATACACGGCGATGCCGCCGAAATCGGATGGCTCGCCGAAGCGGCGCTGCGGAATCCGCGGCATCACATTGGCGACGAATTTCTCGTTGCCCATGATGCCCGCGGTCATGTCGCTCTTGATCCAGCCGGGCAGGATCGCGTTCGCAGTGACGCCATGGCGCGCGAGCTCGACGCCGAGCGCGCGCACCAGCGCATTGATCGCGGCTTTCGTCGCGGCATAGTGCTCGTTGCGCGCGGTGCCGAAGATCGAAGCGAGGCTCGAGGTCGCGACCAGCCGGCCGAACGGATCGCCGGCACTGGCGCGGTCGACCATGTCGCGGGCGGCGGCCTGGAATGAATGAAATACACCGTCGAGATTGGTCGCGAACATCGAGCTCCATTCCTCTTCGGTGCGCTCGATGAAGGAACGCCTTCCGCCGCCGCCGATGCCGGCATTGGCAAAGCAGCCGTCGACCCGGCCGAAGGTGTCGATCGTTGCTTTCATCGCTGCGTTCACCGAGGCCGGATCGGTGACGTCGCAGACGCGGCTATCGACCTTGCCGGAGAGGCCCGCCATGCTCGCGGCAGCAGCCTTGTTCTTGTCAGCATTGCGGCCCCAGATCGAGACGTTGCAGCCCTGGCCGGCGAGCGCCTGCGCGATGCCGAGCCCGATACCGCCGTTGCCGCCGGTGATCACGGCGACGCGGCCGGAGAGGTCGAAAAGGTTCATGGCGCGTTTCCTGTTCTTGGCACGACATGCGTCAGCCGGTGCGCGCAAGATCATGCGATATGACGGTGGGGTATGCTTTTGCCACCATGGACAAGCCCGCGCCAAAAATCAAATATGCGCCGCGGCAAAACCAATTCCGGTCTGCGAAACATCGCTAGGACCAACTGACGAGGAAACCATGCAGTTCAAACACGTCATGCTCGATTTCGATGGTTCGGTCGCGATCCTCAAGCTCGACCATCAGGAGGTGATGAACGCGGTCTCCATGGACATGCTGGGCGGGCTTGCGGAGGCGCTCGACGCGATCGAGGAGAAGAAGGACGAGGTGCGCTGCATCGTGCTGACCGGCGCCGGACGGGCGTTCTGCACCGGCGCGAATCTCCAGGGCCGCAACAACCAGTCGAAGAAGACCAAGGCCGGCCTGACGCTGGAGACCGGCTTTCATCCCTTCCTGCGCCGCATTCGCAATCTGCACTGCCCCATCATCACCGCGGTCAATGGGCCGGCGGCGGGTGCCGGCATGAGCTTCGCGCTGCTCGGCGACATGATTTTGTGCGCGCGCTCGTCCTATTTCTTGCAGGCCTTCCGCCGCATCGGCCTCGTGCCGGATTGCGGCTCGACCTGGCTGCTGCCGCGCCTGGTCGGCCGGGCCCGCTCGATCGAATTGTCGCTGATGGGCGAGCGCTTGCCAGCCGAGAAGGCGCTCGAATGGGGCCTCGTCAACCGCGTCTACGATGATGGCGTGCTGATGGAGGAGGCGATGAAGCTCGCGCGCGACCTCGCCAGCGGTCCGACGGTGGCGCTGTCGCTGATCCGCAAGCTCTATTGGGACAGCCCGGAAAACTCCTTCGAGGATCAGCTCAATCTCGAATTCCAGTGCCAACTCCGGGCCGGCGACACCCAGGACTTCCGCGAGGGCGTCGGGGCGTTCCTGGAGAAGCGGCCCGCGCAGTTCAAGGGCAAATGATCGAGGCGGAGCTTTCCCGCAGCGTTCAGCGCTGGTGTCCCGGAGCGACCGGCGTCACCGGCGCGGCAAGGCTGTCCGGTGGCGCCAGCCAGGAAACCTGGCGTTTCGACATCGTGCATCCCGACGGTGCGATCGGCGCGATCCTGCGCCGCTCGCCGAAGGGCTATGGCGCTGCGCCGACGCGGGCGGCAGGCCTCGACGCTGAAGCGCAACTGATGCAGCTCGCCTTCGAGGCCGGCGTGCCGTCGCCGCGCGTGATGCATGTGCTCACGCCGGATGACGATCTCGGCACCGGCTTCATCATGCAGCGCGTCGAGGGCGAGACCATCGCCCGCAAGATCCTCCGTGATGACGAGTTTGCAGCGGCGCGGCCACGCCTCGCACGGCAGATCGGCGGCGTGCTCGCTGGCCTGCACAAGCTGCCGCAGGACATATTGCCTGAGCTGCGCAGCAGGTCGGCGACCCAGGAGATCTCCGAGTTCGATCGCGACTATCGCAGCCTGAACTGGCCAAAGCCCGTGTTCGAGTTGGCGCTGCGCTGGCTCCGCGACCACGATCCCGGCCCGTCGGCCGAGACGACGCTGGTGCATGGCGATTTCCGCAACGGCAATCTCATCATCGGCGCCGACGGCGTCCGTGCCGTGCTCGACTGGGAACTTGCCCATCTCGGCGACCCCATGGAGGATCTCGGCTGGGTCTGCGTCAACTCCTGGCGCTTTGGTGAGATCGACAAGCCCGTCGGCGGTTTCGGCTCGCGCGAGGAGATGTTCGCCGGCTACGAGGCGGCCGGCCGCAAGGTCGATGCAGAGCGCGTCAAATTCTGGGAAGTGATGGGCACGCTGCGCTGGGGCATCATGTGCGGCGGCATGATGCAGCGCTTTCGCGAGGGCCCGGATCATTCGATGGAGCGCGCCATGATCGGCCGCCGCGCCTCCGAAACCGAGATCGATCTGTTGCGCCTGCTGGCGCCGCGTGGGAGCTGACACATGCAGGACGAACCGACGCCGGTTGAGCTGACCAGATCAGTCGCCGATTTCCTCCGCAACGACATCACGCCGCTGATCTCCGGCCATCAGGCCTTCAAGCTGCGTGTCGCCATCAACATCCTCGATCTCGTCACGCGACAACTGACGCAGGAGGAGGGGAGCGATGCGAGCGAGGTCGAGCGGCTGCGCGCGCTGCTCGGTGTCGATGGCTCGGTCACCGATCTCAACCGCGCACTCGCCGACCGGATCGCCAAAGGCGAGGCGGATCTCGCAACGCCGGGGCTGGTCGAGCATCTGTGGGCGACCACGATGGACAAGCTCGCCGTCGATCAGCCGAACTACGCGTCATACAAGCGGGAGCTGGGACGTTAGGTGAGCTTCGTAGCCCGGATGGAGCGAAGCGTAATCCGGGACGGTCGCGCGAGAAGATGCCGCTGCCCCGGATTGCGCTTCGCTCCATCCGGGCTACGCCTCAGTCCCTCGCAACCGTCATTGCGAGGAGCGAAGCGACGAAGCAATCCAGACTGTCACCGCGGAAAGATTCTGGATTGCTTCGCTCCGCTCGCAATGACGGCGGAGGGACCGCCTGTTACTTCCCCACCCATTTCGGCGGCCGCTTCTCCGAGAACGCCTTCGGACCCTCGATGTAGTCCTGCGATGCCACCATCGCTTTCACGGCGGGATACTCGCGCTGCTCCTCGATTGCCTGCTCCAGCGACACGCCGAGCCCCTTCTGGATCGTCTGCTTGGACGCCCGGATCGACATCGGCGAGTTCTTCGTGATCATCTCCGCCCAGCGCAGCGCGCCTGCGAGCGCCTCGCCTTGCGGCACCACCTCGTTGACGAAGCCGAGCTCGTGGCCCTCCTTGGCGCTGACATGGCGCGCGGTGAGGATCATGCCCATGGCGCGCTTCAAGCCGATCTGGCGCGGCAGCCGGTGCAGGCCGCCGGCGAGCGCGGCGAGGCCAACGCGCGGCTCGGGCAGGGCGAAGGTCGCGTTCTCGGAAGCAATGATCAGGTCGCAGGCGAGCGCAATCTCGAAGCCGCCGCCCATCGCCACACCATTCACCGCGGCGATGATCGGCTTGTCGCAGTCGAACCGCGCAGTGAGGCCGGCAAAGCCGCCCTTGTCCCAGCCGCGTTTTCCCCCGGCCGCCTGCCACTTCAGATCGTTGCCGGCGCAGAACGCCTTGTCGCCGGCGCCGGTGACGATCGCGACCCATTGCTCGGGATCTCCGGAGAAATCGTCAAACACCTTCTGCAACTCGAAATGCGCATCGGTGTGCAGCGCGTTGTAGACCTCGGGCCGCGACAGCGTGATGATCGTGATCGGCCCCTTGCGTTCCACCTTTGAGAATTTCAGCTCCATCGCGCGCTCCCGCATTTTCTCGTCAAGGAATATTGGCGTCATACTACCGCGCCTCAGTGCTTGGGCACCATCGAATTGCGCAATGCGCCTTGCGCCTCTGGCACGCCTCGCTTTGCTTGACTTGGAGACGCTCTTCTCACCTTAATCGTGCGAAGCAAAAACGCGCCTAGCGCCTTAACGCAAAACGATAAAATCATCCGGGAGAGAACCGTGGATTTCTCGCTGCCAACAGATCTCGTCGCCTATCTCGGAGAGCTCGATCGTTTCATCGAACGTGAGATCAAGCCGCTTGAGGAGGCCGACGACAACATCCGCTTCTTCGACCATCGCCGCGAATGGGCGCGCACCGATTTCGAGAACGGCGGCCTGCCGCGCCACGAATGGGAGGCACTGCTGCGGAAAGCCAAGGATCTGGCCGACGCCGCCGGCCATCTGCGCTTTGCGGTCTCGAAGCAATATGGCGGCAAGGATGGCTCCAATCTCTGGATGGCCGTGATCCGCGAGCACTTTGCCGCGAAGGGCCTCGGCCTGCACAACGATCTTCAGAACGAGCACTCCATCGTCGGCAATTTTCCCGTCGTCACCATGCTCGACCGCTACGGCCGCGACGACCAGAAAGCGATGATCGACGGCTCGATCAAGGGCAAGTACCGCATCACGTTCGGTCTCACCGAGCCCAATCACGGCTCGGACGCCACCCACATGGAGACGCGCGCGGTGCCCGCTGTCCGCGACAACGTCAAGGGCTGGATCATCAACGGCGAGAAGATGTGGACGACGGGCATGCACGTCGCCACGCATTGCGCGCTGTTCGCACGCACCAGCGGCAACGACGGCGATGCCCGCGGCATCACCTGCTTGCTGGTGCCGGCGAAGAGCCACGGCGTGAAGGTCGAGGAGTACATGTGGACCTTCAACATGCCGACCGACCATCCCCGCGTCAGCTTTACCGACGTGTTCGTGCCCGAGGATGCGCTGTTCGGCGAAGTCGGCCGCGGCCTGTCGCTGGCGCAATGCTTCGTGCACCAGAACCGCATCCGCCAGGCGGCAAGCTCGCTGGGCGCCGCCGTCTACTGCATCAACGAGAGCGTGAAATATGCGCGTGAGCGAAAACCGTTCGGCAAGGCGCTTGCCGAGAACCAGGCGATCCAGTTCCCGCTGGTGGAGCTTGCAACCCAGGCCGAGATGCTGCGCCTCTTGATCCGCAAGACCGCGTGGGAGATGGACAAGCTCACCGAGGAACAGATCGAGCGCACGCTGTCCGACCGCGTCTCGATGTGCAACTACTGGGCAAACCGCCTCGCTTGCGAATCCGCCGACCGTGCCATGCAGGTCCATGGCGGCATGGGCTACTCACGCCACAAGCCGTTCGAGCACATCTACCGCCACCACCGGCGCTACCGGATCACGGAGGGCAGCGAGGAGATCCAGATCCGCAAGGTCGCGGGGTTTTTGTTCGGGTATATGGGGCCGGGGAAGCATTAGCGGAGGCGGCGTGCGCAGCGAAGCAATCCAGGGTCTTTCCGCGGCGGCAGTCTGGATTGCTTCGTCGCAAGGGCTCCTCGCAATGACGGGGAGAGAGGCAGGCATCTGTCTCCACACCGTCATTGCGAGCGAAGCGAAGCAATCCAGAATTTTTCCGCGGAGATCGTCTGGATTGCTTGGTCGCCTCACGATCAGTTCACCCGCCGGTCCTTCCCCGCCCAATACGGCTCGCGCAGCTGCCGCCGCAAAATCTTCCCGCTCGGATTCCGCGGCAACGCCGGCAGAAACTCCACGCTCTTCGGCGTCTTGAATCCGGCGATGCGCTCGCGGGTGAAGTTGATGATGTCGGTGGCGGTCGCCTGCTTGCCGGGCTTCATCACCACCACGGCCTTCACCGCCTCGCCCCATTTGTCGTCGGGGATGCCGATCACGGCGGCTTCGGCGACATCGGGGTGATCGCACAGCGCGCTCTCGACTTCGGCCGGGTAGATGTTCTCGCCGCCGGAAATGATCATGTCCTTGATGCGGTCGTGGATGTAGAGGTAGCCGTCCTCGTCCATGTAGCCGGCGTCACCGGTGCGCAGCCAGCCGTCGCCGCGCAGCGTCGATGCGGTTGCCTCCGGCAAATTCCAGTAGCCGGCCATGTTGGAGCCCGAGCGCGTTGCGATATCGCCGACCGCGCGTGGCGGCAGCGGCTGGCCGTCCGCATCGAGGATCGCGATCTCGACGCCCGGCAGCGCCTTGCCGGCCGAGCGCATCCGCTCCAGCCCCTCGACGTGATCTTCCGGCGGCAGCGCGACGATGGTGCCTGTCGTCTCGGTCATGCCGTACATCTGCACGAAGCCGCATTTGAAGACCTCGATGCATTCCTTCAGCAGCGCCGCCGGAATCGGCGAGGCGCCATACAGCATGTACTTCAATCGTGAAAAGTCGACCGTCCTGGCACGCGGCTGCCGCACCACGAACTGCATCGCCGCCGGCACCATGAACAGTTTTGTGATGCCGGACTGCTCGAAGAAATCCAGCACCTTGGTCGGATCGAACTCGCGTGCGATCACGCCGCGCGCGCCGTGGTAGAGACCCATCACGCCCCAGCCGGAGCCGCCGATATGGAAGATCGGCATCGCCACCAGCGAGACGTCATCGGTCGACCACCGGTTCCACTCCGGCTTGTCCTCGGCATTGCCTGTCTGCACCAGGTTGAGGAAGTTCGCATGCGACAGCATCGCGCCCTTCGGCTTGCCTGTGGTGCCCGACGTGTAGAGCTGGATCGCAAAGTCCTTCGTGTCGATTGCAACCTTCGGGTCGTCACCGCTCTGCGCATCGCGCCACGCCGCAAAATCCAGCCATTCCGGCGCGCCGCCTTCGGTGGTGATGATGGTGCGCACGCTCGGCAGCTGGTCCTTGATCTGGCGAACCTGGGTGATGAACTCCGGCCCGACGAACAGCACCGGCGCCTTGCAATCGGCGACGATGAAGGCGACCTCGGGCCCGGCGAGCCGCCAGTTCACCGGCGCCATCACCACGCCGGCCTTCATTGCGCCCATCAGCAGCTCGAAATAGAGGTCGCTGTTCTTGCCGAGATAGGCGATGCGGTCGCCCTTGTTCACGCCTATCGCGACAAGCGCGTTGGCGACCTTGTTGGTCTTGACGTCGAACTCGGCAAAACTGGTGACGCGACCCTCGAACTCGTAGGCGGTGGCGCTGCCGCGGCTCGTCGCGCGCTCGCGCACCACGTCGGCGAGGTTCGCCAATGGCTGTGTGGTGGACATGTCTCTCCCGTCGGCGTTTTTGTTTTATGCCCGGGAGTGTGGCGTCATCCGTGGGGGAAGACAAGACAGGAGAGGCGAAGCGTGGTTTCGTGTCCCGGACGCGCTGCAGCGCTCTCGCGCTGCTGCGCAGAGCCGGGACCCATTCTTCTTGTCCTTGAAGCGTTATGGGCCCCGGCTCAGCAGCGCACCACGCCGCGCTGGACGATGCTTCGCATCGCCAGGGGCGCGTTGCGCTGCGTCCGGGGCACGAGACTACCCCCGCTTGGCCCGGTCCTTCTCGTTCTGCGCCATGATGCTTTCGCGCGCGGTTTTCCAGTCGTCGTCGCTCCAGTCGCGGAGCTGGTAGAAGTTGCCGCCCATGGCGAGTGCCTGCGCGCCGTCCATGGCGATGGTCTCGCCATTGATCCAGTCGCAGCCGCCGGAGATCAGGAACACCGCGGCGTTCTGCAACTCCTCCATGGTGCCGACACGGCCCATCGGGTTCATCGCCTTGGTGCGTGCTCCGGCTTCATCACCCGGCTTGATGCGCTTGCTCATGCCCTCGGTCGGGATCTCGCCGGGCGCGATGGTGTTGAGGCGGATGCCATAGCGGCCCCATTCGGTCGCAAGCGACATCGTCATCGCGTGGATCGCCGATTTGCTCATCGCCGACGGCACCACGTAGGGCGAGCCGTTGCGCACCCAGGTCGTGGTGATCGAGACCACGTTGCCCGGCTGCTTCAGGGCGATCCAGCGCTTGCCGACCGCGTGCGTCACGTAGAAGGTGCCGTGCATGACGATGTTGGCGACTGCATCGAAGCCGCGCGGCGAGAGGTCCTCGCTGCGCGAGATGAAATTGCCGGCGGCATTGTTGATGAGGTCGGTGAGCGGCGCGTCGCGAAAGATGGTCTCGACCATCTCCTCGACTGCGAGCGCATTGCGGATGTCGACGCCGTGGCTGGTGACGCGGCCGCCATACTCGGCCATCAGCTCGGTCGCGGTCTCGTCGCAGACGATCTTGCGCCGGCCGCAGATATGCACCTCGGCGCCGAGCTGGAGAAAGCGCGCCGCCATCGACCTGCCGAGCCCGGTCCCGCCGCCGGTGACAAGGATGTTCCTGCCGGCCAGAAGATTTTCCTTGAACATGGCTGTTTCTCCCGTACGGATTGTCAGTTAATTGGTCGATTGACTAAATCCGGCCGCCGTCTTCCTGTAAAGCGGCACCGAACAAGAACAGGCAAGAACCAGGGGAGAATTCATCCATGGAAGAGCGCGTCTCGATCTCGATCTCGGAAGGCGTCGCCGACGTGCGGCTGGTGCGCGCGGACAAGATGAATGCGCTCGATCAGGCGATGTTCGAGGCGCTTGTCGCGGCAACCGAGCGGCTTTCAAAGGAAAAAGGTGTGCGCGTCGTCGTGCTCTCAGGCGAGGGCCGCGCCTTCTGCGCCGGCCTCGACATGGGGCGTTTTGCCGCCATGAAGGAGAGCGGCGGCAACGGAATTCCGGGTGGCGAAAATCGCGACCTCACCAAGCGGACGCATGGCCAGGCAAACTTTCCGCAACAGGCAGTATGGGGCTGGCGCCAGTTGCCGGTGCCGGTGATCGCGGCGGTGCACGGCGTTGCCTTCGGCGGCGGCTTCCAGCTCTCACTCGGGGCCGACATGCGCTTCCTTAGCCCTGATGCGCGGATGTCGGTGATGGAGATCAAATGGGGCCTCGTCCCTGACATGGCGGGCACGCCCATTCTTGCCTCGCTGGTGCGCGACGACATCCTGCGTGATCTCACCTACACCGGCCGCATCTTCTCCGCGCAGGAGGCGATGGCTTACGGCCTCGCCACGCGCATCTGCGACGATCCGCGCGCCGCAGCGCTCGAGGTCGCACGCGAGATCGCCGGCAAGAGCCCCGATGCGATCCGCGCGGCGAAGCGGCTGCTGAACAATCTTTCGGTCGATCCGGGCCCCGCGCTGCTCGCAGAATCGGTCGAGCAGCAGAAGCTGATCGGCAGTGCGAACCAGACCGAAGCAGTGCGCTCCAATCTGGAGAAGCGCGCGCCGAAGTTTGCGGATTGACGACCTGTCGTTCCGGGGCGATGCGTAGCATCGAACCCGGAACCTCGAGATTCCGGGTCTGGTCCTCCGGACCATCCCGGAATGACAACACAAAAAAAAGAACAACAAATATGAGCGAAACGTCCTCATTCCTCGGCATCGTCTCCGGCGATCGCCGCCGCACCCACACCGAAGTCGCTGGCCGTGCCGATCGCATCGCCTCCGGCCTCGCCAGGATCGGCGTCAGGCAAGGCGATTGCGTCTGCATGCTGATGCGCAACGACATCGCCTTCCTGGAGGCCGCTTACGCCGCCATGCGGCTGGGTGCCTATGGTGTGCCGATCAATTGGCACTTCAAGCCGGAGGAGATCAATTACATCCTCAATGACACCGGCACGTCCGTGCTGATCGGGCATGCCGACATGCTGCACGCCCTGCGCGATGCGATTCCGAACGGCGTCACGGTGCTCAGCGTGCCGACGCCGCCGGAGATCCTGTCCAACTACAAGATCGATCCGGATCATCTGACCACGCCGGACTTCGCGATCGAGTTCGAATCCTGGCTCGCACAATTCCAGCCTTATGACGGCCCGGTCGTGCCGCAGCCGATGAACATGATCTACACTTCGGGCACAACGGGCCATCCCAAGGGCGTGCGGCGCAATGCGCCGACGCCGCAGCAGGCGGCTGCCGGCGAGCGCATGCGCGCGATGATCTATGGGCTCAAGCCTGGCGCCCGCGCGATCCTGCCGGGCCCGCTCTATCACTCCGCACCGAACTCGTTCGGTATCCGCGCAGGAAAGCTCGGCGGTGCGTTGGTGCTGATGCCGCGGTTCGAGGCCGAGGAATTCCTCGAGCTGATCGAGCGCTTCAAGATCGACACTATCTTCATGGTGCCGACCATGTTCATCCGCCTGATGAAGCTGCCGGAGGCGGTGCGCAGGAAGTACGATATCTCTTCGCTGCGCCACATCATCCACGCCGCTGCGCCATGCCCGGCCGACGTCAAGCGCGCCATGATCGAGTGGTGGGGGCCGGTGATCTACGAGTTCTACGGCTCGACCGAATCCAGCGCAGTTACCTTCGCAACGTCAGAGGATGCGTTGAAGAAGCCCGGCACCGTCGGCCGGATTTCGCCCGGTGCCGAGCTGCGCTTCATCGGCGATGACGGCCGCGTGCTTGATGTCGGCGAGATCGGCGAGATCTATTCGCGCATGCCTGAAATGGCCGACTTCACCTACCACAACAAGCCGGAGAAGCGCGCCGAGATCGACCGCGACGGCTTCATCACATCAGGCGATGTCGGCTATATCGACGAGGACGGCTACGTCTTCATCTGCGACCGCAAGCGCGACATGGTGATATCGGGCGGCGTCAACATCTATCCGGCCGAGATCGAGTCGGTGCTCCATGCGGTGCCCGGCGTGCATGATTGCGCGGTGTTCGGCATCCCCGATGCCGAGTTCGGCGAGGCGCTGATGGCGGTGGTGGAGCTGCAACCGGGCATCGCGCTCGATGCAGCCGGCATCCGCGCCCAGTTGAAGACCTCGCTCGCCGATTACAAGGTGCCCAAGCATATCGAGATTCGCTCGGGGCTGCCGCGCGAAGACTCCGGCAAGATCTTCAAACGCCGCCTGCGCGATCCCTATTGGGAGCAGGCGGGGCGGAAGATCTGACGGTGCGTAGCCCGGATGGAGCGCAGCGCAATCCGGGACGGTGCTTGTGCTTGAGACCCCGAATTTCGCTGCGTTCCATCCGGGCTACAAGACCGAAGCCGATCCCGCGCCCCTATGCCAGCTCCCCGCCCACGAACAGCAGGAACGATCGGCCCGGCACCTTGTAGATGCCGTCGAACTCGAACCGGGCGCCGGACGCACCGTCGCTAACGTTGGTATCGAGCAGCAGCGACCAGCACGGACCTGCCGTGGTATGCGGCAGCTTGAAGTCGACCTCGCCCTCAAAACTGTTCAGGATAATCAGCACGCTGTCGTCCTCGCCGTGGCGCGGGATCGCAGTTTTTCGCGCGCGGCCGTCGAGCACGACGCCGAAGCATTTTTGCCAGCCGCTCTCCCAGTCGGCGCTCGACATCTCGCTGCCATTGGCGTTGACCCAGACCACGTCGCGGATGTCGAGCTGGGTGTCGTGCGCGCCGGTGAGGAAACGGCTGCGGCGCAGGATCGGATAGTCGCGGCGGAGCTGGATCACGCGCTTGGTGAAGGCGAGCAGCTTTTGCGAATCCTCGCCCATATTCCAGTCGAACCAGGAGATGTCGCTGTCCTGGCAATAAGCGTTGTTGTTGCCTTGCTGGGTGCGGCCGAACTCGTCGCCGCCGAGCAGCATCGGCGTGCCCTGCGACAGCAGCAGCGTCGCCAGCATGTTACGCTTCTGCCGTTCGCGCAGCGCGAGGATATCCTTGTCGTCGGTCGGGCCCTCGACGCCGCAATTCCAGGAGCGGTTGCTGGAATTGCCGTCGCGGTTGCCTTCGCCATTGGCTTCGTTGTGCTTGTCGTTGTAGCTCGCCCAGTCGTTCAGCGTAAAACCGTCATGGGCGGTGATGAAGTTGACGCTGGCCCATGAGCGCCGGCCGCCCCAGCGGTTGAAGATGTCGCTGGAGCCGAGCAGTCGCGCGGCGAGCGCGGAGGGCGGGGCGTCGCCCCGCCAATAATCACGCACGATGTCGCGATATTTGTCGTTCCACTCCGCCCAGCCGGGCGGGAATCCGCCGACCTGGTAGCCGCCGGGGCCGCAATCCCAGGGCTCGGCGATCAGCTTGACGGTTGACAGCAGCGGATCCTGGTCCATCGCCTTCAGGAAGCCGCTCTGCTCGTCGAAGCCGTAGACCTCGCGGGCGAGGATGGTGCCAAGATCGAAGCGGAAGCCGTCGATATGCATGTGGCCGGCCCAGTAGCGCAAGCTGTCCATTACCATCTGGATCACGCGCGGATGCGACAGGTTGACGGTGTTTCCAGTGCCGGTGTCGTTGATGTAATAGCGCCGCCGGTCCGGCAGCAGGCGATAATAGCTCGCATTGTCGATGCCCTTGAACGACAGCGTCGGGCCAAGCTCGTTGCCTTCGGCGGTGTGGTTGTAGACGACGTCGAGGATCACCTCGAGGCCTGCGCCGTGCAGCTTCGACACCATCTCCTTGAACTCGCGCAGGCTGTTCGGCACGTCGGATGCGTAGCGCGGGTCGGGTGCGAAGAAGCCGATGGTGTTGTAGCCCCAGTAATTGACCAGGTTCTTTCTCAGGAGATTGTCGTCGTTGATGAAGGAGTGGATCGGCAGCAGCTCGACCGAGGTCACGCCGAGCGACGTCAGATGCGCGATCATCTCAGGCGCGGCGAAGCCGGCATAGGTGCCGCGGAGATTCTCCGGCACATCGGGGTGCTTCTTCGTAAAGCCCTTCACATGCGTTTCGTAGACGATGGTCTCGTCCCAATGGACGTTCTGCCGGGCGGCCTCGGCCTGCCAGTCGAAGTCAGGATCAACCACGACGCATTTCGGCATGAACGGCGCGCTGTCGCGCTCGTCGAAGGTGGTGTCGTCGCCCGTCTCCATCTTGTAACCGAACACCGCCGGGTCCCATTTCAGGGTGCCGGCATGGGCGCGCGCGTAGGGATCGAGCAGGAGCTTGTTGGGATTGAAGCGATGGCCGGCCTCGGGCTGATAGGGGCCGTAGACGCGAAGGCCGTAGAAGGTGCCGGGCCCGACGCCGGCGATGTAGCCGTGGAAGACCTGGTCGGTATATTCCGGCAGTTCAAACCGATGGGTTTCGCGGTCGCCGTCGAACAGGCAGACCTCCACCTTGGTGGCGTTGGCGGAAAACACCGCAAAGTTGGTGCCCTTGCCGCTCCAATGGGCCCCCAGCGGATAGGGCAGGCCTTCCTCGATGACAAAATCGGACATGAAAATCCCCCAGGCCCCAGTGGCCGCCTCGGCAACGCCACGGCGCCCTGAATGTTTCAAACGCCGTGCCATTCTGGGCGCTGCGTGCGTCAATTCGATGAAGTGAGGGCGGCTGACGCCATTTGAGGCAATCAAATGCGGCGGGAGCCGATGGCCATCTTCGCAGCGACGATCTGCACACCTATATAGGTGGGGTCATTGACCGCGGATAAAACCATGACCCCCGTTTCCATCCTTCTCAACATCCTCTGGATCCTCATCGGCGGCGCCTGGATGGCGGCTGGCTGGCTGATCGCTGCGGTCATCATGGCGATCACCATCGTCGGCCTGCCCTGGGCACGTGCGGCGTTCAACATCGCCGTCTACACGCTGATGCCGTTCGGCTCGCGGGCGGTCAATCGCTACGAGGTCACCGGTGTCGAGGATATCGGCACCGGCCCGCTCGGGGTGATCGGCAACATCATCTGGCTCGTGCTGGCCGGCTGGTGGCTGGCGCTCGGCCATCTCGTGACCGCATTGGTCCTTGCGGTCACCATCATCGGCATCCCCTTCGCATGGGCCCATCTGAAGCTCGCGGGCATCGCGCTCTGGCCGATCGGCAAGGTGATCGTGCCGGCTTAGGGCGAACGCGCAGGATGGGTAGAGTGCCATTCGGTCCACGATGCTCGCAAAAGCCGCCTTCTTTCTAGCGATTCCCATCTTGCTTTTTGGGTTCTACCAACAATGGAAATTTCGCGATGAGTGGGAGGAAGACCACGGTCGTGGATTGAGTTGGACACGGAAGAACCGGTTATTTGTCACGGCTTCTTTTTTGGGGACGCTATCGCCGCGCTGTTCGCGCAGACGACGAAAGCTTTGGCTCGGAGTAGTGTCGTTTTTCGCTTTGTGGATGGCGGCGGCACTCCTTTCTTCACATTCCTGAACCGAGCGGACTTGAGGCCCGTGGGATGGGTAGAGTGCCAGCGAAATCCATCAATCCGTCGCCGATGACGAAGCATGATGGGTTTCGCAAGAGCTCAACGCATCCTGCGCGCTTGACGGTGTCGCCTGTAGGTCGGGCACTCGGCGAGATGATTCGAGCCATTCGCTGCCTGCACGCTTACGTCGCAACGGGATGGGGACGGCATCAATTTTTTCCGAATTGTTGCGACCGTGTCACAGACTATGCCAAGAGACCGTGGCTATAAAGATGGATTGATTTGGTTTTCGCGGCAGTCCATCGATTTTCCGGAATGGCCATGGCTTCGACACGGATCGGCTTCGGCACCGCGCTTCTCCTCGCATCAGCCATCGGCGCTTCCGCGGCCGACATGCCCGTCAAATACAAGGCCCCGCCGCCCGACCCCTGGAATTGGGGTGGGCTCTATGGCGGCGTCAACGCAGGCTACAGCTTCGGCCGCGACACGATCGCGGAGGACGTACAGGTCGCGGCGGGCCGGGTCCTGCCGACCGGCGGGGTGGTGGGCGGCCAGCTCGGTTACAACTGGCAATTCGGACGGTTCGTCTTGGGCTTCGAAGGCGACGCGCAGTGGTCGGGTCAGAGCGGCCGGACTTGCTCGGGCAACATATGCTTCCAGAACTTCAACGACGAAAATCTTGCCGGGAATTACGAGCACAAGCTCAAATGGTTCGCGACGGCGCGCACCAGGCTCGGCCTCGCCAATGCCGGCACCTTGTTCTACCTCACCGGCGGCGCGGCCTGGGCCGGCGTGCGCGAAACGACGACGTGGGTCCTCGACAATATTCCCGCTTCGAACACCGCAAATCACAGCCTTACCGGCTGGGCGTTCGGCGGCGGCATCGAGGGCCGATTGTCACAGGACTGGACCGTGAAGGCCGAGTACCTGCACCTCGAATTCGCTCCGATGGGCATGAGCGGACGATATGCCGGGAGCAGCGGCCCCGTTTCCTTCGATCTTACGAGCACATCGAGCAGCCGCGTCACCGACAACATCGTCCGCGTCGGGTTGAACCGGCGGTTGTGGAATGGGCCGGCGGCGGCGCCGCCGCTGCCGTCCGATCCGGCCGAGACGGCCTGGCGGTGGACCGGACTCTATGCCGGCCTCAACGCAGGCTATGGTGTCGGCAACGGCTCGTTCCGCGAATTCGAGTTCATCGATCCGTCCGTGCCTCCCGCCCCGACCGAACTCACCCACTATTTCTCGTCATACGCTCCCCATCAGATCTCGCCTCAGGGCGCGCTCGCGGGCGGCCAGCTCGGCTATAACTGGCAGTTCGACCGGCTGGTGATCGGTGTCGAAGGCGATGGGCAGTGGAGTGGTCAAAAAGACGTTTCATGCGCGGCCAGTTGCACCGGCTTTCTCGGGGCGGAAACGCTGACGCAGAAGATCAACTGGCTGGCAACCGTTCGCGGACGATTGGGCTATGCCGATCGCGGCTATCTGTTGTACGTCACGGCGGGCGGTGCGCTCGCCGAAATCCAGGAGACCGAACTCTTCTCGGACTTCAACAGTCTTGTGCCGTCGACATTCAAGCGAACGAATGGCGGCTGGGTCGCCGGCGCCGGCATCGAAGCCTGGGTGTTCGGCAACTGGACCGTCAAAGCCGAATATCTGCATTTCGATCTTGGTTCAGTCAGCCACACCTATGCGACGGGAGTTCCCGTCGCCGTCAACACCGTGACGTCACTGGGCAGCCAGGCCCAAGTCCGCAACGACGTCGTTCGCATCGGCGTGAACTACAAATTGACTGAAAACTGAAATCGAACGACGTTCGGAGAACGTGCGGCCACCCCGTCGCGCGCCCGTTGCTCAGTTCGTAGGAGGGGTAGAGCGTGAGCGAAACCCATCGATCCGTCTGCCGCTGACGAAGCATGATGGGTTTCGCAAGGGCTCAATCCATTCTACGCGTGCTGCGCCCGTTGCACTGTCAGCTTTTGGCCGGTTGCCGATCTAACGCGGCGGAATGCGTGAAAGCAGCTTGTGACCCGGAACGGACCCCAATCTTTTTCGCGTCCTTCGAGAGGTAGCTGGCTCCCGCCTTCCTGGCCGCTTTGATGGCAACCGCCCTGATTGGGGCTGCCCTAGTTGGAAAATGGCCGCTAGGATAACCGTGCTGATTGCTTGATCTCAGCTCAAACAGCATTGGGGTAAGTCATGAAGTCAATTTTTTCACTCGCATTGGCTTTCGCTATTTTCGCTAGCTCTGCATCATCCTTCGCACAGACGACGCCACCTGCGACTCCGAAATCCGCACCAAAATCGGGTGCCCCGACCATGAAGAAGTCCAAGTTGCACGATGGTTGTCACAGCCGTGCAGCCCAGATGTCGGGCAAGCCTTGCAACTAAGCGCACCTTGAGGAGGAGCTGAGGCCGCATCAGTTTGCGGCCTCTTTCATCAGGTCAATCCGGCGATGTCGCCTGTTGGCCCTTCGCTCAATGTTTCGGGTTGCGCCCCGCGGATGTGGTCAAAGCTCGCAGGATGGGTAGAGCGCCAGCGAAACCCATCAATCCGCCCGCTGGAGGCGAAGCATGATGGGTTTCGCAAGGGCTCAACCCATCCCACGCGGGCTGATCAGTCATTCGCGCCGACCTCCGTAAAAAGGAACCCCGCCGGCGTCTTGGTAAAGACGAAGATGAGCTCGCCGCAGAAGACGAAGTAGTTGTCGTTGTTCTCTTGATCGCGATCGTAGACGGCCTTGCCGCGCTGGATGCACGCGCGATTTTTCGCCGTGAACGAGGTCGGGTAGGTCTTGGCGCGAAATTGCGCGGCGTCGCGAATGGCGCTGTCGTTCATGAACGGCAATCGTGTCATGCCGGCGACGGCGGCGGAATCGTTTGTCCTCAGCGCCGCGCGAAACGTCTCGATGAAGCCATCGAATTCCGTCTGCAAGGCAGGAGAAGCGACGGCTTTCTTCGGCGCCTGGGCGACGGCTGGAGCAAGGTTCACGAAAGCGGTTGCGAGCATCATTCTCAGCAAAAATCCCACGGGTCCGCTCCGTCCATCGACCAATCAAGGTGTTCCGGCCGAACCAAATCCATGGTGCTCTGTTGCGTCAAGGACTTTCTGGCTCGCCGGCGCAGCGTTAACTCCGCTGAGTTCTTCGCATCCTGCCCCGAAGACGACATGCTACCGGGCTTCATGCGTCATCCCGACGGCATCGCGCGACAGCGTGCCTCGTCGGAGACGTCGTTGGCGCGATCACCTGCTGCCCAGATCTTCCGCAAAACGTAGCAGGTAACCATCCGGGTCTTGCACCAGGAACTGCCTATTGCCCCGCTCTTCGCCTGCGATCCTGTACCAGGCATCGTGACAATCTCTGAACAGCGGCCAATTCGTCCGCCTCAGGGCTTCGACAAGAGGGGCCACGGAATTGACGAACATTTGGAAGTTGATCCCGCGCCCCAACGGACGTTCAAAGGCCCCGGTCTCCCAATTGCCATTTCGTTGGTTCAACATGACCTGGGAGCCCTGCAGCTCGATGTACATGAAGCGGCTTTCAGGTCGCTGATATGCAATCTGGAAACCCAGTATTGTGCACCAGAACGCCTTGCTCTGCTCTAGGTCAAACACGTCGAGCTCAGGGACGAGCCGGGCGAAGCCGCCATTGGGCAATCTATCCCTCGATGTTTCCATGACTCGCGAACTCCCGGAGTAACTTCGCTGCAGCCACTGCGGGTGCGGCGCTATTCACGCGGGGATATTCTTACCATTGGTTGGCACGTTGAGGAACACATCTCACCTTGTGAGAGCTCTCGGTCAGTGCCGGAGATGTCCACGTCTGGCCCTTAGCCGACTTGGCGTGCGTATCCGGTCGAAGACAGCTTATGACCCATTGCCGAACTTAGGCGCTCCCCGTCCTCAATGGCCACCACCGTGCGGAAATCAAGAAGAGCCCAGCGGCAGGAACGGTGACCATGAGTGAGAATATCAACCCGGCTCCGCCTCCGACTAGAGAGGCGATAACTGAAGTCGTAAGGACAGCTATCATCGTCCATCGGGCGGGATGACCGCATATTGATTGCGGAAACCCGAGACAAGCTAGCGAGGCGAACGCCACTAACGGAATGGACACGTGCGCAAGAAGCTTGACCAGCCATAGAGCCTCAACGCCGTTGTTACCCGCGAAGTGACCAAGGCAGGTAAGCACTGTGGCTAGAATGGCGAGCGAGGCAACCCACGCTCCAACGACCCTTACGATAAGACGAAGTCTCATTGGGTATGCCTTGCGATGAGCCAGCGGAGCGTCGGCCGTCCCTATTTGCGACCTCCATTATAGCAGCGCCATGTTGCAAGGGCTGTGAGGTCGGCTTTCGGGAGGTGAGCTGACCGGCATCATGCGAGCGGCCGAAGGCAGCCTTTGACCCTGAAGCGGACCTCAAGTGCCGTCCTGGTTGGGACTAGCAGGAGGCCACTGAAACACTGCAAGCGCGTCTTCGGCAAGTTGAAAACATCGTCTTGAAAACATGCGCTCCGTCCAGACGGAACGCAGGGCAGCTTCGACTGCTTCGCGGGGCGCCGCTGGATATCGTGTCAACAATTCCGTCACAAGCTCCTCAAATTGCGCGCCCTTTGGCTCCTTCGGTATGGAGCCAAACGACAATGGAAATTCGGGGTTGCGGTCTACATCGTAGTAGGCGTCGTACCGGTAGTCGTCGCTCATGACTTCGGAAACAACGCCGACCTCGAATGAAGCTTCTCGTATCCAGTCATGGCCTGATCTGCGCCACCAGTACTCCAAGACTTCAAGTTCTACGACCGTCGTCGATGGTCCGGCCTCACAGCAACCGATGTTAGGAGGATCACCGTAATGCAGACCCCGGTGGCAGATGGCGGTTGCTACATCCACGTCTTCCTTGAAGTACGGCCGTGTAATCGCCAATCGAAGCTGATGCCCACAGCATTGACATGCGGCGGGAACCAGAACGGCCTCACGCGCATAAAAATTCGCGACCGCGTCCGGCTTGAAAGGTCCATAGCGCGGAACTGCTGACTCATCGAACCATGAGGGCTCCTCGCTTATGCGACTACGGATATCGGCGTAATTCGTATACAACGCGGCCTCCAAGACCGGCAGCCAATCTAAACAGGGTAGCGCCACTTCAACGCGCGGCGCAGGAAAAGCAAAGCTACGATGATCGCAATGGTGGCGAACCAGAGGAAAGCTGGAACGGGCGATTGATTGTGAATGTGGGCGATGTACAGCACTAGGCCCAACAGGATTGCAACCAGCGCGTTCGACACCCAGTACAACGGCGAGCGCCCAATTCCAGTCACTGCGAGTTCAGCAGCTCGTTCGCGTGCTTTTGCTATGCGCCACCAACAACAGCCGAAGAATGCAAAAGCAATAAGCCAGTTCATTCCAGCACAATCAGTTGGACTTGCGTCGTTCGTCTTCGAACGGCGGACGACAGAGATGCCTCGTGAGGCGCCCCTCATTGCCCCACCCGTAGCGCTTAGCGAACGGAACGTACACAAGGCAGGCCAGGCCCAACGTTATCAGTACCACAATGAGGCTGAGGCCGAGGAACACGTAGATGCTGGACGTACCCCCGACGACGAGGACGAGCATAAGGGAGGAACGAATGCTGAAAGGCGACATGCCCGCTAAAGTAGCATAAGGACGCTCTTAGCTGGCGGCTCTCTGACGAATAGGGTTTGCAGACCATTAAGTCAGCTTCTGGCCCCATAGCTGACCTACCGCAAGCATCGCGGCGTAGTCCGCTTCCGTCCCAGGGCGGACTTGCAGACCATCGGCTTCGTTGCCCTCACACTGCCGGAACTGCCACGCGCTCAGTCGCCTTTCGCACACAATTCCTCGCGTTGCCCGACGGGCAAAACACGCCACATGCAGGTCAAGGCATGGGTCCGCAGATATTCTGATTGACCGAATTTATATCTTCGGGTAAACCGCAAAACATCCCGGCCCGCCAAAGGGGCGTTTCGCGATCGTCACGATACGCAGGCCGGGAGGCGATGGACGCGGCAGCGCCGGCGCGTGACGGGATGGCAGGGCGGGTAGTCCCCGTGAGCCATTGCGATCCGCGGATCGACACGGCGCGGTCACAGCGTCTCACTTCGGTTTCGGGGGCGAGCACGCGCGAGCTTCCGGATGTCCGGGGAGGGACGTCCGCGGACGGCAAAAGCGTGTGGTCCTGACGCCCGGGGTCTGTGCGTCAAGGCTTGCGGTGGTGAAGCGGCCCGACCGGGTGCGCGCATCGATCATCCGCAAGGCGACGGGGGCAATAGTGCAACGCTCCCCGGGGAGAGCGCGCCATAAGCCGTAAAACCATTGCGCAGGGAAGGCCGGGCGACCGGCAACACCTGTGGTCACCCCGCGTGCGTCTCTCGTATGCGGACCCTGGGTGCCAGCCGGCGCCCGGCCTTCCCTGCGCCCTTTGTTCTCGATGAGGGCGAAACGGACAGCAAAGCTCGGGCGCCTGCGCCGCGAGACCGCGAAGGCATGTTTATCGATAAGACCTCTATTCTCGTGCCCCGGACGCAGCGCTGCGCGCCGCGTCTTCGCGGTGCGTCCGGGACACGAGCGACGAAGGCAGTGTGCGCCGCTCCCAAGTTCGTCTTGCGCTGCGGTAGAAAAATATCGCACACTCGACCCGCCGGGCAGCCAAGCGAGCTCGAACCAGGGAGCGAGCCATGTCCCTCCAGACATTACCATCCGATGCCGCCGACCATCGCCTCAACCGCCCGGAGGACGTCCAGGCGCTGGAGGCGGATGCGCGGCTGCGGGATGACATCCGCCTGCTCGGGCGCATCCTGGGCGACACGGTGCGCGACCAGGAGGGGGCGGACTTGTTCGACCTGGTCGAGCGCATCCGCCAGACCTCGATCCGGTTCCACCGCGATGAGGACCGGCTCGCCCGCCGCGAGCTCGAGCAGATCCTCGACAGCATGTCGACCTCGGAGACGGTGCGGATCGTCCGCGCCTTCAGCTACTTCTCCCACCTCGCCAACATCGCCGAGGATCAGAACAACATCCGCCAGATGCGCGCGCGTACCGCGGCCAAGAGCGGCAGCTCCGGCGTGCTGGCGGAGACGCTGGCCCATGCCAGGGGCGCCGGGATCAGCGCCGACACGCTGCGTAATTTCTTCAAGACCGCACTCGTCAGCCCGGTCCTGACCGCGCACCCGACCGAGGTCCGGCGCAAGAGCACTATGGACCGCGAGATGGAGGTCGCAGCCTTGCTCGACCGTCGTGAGCGGGTCGCGCTGACCGAAGACGAAGCCGCCGCCAGCGACGAGCAGCTCCGCCGCGAGGTGCTGACGCTGTGGCAGACCAATCTGTTGCGCCGGACCAAGCTCACGGTGCTCGACGAGGTCGCCAACGGCCTGTCGTTCTACGACTACACCTTCCTGCGCGAGGTGCCGCGGCTGGTCAACGTGCTCGAAGACCGGCTGGAGGAAGGCGGCGAGGCGGCGGCAAGCGAGCTCGCCTCGTTCCTGCGCATGGGCAGCTGGATCGGCGGCGATCGCGACGGCAATCCCTTCGTCACCGCCGACGTCATGCGTGGTACGCTGCGGCTGCAGTCGAGCCGGGTGATGCAGTTCTATCTCAACGAGCTGCACGTGCTCGGCTCGGAATTGTCGATCGCGGCGCATCTCGCCGACGTCTCCGAGGAGCTGCGCAAGCTTGCGGAGCGGTCCCCCGACACCTCGCCGCACCGGAGCGGCGAGCCCTATCGCCTCGCGGTCTCCGGCATCTATGCGCGCCTGACCGCGACGGCCGAGATGCTTCAGGTCGAGATCACGCGGCGGCCGGTCGGCAAGGGCGCGCCGTACGAAAGCGTCAAGGAGCTCAAGGCCGATCTCGACGTGCTGCACCGTTCCTTGATCGCGAATAACGCGCGCGTCATCGCGCGCGGCCGGTTGCGGCTGCTGCGGCGCGCAGTGGATTGCTTCGGCTTCCATCTGGCACGGCTGGACATCCGCCAGAACTCGGCGGTGCATGAGCGGACCATCGCCGAACTGATGGATGCCGCCAATCCCGGCATGTCCTATCTCGCGCTCGGCGAGGACGCCCGTATTTCGTTGCTCACCAACGAGCTGCGCTCGACGCGCTCGCTGGTGTCGCCATTCGTCAAATACAGCGACGAGACCATGGGCGAGCTCAACGTTTTCCATGCCGCCGCCGAGGCGCATGCGAAGTTCGGCTCGGACGCCATTCCCCAATGCATCATCTCGATGTGCAAGAGCATGTCCGACATGCTCGAAGTGGCCGTGCTGCTGAAGGAGGTTGGCCTCGTTCATCCCTCCGGGCGCAGCGCCATCAACATCGTGCCGCTGTTCGAGACCATCGAGGATTTGCAGGCATCAAGCGTCATCATGGACCGCATGCTGTCGCTGCACGATTACCGTCGCCTCGTCGACAGCTGTGGCGGCGTGCAGGAGGTCATGCTCGGCTATTCCGACTCGAACAAGGACGGCGGCTTCGTCACCTCGGGCTGGGAGCTGTACAAGGCCGAGATCGGCCTCGTCGACGTGTTCGAGCGGCATCACGTCCGCCTGCGCCTGTTCCACGGCCGCGGCGGCTCGGTCGGCCGCGGTGGTGGGCCGAGCTATGACGCCATCATCGCCCAGCCCGGCGGCGCGGTGAACGGCCAGATCCGCATCACCGAGCAGGGCGAGATCATCTCGTCGAAATATTCCAACGCCGAAGTCGGCCGCAACAATCTGGAGATCCTGGCGGCCGCGACGCTGGAGGCGAGCCTGTTGCATCCGCGCCAGAGCGCGCCGCGCCGCGAATATCTGACCGCGATGGACGAGCTGTCGAACCTCGCCTTCAAGGCGTATCGCGGCCTGGTCTACGAGACCGACGGCTTTGTCGATTATTTCTGGGCCTCGACCGTCATCAACGAGATCGCGACGCTGAACATCGGCAGCCGTCCGGCCTCGCGCAAGAAGACCCGTGCGATCGAGGACCTTCGCGCCATTCCCTGGGTGTTCTCATGGGCGCAATGCCGCCTGATGCTGCCGGGCTGGTACGGCTTCGGCAGCGCAGTCGAGCAGTGGATCGCCGAGCATCCCGACAAGGGCATGCCGTTCCTGAAAGAACTCTACAAGGAATGGCCGTTCTTCCGCATGCTGCTGTCGAACATGGACATGGTGCTCGCCAAAAGCTCGATCGCGATCGCCTCGCGCTATGCCGAGCTGGTGCCGGACGAGGCGCTCCGCGAAAAGATCTTCGGCCGCATCCGCCGCGAATGGCATTCCTGCATCGAGACGCTGCTCGACATCATGGGCCAGGACCGGCTGCTCCAGGGCAACCCGCTGCTGGAGCGCTCGGTGCGTCACCGCTTCCCCTATCTCGACCCGCTCAACCATGTGCAGGTCGAACTGCTGAGGGAGCACCGCGCGCAGAACCCGGATGAGCAGGTGCTGCGCGGGATTCAGCTCACCATCAACGGCATCTCGGCGGGGTTGAGGAATACGGGGTAGAGCGACTCTCTCAGCCGTCATGCCCGGGCTTGTCCCGGGCATCCACGTTCTTCGTTCCGCGCTTCAAGACGTGGATGGCCGGGACAAGCCCGGCCATGACGCATGGAGGGAGCGGAGCCACTCAGCAGAAATGCGCCCCCTGCGTCTCCACATAGACCGAGTACAGCGACTGGCTCGCGGTCATGAACAGACGGTTGCGCTTCCGGCCGCCGAAGCAGAGATTGGCACAGGTCTCCGGTAGCAGGATCTGCCCGATCCGCGCGCCGTCGGCCCCCGAAAACACTTGCACGCCGTCATAGCCCGGACCGACCCAGCCGGCGCCGACCCAGATATTGCCTTCGGTGTCGACGCGCAGGCCGTCGGGGAAGCCCGACTTGCCGTCGAGCTTCATGTCGATCAGCCGCTTCGGGTTCGACAGTTTTGGGCCGTCGATGTCGTAGGACCACACCACGTTCTCGGCCTGCGGATAATGCGTGATGCCGGTGTCGCAGACATAGAGCTTCTTGTAGTCGTGCGAGAACGCGATGCCGTTCGGCTTGAACGGCTCGTCGGCGACCTTCGCAACCTGTCCGGTCTGCGTGTCCAGTCGATAGACGGCTTCCTTCTGATACGGCTGCAGCGAGCCGGTATTGGCGAGCTTGCCCTCGTAGATGCTGATCGCGCCATAGCCGGGATCGGTGAACCAGATCGCCTTGTCGTTGGGATGCACGACCATGTCGTTCGGGCCGTTGAGCGGCTTGCCATTGGCCTGCTCGGCCAGCGTCGTCACCGAACCGTCATGCTCGTAGCGGACGAGGCGGGTGCGCTCGGCCGTGATCTGGCGGCCCTCGGTGTCGAACGAATTGCCGTTGGCCTCGTTCGACGGCTTGTGGAACTGCTCGGAGATGTGGCCGTCATCGTCGAGATAGCGCAGCTGCCGGTTGGCCGGGATGTCGCTCCAGACGAGATATTGTCCCTGCGCATTCCACGCAGGCCCCTCCGCCCAGAGGCAGCCGGTGTAGAGCCGCTTGATCGCGGTGTTGCCGACCTTGGCCTTGAAGCGCTTGGGGTCGATGGCGACGATATCGGGGTCGGGATAGCGCTGCGGCTCGGCATTGGCGCCGAAGTCGCGGGCGTCAGCGTTCGAGGCAAGCAGGGCGGATGCGGCCACGGTCGCGGCGCCCTTGAGCAGCGTGCGGCGGCCGAGACCACCGCTTGCAGTCGTGTCGTCGGAGTTGGTCAGTATTCTTGTCATGGTTTCCTCCCAAGATTTTGTTGGGAGGCCACCATCCGCCTGCAATCGGGCGTAAAGCGGGGCGATCTCCGGACAAGACAACCGGAGATCGCAGGGCAGGGATGCCGGAAATCCGGCTAGACGCTTAGACCGGATCCCAGGGGAAGATGTCGGCGGAGCGGTCGAGCTTGTAGAACGAGCCCTTCAGCGCCGGCATGCCGTGTTCCGCGATCGTCTGCGGCGTCCAGCCTTCGCTGCGATGAACCGAGCGGAGCGGACGGTTCTGGCTGAACAGGAACAGCTCGTTCATGCGCGCGCCGAAGATCTGGCCACTCACCTCCTTGGCGGAATCGGAGAGCAGATAGGCGCAGATCGGCGCGATCTTCTCCGGTCCCATCTGCTTGATCTTCTCGACGCGCGCCTTCTCGGCTTCGGTTTCGGTCGGGATGGTGCCGATCATGCGGGTCCAGGCGAACGGCGACACGCAGTTCGAGCGGACATTGAAGCGGCCCATGTCGAGCGCAATGGATTTGGAGAGCCCGATGATGCCGAGCTTGGCTGCGGCGTAGTTGGCCTGGCCGAAATTGCCGATCAGGCCCGAGGTCGAGGTGAAGTGCACGAAGGAGCCGGACTCCTGTTCGCGGAAAATCCGCGCCGCGGCGTGGCTGACGTAGAACGAGCCCATCAAATGGACCTTGATGACCGCCTCGAACGCCTCGACGCTCATCTTGTGGAAGATCATGTCGCGCAAAATGCCGGCATTGTTGACGACGCCGTCGAGCCGGCCGAAATGATCGGTCGCGGTCTTCACGATCTTGCTGGCGGGGACAGCTTCCGCCACCGACTCGAAGTTGGGGACCGCAATGCCGCCGCGCTTCTTGATCTCCTCGACCACTTCCTCGGCCGGGGATGCGCTCGAGCCGGCGCCGTCGGCGGCGACACCGGGGTCGTTGACGACGACCTTGGCGCCTTCGGCAGCGCACAGCAGCGCGATCTCGCGCCCGATGCCGCGGCCTGCGCCGGTGACGATGATGACCTTGTCTTGCAGTGATTTGCTCATGTGGGTTCTCCGCTAGTCGTTCCAAATTCCGCCGTCATTCCGGGATGGTGCGAAGCACCAGACCCGGAATCTCGAGATTCCGGGTTCGCGCTCTGCGCGCCCCGGAATGACGGGCCACTACCTCTCGTTCGTAAACACGATCGTGCCAGATGCGGCGAACATGCCGCCGACGCCATGGCACACCGAAATCTTCGCATTCGGTACCTGCGCCGGCGCGATGCCGCGCATCTGCCGCACGCTCTCCTGGAGCGCGTACATGCCGTACATGCCCGAGTGCATGTAGGACAGGCCGCCGCCATTGGTGTTGAGCGGCAGCTTCCCGCCGGGGCGCGTGTTGCCGTCGGCAATGAACTTGCCTGTCTCCTCGTGCGGCATGAAGCCGAGGTCGCCGAGGCCGAACAGCGGCAGGTGCGCAAATGCGTCGTAGATCATGAGATGATCGACGTCCTTGTGCGCGATGCCGGCTTCCCTGAACGCCAGCGGCCCCGCGGTCTTGAACGCGCGCGAGGAATTGAAGGTCTCCATCTGGCTGACCATCGGCGTCTCGACGCTCTCGCCGGTGCCCATGATGTAGACGGGCTTGCGCGGAAAGTCCTTGGCCCGGTCGGCCGAGGTCAGGATCAGCGCGCCGCCGCCGTCGGTGACGAGGCAGCACTGCAGAAGCCGGAACGGATAGGCGATCATGCGCGAATTGAGGACGTCGGCGACCGTGATCGGGTCCTTCATCATCGCCCGCGGATTTTTCGCCGCCCATTCCCGCTGCACGACCGCGACCGAGGCCAGTTGCTCATGCGTGATGCCGTAGGTCTTCATGAAGCGCAGCACGGGGATCGGGAACATGCTGGGCGGGCCGTAGACGCCGAACGGGGCCTCGAACTGACCTTGCAGGCTGTCGGCGGGGATCGAGCGCGGCGCCTTGCCGATCATCGACTTGCCGCTCTCGGCGTGCGTGATCAGCACTGTCTTGCAGAGCCCGGCCTCGATCGCCGCGGCCGCATGGCGGACGTGCAGCATGAACGAGCAGCCGCCGACCGAGGTGCCGTCCACCCAGGTCGGCTTGATGCCGAGATAGTGACAGACCTGCTGCGGCGTCTCGACCGCGGTGGCGAAGCCGTCGATGTCCGACAGCTTCAGCCCGGCATCGGCAATGGCGTTGAGCGCTGCATCCGCGTGAAGCTGGAGCTGCGAGGCGTTGGGGACGATTCCGAGCTCGGTGGTCTCGGCCGCGCCGACGACGGCAACGTGGTTGCTGCGCATGGCCTACCCCTTCGCCGGACGGAACACGGGGAGGGTGATCTTGTCGTCGAGCGCCTCGAAGGCGACCTCGAGCTTCATGTCGAGCGCGAGCGCTTCCGGGGTCTGCGGGCAGTCGATGATGTTGCTCATCATGCGCGGTCCCTCGGCAAGCTCGACCACGGCGATCGCGTAAGGCGGCGTGAAGCCCGGCGCGGCGGGGCGGTGGTTGATCACGTAGCTGTAGAGGAAGCCCTTGCCGCTCGCCTTGAAGACAGAGACCTTGCGCGAGGCGCAGGACGGGCAGAACGGGCGCGGCGGAAAATAGACATGCGCGCAGGCGTCGCAGCGCTGCAGGCGCAGTTCGCCAGCCTTCGTGCCATCCCAGAAATGCTGGGTCTCCGGCGTCGGTTTCGGTCGCGCGCGCTGCGGTTCGGCCATCTCGGAGACCCCTCCCAAAAGGCAGGCTTCACGCCTGCCCGTTTCGATCTTGATGCGACAATCGACCATGGCGCGTCAACGGTCCAGCAATGTGCATGCATGCCATCATGCGCACAATGCTTGTGTCGAACTGAGGCCGCGCTATAGATTGCGCGCGCAAATATTCCGTGAGACAGACATGCCCGATTTTCCGACACTGGCGAAGCTCGCCGACGACCTCGAAGGCGGCCGCACCACCTCCCGAAAACTGGTCGAGGCGTGCATCGCCAGGATCGCCGACCCCGCCGGCGAAGGTCAGCGCACCTTCATCCATGTCGACAAGGACGCCGCGCTCGCGACCGCGGACGCGATGGATGCCTTGCGCAAGGTGAAAGCGGCGCCGTCGCGCTATGCCGGTATCCCGGTCTCGATCAAGGATCTGTTCGACATCAAGGGCCAGGTGACGCGCGCCGGCTCCCGCGCGCTCGACGATTCCCCGGCTGCCGAGCAGGATGCGGCGACCGTGGCGCGGCTGCGCAAGGCCGGTTTCGTCTCGATCGGGCGGACCAACATGACCGAGTTCGCCTATTCCGGCATCGGAATCAATCCGCACTACGGCACGCCGAAGGGCGCCTGGAACCGGGCTGTTGGCCACGTGCCCGGCGGCTCGTCCTCGGGCGCCGCGGTCTCCGTGCTCGACGGCATGGCGCATGGCGGGCTCGGCACCGACACCGGCGGCTCCTGCCGGATTCCGGCCGCCTTCAACGGCATCGTCGGCTACAAGCCAACGCAGCGCCGCGTGCCGCTCGACGGCTCCGTGCCGCTGTCGTTCTCGCTCGACAGCATCGGGCCGCTGGCGCGGTCGGTCAGCTGCTGTGCCATTCTCGACGCGGTGCTTGCGAACGAGCCGATCGTCGCGCTGAAGCCGCGCCCCGTGAAGGGCATGCGGCTGGCGGTGCCGACCACGATCGCGCTCGACGACCTCGACGCGGAAGTGGCCGAGACCTTCGAGCGCGCGCTGAAATCGCTCGCCGATCACGGCGCCATCATCGAGCGCATCGAGATGGCGGAATTCCACGACGTCGGCCCGATGAACGCCAAGGGCGGCTTTGCGGCGTCCGAAAGCTACGCCTGGCATCGCTATCTCATCACCTCCAAGGGCGACGTCTACGACCCCCGCGTCTCCGTCCGCATCCTGCGCGGCGAGGCGCAGAGCGCGGCCGACTATATCGATCTCCTCAACGAGCGCCGCTCGCTGATCGCCCGCGTCAATGCGCGCATCGCGCCCTATGACGCCTTGGTGCTGCCGACCACCGCCAACACGCCGCCGAAGATCGCCGATCTCGCCGACGACAAGGCGTTCACCACGCAGAATTTGCGCGCGCTGCGCAATTGCACGCTCATCAACATGATCGACGGCTGCGCCATCTCGCTGCCTGCGCATCGCGAAGGCGACGTCCCCGTCGGCCTGATGCTTGCAGGCGCGGGTGGCTCGGACCGTCGTATCTTTGAACTTGCTGCCGGCATGGAGGCCGTAATTCGTGTTTGACCTGACTTTCACCGTCGATGCCCAGGACACCACCACGCCGCTGACGCTGGCGATCGACCAGATGGTCATCGCCGGCTGGACCGGCCGCGATCCCGTCGCGCGCGACAAGCACATCAAAGAGCTGCAGGAGATGGGCATCGCCCCGCCGGCCTCGACCCCGATCTACTACCGCGCCTCGGCGCGGCGGCTGACCCAGGACAACAGCATCGAATGCACGGGCGGCGATTCCTCCGGCGAGGTCGAGTTCGTGCTGATCGGCTGGCAGGGCCGCATCTTCGTCGGCTGCGGCTCCGACCACACCGACCGCAAGGTCGAAGCCTACAATGTCACGGTGTCCAAGCAGATGTGCGACAAGCCGATCGCATCCACGCTGTGGGAGCTCGAGGACGTCATCGGGCATTGGGATAAGATGATTTTGCGCTCCTGGGCCACGATCAATGGCGAGCGGGTGCTCTACCAGGAGGGTACGCTGGACGCGATGCTGCCCGTCGCCGACCTCATCGCACGCGGCTTTGGTGGCGGCAAACTCCCCGATGGCTGTGTGATGTTCGGCGGCACCTTTGCCGCCAAGGGCGGCATCCGCCCGGCCGAGCGGTTCGAGTTCGAGCTGGAAGACCCCGTGCTGAAGCGCACGATCAAGCACGGGTACGATGTGACGACGTTGCCGGTGTTGGGCTGAGCTCTCTCCGCCGTCATTGCGAGGAGCGAAGCGACGAAGCAATCCAGACTGGTTCCGCGGAGGGATTCTGGATTGCTTCGCTTCGCTCGCAATGACGGGGAGACAGTCATCGGAAATCGGGTGGCGGGGTGAACGTCAGGCTGCGAAAGTGATCGCCATGACAATGACCGCACGAAAATCGGCCCCGCCCGCCGCAGACCTCGCCACCCATGTCGACACCCTCGACTGGCCCCAAATCACCGTCGAGCTCGACTCCCAGGGCTGCGCCATCCTGAAAGACCTGCTCACGCCCGACCAATGCCGCACCATCGCCGATCTCTACTCGTACGACGTCAACTTCCGCAGCCGCATCGTCATGGGCCGCCACGGTTTTGGCCGCGGCGAATACAAGTATTTCTCCTATCCGCTGCCTGATCTCATCGCGCAGCTGCGCCCGGCGCTCTACGCGCACCTGCAGGCCGTCGCCAATCGCTGGAACGAGGCGATGGGGATCGATATCCGCTATCCCGCCGCACATGCGGCGTTCCTCAAGCGTTGCCACGAGGCCGGGCAGGCGCGGCCGACGCCGCTGCTGCTGCAATACAGGGACGGTGACTTCAATTGCCTGCACCAGGACCTCTATGGCGAGCACGTGTTCCCGCTGCAGGTCGCGATCCTGCTCTCCGAGCCCGGCCGCGATTTCTCCGGCGGCGAGTTCGTGCTGACCGAGCAGCGCCCGCGCATGCAGTCCCGCGCCGAGGTGGTTCCGCTTGCGCAAGGCGACGCGGTCGCCTTCGCTGTGCATCACCGCCCGGTGCAGGGGACACGCGGCACCTACCGCGTTAATCTGCGCCATGGCGTCAGCCGGGTTCGCTCTGGCCAGCGCCACACGCTGGGTGTGATTTTTCATGATGCCAAATGAGCGCTGCGATTGACGGCTGATCTGTTCGATACCGTTGCCGAAGCCCAGCCGTCGCGCGAGGAGATCGCCGACGGCGCTGTGCTGCTGCGCGGATTCGTCAAGCCGATCGAGCACGAGCTGATTGCCGCGGCGCGCGCGATCGTGGCGCAATCGCCGTTCCGGCGGATGACCACGCCCGGCGGCCATCTGATGTCGGTGGCGATGACCAATTGTGGCGAGCGCGGCTGGATCACCGACCACACCGGCTATCGCTACGACCCGATCGATCCGAAAACCGCCGCGCCATGGCCGGCGATGCCGCCGGCGTTCCGCGATCTCGCGCGCGGCGCGGCGGAGCAGGGCGGCTTTGCCGGCTTCGCGCCCGATGCCTGCCTCGTCAACCGCTACGAGCCCGGCACGCGGCTGACGCTGCATCAGGACAAGGACGAGCTGGACTATGCGGCGCCGATCGTCTCGGTCTCGCTCGGCCTGCCCGCGACCTTCTTGTTCGGCGGCATGGCGCGCGGCGACAAGCCGAGGCGCTTCCGGCTCGTCCATGGCGACGTCGTGGTCTGGGGCGGGGCCAGCAGGCTCGCCTATCACGGCGTCGCGCCGCTCGCCGATGGCGAGCACGCGCTGCTGGGGCGGAAACGGATCAATTTGACCTTCCGAAGGACGCGTTGACGCGTTTTCTCGCAGCCCCCACTCGTCTAAGCTCGGGACGGGGGAGGCGGCGACATGACGACAACACAGCTCTCGGCCGACACCGGGACGGCCAACCGCACCGGCCTTTATCTCGCCGCGCTGCAACTGGTGTTCACGCTGGGTTGGACCACCTACGTCATCTATCTGCCAAAACTCGCGGCCGAGGTCGGCATCGCGCCATCAGCTGTCATCCTCATCCTGATGCTGGACCAGGCGATCTTCACCATCGCCGACACCGCCATGGGGATCGCCGCCGACAAGCTCGCGCCCCATGTCGGCAGGCTCGGCCTTTTCGTCGGGATCGTCGCCGCGATCTCCTGCGGCGCGTTCGTCGCGCTGCCCTTCGTCGCTGGAACAGGGGCTGGAGCGCAGCTCTGGTTCATTGCGCTGATCGTGGTGTGGTCGATCGCATCCTCCGCACTACGCGCGCCGCCGCTGACCTTGCTCGGCAAATACCGCGCGCGGCCGCAGGTGCCGTTCCTCGCGGCGCTCGCGATGCTCGGCTATGGCGTCGCCGGCGCAATCTCGCCCTATCTCGGCGTCGTGATGCGCGAGCACGATGCACGGCTGCCTTTCGTGATCTCCAGCGCCGTGCTGTTGCTCACGGCGCTAGGGCTGTCGCGCATCGAACACGATGTCGCGCGGGATACCGCGCCGCCGACACCGGCCGAGGCGGCAAAGCCGCTGGGCCTGGTGCCGATCGCTTTCATCGTCGCGATGGTGGCGCTCGCGCTCGGCTATCAGCTGCACTTCGCCCTGAACAGCGCGCCGTTCTACCTGCGCTTTGCGAGGCCCGATGAGCTGCAATGGCTGATGCCGGTGTTCTGGATCGGCTTCAACATCGCGATGTTTCCGGCAAGCCTCGTCGTCAAGCACCGTGGCGGCGTGATCGTGATGGGCGCGGCCGGATTGCTTGGCGCGGTCGCGATCGCTGCGGCCGAATTCGCCGGCAGCCTCAACACGCTGATCGCCGCGCAGTTTCTCGCTGGAGCCGCGTGGGGCTGCATGTTGATGAGCGCGATCTCGGCCGCGCTTGCGATCGGCTCGACCGGCGCGGAGGGAAAGGTCACCGGCCTCGTCTTCTCGGCGCTGGCGCTCGGCACCTTCGCGCGGATGGCGGCGGTCGCCGGCGGCCTGCAGAAGATGCCTGATTACGCACCGCTGCTGCACTGGGCGCCGGTCGCCTGCTGGTCGGTCGCAGGCGCCGGCATGTTGGTGATTGCGGCCGCGCGGCTACAGGGCGGACCTCACCTCAAGGCTTCGGCGGGTGAATGAATGCCCAGGGGCTCACCTCTGAGTCCCGCGTCACCTCGACCGAGATCAGATACGGCCCGCCGTGCGCGAGCGCCTTCTCCATCGCCGCCTTGAACTGATTCGGCGCGGTGACGCGCGCGGATGCGACACCAAAGGACTCCGCGAGCTTAACGAAATCCGGATTGACCAGATCCGACGCCACCACGCGGCCGTCGAAGCGCTCGCGCTGGTCGCGGCGGACATTGCCGTAGGCATTGTTGTTGAACACCAGCGTCACCACGCCGATGTTGAACTGCACGGCGGTGGCAAGCTCCTGCACGCCGAACATGAAGCCGCCGTCGCCGGTGATCGCCACCACCGGCTTATCAGGGTTGGCGACCTTGGCGCCAAGCGCAGTCGGGAAGCCCGAGCCGAGCGTGCCCTGATAGCCCGAGGTAATGAAGGTGCGCGGCTCATAGATCGGAAAGCCGTACCAGGAGGCGAAACCGAACTGCGACAATTCATCTGTGACGATCGCGTTCGCCGGCAACACCTCGCGCAGGATGTTCAGATACGCCATCTGCGGCTGGATGCGCTGGATTTCCGCCAGCGCGGTCGCAGTCGCCTCACGGATCGCGGCGCGGCGGCCGGCGGTCTTGCTGTAGCCGGCCTTGCTGACGGCAGCGGCGAGATCGGCGGTCGCGGCCCTGGCATCTGCGACAATGGACGTGTCCGAGATGAAGCGCCGCATCTCGACCGGATCGATGTCGATGCGAATGCTCTTCAACCCGTCAGGCCGGAACGGCCAGCGCGACATAGTCGGCAACTCCAGCCGCGAGCCGATGCCGATCATCAAATCGGTCTTCGGCCACAGTCTGTAGGCGGCGGCCATGGTGAGCCCGAGCTCATGCGCATTGGAGACGATGCCGCGGCCGCTGCGGAAGGCGACCACGGGCGCATCGATCATCTCGGCGAGCTCGAGGATTTCCTCGCGCGCCTCGATCGCGCCGCTGCCGACGAAGATCATCGGCGCCTTGCTGGCCTTGATCAGCGCAGCCGCCTGCTTGATCTGATCGGGATCGGGCAATGGCGCGGGCAGGGGCTCCAGCACCTTTGCCGCACAGGTGTCGGCGCGCTGGGTGAAGATATCCCAGGGCATCTCGACCGAGGCCGGACCGCGCCGTCCGGACATCATCTCCTGGAAGGCGCGGGACACGGTGGTCGGCGCGTTGCCGGGCGTTTCGATGCGGTCGGCCCATTTCACGTAAGTGCGCAGGGTCGCGAGCTGGTCCGGCATCTCATGCAGATGGCCGCGGCCCTTGCCGAGAAACTGCGTCGGCACCTGTCCGGTGACGCACAGCACCGGCTCGTTGCAGCCGTAAGCGGTGAGCAGCGCCGCGCTGGCGTTGAGCACGCCGGGGCCGGGCACCACGCTGAACACGCCGGGCCGGCCGCTGGAGCGCGCATAGCCGAACGCCATGTAGCCGCAGGCCTGCTCGTGCCGCGCGCCGATCACCTTGAGCTGGGCCTGGTGGAAGGCGTCGAACAGGCCGTAGACCTGCGCGCCGGGCAGGCCGAACACGGTGTCGACGCCGTGGGCGACAAGGCCGCTTACGATTGCTTCGCCGCCGGTGAGGGTCGTCATTGCATCATTCCACTTCGATTGCTGTTTCAGGCTTCGTCGACGACGCCGTTGCGCAAAGAACCAATGCCCTCTGCCGCGACCTCGATCAAGTCACCCGGTTTCAGATAGCGCGGCGGATCGAACCGCGCACCGGCGCCGGTCGGCGTGCCCGTGACGATGATGTCGCCGGGGACCAGCGTCGCGAAGGTCGAGATATAGCTGATGAGATAACGGAACGGAAACATCAGCCGGCTGGTACGGTCGTCCTGCCGCAGCTCGCCGTTGACATGCGTGGTCAGCCTGACGTCGGCGATCTGCGCTTCCCTGGTGTAGGGCACGAGCCACGGGCCGAGGCTGCCGCTGGAATCAAAATTCTTGCCCTGCGTGACGTTGAACTTCGCATGGCGCAGCCAGTCGCGCACCGAGCCCTCGTTGCAGAGGGTGAGCGCGGCGATGTGGTCGAGCGCCGCGCTCTCCGCGATGTGACGGCCGGGCTTGCCGATCACCAGCACGATCTCGCCTTCATAGTCGAGCTGTGCGGATGCGCGCGGGCGCACCAGCGGCGTGTCATGGCCGACGAAGGAGCGGGGCGAGCGCATGAACATGCTCGGATATTTCGGCGCGTCCTGGCCGTCCTTGTACTCGGCGTTACGATCAGGATAGTTGACGCCGATGCAGATGATCTTTTCGGGTGCAGGCACCGGCGGCAGCCAGGTGATGTCGCCGGGCGCGTGATCGGGCGTCATGCTGGCAGCCTCCTCGGCGAGCCTCACCAGCTTTCCGGCCGCGATCACCTCGCGCAGCGTCGGATAGTCCTTTGCATAGCGCGGCGAGAGATCGACGATGCCGCCCTCCAGCACGGCGCCGTAGCGGGTTTCATCCTTGACGGAATAGGTGGCGAGGCGAGGGAGCTTCATCGCTTAATCCGCCACCAGCACGTCGGCCACGAAGTTCGGCTCGCGCACGGACTGGCCGGCGAAGGGCGAGCCCTGCTCGAACCACGAGCGCGGGGCAGGTGCACCCCACAGCGTCTGGCGGCGCGGATCGCGCAGCGACCAGCGCAGCGGCTCGTGGTCGTGATCGCCCGTGAAATAATCGCTGGTGTAGAGCTCCAGCCGGTGCCCATCAGGGTCGCGGACGTAGAGGAAGAACGCATTCGAGATGCCGTGACGTCCGGGGCCGCGCTCGATGTTCTTGACGAAGCCTTGCGAGGCCATGACGTCGCAGAGATGGATGATGTTCATCGCCGTCGGCGTCCAATAGGCGAAATGGTGCAGGCGTGGGCCCTTGCCGTTGGTGATCGCAAAATCGTGGACATTGCCCTTGCGATGCATCCAGGCCGCCGCAATGCGCCCGTTCGGCCCGTCCTCCTCGGCATATTCGGTGAGGCGGAAGCCGAGCCGCGCATAGAACTCGACGGTGTCCTGCACCTCGGCCGCGAAGACGTTGAAATGATCGAGCCGCTGCGGGTGGCAACCCCGGTAGAGGTCGTAGCGGCGCAGCAGATGCGGCCGGCGATCCATCGACGCATAGAGCTCGATCTGGAAGCCGAAGGGATCGGTGAATTGCAGCGTGCGGCCCTGGAACGGCTGGTCGACGAAGGCATAGCCAAGGCCGTTCTCGGACAAGAATTTTGCGGCCTTGTCGAGATCCCCGTCATTGCCGACCTTGAAGCCGAGCCGTGCGCAGGCGGGGACGGCCGCTTTGCGCAGCACCAGCGAGTGATGCTGATGCTCCTCCGCGGCGCGCAGGTACACGACCTTATCGTTGGCATCCTCGACGTGCAGGCCGACGGTGGTCTCGTAGAACTCGCGGCTCAGCTTCAGATCGGTCACGTCGAGCACGACATGGCTGGAGCGGATGATGTTGAACGGCGGCTCGAAGATATGTTGCGGTACGGGCATTGCGTTTCCCCTCTTGAGGCCCCCGTCATTCCGGGGCGGCTCGCAGAGCCGAACCCGGAATCTCGAGGTTCCGGGTTCTCCGGGCCGCGCTTGCGCGGTCCCGTCGCCCCGGAACGACGGCGGTTCTAGTTTCCCAGTTTCTGAATCTTGTGCGTGCCCCGCGCCAGCGAGACGTGCTTGGTTTCCATGTAGAAGTCGAACGAATAGTCGCCGCCGTCGCGGCCGATGCCGCTCGCCTTCATGCCGCCGAACGGCGTCGGCAGGTGGCGGACGTTTTCCGAGTTCAGCCAGATCATGCCGGCTTCCAGCGCGTCGGCGACACGCAGCGCACGGCCGACATCGTTGGTCCAGACATAGCCGGTGAGGCCATAGCGGATGTCATTGGCGATCTCGACGGCGTCCGCCTCATCACGGAAGGGCAACACGGTGAGGAACGGGCCGAACACCTCCTCCTGCGCCACCCGCATCTTGCCGCTCGCACCGGTCACCAGTGTGGGCTCGACATAATGTCCTCCGCCGGGGCCGTCATAGGCCTTGCCGCCGACCGCGATCACAGCACCGTCCTGGCGCGCGACGTCGAAATAGGAGCAGACCTTTGCCAGATGCCGCTCGTGGATCAGCGGTCCGATCTCGGTAGCGGGATCGAGGGGATGGCCGACCTTCAGCGCCTTCACGCGCGCGGTCAGCTTCTCCACGAATTTCTCCGCGATGTTCTGCTGGATCAGCAGGCGGCTGGAGGAGGTGCAGCGCTCGCCGTTGAGCGAGTAGATCATGAACACGACGGCATCGAGCGCGCGGTCGAGATCGGCGTCGTCGAATACGATGACAGGGTTCTTGCCGCCGAGCTCGAAATGCACACGCTTCAGCGTTGGCGCGCCCTGCGTCATGATGGCCGAGCCTGTCGCGCTCTCGCCGACGAAGCCGATCGCCTTGATGGCGGGATGCTCGGTCAGCGCCTTGCCGGCCTCTTCGCCAAAACCATGCACGGTGTTGAGCACGCCGTCGGGCACGCCGGCCTCCTTGACAAGCCTTGCCAGAATGGCGGCCGTCACCGGCGACCACTCCGCCGGCTTGTGCACGACGGTGCAGCCCGCCGCGAGAGCAGGGGCGATTTTCCAGGTCGAGAGCATGAACGGCGTGTTCCACGGCGTGATCACACCGACCGGGCCGATCGGCACGCGGGTCGAGATGTTCCAGTGCTCGTCGCTCGGCGTGTTCTGGCCATCGCGAGCCTCGGCGCATTTGTCGGCGAAGAAGCGGAAGTTTTCGGCTGCGCGAACGGCAGCCTTCGCCATGAACCGATACGCCTGCCCGGTATCGATGCATTCGAGCACCGCGATGTCTTCGGCGTTGTCCTCGATGGCGTCGGCGACGCGATGCAGCAGCTTCTTGCGCATCGCAGGCCCCATGTCGCGCCAGGACTTGAAGGCAAGGGCAGCAGCAGTGGCCGCGCGGTCGATGTCCTCGGCATTGCCGCGCGCGACGCTTGCGAGCACAGCGCCATCGACCGGCGACTTTGTCTCAAAGGTCTCGCCTGAGATCGAGGGAACGGTCTTGCCGTCGATCATGTGGCCGATGCCATCCGCGCGCAGCGTCTTCAGCAGCGGCGCGACGCGGTCGCGATTGGCCTGGAACACATCGGCTTTCGGGGTGGGCTTATCCATGGGCGGGCTCCACCTTCAGGGCGTCGTGGATGTTGTTGCGCTTCCAGCTGGTGTCCTTGTCGTTGATCTGCATGTCGAACGAGAGGGCGAACTTGCTGGCGGTGAAGACGGGATCCAGGTGTTTTGAAAGCGCCTGAAACACGTGCTCGCCGGCTTTCTGACGGGTGGGAAGGTCGCGGCCCTCGCCGATACGCAGCACCATGTCGAGGAAGCCGTAATCCTGCCTGTTATCGGCAATCGCATAATGCTCGCACCTGACAGCGCGCACGCGGATGCCACCGAGCGGGAAGATGCCGGTCTCGACCGCCGCCTTGCGCACGACCTCGCAGACGGCGCCGATGTCGAGGCGGCCGTCGAGATTGGCTGAATATTCGATCGTGAAATGCGGCATCGCGGTTTCACTCCCTGTGTCGTCTTGTTGCTTTACGCGAAGTAGCAGCTCACCGAGCCGTAGGCGCCATAATCGGCCTGAATTGTGTCGCCCTTGCGGGTCTCGATCGGACGGATGAAGGAGCCGGCGAGCACGACCTGTCCCGGTTCGAGCGCGAGCCCGAGCGGCGCGATCTTGTTGGCAAGCCAGGCGACCGCGGTCGCGGGATGATTGAGCACGCCGGCGGCAAGGCCGGTTTCCTCGAGCTGGCCGTTCCTGAAGCACAGCGCTCCGATCCAGCGCAGATCGGCGTCGAGCGGACGGATCGGCCGACCGCCGAGCACGATGCCGGCATTCGCGGCGTTGTCGGCGATGGTATCAAAGATCTTTCGCGTGGCTTTCGTCCTGGGATCGACGCGCTCGATCCGTGTGTCCAGAATCTCCAGCGCCGGCACGACGAAGTCGGTGGCGTTGAGCACGTCGAACATCGTGCAATCAGGGCCCGCGAGGCGCTTGCTCATGACGAAGGCGAGCTCGGCCTCGACGCGCGTGGCGATGAAGCGCTCGGTCGGAATGATCCCGCCATCGGCGAAGAACATGTCGTCGAGCAGCACGCCCGAATCCGGCTCGTCGATATTGAGCGCGCTCTGCATCGCCTTCGAGGTCAAGCCGATCTTGTGGCCTTTGACGATGCGCCCCTCGGCGATCTTGACGTCGACCCAGGCCTTCTGAATCGCGTAGGCGTCAGTGATGCTGATGCCAGGGAAGTCCTGCGAGAGCTGCCGGATCTGCACGCGGGTCTTCTCCGCCTGATGCAGACGGCTCGCGCAAGCTTGGATATCGTCGTTGGAAAGCGCCATCTGTGATCTTACAAATCGTGGTGCTCCGAGATACTTAACATGTTAAGTGAATGCGTCAAACACAATTTGGCTTGCTGCACTGCAAACATTTTGCAGTCTGAAAGGGCGTCATGACGAAGAGGCCGGCGGATCCCGCCAACGCAAGCGCGCCTGCCGCGCGCCAGGTCCCGATGCGCGATTTCTCGCGCTCGCTGCCGATGTCGCTGTTGCGGGCGCGCGAGGCGGTGATGCGGCAGTTTCGCCCCTCGCTGCGCGAGCACGGCCTGACCGAGCAACAATGGCGCATCATGCGTGCGCTGGCCTCGATCGAGGCCGCCGAGGTGACGGAACTTGCACGCACGGCGTTTCTGCTCGGACCGAGCCTGTCGCGCATCCTGCGCGATCTCGAGGCGCGCAACCTGATCGAGCGCAAGACCGCGAAGGCCGACCAGCGCCGCAGCATGGTCTCGATCTCGAAGGAGGGCGTGAAGCTGATGGCCTCGGTCGCGCCGTCCTCGGAAGCGATCTATGCGGAGATCACCCGGCGCTTTGGCGCGCGCAAGCTCGCCGAGCTGCAGGAGATGCTCGGGCAACTGGAGGTGTGCCTTGCTTCCAGCGACGCAGGTGACGACGTGACGGACGAAACGTAACGGCAAATTTGCATGATCACTTTCCCGCTACGCATGACTGTCATCATTGCATAACGCGTGGGCGGCGATTTCGTCGCGAAAAGCCCTTCTAAAAACGCTGAGAATAGACAGCCGTCACGGGTGTTCATCACTATTGGGTGCGCGCTCTGCGCACTTAGTCGATGTCAGCGCAATATCCATTTACTCGTATCGGCAGAATTCGTAACTAGCATCCGGCTCTGTATTCAGCGATAGAGCCAAACAGAGCAAAGACAAGAAGGGCCGACAAGGATGCCCGGTCCCAGGGAGGAATGAATGAGACTGACGAGACGCGACTTCGCGGCCGGAATGGCTGCCGGTATTGCCGCTCCATACCTCATCAAGAGCGCGAACGCGCAAGGCGCCACCATCAAGATCGGCATGTGCGCGCCCGTCACCGGCCCCGCCGCCGAGTCCGGCGGTTACGCCATCAAGGGCGCCAGGCTCGCGCTCGAAGCCGTCAACAAGGCCGGCGGTATTTTGGGCAAGCAGGGCGAATTGATCGTCGAGGACGATCAGACCACCAATCCCGGCATCGTGCTCGCCTTCTCCAAGCTCGCTTCTCAGCCTGATATCGTCGGGTTCCTCGGCTCGATCCGCTCGACCCAGGTGCACGCGATGGCGCCTGACGTGATCAAGCTTGGCAAGCCCGTGATGATCGGCGGCACCGATCCGAAACTCACGCATATCGACAATCAGTGGCTGTTCCGCTTCCGCCCCAATGACAGCTATTCCGGCCGCGTCATCGCCGAATTCGGCGTCAACACGCTCGGCAAGAAGAAGTGGGCCGTACTGCATTCGACCGACGCGTTCGGCACCGCCGGCGGCAACGCGCTCACCGGTGCGCTCGAGAAGCTCGGCTGCACGACCTTCGATCAGGGCTATGCCAACCAGAGCCAGGATTTCACGCCGGTCGTGCTCGCGATCAAGCAGTCCGGCGCCGAGATTCTCGGCTCCTACTTCACGTTCGAGAACGACCTCGGCATCTTCGCCCGCCAGCTCCGTCAGCTCGGCGTCAACATTCCCTGGGTCGGCTCGCCCTCGATCGTCAACATCACCGCGCTGAAGCTCGCCGGTCCCGCACTCTACAACACCTACGGTGTTGCCGACTATGCCGAGGATTCCAGCGAGGGATCGAAGGCGTTCGGCAAGATCTATCGCGACGCCGTCAAGGTCGCGCCCGACAACCAGAGCTCCTGGACCTTCGATGCCATCACGGTGCTGTCGGCAGCGATCAACAAGGCCGGCTCGACCGATCCCGCCAAGATCCGCGAAGCCATCCTCGCGATCAAGAAGTTCCCGGGGGCCGAGGGCGAATACAATTTCGACCAGAACGGAGACGGTCTCCACGGCTACAACATCGTGAAGAACGAGAAGGGCACCATCGTCTTCGACAAGCACATCGAGTTCAACGACTGACGTTGACGCGACCTCCCCGATGCCGGTCGGGGAGGTCGTGACGTCCTTTGTCGAACGCATCCGACCTCCAACAGATCGCTTGTCATGGATCTCGCCCTACAGCTCCTTTTTACCGGCATCGGTATCGGCGCCGTCTATGCGCTCGTCGCGCTCGGCTTCGTGCTGATCTTCCGAGCCACCAATGTGGTGAACTTCGCCCAGGGCGAATTCTCCATGGTCGCGGCCTATCTGATGGTGGTCGCGGTCGAAGCCGGTCTGCCCTATTGGGCGGCCTTCATCGTCGCGTTGCTCGGCATGGCGCTGCTCGGCGTGATCTTCAATCTCGGCGTCTATTATCCGCTGCGCCACCGCACCTATCTGCCTGTCATCATCGCCACCATCGGCGCCTCGATCCTGCTGGCGAACTCGGTGCTGGCGATCTACGGCCCGCAGCCGCAGGTGCTGGAAGGCTGGTTCGAGACACCAGGCATCCAGGTCGGCCCGGTCTATCTCGACAGCCAGTATCTGCTGATCATCGGCGTCACCATCTGTCTCGTGATCTTCAATTTCTGGTTCTTCGAGAAGACGCTGCTCGGCAAGAAGCTGCAGGCGACCTCGCAGGACAAGGAAATGGCCTCGCTGCTCGGCATTTCCGTCTCCACCATGATCATGATCACCTTCATCTATTCGGCGGTGCTCGGCGGCCTCGCCGGCATCCTCGTCGCGCCCGTGCTGTTTGTCTCGATCCAGATGGGCTCGACCATCGCGCTGAAGGCGTTCGCGGCCACCATCATCGGCGGTTTCGGCGACGTCGCCGGCGCCATCATCGGCGGTCTTGCGCTCGGCGTGATCGAGACCTTTGGCGCGGCATACATTTCTGTGCCGTATAAGGACGGCTTCGCCTTTCTCGTTCTGGTCGCCTTCCTGATCTTCCGGCCGCAAGGCATCTTCGGCGAACGCGTGGCGGAAAAGGCATGAGCGCACCCAGCGACAACATGCCTTTACCGGCGCCCGCCATCCGTTCAAAACCGCTCGTGATCCGGCACCTGCCGTACTTCATCGGCGCGGCGATCCTGGTCGCGCTCGCGGCCAACATGCGCTTCGACGGATACGTCCACAACATCCTGCTCCAGGCCACCACGTTCTCGATCGCGGTGTTCGGCCTCTCGGTCGTGCTCGGCCTGTGCGGCCAGATCAATCTGGCGCAGGCCGCGTTCTTCGGGCTCGGCGCCTATGCGGTCGGCATCGGGACGAATGATCTGCATGTCAGCTTCTGGCTCTGTCTCGTCGGCGGCTGCCTGATCTCGCTGCTGGCAGGCGCGTTCCTCGGCATGTCGACCTTGCGGCTTGGCGGGCATTATCTCGCGATGGTGACGATCTCGTTCCAGCAGATCGTCACGCTGGTGATGATCAACGCGATCTGGCTGACGCACGGCCCTGACGGCGTCTCCAACATCAAGCGTCCCGACCTGTTCCAGACCTCGCAGAGCTATCTTGCCTTCTGCGTCGCGATGCTGGCGATTGTCGGCTATCTGGTCTGGCATCTCTCCGACACCAAGCTCGGCCGCGCCATGCGCGCGGTGCGCGACAACGAGCTGGCGGCGGGCGTCAACGGCATCGACGTCTTCCGCACCAAGATCTACGCGTTTGCGCTCTGCGCGTTGCTCGGCGGTCTCGCAGGCGGGCTTTTCGCGGGCGGCTTTGCCTATGTCAGCCCCGATCAGTTCTCCTTCGCGGAATCGATCGTGTTCCTGACCATGTCGCTGCTCGGCGGCGTGGCCTCGCCGATCGGCTCGGCGATCGGCACGGGATTGCTGATCCTGATCCCGGAATGGCTGCGCTTCCTCAAGAGCGTGCCGGGCCTTTACCTCGCGATCTACGGCCTGTTCGTGATCCTGATCATCCGTTTCATGCCCGATGGCATCTGGGGTTTTGTCGCCGATGCCTTCACGCGCTGGCGCGCCAAGCTCGCGGCGCCTCCGGTCGCGGGTGCCTTGCAGTTGAAGCCGGCGATGACCGGTGGCGACATTGTGCTGGAAGTCACCGGTCTCTCGAAATATTTCGGCGGCCTCAAGGCGGTCGATGGCGTCGACATCGCCGTGAAGCGCGGCGGCGTGCATGCGCTGATCGGGCCGAACGGCTCGGGCAAGACCACCACGCTCAACGTGCTCTCGGGGCTCTACCAGGCAACGTCCGGCAGGATCGTGCTCGACGGCACCGATATCACCAACATGCCGCCGCATCAGCGCACGGCATCGGGCCTCGGCCGTACGTTCCAGAACATCCGCCTGTTCCGCTCGATGACGGCACTGGAGAATGTCGAGATCGGCGCGGAGCGGCCCGGCAACACCATGGTCGGGAAGGGCGATGACGCCCTGACCGAGCGCGCGATGGAGGCGCTGACCTTTGTCGGCCTCGGCAGCCGCGCCAACGAGCTGATCTCGAGCTTCTCCTACGGCCATCAGCGCCTGATCGAGATTGCGCGTGCGCTTGCTTCGAATCCGACGCTGCTCTTGCTCGACGAGCCCGCGGCCGGCCTGAACTCGACCGAAAAACTCGAGCTGCATGAGCTGCTCAAGCGCATCGCAGCGCAAGGGCTCACCATCCTGATCATCGATCACGACATGACGCTGGTCTCGGAAGCGGCCCAGCACATCACCGTGCTCAACTTCGGACGCCGCATCGCGGACGGCGAATCCATGGCCGTGCTGCGTCATCCCGACGTCGTCTCCGCCTATCTCGGGAGCGAATGATGCCGTTGCTCGAAATCCGCAATCTCGTGGTGCGCTACGGCGAGATCGAAGCGCTGCGTGGCGTCACCTGCGCCGTGGAGGAGGGGCAGGTCGTGACGCTGCTAGGGGCCAACGGCGCCGGCAAGTCGACGACCTTGCGCGCCATCTCCGGTCTCGCCAAGCCGACCTCCGGCGACATCCTGTACGACGGCAAGTCGATCGCCGGCCTCGGTCCGGAAGCCATCGTCCGTATGGGCATCAGCCACGTGCCCGAAGGTCGCCGCGTCTTCCCGGGTCTCACCGTGAAAGAGAACATCATGCTCGGCGCCTCCAATCGCCGGGCGCCGACCTCGGAGATCTCGCGCGAGGCGGACGCGATGTTCGACCTGTTTCCTGATATCCGCAAGTTCACAGGCGCGCTGGGCTGGACGCTGTCCGGCGGCCAGCTCCAGATGGTGGCAGTCGCGCGCGGGCTGATGGCCAAGCCGCGGCTGCTGCTGCTGGACGAGCCGTCGCTTGGGCTCGCACCCGTGATCGTGCAGGCCGTGTTCAAGATCATCTCGGAGATCCGGCGCAACACCACGGTCCTGCTGGTCGAGCAGAATGCACGCATGGGCCTGTCGGTCGCCGATTACGGCTACGTGCTGGAGACCGGCCGCATCGTGCTCGGCGGCAAGCCCGACGAGCTCTGGGGCAATGAAGCGATCCGCGCCGCCTATCTCGGCGGCCATGCCAAGGTCAGTGCGTAGCCGGAGGGTTCCGTCCAGGGGCACAGTCCGGGTTGGCATCCCCTTGCCGGATCAACCCGGGCGGCGATACTGTCGGCGCCCGCGAGGCCCGCATCCAGCGGGCGAGCGCATAGGTCTTGCGTCATTGCGAGCGTAGCGCGGCGAGCCGGATCGCGGTAACAGCGGTGTCGTGCTGTCGCGGCGCTCGTCATGGTGACGGAGGCCCAACAACAAAGAAGGAAGGCAACGTGGCGAACAAGGTCAAGGAAATCTGGAAGTCGGGCAAGGCCGTGGTCAACGCGTGGCTGGCTATACCCTCCGGCTTCTCGGCCGAGATGATCGCGCAATGCGGCTTCGACAGCGTCACCGTCGACATGCAGCACGGCGTGCAGGATTACCTGTCGATGGTGCAGTGCTTCCAGGCGATGGACAAGCATCCGGTGACCCCGATGGTCCGCGTGCCCTGGAACGAGCCCGGCATTATCGGCAAGGTGCTCGACGGCGGCGCTTATGGCGTGATCTGCCCGATGGTCAACACGGCGCAGGAAGCCAAGAACCTCGTCTCGTATTCCAAATATCCGCCGCAGGGCGTCCGCTCCAACGGCCCGATCCGCGCCGGCATGTACGGCACCGCGGGCTCCTACCAGAAGACTGCGAATGCCGACACCATCCTGCTGCCGATGATGGAGACCAGGACCGCGGTCGAGAACATGGAAGCGATCCTCGACGTCGAGGGCATCGACGGCGTCTATATCGGCCCGTCCGATCTCGGCTTCTCCTACGGCCTCGAGCCGAAGCTCGACCGCACCGAGCCCGAGATCCTCGCGATCTACGACAAGATCATCAAGGAATGCGGCAAGCGCGGCCTCAACCCCGGCATCCATTGCAGCGGCGCCGAAGGTGCGGCGCGCGCCGTCAACATGGGCTTCAAGCTGGTGACGCTCTCGAACGAGGTCGGCCTGATGACGACCTACGCCAAGATGCAGGTCAACGCGACCCGCAAGGATTCCGGCGGCAAGGCCTAGGCACTCTCGTGTCCCGGACGCGATGCGGTGCGTAGCACCGCTTCGCAGAGCCGAGACCCAGAAGCTTGTGAGCGACACGATAGATGGGCCCCGGCTCAGCAGCGCACCGTTTTACGCTGCGCTGCGTCCGGGGCACGAGACTTGAAGACCCAAGGAGACCACCCATGACCATCAGCCCCGTCATTCGCCTGCATCCCGATGATGGCGTGCTGATCGCGCGCGCGAGCCTGCCGCCGGGGACGGTGGTGGCCGACGGCGTCACCACGGTCGAGCGCATTCCCTCCGGCCACAAGGTCGCGATCAAGCCGATCGCGGTCGGCGAGCCCGTGATCCGCTACGGCCAGATCATCGGCTTCGCGACGATACCGATCGCGCCGGGCCAGCACGTGCACGTGCAGAACATTGGCATGGGCGATTTCGCCAAGGACTATGCCTATTGCGCCGACGTCAAGCCGACACCGAATTTCGACCTGCCGGCGACCTTCGAAGGCATTCGTCGCCCTGACGGCCGCGTCGCCACGCGCAACTATATCGGCATCCTCACCTCGGTGAATTGCAGCGCGCATGTCGCAGGCCTCGTCGCCGACGTCTTCAAGAAGAATCCCTTCACCGGCGACAATCCGCTGGCTGAATTCCCCAATGTCGATGGCGTCGTCGCACTGACCCACAAGACCGGCTGCGGCATGACGCAGAACGAGCCGCTCGCGCTGCTCCGCCGCACGCTCGGCGGCTATGCGCGGCACGTGAACTTCTCCCACGTCATCGTGCTCGGCCTCGGTTGCGAGGTGAACCAGATCGGTGGGCTGATGGAAGAGCAGAAGCTCGCCGGCCGCCTGCGTGCGATGGACATCCAGGAAGTCGGCGGCACCCGCAAGACGGTGGAAGCCGGCATCGCCTTCGTGCGCGAGGCGCTCGCTGACTCCAACAAGGTCAAGCGTGAATCCGTACCGGTGAGCGAGCTCACTGTCGCCCTGCAATGCGGCGGCTCGGACGGTTATTCTGGCGTATCCGCCAATCCGGCGCTGGGTGCGGCCAGCGATCTCATCGTGCGCCACGGCGGCACCGTGATCCTGTCGGAGACGCCCGAGACCTACGGCGCCGAGCATCTCTTGACGCGCCGCGCGGTGAGCCGCGAGGTCGGCGAAAAACTCGTCGATCTCATGCGCTGGTGGGACGAATACACGATGCGAGAAGGCGCCGAGATGAACGCCAATCCGAGCCCGGGCAACAAGGCCGGCGGTCTCACCACCATTCTGGAGAAATCGCTCGGCGCGATGGCCAAGGCCGGCACCACCAATCTCGTCGACGTCTTGCGCTACGCCGAGCCGGTGACCAAGCGCGGCTTCGTGTTCATGGACACGCCCGGCTACGATCCGGTCGCCGCGACCGGCCAGGTCGCCGGCGGCGCCAATCTCGTCTGCTTCACCACCGGCCGCGGCAGCGTGTTCGGCTGCAAGCCCGCGCCCTCGATCAAGCTCGCCACCAACACGCCCATGTACAAGCGCATGGAAGAGGACATGGACGTCAATTGCGGCACCATCCTCGAAGGCGAGGAGAGCGTCCAGGAGTGCGGCCAGCGCATCTTCGAGCTGATCCTGAAGACGGCCTCGGGGCAGCCGACCAAGAGCGAGAGCTTCGATTTCGGCGGTGCCGAGTTCGCGCCCTGGGTGCTCGGCGCGACGATGTGATCGCGCGCGGGCCGCGCACCTCTCTGCGAAAATATGCAGGACGCAGGCGGTCCCTCGGTAATCTTACGGAGGTGCCATTTGACCGCGCGGGTTTCCGCGCTCACGCCCGATTAACCCTGTTGCCCTAGGTTGGAGGGCGATGCGGGCTCCACTCCTTCGAGGCGTTGCCCTTCGCAAGGATTGGACGACGGATGACGCGCACGATACGGCCGACCGGCGTGGAAAATCTCCTCGGCGAGGAGGAGCTGATCGTGTCGAAGACCGATCTCAAGGGCCGCATCACCTACGCCAACGACGTCTTCGTCCGCATGGCGAAATACAGTTACGCCGAGCTGATGGGCGCGCCCCACAGCCTGATCCGTCATCCCGACATGCCGCGCAGCGTCTTCAAGCTGCTCTGGGACACACTTCAGTCCAGGCAGGAGATCTTCGCCTACGTCGTCAACCTGGCGAAGGACGGCAGCCATTACTGGGTGTTCGCCCACGTCACGCCGACATTCGACGAACGCGGCAATATCGTCGGCTATCATTCCAACCGCCGCAAGCCGGAGCCTGCGCAGATCGAGCGCATCAAGCCGATCTACAAAACGCTGTGCGCGGAAGAGGCACGGCATGCCAATGCCAAGGACGGCATGCATGCGAGCTTCGAGGCGATGGTCGGACTGCTGAAGCAACAGGGTGTCGGTTACGATGAATTTGTGCTCTCTCTCTAAGGCGCAGGGAGCGACCGCGCTCGCATGTGTTCTTGCAATCGTTGCGCTCGGACTCTCGCTTCTCGGCGTGACCGGGATCGCCAATGCGGCTTTGTTCGGCACGACGGTCGTGCTGCTCGGCTACGCCGTCTGGTGTCAGCATCGCGCGGCGGTCGCCGTCGATGAGGTCGCCGATGTCTGCCGCAAGGCTTCGCATGGCGATCTCGAAGCGCGCATCCTGAGCGATCGGCAGGCCGGGCGGATCGGCGCGCTCCAGAAGTCGGTCAACGACATGCTCGACATCACCGATGCCTATTTGCGTGAAGCTTCGGCGTCGATGGAATACGCCAGCCGCGGCAAGTACTTCCGCAAAATCCTTGCGCGCGGTCTGCCTGGCTCGTTCCGCCGCTCGGCCACCGTCATCAATTCCGGTACCGATAGCCTCGGCCGTCGCGTGGTCGAGATCGGGGATCTCGCAAAACAGTTCGGCACGCATCTCGACCAGGTTGCGGGCACGCTGATGGGCGCCGCGACCGATCTCGAATCCGACGCCGGCCAGATGGCGGCGGCAGCCGAGAAGACCAGCCGGCAGACCTCCGGCGTGCTCAGCGCCTCCGACCAGGCCTCGCGCAACGTCGCGACCGTCGCCAGCGCCGCCGAGCAGCTTGCGTCCTCGATTGCCGAGATCAGCCGCCAGGTGGCCGGCTCGACCACGAGCACGGGGCGTGCGGTGAACGAAGCCAATCGCGCCGGCAGCGAGATCCGCACGCTTGCGGACGCTGCGATGCGGATTAACGACGTCGTCAAGCTGATCAGCGAGATCGCCTCGCAGACCAACCTCCTGGCGCTCAACGCCACCATCGAGGCGGCGCGGGCTGGCGAAGCCGGCCGCGGCTTTGCGGTCGTGGCCTCCGAGGTCAAGAGCCTCGCCAACCAGACCGCGAAGGCGACCGAGGAGATCAGCGCCAAGGTCGGCGAGATGCAGCAATCGACCACCAATTCGGTCGCCGCCGTCGAGGCGATCGCGCAGACCATCGCCGAGATCGACGGCATCACCGCCTCGATCGCGACCTCGGTCGAGCAGCAGGGGCTCGCGACCCGCGAGATCGCCCGCAACGTTCAGGAGGCCTCGGCCGGCACCTCGCAGATGTCCTCCAACGTGACAGGCATCAGCGAAGCCGCCGCCGACACCGGCCGGGTCGCAAGCCGCGTCAACAGTGCCTCCGAGCGCGTCCACGGCGAGGTCGAGACGCTCCGCCGCGAGGTCACGCAGTTCCTGCAGCGGCTGACGTCGGCGGCGTAAGACGTCCGGCAACGACGCGGAAGCGGTCGGCCCGCACCTTGCATAGGCACGGTCTGCCCGTTGTTAGTGCTTGATCGCGATCACCAGCGGTGTTCTGCTCAAAAAAGCTGCTGGAGTACCGCACCCCGTGTCGATCTACGTCGCATTACACCACGTCACGCACTACAAATACGACCGCCCGATCGATCTTGGCCCGCAAACCATCCGTCTGCGGCCGGCGCCGCACACGCGTACGCCGATCCTGAGCTATTCGCTCAAGGTCACCCCGGCCAATCATTTCGTGAACTGGCAACAGGACCCGCAGGGCAACTGGCTCGCCCGCTATGTCTTCCCGGAGAAGACGACCGAGCTGAAATTCGAGGTCGATTTCACGGCGCAGATGACCGTGGTCAACCCGTTCGATTTCTTCGTCGAGCCCTATGCCGACAGCTTCCCGTTCGAATACACCAAAGACCTGAAGACGGAGCTTGCGCCGTATCTCGAGACCATCAAGGCCGATCGCCTGTTCGCGAAGTTTCTCGACTCGATCCCTCATGAGGCCCCGAACACCGTCAACTTCCTGGTCGATCTCAATCGCGAGCTTCAGAAGCACGTCCGCTACATCATCCGCATGGAGCCCGGCGTGCAGACGCCGGAGGAGACGCTCTCCTCTGGCGCCGGCTCGTGCCGCGACTCCGCCTGGCTCCTGATCCAGACGCTGCGTCATCTTGGCCTCGCGGCGCGCTTCGTCTCCGGCTATCTGATCCAGATCCGTCCCGACATCGATCCGATCGAGGGGCCGCCCGAAGTCGAGAACGACTTCACCGATCTGCACGCCTGGGCCGAGGTCTATCTGCCGGGCGCGGGCTGGATCGGCTTCGACGCCACCTCCGGCATGCTCGCGGGCGAGGGGCACATCCCGGTCGCCGCCACGCCGCATTATCGCTCCGCCGCGCCGATCTCCGGCGGTGCCGGCTTTGCCGAGGTCGAGTTCGCCTTCGACATGAGCGTGAAGCGCATCCGCGAGGCGCCGCGCATCACAAAGCCGTTCTCCGACGAATCCTGGGCGCGGCTCAACGACCTCGGCGAGCAGGTCGACGGCGATCTCGCCGCCGAGGACGTGCGGCTCACCATGGGCGGGGAGCCGACCTTCGTCTCGGTCGACGATCTCGAAGCGGCGGAGTGGAATACGGAGGCCGTCGGCCCGACCAAGCGCGCACTCGGCGACGATCTGATCCGCCGCCTGCGCGATCGCTTCGCGCCGGGCGGCCTGCTGCATTACGGCCAGGGCAAATGGTATCCGGGCGAGAGCCTGCCGCGCTGGGCGTTCGGCCTGTACTGGCGCAAGGACGGCGTGCCGATCTGGAAGAATGCCGACCTCATCGCCAAGATCGAAAACCCGCGGCCCGCCGCGACAAAGGACGCCGAGGCCTTCATGGAGGGCGCGGCGCTGCGGCTCGGGCTCGATCCCGGCTACATCATGCCGGCCTATGAAGACACCGCGCTGTGGCTTCGGAAGGAAGCCGAGCTTCCCCACAACGTCGATCCCTCCGACTCCAAATTGTCCGATCCGGAGGCGCGTGCGCGGATCGCGCGGGTGTTCGAGCAGGGCCTCAACAATCCTCGCGGATATGTGCTGCCGGTGCAGCGCTGGAATGCGCCGCCACGCTGGCGTAGCGAGCGCTGGCAGCTCCGGCGCAATCATCTGTTCCTGATGCCGGGCGATTCGCCGCTCGGCCTGCGCCTGCCGCTCGACTCGCTCGGTTACGTGCCGCCCAACCAATATCCCTACATCGTCGAGCGGGACCCGATGGAGGCCCGCGGCAAGCTGCCGGTGTTCAGCCTGCCGGCGCGTCCGGAATCGCCGGAGCGGGTCGAGCCCGAACAGCTCAATACATCCATCCCGGTCCGCACCGCGATGTCGGTCGAAGTCCGCGACGGCGTGCTCTGCGCGTTCATGCCGCCGGTCGAGCAGATCGAGGACTATCTCGAACTGATCGCCGCGCTAGAGGCGACCGCCGAGGAGATGCAGCTCCAGGTTCATGTCGAGGGCTACCCGCCGCCGTTCGATCCGCGCATCGAGGTCATCAAGGTGACGCCCGATCCCGGCGTGATCGAGGTCAACATCCAGCCGGCGAAGAGCTGGCGCGATGCGGTCGAGATCACCTCCGGCCTCTATGAGGATGCGGGCAAGGTGCGCCTCGGCGCCAACCGTTTCCTGGTCGACGGCCGCCACACCGGCACCGGCGGCGGCAATCATGTCGTGATCGGCGGCTCCAGCCCGGCCGATTCACCATTCCTGCGACGCCCCGATCTTCTGAAGAGTCTCGTGCTGTACTGGCAGCGGCATCCGTCGCTGTCCTACTTCTTCTCCGGTCTTTTCATCGGCCCGACCAGCCAGGCGCCGCGTATCGACGAGGCGCGCCACGACAGCATCTACGAGCTCGAGATCGCGCTCTCGCACGTGCCGCCACCGGGCTACCAGACGCCGCTGTGGCTGGTCGACCGGTTGTTCCGGCATCTGCTCGTCGACATCACCGGCAACACCCACCGCGCCGAGATCTGCATCGACAAGCTCTATTCGCCTGACGGTCCCACGGGGCGGCTCGGCCTCGTTGAATTCCGCGCGCTCGAAATGCCGCCGGATCCGCGCATGTCGCTGGCGCAGCAGCTCCTGATCCGCGCGCTGATCGCAAAATTCTGGCGCGAGCCGCAGGCCGGCAAGTTCGTGCGCTGGGGCACCGCGCTGCATGACCGCTACATGCTGCCGCATTTCATCTGGGAAGATTTTCAGGATGTGCTGTCGGAGCTGAAGCAGTCCGGCTATCCGTTCGAGGCGGAATGGTATCTGGCCCAGCTCGAATTCCGTTTTCCCGCCTTCGGCCGCATCCATCATGGCGGCGTCACGCTGGAGCTGCGACAGGCGCTGGAGCCCTGGCATGTGCTCGGCGAGGAGGGCTCGGCCGGCGGCACCGTGCGCTATGTCGATTCATCGGTCGAGCGGCTTCAAGTGAAGGCCGAGGGCTTCATCGAGGGCCGCCACATCATCACCTGCAACGGCCGCCGTCTGCCGATGACCTCGACCGGGCGCTCCGGGGAGGCCGTGGCCGGCGTGCGCTTCAAGGCCTGGCAGCCGGCCTCTGGCCTGCACCCGACCATTCCGGTCCATGCGCCGCTGACCTTCGACCTGATCGACACCTGGAACGGCCGTTCGCTCGGCGGCTGCGTCTATCACGTCGCCCATCCCGGCGGGCGCAGCTACGAGACCAAACCCGTCAACACCTACGAGGCCGAGGCGCGGCGGCTGGCGCGCTTCCAGGACCACGGCCATACGCCGGGCCCGATGCAGCCGCCGCCCGAGGAACGCACAAATGAGTTTCCGCTGACCCTCGACTTGCGGACCCCGCTCCTGCAATGAGTATGAGGGTGGGGCAGGGAGAGGCGCATGGGCGAGGGCGCAGCCGGACAGGACGACCAGGCGGGCAGGGCGCAAAGTCAGCGCGAAGGCCAGCAGCGCATCGCGCAATGGATCCGCGACTATAGCCGTCTGCCCGGCATCCCCGACGAGTTCCTGGGGCCCGACGGCGCCCCCCGCGCGGTCTGGAGCCGCTTCTTCGACGCCTTCGGCGCGCTCGCACCCGACGAGATCGAGCGGCGCTTCGGCATGGCCGACCGCCACCTCCGCGAGGCCGGTGTCACCTACCGCGCGCCCGGCGACAGCGCCGACCGGCCGTGGTCGCTGAGCCATCTGCCGCTGCTGATTGACGAGGCCGACTGGAAGCAGCTCTCGGCCGGCATCACCCAGCGCGCCGAGCTGCTCGAGCTCGTGCTGCGCGACATCTATGGCGAGGGCCGGCTGGTTGCCGAAGGCGCGCTGCCCGCGGCCGCGATTGCCGGCAGCCCGGAATATCTCCGTCCCGTCTGCGGCGTGCCGCCGCCGGGCGGACGCTATCTCTCGCTCTATGCCGCCGATGTCGGCCGCGGCCCCGACGGCCGCTGGTGGGTGCTCGGCGATCGCACGCAGGCCCCCTCGGGCGCGGGCTATGCGCTGGAGAACCGCCTGGTGCTCTCGCGCGCCTTCTCCGATCTCTACAAATCGATGAACGTGCCGCGCGTCGCGCCGTTCTTCGAGGCGTTTCGCGACAGCCTGCGCGCGCGCGCCGATCGCGACGAGCCGCGGATCGGCGTGCTCACGCCCGGCAGTTTCAGCGAAACCTATTTCGAGCACGCGACGCTGGCGCGCTATCTCGGTTTTCTCCTGGTCGAGGGCGACGATCTCGCCGTCAGCGACAATCGCATCCACATCCGCACGGTTGCTGGGTTGAAGCGGCTCGACGTGCTCTTGCGCCGCGTCGATTCCAATTCGCTCGATCCGCTCGAGCTCGATGCCTCCTCGCGATTGGGCGTGCCCGGCCTGATCGACGTGCTGCGCAAGGACGGCGTCGTCGTCGCCAACATGCCGGGCTCCGGCGTGCTGGAGGCGCGCGCGATGCTCGGCTTCCTGCCGGCGCTCAGCCGCCGCCTGCTCGGCGAAGAGCTGAAGATGCCGCACATCGCGACCTGGTGGTGCGGCCAGCGCTCGGCGCGCGAGGAGGTGCTGTCGCGACTCGACGAGGTCGCGATCGAGGGCGCCTATCGCCGCGGCGTTCCCGGTTTTGACAGCAATGGTCCTGTGCTGGCGAGCGAGCTCGATGCATCCGGACGCCAGCGCCTGATCGATGCCATCGGCGGGCGCGGCATGGATTATGTCGGCCAGGAAGTGGTGCGGCTCTCGACCATGCCGGTGTGGGAGCGGGGCCAGATCACGCCGCGTCCCTTCGTGCTGCGCGTGTTCGCGGCCGCGACGCCCGAGGGGTGGGCCATCATGCCCGGCGGCTTCTGCCGGATCGCCGAGCAGGCCGATGCGCGTGCGGTGTCGATGGGCGACGGCGCGCGCGCCGCTGACGTCTGGGTCGTCTCCGGCAAGCAGGTCTCGACCGCGTCGTTGCTGCCGGCGATCGACAAGGTGCGCATCCGCCGCATCGCCGGTGTGCTGCCGAGCCGCGCGGCCGACAATCTGTTCTGGCTCGGCCGCTATCTCGAACGCGCCGAAGCGACGCTGCGGCTGGTGCGCGCGCTCGGTTCGCCGAGCGGACCCAACAAGGGCACCGCGGCCTCGCTGCAATCGGCCGAGCGCATCCAGCGCCTGCTGGTGGCCTGGGGCGCGATCTCGCAAACCTCGCGCGCGGCACCCGGGCGCATCGTCGCAGAGGCGTTGCAGAGCGCGGAACGCTTCGGCTCGGCCCTGTCGCTGGTGCGTGCGGCGCAGCGCACGGCGACATCCTTGCGCGAGCGGTTGTCGCCCGATGCCTGGCAAGTCATCACCGAGATGGCCGAGCGTCTCGCAGTCGAGGTCGAGGACGACGACAGCGTCTTGAGCGCGGCCGAGCTGACCCTGCAGGAACTGGCGAGCTTTGCGGGTCTGGCGCAGGAGAACATGAACCGCGCCGCCGGCTGGCGCTTCCTCGACATCGGCCGCCGCACCGAGCGTGCCATCAACACGGCCCGCTTCGCGCGCCAGTTCGCCTATGACGAGGCCGGCGACGAGGATCTCGACATCCTGCTGACGCTGGTGGATTCGCAGATCACCTATCGCTCGCGCTATCTGCTGGCACCGATCCTCGCTCCCGTACGCGATCTCGCGGTGCTCGACAGCTACAATCCGCGTTCGGTGGCGTTCCAGGTCGCGACGTTGAACGAGCACATCGCCGCGCTGCCGAGCCTGAAGGAGCACGGCCTGATCGAGCAGCCGCAGCGCCTCGCAGTGGCGGTGCAGTCCATGCTGGCGACCGCCGAAGCCGAGAAGCTCGAGGTCAAGACGCTGTTCTCGCTGGAGCAGGACCTGCTCAGCCTCGCCGAGGCGATCGGGCTGCATTACTTCCCGCACGGCCCCAATGCCAGCCGGCCGGAAAAGCTGACGGGGCTGGCGTGATCTACGACATCCGTCACGTCACCACCTACGAGTACGAAAGCCCGGTCAGCTTTGCCCGCTGCACGCTGCGGCTTGAGCCGAAGGACGGCAACGGCCAGGAACTGATCTCGCACAAGGTCGAGATCCGTCCGCGCCCGTCCGAGCGCCACGTTCGCCGTGACTTCTTCGGCACGCTGACCGAGAGCGTGGTGATCGAGACCGCGCATCGAAACTTGCGCATCGACTCGCGCTCGCGCGTCTCCGTCTCGCGAAAACCGCCGGCCCGGGATGCTGCTGGCCCGGCCTGGGAAACCATCCGCGACATCGCGTTCGAGGCGACAAGCCTCGGGCCGTCCTCGCCGGTCGGCTATGTCTTCGCGAGCCCGCTGGTGCCGGTGCTGCGTCCGGTCAGCGCCTATGCGGCGACGAGCTTTCCGCCCGGCGCGGGCATCCTTGCCGGTGCCGTCGATCTGATGCACCGCATCCGCACTGAATTCCGCTACGACCCCAAGGCCACCGTGATCTCGACGCCGCTCAACGAGGTCTTCGACAAGCGCCATGGCGTCTGCCAGGACTTTGCCCATGTCATGATCGCGGGGCTTCGCGGCCTCGGTTTGCCGGCCGCCTATGTCAGCGGCTATTTGCGCACCATCCCGCCGGCGGGCCAGCCGCGCCTGCAGGGCGCCGATGCCACCCACGCCTGGGTCTCGCTGTGGTGCGGGGCGGAGCTCGGCTGGGTCGATTTTGATCCGACCAATGATCTCCTGCCTGCCAACGACCACATCGTGCTCGCGGTCGCCCGCGATTTCTCCGACGTTTCTCCGGTCGACGGCATCATCGTCGGCTCGCCGAAGCAGAAGCTCGGCGTCGCCGTGGACGTGCTGCTGGTGGAATGACCGGGATTTCATGACCCGCGCGGACGAACCCGGCGGGAAAATTTGTTTCGGCGTATTTCCTGACTGTGGCCAAGCGCCGTTCATTAAGTGCTTGTTAACGCTGTCCCGCGACATATTGGCCCATCATCATTGCTGAAGCTGCCTGCGGACATCCGCGGCAAAGCTTCCGGCGGAGATTCCATGACTGCGACTTCGATCGCCTTCGCGCCGGCGGCAGCCGGCGCGCCGGACGCTGCTGATTGCCTGCTGAGGGGACGCGAGCACTACCGCCGCGGCGAGCTCAGGGACGCCATCGCGATCTTCCAGGCGGGACTTGCGTTTACGGCTATGATGTCGATCGGCAGCGCCAACGATGTCGCGGCCGATCTCCATGCCGCGCTCGCCAATGCCTTCATGCTTTGCGACGACATCGTGTCCGCGGGCGAGAACTACAAGGCCGCCTTGCGCCTGGCGCCGCATCTCGTCGCCTGCTGGTGCAATCTCGGCATCGTCCATCAGCGCAGCGGCATGGCGCAGCAGGCGATCGCGCTCTACCTGGAGGCGCTCCGGCTCAACCCCGCGCACCGGCCGTCGCGGACCAACCTCGTCGAGGCGCTGGTCGCAACCCGGCAGTTTTCGATCGCAAGGTCACTCCTGCTCGAATTGCTGGAGGAGACGCCTGAGGATGCCGGCCTCCACAGCCAGCATGGCAAGGTCTGCTTCGAGCTCGGCGAGACCTTTGAGGCCATCGCGCATTTCGAGCGGGCGATGGCGCTCGCGCCTGACCAGGCCGACAATTTCTACTGGATCGGCGCGATCCGCCAGGCGCGCGACGAGAACGAGGCGGCGCAGGCGGCCTACGTCCGCGCCGCAGAAGTGCATCCGGTCCTGCGCAAGCCCGCAATCAAATCGCCGCCTTCATTCCGCGCGCTGGCGCTGTTTGCTCCCTTCGTCGGCAACACGCCGGTCGAGTTTCTGTTCAAGGACTGCACTTACCAGACCAGCATCCTGTCGCTGCTGCCCGGAAGCCGGCCTGATATCGCGATGCTCGCGTGCGAAGCCGATGTCATCGTCAACCTCGTCTCCGATGCCGACCAGGGCGGGGAGGTTCTTCCTTTCGCTGCCGCCGTTGCAAACGCCCTCGGCAAGCCTGTCATCAACGATCCCGCAAAAATCCTGCGCACGACGCGCGATGCGACCGCTCTGGCACTGGCCGGCATCGACGGCTGCCTTGTGCCGCGCACGATCCGCATCAAGGCCGGCGAGGGGAGTGCCGCAAGCCATGAGCCTGCATTTCCGCTGCTGGCGCGACCGGCCGGAACCCATGGCGGCGACATCTTTGAGAAGCTCGACGACGATGCGGCGCTGACCGCGTTTCTCACCGAGCACGTGGACCATGATCGCTATGTGATCGACTATGTCGACTATCGCTCGATCGACGGATTCTTCCGCAAGTACAGATTCCTGTTCGTCGGCGAGGACATCCTGCCCTATCATCTGGCGATCGGTGACGACTGGAAGCTCCATCGCGACAGCACGCAGATGGCGCAGCATGCCTGGATGCAGGAGGAGGAAGAGCGCTTCCTGCGCGATCCCGGCCAAGTCTTCGGCGCCTCGCATGATGAGATGTTGCGCCTGATCCGCGACCGCATCGGCCTCGACTATTTCGGCATCGACTGCGCCCTCGATCGCGACGGCCACCTCGTCGTGTTCGAGGTCAATGCCTCCATGCTGGTGCACGACCAGAACCCGGATTGTCCCTACAAGGACCCTTACATCCGCCGGATCAAGGTCGCCTTCGATGCCATGCTGGGGCGCATCGCCCGAGGACATTGACGCGGCCGTCCGCAGTGCGGTGCAGGCGTCCTCGCCCGACCTCCAGCCCCGGCGAGGCGTCCCTCCTTACGGCATCAATCGTCCGGTCGGCCATTGGCCCGGCCGGCCCCGCATAGCCCGCCGCCCGAGGTGTATCGGACCGTGACCGCAACCGCGATGCTGCGAAGCGGGACCGCAACATATTTCCGTGTTCTTGTTTCCGGATTTGGCCAGCCAGCCCAAGATGGGCTATGCTGGCGGCTGCGTCGAGGACAATAATGAGACGTCGGGAGCGGGCTTGGGACACCACCGACAGACGGGGCTGCATCCATGATGACGTTACCGAGACTGGCGGCTGAATCCCTGGAGAAGTTGCTGGGCTCGTTCATGCGTCGCAGGTTCGAGGAGCCCTATGCCAGGGTTCTGGAGGCCTCGACGCGCACGGCGATGGAATGCATCGGCAACAGCGATGCGCTTTACCACAACATCGAACATACGATGCTGGTGACGCTGGCGGGCCAGGCGATCCTCATGGGGCGCAATCTCCACACCCACCTTGCCGCGGAGGACTATCTCCACGTCCTCATCGCCTGCCTCGCGCACGACATCGGCTATGTCCGCGGGCTGTTCGAGGAGGACGATGAAGACGGTTTCCTGATCGACGAGGCCGGGACCAAGGTGTCGCTTCAGCGTGGCGCATCCGACGCCAGCCTGATGATGTATCACGTTGACCGGTCTAAACTTTTCGTGAGGCGGCGGCTGCCGCCGATCCGTGGCGTGGACTCCGAGCGCGTCGCCCGCGCCATCGAGGGGACCCGCTTCCCGGCCCGCGAAGGGCAGGAATATGACGCGGATGCCTCGATCCTGCGCGCAGCCGATTTCATCGGCCAGCTCGGCGATCCCAACTATCTGCGCAAGGCCAACGCGCTCTATTACGAGTTCGAGGAGGTCGGCATCAACCGCCAGCTCGGCTACGACTCGCCCGCCGACATCGTGAATCGCTATCCGCAATTCTACTGGAACAGCGTCGCACCGCACATCCAGACCGAGATCAGCTATCTCAACAAGACCGAGATCGGCCGGCAGTGGATCGCCAATCTCTACAGCAACGTGTTCCGCGCCGAACGCGAGATCTCGCTGTCCGGGCCGCAGAAGTAGGTCGGCCTTCGCGGTGCCGTAGTCCGGATGTCGCTTGGCTCATCCGGGCTGCGACCGCGACGACACCGCCAAATCCGTGAGCTAATCATGCAACAAAAAACCATCGCCACGGACGTTCTCGACATCGCCTATCTCGACTACGGCGCGCCCGACGGCTGGCCCTGCATCATGGGCCACGGCTTTCCCTATGACGTGAACGCCTATGCCGAGGCTGCGCCGCTGATCGCACAAGCCGGCGCACGGGTGCTGGTGCCCTGGCTGCGCGGCTACGGCCCGACGCGGTTTCGTTTCCCCGAGACGCTGCGCTCCGGCGAGCAGGCGGCGCTCGGCGCCGATCTCCTCGCCTTCATGGATGCGCTTCGCATCGCGCGCGCGGTCGTCGGCGGCTATGATTGGGGCGGGCGGGCAGCCTGCGTGGTCGCGGCGCTGTACCCGGAGCGCGTGGTTGGGCTCGTCTCCGGCAATTCCTACAACATCCAGAACATCGCGCGCGCCATGGAGCCGGCTTCGCCTGCGCATGAGGCGGCGCTGTGGTATCAATATCTCTTCCACAACGAGCGCGGCCGCCGCGCGCTGGAACAGAACCGGCGCGGCTTTGCCCGCCAGCTCTGGTCGATGTGGTCGCCGACATGGGCCTTCGACGACGCGACGTTCGAGAAGAGCGTGGCGTCGTTCGACAATCCTGATTTCGTCGACGTCGTGATCCACTCCTATCGCCACCGCTATGCGCTGGTCGCGGGCGATCCCGCCTATGCCGGGATCGAGGCAAAGCTTGCGGCACAGCCGGCGGTCCGCGTCCCGACCATCGCGATTGACGGCGACAGCGACGGCGTCAGTTCCGGCACCGCCCATCATTCGCGCAAATTCGAGGGTTTCTTCGAGCGGCGCGTGTTCGCGGGCGCCGGTCACAATCTGCCGCAGGAGCGGCCGGCGGAATGGGCGCAGGCCGTTGCTGACGTGCGCAAGGCGGCCGGGCGATAGGTTTCCGCACGCTTCCGGGACATCGTCCTGCACGTATAGATTGCGTGCGACGCAGAAAAAGGGGAAAACTTGCAGACCCTGATTCTGCATCACTCCCTTTGTCGCAGCGTTGTTTCCCACGGTGATGATATGGGCTCGGCGACCAGGACCGCGAACGCGTCGTTCAGCATCATTGGCGTGCTGATTGCCTTTGGCGTCGGCAGCGCAGCCCTGCTTGCGGCCGGACGACGGGACTATCCGGAACTCCACACCATTCTCGACACCGGAATCACCCTCGTCACCGGGCTGCTGGCACTGCTGCTCTGGGACATGGGCGCCCGCGTCAAGCAGCCGCTTTTCACGCGGCTCGCGATCGCCTTCGGCGCGACCTTCGTCCTGGAGTTTCTCCACGTCCTGGTGATCGTGGAATGGACGGGGTCGCTGGCTTTCGTCATGCAGCTGCGGGAATTTCTCCGGCCGGCGACGTGGCCGCCGGCGGCCCACATCCTTGCAGTCGGAATTCTCGCCGCGATCTGGTCGGCGCGGCGGGACCGGGTCGGGATGCCGGCCTTTGCACTGTTCATGGCCGTCGTCGCCGTGCTTTTGGTCGTGATCTTCCAGCGCCTTCCGCCCTATCGTCCTCCGGGCCTGCTCGATATCACCCGCCCGGTGTTGATCCTGGCGCCGCCATTGTGGGCGATCACCTGCGTCTTGTGCTGGCGGCTGCGAATGACGGAGCGCATTTTCGGGCCGCTGGCGCTGATGGGTGTGGTCGTTCTGCTCGGCCATGTCGCGATGCTGTACTCCCAGGCACCGCACGACACCGAGGCGATGGTCGCTCACCTCGGCAAGGTCGCCGGGCGCCTCGTCCTGCTGCTCTCGCTGATGCAGATGGCCTCATCGGACATGCTGGAGCGGATGCGGGCGGAAGCCCAGCTTGCGCGGTTGAACGAGGAGCTGGAAGAGCGTGTCGAGGAGCGGACCGCACAGCTCGGAGCGTCCAATCTTGCGCTGGAATCCGAGATTCTCGTGCGCAGGCATGCGGAGCAGAAGGCCCAGGCGCAGCTCGCCCGGCTGAGCCTGCTGCACCAGATCACCCGCGCGATCGGCGAGCGGCAGGATCTCAACAGCATTTTCCAGGTGGTGGTGCGCAGTCTCGAAGACCAGTTGCCGGTGGATTTCGGTTGCCTGTGCTTTCACGATGCGGTCGATCACGTGCTGACGGTGGAATGCGTCGGGATCAAGAGCGGTGCGCTCGCCATGGAACTCGCGATGCCCGAGCGGTCGCGGATCGACATCGACGAGAACGGCCTTTCGCGTTGCGTGATGGGTCAACTCGTCTACGAGCCGGATATCACGCGGTCGTCCTTTCCGTTCCCGGCCCGGCTCGCGCGGGGCGGGTTGCGCGCGATGGTGCTGGCCCCGCTCCAGGTCGAGAGCCGGGTGTTCGGCGTCCTCGTCGCGGCGCGGAAAGAGGCGGACAGCTTCAGCAGCGGCGAATGCGAATTTCTGCGGCAGTTGAGCAAGCATGTCGCGCTCGCCGCCCATCAGGCGCAACTCCACGGCGCCCTGCAACAGGCTTACGAGGATCTGCGCCAGACCCAGCAGGCCGTGATGCAGCAGGAGCGGCTGCGCGCCCTCGGGCAGATGGCGAGCGGCATTGCCCATGACATCAACAATGCGCTCTCGCCGGTGTCGCTCTACACCCAATCCTTGTTGGAACGGGAGCCGAACCTGAGCGCACGCACGCGCGATTATCTGGAGACGATCCAGCGGGCGGTCGACGACGTGGCCCATACCGTGGCGCGCATGCGCGAGTTCTACCGGCAGCGCGAGCCGCAACTGACGCTGATGCCGGTCCAGCTCAACCAGCTCGTGCAGCAGGTCGTCGACCTCACGCGGGCGCGGTGGAGCGACATGCCGCAGCTCCGCGGAACCGTGATCGCGCTGCGCACCGAGCTCGCGGAGCATTTGCCCGCGATCTCCGGCATCGAAAGCGAAATCCGCGAAGCGTTGATCAATCTCATCTTCAATGCCGTCGATGCGGTGCCCGGCGGCGGCACGCTGACGCTGCGCACGAGGCTTGCCGACGGCGCGCACGGGCGCGGCCAGGTGCGGATCGAGGTCGCTGACGACGGGTTGGGCATGGACGAGGAGACCCGCCGGCGTTGCCTCGAGCCGTTCTTCACGACCAAGGGAGAGCGCGGAACGGGATTGGGCCTTGCAATGGTGTATGGCGTCCTCCGGCGGCACAACGGCGAGATCGAGATCGACAGCGCCGTCGGTCGCGGCACCATTGTGTCGTTGAATTTTCCGGTCCCGCAAGCGGTGCCGGCCGCGCCGTCGCAGGACAGGCCTGAATCCGCCAGGCCATCCCGGCTGCGCCTGCTGCTGGTCGATGACGATCCGCTCCTGCTCAAATCATTGTGCAATACACTGGAGGCGGAGGGGCACGTCGTGGCGACGGCCAATGACGGCGTCGCGGGCATCGCCGCGTTCCGCGCCGCCTTCGCGCGCGGCGAGACCTTCGCCGCCGTGATCACCGATCTCGGCATGCCGAACGTCGACGGCCGCAAGGTGGCGAGCGCGATCAAGGCCGCTTCGCCCGCCACGCCCGTGATCATGCTGACCGGATGGGGCAAGCGCCTGATGTCCGAGGATGACATTCCGGCCCATGTCGACCACCTCCTGAGCAAGCCGCCGAAGCTTCGCGAATTGAGGGAAACGCTGGCGCAATGCTGCGAGCCCGGCCGCGCACAGGGTGCGATAGAGGTGAGCGAATAGGAAATGCCCGCCGCAAAACCAAAGGCCCGCATCCTGGTGGTTGACGACGAGGCTGCGCAGATGAGGGCGCTGTGCAACACGTTGCCGGGTGAGGACTACGAGCCGGTCGGCTTCACCGACGCCCAATCCGCGCTGGCGGAGCTGCGGCGCTCGAAATGCGACCTCCTGCTCGCCGATCTGATGATGCCGGGCATGGACGGCATCGAGCTGCTGCGGGCCGCGCGGGAGATCGATCCGCATCTGGTCGGCATCATCATGACCGGCGACGGAACCATCGCGACGGCGGTCGAGGCCATGAAGGCGGGGGCGCTCGACTACATTCTCAAGCCGTTCAGGCTCAGCGTCGTGATTCCCGTGCTGGAGCGCGCGCTCGCGGTGCGGCGCCTTCATCTGGAGAATGCGGAGCTGGGGCTGCGGGTCCGCGAACGGACCCTCGAGCTCGAAGCCGCCAACCGGGAGCTTGAGGCATTCGCCTATTCCGTCGCGCACGATCTGCGCGGTCCGCTCTCGGTCATCGTCGGATATGCGGAGACGCTGATCGAGGATCATTCCGCGCAATGGCCGGACCAGCCGCGACAGCTGGCCGGCGCCATCATGGCAAGCGGCGAGCACATGCAGCGCCTGATCGACGGATTGTTGCGTCTGTCGCGGTTCGGCCGCCAGCCGCTGTCGAAGGGGCCGGTCGATGCCGGCGCACTCGTCGGCGAGATCGTGGACGAGCTGCGCCGCCAGCATGGCGGCCGTGAGGTGTTCGTTCATGTGGGCGACATTCCCGGCTGCGTCGGCGATCAGGCGCTGCTGCGGCAGGTGCTCGTCAATCTGCTCTCCAATGCGTTCAAGTTCACCCGCGCCCGGGAGAAGCCGCTGGTCACGGTGATCGGCTGGACCGAAGGGCGCGAAAGAATCTATTGCGTGCGCGACAACGGCGCCGGCTTCGACATGCAGCAGGCCGACAAGCTGTTCGCGGCGTTTCAGCGGTTTCACGATTCCGATCAGTACGAGGGCACGGGGATCGGCCTCTCGATCGCATCGCGTATCGTGCAGCGCCACGGCGGACGCATCTGGGCCAGCGCCGAGGTCGGCAAGGGGGCGGCGTTCTATTTCAGCATCCCGGATTGAAGCGTCGCATTCGATCTTGATTTGCGTCAATGTTGCTGCCGCTCCGGACTGCTCTGCTGCCTGTCGTCCCGGCGCGGCTCATGCTATCCTGTGCCCCCGGGCTTCTCATGCAGGAGTGGCGTCATGACAAGTGCTTCGGATACGTCTCATCATTCAAGTCTGGGGTCGGGCATCGCGGCGCTGCATGCCAAATGGGGCTGGATCGTCGCGCTCGGTGTCGTCTACCTCATCGCCGGCTTCGTTGCGCTCGGCAGCATGGTGATGGCGACCGTGGCGAGCGTGATCGTGGTCGGTGCGATGATGATCGTCGCGGGGGTCACCGAGGTGATCGGCGCATTCCAGATGAAGAGCTGGGGCAAGTTCGTGATCTGGGCCTTGCTCGGCGTGCTCTACATCGTCGCGGGTTTTCTCACCTTCGAGAATCCGTTGTTCGCAGCAGCGCTGCTCACCTTGTTCCTCGGCGCGTCGCTGCTGGCCTCCGGTGCCGTCCGTCTGTTTCTCGCTTTCAGCATGAAGCGCGAGAGCCCGTGGGTCTGGGTGGCGCTGTCGGCCGTCGTCACGCTGCTGCTCGGGCTATTGATCCTGGCGCGCTGGCCGGTCAACAGCGTCTACATTCTCGGCCTCTTCCTCGGCATCGACCTGATCATGGCGGGGGCGGGCTGGGTCAGCCTCGGCCTCAGCCTGAAGCAGCGCCGCTGAAGCCTCCGGCGAAGTCCGCGGCACTGAAGCGCGATCAGATTCGGATGAATCGTCATCGCGCTTCGGGTTGCTTTGGCAGATCAATCCAGCGGCATCTCGTCGAGCGGCCAGATCGGGCGGCGAACCCTGCGATAAATGAGGGTCGTGTAGTCGTTCGTGGCAAGGCCGCCGCTGTCGGCCAGGATCACCTCCTTGGCCATCGGCCCGAAAGCGGCGCGGAAGTGGTGGGCGGACTTGACCGCGACGACCCGAAACTGCGCCGGCTCCGCGCCGAGAATTCGGAACATTTCCTGATCATAGGTTTGCAGCGTGTTGGTCGACAGGGCGATCGAGATGCCGTTCACCTCGAGCAGGGCGGAGGGGCCGAGCGTCATGGGCTGACCGGCATTCATCGGTCCCTCGCAGACGAAGGCACCGTCCGACAGCGCGGCGACGCGCCCAGCCAGCGTCAGTGGCGGCCCGTAGCTTGCGGGATCGCGCTTGGCGCCGACAACGACATCGAGGCTGGCCCCGAGACCTGCGGCATGACAGCGGGCGGCGGCTTCGGGATCGCCAAGGACGCCGAGGAGCACGCCTTTGACGTTGGCCTTCAGCAGCGTCTCCAACAGGCGAACGCCGTCGCCATAGGCGCCTGAACCCGGGTTGTCGCTGTAGTCGGCAATGACAAAAGGACGGGTATCGACGACATCGGCTGCGGCCTCCGCGGCAAGCCTGGTCGCGGTCGGCAGATCATACACCGCGACCGTGACCTCGGCGCGGCGACGGACCATCTCGTCATAAAGCGCGGCCGCAGCCTGCCGCGCCGCCGTCTCGGCCGCGTTGTGCGAGACATCGTAGGTCACCTGCACGCTGGGGCCGACCTCGGCAATGTCCGAGCGGCTGAAACCCGCGCAGACGTCGACCGACAACAGGCCGGGCGTTTGTGCCTCCATGTTCGCGGCGCGCGCCAGGAGATCGCTCATCACGCCGCCCTGGGTTCGGCCGTGATTGCATCCGTCGAGCAGCGGTCCCTGCAGGTGGACGACCTTCGGACGGATGTTGCCGTCCATCGCCGATTGCAGCAGATCGGCCGCGCGGACCGCCGTCTCGTATTGGTCGATATGCGGATAGGTCCGGTAGGGCAGCATGATGTTGGCGAGCCGCCCCATGCGTTCGGTGACGTTGGCATGCAGGTCGAGCGTCACCGCGATCGGGATCGTCTCGCCGAGCCGCTTGCGCAATCCCTCCAGCAGCGCACCTTCGGCATCCTCGTCGGTCTCGGTCACCATCGCGCCGTGCAATGCGAGGATGACGCCGTCGAGCGGGCCCGTCTCGCAGGCCGCGTAGAGCAGGCGTTGCAGTTCGGCCCAGCAGTCGGCCGTCACCTTGCCGGACGGCGTGGCCGAGGCGGCGATCGGCTGCACCAGGGTCCAGCCGTAGCGTTTGGCCGCAGCCAGATGCCCGGCGATCTCCATCCTGGTGGCGCCGAGCGCGGGGGCGATCTCGGCACCCAGGAGAAACAGCCGCTTGCGGTAATCATCGAGCGTGGTCGGAACGATCGAGAACGTGTTGGTCTCGTGGGCGATCTGCGCGGAGAGCACACGTCGCGTCTGGCTCATGGGGGCTCCTTGTTGTTCATGGAAGCCGCGCCCGGTCTCGCGTCCTCACAGGGCATTTCGCTAGCATCGAATCGGGCTGCGCCACCAGCAGCTTGACGCAAGACCGTCATGCAGAACTCCGCTGGTCTGGTGCGCTGAAAAAAATGGCGCCGCTTGCGCGGTCGATAATCACCGGGGAGAAACCATGAAAGCCGCTTTGGCCCTGGCCGCAGCGCTGGCTGCCGCCTGCTTGTCCACATCAGTATCAGCGCAAAAATCCTACGGCCCCGGTGTCAGCGACACCGAGATCAAGATCGGCAACACCATGCCCTATAGCGGCCCCGCATCGCCGCTCGGTATCACCGGCCGGGTGATCGCTGCCTATTTCGACGAAATCAACGAGAAGGGCGGCGTCAACGGCCGCAAGCTCAACCTGCTGTCGCTCGACGACGCCTTCTCGCCGCCGAAGACGATGGAAGCCGCGCGGCGCCTCGTCGAAGGCGACGGCGTCGCCTTCATCTTCGCCACCATGGGCACCGCGCCGAGCTCGGCGATCGCAAAGTACCTCAACAGCAACAAGGTGCCGCAGCTGTTCCTGATCAGCTCGGCCTCGAAGTGGAACGATCCCGCCAACATGCCGTGGTCGATGGCGCTGCCCTGGGCGCCGAACTACACCAGCGAGGCCGCAATCGACGTCGCCTATGCCCGCGCCAAGAACCCCAATGCGCGCTTTGCGGTGCTTTATCAGAACGACGATGCCGGCAAGGAGTATCTGCGCGGTGTCAGGGAAGCACTTGGCGCCGACGCTGATAAAGCGATCGCGATGGCCTCGAGCTTCGAGGTCACCGATCCCACCGTCGATTCCCAGGTGCTGACGCTGGCGAACACCAAGGCCGACGTCTTCATGATTTACTCAGTGACACCGCGCGCCTGCGCGCAGGCGATCCGGAAAGCGCACGAGGTCGGTTGGCAGGCGACGCGCTTCCTCGCCTCCGGCTGCGCCAACAAGGCGACCGTGATGGTGCCGGCCGGGCTCGATGCGGGCAAGGGCGTGCTGTCGCTCGGCTCGCTCAAGCCGTTCGTCGAACAGCCGAAGGACGATCCGGCAATGATGGCCTATATCGACTTCATGAAGAGGCGCCTGCCCAATGCCGACACCAACAATGTCGCTGGCCTTTACGGCTACACCGTCGCCGAAGCGCTGGTGGTCCTGCTGAGGCAATGCAAGGACAACATGACGCGCGAGAACATCATGGCGCAGGCGTCGAACCTGAAGAACGTGCCGCTGTCGCTGCTGATGCCCGGCATCACGCTGAACACCACGCCGCAGGATTTCCGTCCGATCAAGGACGGCTATATGCTCCAGTTCGACGGCAACGACTGGATCGTGGCGAGCGAGCTGTTGCGCGGGACGTGAGGCGATGCGCGAAGCGCTCTCGGGCAAGGGGCTTCTCTCCGCGAATTCGGAATCGTAGGGTGGGCAAAGGCGCACTTGCGCCGTGCCCACCACCGATCCAACACTGATGCAGAAGCGGTGGGCACGCTTCCGCCTTCGCTCTACGAGCTACGGCGGACGAGTCGCTTTGCCCACCATACGTACTGTTACCTTCCGCCGGGACGTGTGCTCGCGCGCAATCATGCAAACCGGTCGCGCATCTCGCTCGGATTGACGCCGAACTGCCGGGTCATCGCCCGTCTCAGCCGGGCCTCGGAGCCCAGCCCCGTGCGACCTGCAATCTGTCCAAGACTGAGATCCGTCGTGTGAAGAAGCGACCGTGCGAGATCGCACCGGATCTTCTCGACCGCCTTCGCAGGAGACAGGCCCGTGGCTGCCTCGAAGCGGCGATGAAAAGTTCGCGGTGACTGGCCAGCAGCCTCGGCCATCTGCTCCACGGTCCACGGCAGGCAAGGATCGCCTGCAATCTTGCAACTCAAGACATCGAAGGGTGCCGCGCTCGCCGCCTGTAGCGCGAGAGGCTCGCTATACTGCTTCTGACCGCCGGCTCGCCGCATATAGACGACGAGGCGGCGGGCGACGCGCGCGGAAAGTGCTGCGCCGTGGTCTTGTTGCACCAGGTTGAGCATGAGGTCGATGCCGGCGGTTACGCCGGCGGTCGTCCACACGGGTCCGTCGTTCAGGAAGAGTGGCTCGGGATCGACCTTCACATTTGGAAATTCTCGGGCCAGCCGATCGGACGAGCGCCAGTGCGTGACGGCCCGGCGACCGTCCAGAATGCCTGCCTCCGCCAGAAGGAAGGCGCCCGTACAAACCGAGCAAACGCGCGCGGCGCGTTGGCTCAGATCATTCAGCGCAATGCGCGCCGACGGATTCTCGCGGAGGTCATGAACACCGGGCCCTCCGGGAACCACGAGCATGTCGACCGCGCCCTCCTTTGGAATGTCGCCGGCCACTATGGCGAAACCGGATGCGTTCTCGATCAAGCCAGCTTGAAGCGCAACGATCCGGACATCGTAGGGTGGGTCTGCACCTTCTTCGTTCGCGGTGCTCAAAACCTGGGCTGGCCCCGCGATGTCGATGATCTGAACGCCATCGAACGCCAATATCAAAACCGTTCTTGGTGGCAGTTTTTGGTGTCTGTTTGACATATACGCGCTGCCGATCATGAACGAGAGTTGGCAACATGATGTTTGCGAGGAAACGTTTCTGTCAAGTTCCTCAGCGGAGATGAAGATGAAGCTCACTCGACGTGACGCACTCGGCTTGGCCATTACCACTTCGGTGCTCATACGCGGCAGCAACTTTGCCCAGGCTGCTGACGGCGCCGCTGCGGGCACATCATCGAGGCAACCCATGCATTGTAACATCGTGACCGTGCCGGACATGGTACAGCTCGACATCACCGGCCCATTCGAAGTGCTTGCTCGCACGCCGGGTTGGACCGTCGATCTCGTCGCTGCGACGATGGATCCCGTGCGAACCGACCGCGGACTTCGTCTGGTCCCGACCGCCACGCGCGAGACCGCCAGAAAGAGCGACATCATCGTTATCCCCGGAGGTACGGGAATCGACACCGCGATGCTCGATCCGCAGTGGGTCGCTTACGTGAAGCAGGAGGCGAAACGGTCCCAATACATCTTCGGTATTTGTACCGGCTCTCTGCTGCTCGGCGCCGCCGGTCTCTTGCAAGGGCGCCGGGCCGGCGGTCACTGGCAGGCCCGCGACCTGCTCACGAACTTCGGTGCGATCGTCTCCAATGATCGGATGACGCAGGACGGCAATATCTACACGTCAGGTGGCGTGACCTCGGGGATCGATGTGGCGCTCCGCGTGGTCGGAGATCTCGCCGGCGAGGAGACGGCGCGCAAGATCCAGCTCGCCATGGAGTACGATCCGGCGCCTCCCTTCAAGGGCGGTACCCCCTATACCTCACCACCGGAAATCGTGGCGGCGGTCCTGGCCGACTCGACCAAGCGGCGTGCGACGCGCGAGACCCAGGTGGCGGAAGCCGCCGCTACCATGCGTCAGTCAAACTGACGCCTGCGCCATATCGGCTGACCAGCGCTGGCGCATCGCCACGATGCCGAGCGTGCAACAACAGTTGCGTCCCACAGTTCACCGTTGCAAAATCGGGGGATTGATGGACAGGGACAGATGGCTTCCCCGACGCCGCGCATTCGGCACCTGAACTGGAACTTGCTGCGGACCTTCCTGGTGATCGCGGAGGAGCGGAGCCTCACGAAGGCTGCCGAACGGCTGCATGTCCGGCAGCCAACCGTAACGGCCTCGCTTCAGAAGCTCGAAGAAACGCTCGGCGCTCAGCTGATCCAGCGGGACAGCCGCCGTTTCGTGCTGACCAGCCGGGGCGAAGCGCTGCGGAAGGAATGCCAGGAGATCTACCAGCGCGTCGAGCGGATCGGTGAGCGTCTATCGACCGACGAGGACGATCTCAGCGGCTCGGTCCGCATCATGATCGTGACCGAGGCTGTGTTGCCGGCGCTCGACCGTGCGCTGGGGCTGATGCATCGGCGGCATCCGTCGGTCACGATCACGCTGAACGTGGCCAATAGCCAGGAGATCGTGCGCGCCGTCGCCCAGCGCGCCCTGCCATTCGGATTTTGCCTGCTTGCGAAGCCGCTCGCTGCGCTCGACTGCACGTTGATGCTGCGTGAAGACTTCGGGATCTTCTGCGGACGCACGCACGCCCTGTTCGGACGGGAGGACGTCACCCTGGAGGAGTTGCGCGCCGAGCCGGTCGTCTCCTTTACGTGCGCGCAGGATGGAGGAGCCCTGGAGCCGATGGTGGCGCTGCGGGAAGGCGCCGGCCTCGGATCCCGGACGGCGGGACTGTCGTCGCATGTCGGCGAAGTCGCCCGCATGATTGCGGCCGGGATCGGCATCGGCATTCTGCCGGTCGCCGCGGCCGAACGCGGGATGGAGAAGGAGTTGCTCTGGCGTCTGCCCGTGCTGCAGGACCAGCTCGGCGCCGATCTCTATTTTCTGCAGAACCCGGAATATGCCCTCGACCGTGCCGAAAAGGCTTTCCTCGACCTGTTCCTCAGCATCGCGCTGAAACCCGACGGCCTGCCGCAAACCGAGTCCGCGATCCAGAGTTAGGCGATCCCCGCCCGGTTCAACACGCTCCGAAGCAGGACGTTGACCCCGGGCTCGATGTCCGCGAGCGTCACGTTCTCGGCTTCGTTGTGCGACAGCCCACCTTCGCATGGCGTGAAGATCATCGCGGTCGGGAGGTGGTCGGCGACGTGCATGGCGTCGTGACCGGCCTCGGTGAGAAGATCCATCGTGCTGTAACCGAGGTCTTCGGCCGCGTCGCGTGTGAGCGCGATGCAGCCTGGGTCGTATTCCATGCCGCCATAGCTCCACTGCTCCTTGATGGTGACCTTGCAGCCCGACCGCCGTTCGATTTCGGGAATCTCCGCCTCGAAAGCGGCCAGCATCGCGCTTGCGACCGCAGCCTCCGGATGACGGACGTCGCAGGTCATCTCCACCAGGTCAGGAAGGATGCCAAGCAGGTTCGGCTCCACCTTCAGACGCATGGTGGTGGATTTGCCGCCGGTGTCGTGCCGGCTCCAGCCGATGTCGTCGATGGCAAGCGTCACCCGCGCGGCCCCCACGATCGCGTTCTTGCGCTTCGGCATCGGCGTGGGGCCGACATGGCCGACCTCTCCGCGAACCTCGACGATGAGGCCGCGCACCGAGAAGGCGCCCGTCACGATCCCGACCTGGCGCTTGGCCGCGTCGAGCTTCGGTCCCTGCTCGATGTGCAGCTCGAACAGACTGTCGAACGCATCGGGCGAGAGGCGGTCGGCTCCCTTGAAACCGATCCGGTCGAGCGCCTGGCCGAGTGTCACGCCATCCTTGTCGGTGCGGGCGTAGGCAAAGTCGAGTGACTTCTGCCCGGTGAACGTGGCGGAGCCGATCATGGGCGGCTCGAAGCGGGCACCTTCCTCGTTGGTCCAGTTGACGATGACGATCGGTCGACGCGTCGTCACATCGTGGTCGTTCAGGGTGCGCACGACCTCGAGCCCGGCAAGGACGCCCAGAATGCCGTCGAAACGGCCGCCCTTGATCTGCGTGTCCAGATGACTGCCCACCAGCACGGCCTTGGCGTCCGGATCGCTCCCCGGCCGCGTCGCGAAGATGTTGCCGATACCGTCGACCTGCACCGTGCAGCCGGCCGCTTCGCACCAGCGCACCAATTCGCGCCTGATCTCGCCATCCTCCTCGGACAGCGCGAGCCGCTTGAGCCCGCCCTTCGCGGTCCGGCCGATCTCGGCCGACCGCATCAGGCTCGACCACAAGCGCGCCATGTCGGGACGGATGTTGCTGCTGCGTAAAACCATTCGAATCCACCGGGCTGACGAGGTGGAGCAACGATACAGGACGCGACGCCGCGGCTTAAATAGATATGTCCTATGTCTCTCATCGATCAGGAATGGAGCAGAGCGCGCACATTCTGCGCGCATCCTGATCGTTTTTTGGCGCTTTGAACCGGCGCCGCGCGACTATTCCTGACATCGATAATTCCTATTTGGCTTTCCGCCGGCTCCCGGCAACAGTCGTCCCCCGCCGGACTGCTCACCCAAGCGATTCCAAAGCGAGGATCCGACCATGGCTTACGCGACGACCGACCCGGTGGCAGCGATTGCCGCTCCTCCCCGCAGCATGAAGCAGATCGCGGTCGCAAGCGTGATCGGCACCACTGTCGAATGGTATGATCTCTTCGTCTTTGCGACCGCCTCCGCGCTCGTCTTCAACAAGGTGTTCTTCCCCAGCTTCGATCCGCTGGTCGGGACACTGCTTGCTTTCGGAACCTTCGCGTCGGCCTATCTCGCCCGCATCGTCGGGGCAGCTCTGTTCGGCCATTTCGGCGACCGGCTTGGCCGCAAGTCGATGCTGCTGTTCTCGCTGGTGCTGATGGGGATCGCGACCTTCGCGATCGGCCTCTTGCCCAACTACGAAAAGATCGGCGTCTGGGCGCCGATCCTTCTGCTCTCGCTGCGCGTCGTGCAGGGCCTTGCGCTCGGCGGCGAATGGGGTGGCGCGGTCCTGATGGCGGTCGAGCACGCGCCCAGTCACCAGCGCGGCCTCTACGGCTCCTGGGTGCAGATCGGCGTCCCGGCCGGCACATTGCTGGCCAATCTCGCCTTCCTCCTGATCAACGCGGCCCTGCCGGCCGCCGACATGTTGTCGTGGGGATGGCGCATCCCGTTCCTGGCGAGCATCCTTCTCGTTCTGATCGGCGGCTACATCCGGCTGAACATTTCGGAGACACCAACCTTCAACAAGGTGAAGCAATCGTCCGAGCAGGTGAAGCTGCCTTTCGCCGAGTTGATGAAGAAATCCTGGAAGACGGTGGTCCTGGGCGGCATCGCCACGATGTCCACCGGCTCGTCTTTCAATCTGATCGTCGCGTTCGGGCTCAGCTACGGCACGAAGAACCTCGAATTCACGCGCAACGAGATGCTCACGGTCGTCCTGCTCTCCTGCGCGGCGTGCCTGGTCCTGCTGCCCTTCTTCGGCTGGCTGTCTGATCGCTGGGGCCGTCGGCCGATCATCATTGGCGGGATCATCGCCGAAGCGCTGGTCGCTTTCCCGCTGTTCTGGCTGATGGACACCCGGACCTTCGCGGGGGCGCTTGCGGGCTACCTCCTGATGATGACGGCCTTCGCAGCCAATTACGGGCCGATCGCCACCTTCCTGGCGGAGCTGTTCGGCACCAAGGTGCGCTATTCGGGCCTGTCGATCGCCTACATGCTTTCAGGCGTGCTCGGCAGCGCGGCGACGCCTTTTGTCACGACATGGCTCCTTGCCACGACCGGTAAGGGCTCATCGGTCGCCTGGTACATGATCGGTTCGGCGGTCCTCTCCACCATCGCACTGCTGCTCCTCGTCGAGACGGTCAAGCGAGATCTGACCGAAGCAACGTGACGCGCAGACGGGCCCGCCTTTCCGCCGGAAGTTTGCTTGTGACGTCTGATCGTGCCGACCTTGCCGAGGCGGTGCGCCTCCTGCTCGACGTAGAGACCGCGACGATCGGGCACTTCCTCGACGACGGCTTCATGCCGCCGGTGATCCAGTGCCTGCGGGATCGGGTCAGGATCTGCGGACCCGCCTTCACGGTCGCGCTGCCGGGCGATGACGGAACCGCGCTCGCCTTGGCGCTGTCGCGGGCGAAAGCCGGCGACGTCCTGGTGGTCGAGCGTGGAGACGACGACCGCCACGCCTGCTGGGGCGCCGTCACGAGCGCGGCCGCGGAAGCGGCGGGCCTTGCCGGCATCGTGATCGACGGGTTCGTGACCGATCTCAGCGCGATCCGGGACAAGGGACCGCCGGTCTGGTGCAAAGGACGATCCCCGCTCACGACCAAGCGGCGGGGCGGCGGCACTATCGCAAGCACCGTGCGCTGCGGCGGCGTCCTGGTCGAGCCTGATGACATCGTTCTGGCGGACGAGAACGGCGTACTGGTCCTCAAGCCGTCAACCGCGGCTGCGATTGCGCGCAAGGCGCTCGCGATCCAGGCTGACGAGCCCGGGATCATCGCCCGGCTTCTGGCCGGCGAAAAGCTGGACGCCGTGTACAATCGGCCGGTCGACGATCACGAGAGTCATGCCGCGAAGGCGGCGCGACCGGAGCCCGCACCCATCAACAAGGAGGTGATAGAGATCCCTGTCATCTCGGCTGCGATCCACAGGCTCGGCGCTCCGACGTCGGCGATCGTTCGAACGGATGATTTCATCTTTACATGCGGCATGCCGCCGATCGATTGCACCACCGGCGAGATCGTCACGGGCGCCATCGAGGTTCAGACGCACGCCTCGCTCAATGCGCTCAAGACGGCGCTGGAGCACGCTGGCTCCTCGCTCGCGAACGTGGTGAAAGTTACGATCTACGTGACCGACCCCGCCATGATGAGTGGCGTCAACAAGGTTTATCGGGAATTCTTTGCCGGCGAGTGGCCGGCCAGAACCTCGGCCGCGATCCGACCTTGGCCGCTGCCGTTTGACATCGAGATCGAATGCGTCGCCGCGGCGAGTTGACCTGATCGCTCCTGGCTTCTCTGAACTGCTCGGTTTCTGGCGGAAGTAACCATGCGTGTGCAGGGCATGGTCGGGCAGGGGTGGTTCTGCGTATGAGCCTCGACGATCAGTATGGGGAGATGAGCTCCATCAGCTCCTTCGCCTGCTCGGCAGCCAGATTGCTGATCTGGTCGGCTGCATCGAGAGTCAAATACCATCCCAACGGCGTCTCGGCTGCGTGTTGCGCCGTCAGGCAAATGTCTTCGTTGCGTCTGACGCATCTCAATGGCGGGAATAGCTTCTGGGCCTCGCTTGCCGCATGCAGGTTCCGGCCGCAGCGCATCTGGAAATCTCGATAATAGTCGAGATCATAGGTGCGTTCGGGAGACGTAATCTCTACCGCCTCGTCCGTATGAGCATCCTTCGCTCTCACATAGGCGCGTAACCCGGACCACTTGAACAGTCGCGCCACCAGGCTCTCGCTCTCAGGTTCCCATCGGATCGGCGGATAAAAGAACCAGCGCGAATACCCCTTGTTGCGAAGCGCTTGCTGCCAAGCGGCGCATCGTTGATCCGAAGGACGGGTGTTTCCGTTCAGGCGCACGATCTTCAGTTCTGCCGGCTTCTTGATTTTTGGGCTGTTGCTCAAAAATGCGCGCAGCGTCGCCGCGCCCGAATTATCAAAATACCCGCCGTCGACGATGTGAATCTCCTGACCGTTCTTCGCTGCGATCCCCGCCGGAGAAATGAACGGAAAACGGGCGCTATTGAGCACGGCAATTCCGACCGGAATGTCGTCGAGACCCGCCTGCGAATTCCACCACGGGGCATTTGACCACGCAGTCCGCTGCCCGGTCTCCACGTTCGTCGCCGAAAACAGCAAATAGGGCGGCCGGTCTGAATTGCCTGCGTCAACACTCGTGAGAGGTCGGGCGAGACCGACCGCGCCGGACATGTCCTTGTAGGCGAAAGCTTCCAGGATCGCCTGTTGCCAGCTATCGAGCAGAGCTTGCCCTCGGACCGGGTTGCCCCATGGCAAGAACAGATCGCCCGTCAACAATCCGGCGAGTAGCTTGGATAGATGGTCTTGTGCGAGCACGCCGTAGACGAGATCGCTCGTCGGCGATCCGAAAGCGTTGCCGGTCCGGCAGTCGGCCCACGCTTTATCGCCTTGTGCCCGCTTGTAGTCCTGACGCAGGACCGCCCAGATGGCGATGCCAAGACTGCCTCCGGATACGCCGCTGGCAGCGAAAACATGCTCGCCAAACTTTCCGCATGTCCAGTCATCGGCCATGGCGAGCACCTGGGCGGTGAACATTGCAGCTCGAAGACCTCCGCCATCGGCATAAATGGCAAGCTGCACGCCCGGCCGATCAACCGCTGTCCAGTCTGCGCTGTTCGCAGCGGTTTGCACCGCGGGCTCTGACTTCAGTTCCTCTCGGCCGTATTTCTCCTGGGTGTTGAGCACCATGGCCGCAATCAACAGAATGGCCAAAACAGGGTCGATGCCTCGCGTCCCGGTCAGCCGATGCGTAAGTACCATGAGGAGGGCAACCGAGATGCACGCCCACGCAAAGAAAAGGAAGGCGACTGGAATGCTGCCGACACTCCAGACGGCTGTTTGCAAAAATCCATAGGACAGCGCGAGCCTGACAATCGCCATGAGCAAGATGAGGCCGATCAGAAACCCGCCTGTGACTCCGGTCGAGGGATAGAGGCGCGCCGGCACGAGACGCCGCGCCCGAATCGTCAGGAGAGCCGCGGCGAGCGGCGTCAAGATGCTGATCGCAAAGGCGATAGCATTGTCTTCACTTCGGGTTCTTTCGTCCATCGTCATCCATACGAAGGTTGCGATGGCGGAGACGATGAAGGCGAGGACCGGCGTCTCACAATCCGGATCCTTCGATCTCAGGCAAAACGTCCAATAAACAACCGCGATGACAAGCGAGATACCTGCAGGAACCGCCTGTTTGGGAAAGAAACTATGCACAGTTGCGTACATGAACGCATAGTGGATGAAGGCCAGGCTGCCGACGAATATGAGCGCGGCAACGGGCCCGACGAGCGGATCAACCTCCTCCGAAGGGCTCCGTTTCTGCCAACGGCGGAACGGCAAATTCCCGAGCAGAAGTGTTGCGATCGACAGCGCCGCCGCGACAATGACTGCACTGAGCCAGAACGCTCCATAGAGGATCCAGCCAACGGCTTGTGAATCTGCGCCGATCCATCTGATCCATTGCGTTGGAGTGAGTGCGAAGTTGAGGCCCCAGAGCAGCTGTTGCGTTTGGCCGCTGAAGCACAAAAGCAAGGCAAGTATTGCAAATGCAAACGTGCTGATCCACGCGCGGTAGAGCAAAATCTCCCACAGCCGTACCAGGCCGGACCAGCACGAGACGATGATCGTTCCCATTGCGACGCCCGCATATTCATGACCGCGAGATAATCGCCGTTTCGGCGAAGATCATCCGATTGAGCTCAGGTCCCTTTGAAGAGGATCAGTCCAATGACTGTCGCGCAGGCCAGCCAGACGGCGCGCCCCTGGTCCTGAAGGTTCTTCAACTCCAGCAAACGCGTGGCGCGCTGAGCAGGATCTTCGTGAATGCGACGCTCCGATCGGAAAACATACTCACAAAAGAAAAAGAGGGGCGCAGCGATCGTGAGCAACCCATAAAAGCCCTTCAGGATAATCCAGCGCTTTGCGGTGGGAGGCCAGCCGTGAAAGAGACCGTAGACGCCGACGAGGAGGAGCAGGATGTAGCTGATCGCGCCAACGGGCAGCGCAATGGCCCCCTGCTTGCCGATCACTCGGAAAAGGCGCTCCCACCAGGCTTCAAGCCGTTCCTGGAAAGACATCGTCACTCTCCAAACCACCAAAGGTTCCGGCATTGCGGAAAAGCAATAGAGCGGAATTGTGACAGCGCATGAAAACGACCAGTAATTGAGCTGCCCGAATTTTCAGCGCCCTCAGGAGGACGTTGCAACGAAGGCAGTCTTCCAGGTCCGTGCTGGCTTGCCCGGTCGCTCTGGCATGCACCCGGGCGGAGTGAAGTGGAGCACCGTAATCGGATTTGAGAGCACGCCGCCCGCGAGATGCTCGGGGTGGGAGGAGGCGGGTGACGCGCCGGTCGCCATGATCACATCATGCCAGTGTTTTGCCCGACGTGTCAAACGGGATTCGTAAAATCCGCAGAAGCCGGCGGTCAAGCCATTGATAAGGCTGATGCCGGCTACTGTGCATGGGGTTGTTTTCGCGTTTTTTGCTCGGAGGCCTGCTCGCCGCGGGCCTCGCGGCGACAGGCGGGCCGTCATCCCGCCTTGGCGACGCCGCTATCCGCCGATCCCGAGCGCAAGTTCTGGAAGAACGTCTCCACCTCGCGTGACAGCGTCTCCGCCGTCTCCGTCAGGCTGCTCGCCGCCGTCAGCACCGAGGATGCCGCGGTGTCGGTCTCGCCGATGGCGTCGCGCAGCGAGGTGATGTTGGCAACCAGCGTCTCGTTGCCCTGGGCGGCCGATTGCGCGTTGGAGGAGATCTCGCGCGTGGCCTGGTCCTGCTGGCCGACGGCGGTGGCAATCGCCGAGGTGACCTCGTTGATCTCGCGCACCGCGCCGCCGATCTCGCGCACGGCGTCGACCGCGTTGCGGGTCGAGGCCTGGATCATCGCGACGTTCTCGCTGATGTCGGCGGTCGCCTTGGCGGTCTGCCCGGCGAGCGCCTTCACCTCATGGGCAACGACGGCAAAGCCGCGGCCGGCATCGCCGGCGCGGGCGGCCTCGATGGTGGCGTTGAGCGCGAGCAGGTTGGTCTGCTCGGCGATGGCCTGGATCAGGCTCAGCACCCCGTCGATGCGCTGGGTGGCGGCGGCAAGGCTCTCGATCTCCGCGATCGACTTCTCGGTGCGCTGGCCGGTCTGCTCGACCGCGCCGGCGCTCTGCCGCACCTGGCGACCGATCTCCTCGACGGAGGCCGACAGCTCCTCGGCTGCGCCTGCGACCGCCGTGACGTTGTGGGAGGCCTGCTCGGTGGCGTTCGCCGCCGTGCCGGCGCGGCCGCTGGCGTCGGCGGTGACACGCGTGATGGTCTGCGCGGTTTCGCGCATGACGGAGGCGTTGTCGCTGAGGCCGCGCATGATCGCGCCGATCGCCTCGCGGAACGCTTCGACGGATTGCTCGATCTGGCGGGCGCGCTGCTCGCGCGCGGCAGAGTCCTGCGAGACCTGCGAAGCGAGGTTGCGGTTGCGCCCCATCGCGTCCTGGAACACCTGGATCGCGCGGGCCAGCGCGCCGATCTCGTCGGCACGCTCGGAGTGCGGCACGGCGACGTTCTCGGCGCCGTCGGCGACCTGCTTGATGGTCGCAGTGATGGATGCGAGCGGGCGCGCGATCGAGCGGGCGATGATGACGATGCCGATCACGACCAGAGCCAGCGCGACGCCGCCGAGGCAGGTCAGGACGAAGGAGAGGGTGCGGTTGGTCTCGGTCTCCTGCGCGATCTGTTTAGCGCGCTCGGCATAGACCTTGGAGAGCGCCTCGAGGTCCTTGTTCAGCGCCGAGCGGACGGCGCGGTTGGCGTCGTTGTCGCCCCATTCGCGGCCGGCAGCCGCATTGATCTCGACGCCGCGGCGAACCAGCTCCTTGCGGAATTCGACGAACTGCTCGATGCGCTTCTTGAAGGTGGCGAACTGCTGGGCATCGTCAGTCTTGACGATGCTCTCCCAGCCCTTCACGACATTGAGTATCTGGTCGTTGAACTTGAGCAGGCCTTCGCCGTATTTCTTCACCACCGCGGGTTCGGTCGACATGTAGACGCCGCGCGATTCCATCACCACCGCATACACCAGCGAGTTGACGCGCTCGACGTTCAGCGCGGCCGCATTCGCGGTCTCGATCGCGGCGGTCAAATCGGCGCCGCGGCGGGTGTTGTAGTCGGACAGCATCGCGATCGCCGCCGTCAGCAGCGCGAACAGCGTGAAGATCGCATAGAGCTTGGCGGCAAGCGTGAAACGGCCTGCCAGGCGCGTGGCATTCCCAGATCGGTCTGATGTCATGGTGTTCAGGGGCCCGGAATGGCCTGCAGCGGCCGGTGAGCGCGGTCATCTAAAATTCATGCAAAACTATGCAGAACGAAGATGGATGCGGCGTTAACGCGCAAGTCTGGGGTGCACACCCAGGGTCGAGGGAAATACGAGTTATCTCAGTGATTTGCCGCGGGCCTATCGGTTTCCGGCAGATCGCCCCCGGGGATCGCCCGGACTGCCCCAAACATCAGCGTGCACGCCGGCCGCCAAGCGCGTATTCCCTGATGCCAGGGCCGGCTTCGAGATCGATCTGGAAGTAGGCCTTTGGCCGACGAACCCCGGAGGGGCCCCTTGGTCTACCGCCATACCATCGACGCCACGACCTACACCTTCCCGGACCTGCGCGACCTGCTCGCCAAGGCGACCCCGACGCGCTCCGGCGACCGGCTGGCCGGCATTGCCGCAGGCAGCGCCGAGCAGATGATCGCGGCGCGGATGGCGCTCGCGGATGTCCCGCTCGGGCAGTTCCTGCAGGAAGCCGTCATCCCCTATGAGGCCGACGAGGTCACCCGTCTCGTCATCGACAGCCACGACGCCAGGGCGTTTGCGCCGGTGGCCTCGCTCACGGTTGGCAGCTTCCGCGATTGGCTGCTGTCGGAGGCAGCAACGCCCGCCGTCCTGCGCAAGCTCGCGCCCGGCATCACCCCGGAAATGGCGGCGGCGGTCTCGAAGCTGATGCGCAACCAGGACCTGATCCTGGCGGCGCGGAAATGCGAGGTCACCACCGCCTTCCGCAACACCATCGGCCTGAAGGGGCGGATGAGCACGCGGCTCCAGCCGAACCATCCGTTCGACGACGCCAGGGGCATCACCGCCTCGATCCTCGACGGCATCCTGCTCGGCGCCGGCGATGCCTGCATCGGTATCAATCCGGCCAGCGATGATCCGGCCGTGATCGCCCAATTGCTGCGGCTGCTCGACGAAATCATCGCGCGGCTGAAGATCCCGACGCAAGCTTGCGTGCTCACCCATGTCACCACGACGCTGTCGCTGATTGGGCAGGGCGTGCCGGTCGACCTCGTCTTCCAGTCGGTCGCCGGAACCGAAGCCGCCAACCGCAGTTTTGGCATCGACCTCGCTTTGCTGAAGGAGGGGCAGCAGGCCGGGCTGTCGCAGAAGCGCGGCACGGTCGGCGAGAACGTGATGTATTTCGAGACCGGACAAGGCTCGGCACTGTCGGCCAATGCCCATCACGGCGTCGACCAGCAGACCTGCGAGGTGCGCGCTTATGCGGTCGCACGTGCCTATGCGCCGCTGCTGGTCAACAGCGTGGTCGGCTTCATCGGCCCGGAATATCTCTACGACGGCAAGGAAATCATCCGGGCGGGGCTCGAGGATCACTTTTGCGGCAAGCTGCTCGGCCTGCCGCTCGGCATCGACATCTGCTACACCAACCATGCCGAGGCGGACCAGGACGACATGGACAATCTCCTGACCCTGCTGGCGGCTGCCGGCGTCACCTTCATCATGGGCGTCCCCGGCGCCGATGACGTCATGCTGAACTACCAGTCGACGTCTTTTCACGACGCGCTCTATGTCCGCGACGTCTTCGGCCTGCGCCGCGCACCGGAATTCGACGATTGGCTGGTGCAGTCCGGTCTGGCGGGCGCAGATTTCCGTCTTGCCGGCGATGCAGGCCTGCTGCCCGATTTTGCCTCGCGCCTGATCGCCTGACGGGCCGCAGGCGCTCCCCCCCCCCAGGAGAAGTCAAGGAAACCATTGGTCCCTCTCGGAATTATGCTCATGCCACAATATTGAGAAATTCCAGCGACAGCATTACGCTATGTGTCTGGCTGGCAATTTCCGCAGCTATGTCGAGTGGCGGGGGAGCTTTGATGCGAGCTGAAAGTAACGGTACGTCCCGGCGGATTCTCTGCGTGTTTCCGCGTTACACGTCGTCGTTCGGTACGTTCGAGCATTCCTACCCATTGACCGACGGCGTCAGCGCCTTCATGCCGCCGCAGGGGCTCTTGCTGCTCGCGGCCTATCTGCCCGAGGAGTGGCAGGTCAAATTCGTCGACGAGAATCTCCGTCGCGCCACGAAGGAGGAGTTTGCATGGGCCGAGGCGGTCTTCGTCAGCGGCATGCACATCCAGCGCCAGCAGATGAACGACATCTGCCGCCGCGCGCATGACTTCGATCTGCCGGTCGCGCTCGGTGGGCCCTCGGTCAGTGCCTGCCCGGATTATTATCCGTCGTTCGACTATCTCCATGTCGGCGAGCTTGGCGATGCCACCAATCAGCTGATCGAGATATTGGCGCGCGACACGGCGCGCCCCGAAGCGCAGGTGGTGCTCACCACCAACGACCGCGTGCCGATGACGGAGTTTCCGATCCCGGCCTACGAGCTTGCCGACGTGAAGAAATACATGCTCGGCAGCATCCAGTATTCCAGCGGCTGTCCCTATCAGTGCGAGTTCTGCGACATCCCCGGCCTCTACGGCCGCAATCCACGCATCAAGTCGCCGGAGCAGATCATCGCCGAGCTCGACCGCCTGCGCGAATGCGGCATGACCGACACGGTCTATTTCGTCGACGACAATTTCATCGGCAACCGCAAGGCCGCGCTGGATCTGCTGCCGCATCTGATCGAATGGCAGAAGAAGACCGGATACGTGGTGCGGCTCGCCTGCGAGGCGACGCTGAACATCGCCAAGCGGCCCGAGATCCTCGAGAAGATGCGCGATGCCTATTTCATCACGATCTTTTGCGGCATCGAGACGCCCGATCCCGATGCACTGAAGGCGATGCAGAAGGACCACAACATGATGGTCCCGATCCTGGAGGGCGTGCGCACCATCAACTCCTACGGCATGGAGGTGGTGTCTGGCATCATCATGGGGCTCGACACCGACAAGCCGAACACCGCCGAGGCGCTGCTCGCCTTCGTCGAGGAGTCGCGGATTCCGCTGCTCACGATCAATCTGCTCCAGGCGCTGCCGAAGACGCCGCTGTGGGACCGGCTGGAGAAGGAAGGGCGCCTGGTCGAGGACGAGGGGCGCGATTCCAACGTCGACTTCCTGCTGCCCTATGACGACGTCGTCGCCTCCTGGAAGCACACCATGGGCGTCGCCTACGAGCCCGGGAAGGTTTTCGAGCGTTTCCAGTATCAATGCGACCATGTCTATCCTCACCGCCTCAAGATGCCGGTGCCGGACGAGATGAAGACCTGGCCCAACATCAGGCGCGGCCTCGTCATGCTGCGCAACATCTTCTGGAAGGTCGGCGTGCTCGGTGACTACAGGCGGGTGTTCTGGAAGTTCGCGCTGGGACGCATCAAGCGCGGCGACCTCGAAGGCCTGATCGGCTGCACCCTGATCGCGCACCATCTCATCACCTTTGCGCGCGCGGCATCGAGCGGCGAGCAGAACGCCTCGAACTATTCGATCCGGCTGCGCGAGGCCGCCGTTCCCGCCGAATGACCGACAAGTCCGTTCCGGCTCGTCCGACCATTGACCTCAGGTCATTGACGCCTGCGCGCGTTGCGCTCGGGCGCAGCGGCGCCAGCGTGCCGACAAAGCCGCTGCTCGATTTCACGCTGGATCATGCCCGTGCCCGCGATGCCGTGCATGCCGCCTTCGATGCGCCGCGACTGGTTGCCGATCTCTGCGCGCTTGGCCTCGTCGTCACCGAAGCGAGGAGCCAGGCGGTCGACCGCAGGGATTATCTGCGCCGGCCGGATCTGGGCCGACAGCTTGATGCAGGCTCCGCCGAAGCGCTCGCGCGAGACGCCTCCGAGCCATGCCAGCTCGCAATCGTGATTGGCGACGGCCTGTCGGCGGCGGCGGTCCACGCCCATGCGGTGGCGCTGCTGACGCGCCTGCTGCCGCTGCTGGTGGAAGGCGACGCTGTCGCGCTCGGCCATGTCGTCGTCGCCTCAGGCGCGCGTGTCGCGCTCGGCGACGAGATCGGCGCGATTCTCGGTGCGCGCATGGTCGTGATGCTGATCGGCGAGCGGCCGGGCCTGTCCGCGCCCGACAGTATCGGTGCCTATCTGACCTTCGCGCCGAAGCCGGGCCGCACCGATGCCGAGCGCAATTGCGTGTCGAACATCCACCACGCTGGGTTGAGCTATGACGAGGCCGCCTTCAAGATCGCCTGGCTCGCCCGCGAGGGGTTGGCGCGGGAGGTCACCGGCGTGGCGCTGAAAGACGAGAGTACGGACCGTGCGCCGCGTCGAATTGGCCCGGCTCCGCCCGAATGACGGGCATTCCGGCAAAATCGCCGCATCTTGATCGGTTTGGCCACGCTTCGCCTGCTTGCGAGAAGGGCTGTTGACCTGCTAAACCGCTGCCGGCGATTTTCCGCGCATTTTCAAGGGGCAAGCCTCCCATTGGTATGGCATTTTCAAGCCGTTCGCGGGACGCAATAAGCTCACAGCTTGAGCCGATTTAGGAACTGGATAAGGCATGCTCGAAAAGCACAGCGAGAGTGAGGTTCATGTCGACAAGGTCGAGCAGGGGCCTGCGTCCTCCATCGCCTTCGGGCTGGAGCGCATCGGGCTGATCGCCGTCCGGGCACCGATCGTGTCCTGCATCGTCCTGCTCGTGCTGATCGTCGGCGCGGTGTTTGGCATTCACCGGATCAAGATCGACGATTCGCTGTCCCAGCTGTTCCGGTCCAACACGCCGGAATTCCGCCAGTATGAAGCGGTGACAAAGAAGTTCCCGGCCGAGGAATTCGACGTCCTCGTCGTGGTCGAGGGCAAGACCCTGCTGGCGCGGAAAAACCTCGAGAAGCTGCGCGACTTCGTCACCGACATGCAGCTCGTCGAAGGCACGCGCGGCCTGGTCTCGCTGTTCTCCGCGCGTCAGGCGCCGGCACCGGGCAAGCTGCCGGCGGCATTGTTCCCGGCCGAGCTCCCCGAGGGCCCGGCTTATGACAAGTTCATCGAGACCGTCAAAGCCAACGAGATCATCCGCGGCAAGCTGTTGTCGGAAGACGGCACGCTCGCGCTGATCGTGCTGTCGCTCGATCCGGAGGTGGTCGCCTCCAACAAGCTGACCAAGACCGTCGCCGACATCCGCGCCCTGATGAAGGAAGATCTCAGCGACACCGGACTCAACGTGCAGCTCTCCGGCGTGCCGGTGATGCAGCTTGAGATCCGCAACGCGGTCGAGCGCGACGGCCTCACCTACAACATCCTCGGCATTCTCGCCGGCTGCGTCATCGCCATCATCTTCTTCCGCAAGATCTCGTTCATGGTGGCGGCGGCGTTCCCGCCGATGATCGCGATCCTGCTGGCGCTTGGCGCGCTCGGCTGGGCCAATTTCAACCTCAACATGTTCCTGAACGTGATGACGCCGCTCATCATGGTCATCAGCTTCTCGGACTCGATGCAGCTCACCTTCGCCGCGCGCGACCGGCTGATCGCAGGCCAGGACAAGTTCACCGCATTCAAGAACGCGGTGCTGGTGGTGGGCCCGGCCTGCGTGCTGACGCACGGCACCGCCGGCATTTCCTTCATCGCGCTCCAGTTCTCCGATTCCGACCTGATCCGCAAATTCGGCGAGGCGGGCCTCGCCGCCACCCTCATCGCGCTGGTCGCGGTGTTGTCGCTGGTGCCGGTGTTCGGCGTGCTGCTGGTGCGGAACGAGAAGGTCTTTGCGACCAAGTTCCAGAGCGCGGATGCCGGTGTGCAGGCGCTGCGCAATTTCTGCTACTGGATCGCGGTGCGCATGGTGGGCCGTCCCGGCCTGTTCAGCCTGATCGCGGTGGTGTTCGTCGCCGGCCTCGGCGTGATCTACGCCAATCTGGAGCCGCGCTACCGGCTTGCAGACCAGGTGCCGGACAAGCGCCAGGCGGTCGCCGCCAGCGACCGGCTCGATGCCAAGCTGACCGGTGCCAATCCGGTCAACGTGCTGATCCAGTTCCCTAAGGGCGAGACGCTCTACTCGCCGGAGACGCTCCAGACCATCGCGGACGTGCATGCGACCGTCGAAAAGGCTGCCGGCGTCGGCAATGTCTGGTCGCTTGAGACTCTGCGCCGCTGGCTTGCGGAAAAGGCCGGCGGCGCCGACGTCGCGACGCTTAAAGAGTATGTGAGCGTCATTCCCGAGCATCTGGTGCGTCGGTTCATCGACGCCGAACAGGACGCCGTCGTGGTCGCAGGCCGCGTGCCGGACAAGGATTCCAGCCAGCTCCTGCCAATCGTCGACAAGCTCGATTCCGAGCTCGACGCCGTCCGCAAGAAGCATCCCGGCTATGAAGTGGCGGTAACGGGCCTTGCCGCCATTGCCGCGCGCAACTCGGCCGGCATGATCGAGAAGCTCAACCGCGGGCTCACCGTCGAGTTCGCGCTGGTCGCAATCTTCATCGGCTTGGCCTTCCGCTCGTGGGTCGTGATGTTCGCCTGCATCCTGCCGGGCATCTTCCCGGTGGTGATGTCGGGAACGGTGCTGTGGGCGATGGGCGAGGGACTGCAATTCGCCAGCGTCGTCGCGCTCACCGTTTCGTTCGGCCTTGGCTTGAGCGCCACCATCCACTTCCTCAACCGCCTCAGGCTGGAGAGCAAGCCGGGCGTCGGCTCGGCGCTTGCCGTGGAGCGGGCGACCGTGCTGGTCGGCCCGGCGTTGATTCTGACCACGCTGGTGCTGGCTTGCGGCCTCGTCGTCACCGTGTTCTCCGACCTGCCGTCGCTGCGGCTGTTCGGCTGGCTCAGCGCCTTCTCGATGGTCATGGCGCTTGTTGCCGACCTCTTCATCCTGCGGCCGACGGCGATGTGGCTGATCAACCTGCACGCCAAGCTTCAGGGCGACAAGCCGGCGATCTGAGCGGCTTCATCCACCGGACATGGAATCGGCGCAGTCTGAACGACTGCGCTGGAAATCCGACCGGGGATAGATCATGGGAACGACACGGCACGATAGCTCCATCGTGGCGTTTCAGCAGAAGCGAGGCGGCGATTCAGCCGCCTTTTTTGTCCCGTTCCTGACATCGGACATGATTCTGCTCGACGCCGGTTGTGGACCCGGGACCATCACGGCCGCACTCGCAGGCATCGTCGGAAAGGCGATCGGCGTCGATATCGAGCCGAAGGCCATCGCCGCAGCCAGCGGGCTCGCGGCGGAGGCGGCCCTGACCAACCTCTCTTTCGTCGAAGCCGACATAACTGCACTTCCGTTTGAGAACGAGGCGTTCGACGCGGTGTTCTTTCATGCGGTGCTGTACCATCAGAGCCAGGTGGTGCTGACGCGAACGCTGGCGGAAGCGCGTCGTGTACTGAAGCCGGGCGGCCTCGTCGCAACACGTGACGCCGATGTCGGCGGCAACATTCTTCATCCCGAACTCGACGGCGTGCGCCTCGCGCTCGACCTCTGGCAACGATGGTACGAGCATGACGACCCGGAGGCGCTTCGCTTCGGCCGCCGGCAGAGCTCCATTCTTCGCGCGCACGGTTTCACGCCGGTCTGGGCCGGCGCCAGCTATGTCAATCACAGCGCCGATGCGGCGAGCCGCAACGAGGCGGTCGCCGATGCCAGGCGGAGCCTGCTCGGACTCGGCCCGCAGCTCCAGAGCAAGTCGCTCGCCACCGATGACGAGATTCGGGCGGCACTTGCCGGATGGGACGCCTGGGAAGGCGATCCGGACGCCGTGTATTTCAGATGCCGCTGCGAATGCGTCGCGCGCAAGGACTGATCGTGTCTTGCGTTCACGGGGCGATCTGAACGATCCCGCAGGAGCTGAACTTCCCGCGCGCGTCCTTGGGTGCCGTTCCCGGCGAACAATATCATGCCCGAAATCCGCATGCCGGCCGTTGAAGATCGTGACAAAGCGCGGAGGAGCGACAATATGGTTGACGTCGGTGATGTCGGGGCGGCCTTCAGGACCGCCGTGAGCCATCACGCCGGCGGCCGCCTTGCCGAGGCGGGAGCGCTCTGCCGTGCCATCCTCACGAAAGACCGTCGCTTTCGGGATGCCATGGTTCTGCTGGCGGTGGTGCTCTGCCTCGACGGCGCGCCAGAAGCGCGCGCTGAGGCCATCGAGTTGTTGCAGTGCGCCTTGGCGATCCGTCAGAACGATGCTCAAGCACTCGAGATTCTCGGCGACGCCTTCACGGTCGAGTGCCGTCGCGTCGACGCTATTGCTTGTTATCGGCGTGCCATCCGGTTGGCGACGACACGCGCTCAGCTCCATTCCAAGCTCGGTATTGTCCTCAACGATAGCGGTCTGCATTCCGAGGCAGTCGAAGCCTTGCAACGGGCCGTCAACCACGATCCGAACTCGGCCGTGATTCACTTCAACCTGGGTGTCGTGCTCAAGGACGCCGGCCGGCCGGATGCCGCCGTCGATGCCTACCGGCAGGCAATCAAGCTGCGTCCCAACGGTGCCGATTCCTACGCCAATCTCGGCCTCGCGCTGGAGGAGCTAGGTCGCTGCGACGAGGCGATCGTGTGCTACCGCAAAGCGCTGGTCCTCGATCCCTCGCATGTTGAAGCCTCGATCAATCTCGGGGCGGCTCTTGAAGAGCTCGGCTATCGTGACGAGGCAGTCACGGCGTGCCGCCAGGCGCTGGCGCTCGATCCGGCGCATGTTGACGCGCATATCAATCTCGGCGTCGCCCTCCAGGGGCAGGACGAGCTCGACGCTGCGATCGCATGCTACCGGCAAGCACTCGTGCTGGATCCCGAGAACGCAATGGCGCTGTCCAATCTCGGCGTCGCGCTCCAGCAACAAGGGCTTGGCGAGATTGCGCTCGATCTTCTTCAGCGCGCTGCGGCGCTGGCACCGGGCTCTGGCAAAGCCCGCTTCAATCTGGCGGTCAATCTGTTGCGGCACGGCAAGCTTGGCCAGGGCTGGGAGGAATACGAGTGGCGCTGGCGCGGCGGGGTTCGCAACCTCAAGGCGCCCAACCTGCGGCAGCCGCTCTGGCAAGGCGAAGATCTTGCCAACCGAACCTTGCTCGTACGTCCCGAGCAGGGGCTTGGTGACGTCCTGCAATTCGTCCGTTATCTCCCGCTGCTGACGCGCGCCGGTGCCCACGTGATCATGCTCGCGCCCGCCGGGCTCGAGCGACTGCTACGCTCATCGCTCACCGGTATAACGGTGATCGGCAGCAATGAGCCGCAGCCGGACTTCGACTTTCATATTCCGCTCATGAGCCTGCCGCGATTGTTCAGGAGCGATCTCGACAGTATCCCGGCCGAGATCCCGTATCTCGCTGCCGATCCGGCGGGAGTCGCGGCCTGGCGTCAGAGCCTCGGCGCTGACGAGGACTTCCGTGTGGGGGTCGTCTGGTCCGGCAACCCGAATCACAAGGGCGATCGTCAGCGCTCGATCGCCGCGGCCGTGCTGCTGCCCGAACTGCTCGTCCCCGGAGTACGACTTTATGGCCTGCAGAAAGATGTCCGGCCGGCGGATCGCGCCACCTCGCTCGAACTGTCGCACGCCGTTACCGATCTGTCGCCAGCCCTCAATGATCTGGCAGACACGGCGGCTGCCCTGTGCGCCCTTGATCTGCTGATTTCGGTCGACACATCCGTCGTGCACCTTGCCGGCGCACTCGGACGCCCGGTATGGACCTTGCTGCCGTTCACCCCGGATTGGCGCTGGCTCCTCGAGCGCGAGGACAGTCCGTGGTATCCGACTGCGAGATTATATCGACAGCAGCGTCGAAACGACTGGAGCGGCGTCTTCGAGCGGCTGCGCGCCGATCTGCGGGGGCGGACCATGCACCAGGCGCCAGATTGATCGCGTCTCGCGCTCACGTGTCGATACGGACGATTCCGTACGGATTGAACTTGAAGTTGTCCTCGGCGTAGTCTTGCTCCCGCGAGAGCGTCAACTGGCGATCGCGCAGCGTCGCCTCGACGCCTCGCTCGGCCATGGCGTTGGCAATCTCCTCCATGAGCATCACGGCCGACCATTCGTTGCCGCGCGATTTCGCGACATAGATATCCGGCAGGCCGACCAGGTGATAGCCGACAGTTTCGTTGTAGCGATCGCCGCCGAGCGGGCGCTTGGCGAACGCAAGACGGCACGTCTTGGCAACGGCGAGGGTCATGCCAAGGCCCTCGCTGGTCGTGGCGCCCTTGCGCGCCTGATCGGCGAGACTGCGCCACCGCGCGATGCCATGGGCAACGCCGGCGCTTTCGCCTTTCACGGCGGTGGCACCGGCCTCGATCATCTCCTCGACGATGCGCAAGGCGGCGGCCGAATAGGCGACTGCTTTCTGCTGCTCCAGGGGCGGGCTCAGCAAATAGAGCACTGCTTTGTGGTTGGCCACGGCGGCTTCGTCGGAGGCGCTCCATGCGTTGGGAAACACGCGATCCCAGCACACACCGAACGATCGCTCCATGTGCGGATCGGGTTTGGCTTGCGAATAGGTGCGGTCGATCTCGAAGTTGAAATCCGCGATCGCCCTGGCGACCGCCTTCGGCGGATGCAGCAGGCTGTCGTCCTTGCCGAGGAAGCAGAGCACGTGACGCGGTTTTACCGACGAAGGCTGCATGTCCATCCCCCGTGGGATTGACGGTTGATCATTGGCCCATGCGCGACTGGCGGCGAAGAGCCCGACGGCTTTGAGCAGGTGTCTGCGTAGATGGTTCATGTCAGCAAAAAGCCCCCGGCTCGCGAGAACCGGAGGCGCGTTCCTTATCCGTTGGGAAGGGCGTCAGCCCTTCGTCATCGTGATGTTGACGCCGCGGATCTCGCCCTTGGAAGAGATCTGCACCGTCTGCTTGGTGCCATTGGTGCGCAGCGACAGATTGGCGGCAAAGCCGTTGGCCTCGACGAACACGTCGATCTGGCCGCCGCCGGCGGTGCCTTGCAAATTGCCGAAGATGTTGCGGTTGGATTCGCTCCAATTGCCGGAGATCCGCTCGCCCTGGCTCGTCACGTCGCTGGTGAGGTCGAACTTGTAGCTGTCGGACGCGCAGTGCAGGGCCTGCTTGAGGGCGAGACCGCTGCCAGCGACCTTGTAGTCCGCCTTGCAGCGGATGCGTTCGGTGGAACCGTCGGACAGCGACACCGTGCCGGTGCCGGTCCACGCGCCGTCGAAGCCGGCAAACGGTCCAGACGACTGAGCGTGGCTTGCCGAAACCGAGAAGAGCAGCGCGGCCCCAATGCCGGCCACCTTGATCGCCTGTCCAGATCGCCCAAAGAATTGCATTTTGAATATCCCGTTTTCGAACGACGTTTGCTCAGGAAGAACGTCTCGCCACATCGAAGGTTTAGTGTTGCGAGCCTGTGTCAGGTTCAACGCCCGGCGGCCAGAGATGGTGGTTCACGGGGCCCCCGCGCCATACCCGGAGCCAGCGATTTCCCGTGTTTCGGTATGTTTCTGGCGGAAATGGCGACGTGGACAGATGCAGCGCTGCAACAGCCATGCAGTAAAATGCGCGGTGCCTGAATTATGACTTAGTATCAACCTCTTACATCTGCCAATGAGGGGCAAGGGAAGACCCGATTTGGTGGGTGTGGCGCCAATTTGGCCGCATTTGCCAGTGCTTGTGCCTTCTCCCAAGGCCGCACTTTCAGCGGCGACTTGCCATCAGAATAAACCGTTCCGGTCGTCCGCCCAGTGCTGTCCGGGATCGGTGCGATTCTGCCGTCAGAATGAAGGAATACAATGCGTAAGCTTCTCGTCGCTCTCACCCTGCTGTCGGCATCCCTTTCGACGGCGGCATTTGCCCAGGCAGGGCGTGGCACGGACTCCGAGCAGAAGGCCTGCACGCGCGATGTGCAGAAGTTCTGCCGCCCGGTCATCGATCAGGGTGATTTCACCATCCTGGCCTGCCTGAAGGAGAACCGGGCCAAGATCTCGCAGGCCTGCGACCAGGTCCTGAAGAACCACAACCAGTAAGCTCGGCCACTGGCCCACAAGGGTGGCCCCCGGGCCGCCTTTTCGGGCCAGATCCGCCAAGGGCAGCCATCGACAGACAGGATTGGTTTTGCGGCCGTATTCCCCTATATGGGGGCCGCGGCGGCACCGCCGGCACGGGCCCGCGCGAGCAAAAAGCCCTTCCTGTCCAAACGATTGTTGACCAGCCCTCGATGACCTCTGCGAGCGAATTGCGATCCGGCAAGGGTGACCGCGACGAGAATTTTCCCGTCGCGTCCTGGATCATTCATCCGCGTCATCGCGCGCTGATTCTGGCCTATTACAATTTCGTCCGCACCGCCGACGATATCGCCGACCACGCGACGCTGCCGCCCGACGAGAAGCTCCGCTTGCTCGACCTGTTCGAGGCGGAACTGCTAGGCAAGGGCGATACCCAGGCCGAAGCCGTCACCTTGCGCCGTGCGCTGGCCGAGCGCGGCATGGCCCCCCGCCACGCGCTCGACGTGCTGATCGCGTTCCGCATGGACGTGAACAAGCTGCGCTACGAGACCTGGGACGAGGTCATCCATTATTGCCGCTACTCGGCGATGCCGGTCGGCCGCTTCATGCTCGACGTCCATGGCGAGAGCACCTCGACCTGGGCCGCATCGGATGCGCTCTGTGCAGGCCTCCAGATCAACAACCACCTCCAGGATTGCGGCAAGGATTTCCGCGAGCTCAACCGCGTCTATCTGCCGCGCGATGCGCTGGCCGCGAGCGGCGCCTCGGTCGAGCAGCTCGGGCTTGCCCAGTCGCCGCCGGAGATGCTGGCCTGCCTTCAAGCGCTCGCCGTGCGCAACGAAGCGCTGCTCGACGAGGGCAGGTCGCTAGCTGCGGAGATCCGGGATGTCCGCCTCGGCGTCGACGTCGCGGTGATCCAGGCCTATGCCGATCGCATCGTGCGCCTGCTCAGGGTGCGCGATCCCTTGCGGGAGCGCGTGCATCTGAACAAGTTCGAGCTCCTCATTTTCAGCCTCGCCGGCATGATCGGCGAAGTCGGCCGCCGCGCGATCGGGCGCAAGGCCATTTCCAGACCGGGGACTGCACATGACGCTTGAGGCGACCTCGCCCGGCGCCAATTATGGCTCGAGCGCATCCGGCAGCTCCTTCTATGCCGCGATGCGCATCCTGCCGCGCGACCAGCGCGAGGCGATGTTCCAGATCTACAGCTTCTGCCGACAGGTCGACGACATCGCCGATTCCGACGGCCCGCGCGACGAACGGCTCGCCGCGCTTCAGGAATGGCGCCACGACATCGATGCGCTCTATCAGGGCAATCCACCGCCGCGCCTTGCCGACTATGTCGGCTCGGTGAAGGCCTTTGGCCTCAAGCGCGAAGATTTCCTGGCCATCGTCGACGGCATGGAGATGGACGTGCCGCAGGACATCCGCGCGCCCGACATGGCGACGCTGGATCTCTATTGCGATCGCGTTGCGAGCGCGGTGGGACGATTGTCGGTGCGGGTGTTCGGCCTGCCCGAGGAAGACGGCATCCAGCTTGCGTATCATCTGGGCCGCGCGCTCCAGCTCACCAACATCCTGCGCGACATCGATGAGGACGCCGGCCTCGGCCGGCTCTATCTGCCGCGCGAGGCGCTGCTGCATGCCGGCATCACCTCTGATGATCCGAACCGCGTCATCACCGAGCGCGCGCTGCCGAAGGTCTGCCTGCCGCTGGCCCAGCGCGCGAAAGTCTATTTCGAGAAGTCGGACGAGATCATGAACCGCAACAGGCGCCGCGCCGTGCGCGCGCCGCGGATCATGTCGAAATACTACCATTCCATTCTGGACCTCCTGATCGCGCGCGGTTTCAACGCGCCGCGCGAGCCGGTACGTGTGTCGAAGGTCACACGCATCCTGATCCTGCTCCGTTACGCTTTCATCTGATGCAAAAGACAGCTCACATCATCGGCGCCGGAATTTCCGGCCTCTCCGCCGCCGTGCGGCTCGCCAATGCCGGCTTCAAGGTCGCCGTGCACGAAGCGACGCACCAGGCCGGCGGCCGTTGCCGTTCCTATTTCGACGGCGCGACCGGTCTCACCATCGACAACGGCAATCATCTGCTGCTGTCGGGCAACAGTCACGCGCGCGCCTATGCGCGCTCGATCGGCACCGAGGCGGGCCTCGTCGGCCCCGAAAGCGCGCAGTTTCCGTTCGTCGATATCAAGACCGGGCAGCGCTGGCAGATCGATCTCGGCGCCGGCCGGCTGCCGACCTGGGTGCTCGACGAGAGCCGCCGCGTTCCCGATACCGGGCTCACCGACTATCTGAAGCTGGCGCCGCTGATCTGGGCGTCGGAGGAGACGCTGGTCGGCAAGTCCATTCCCTGTGAAGGCACTCTCTACCAGCGTCTGGTGCAGCCGCTGCTGCTCGCAGCGCTCAACGTCGATCCGCCCGAAGGCTCGGCCGGGCTTGCCGGCGCGATCGTGCGCGAGACGCTGCTCGCGGGCGGGCAGGCCTGCCGTCCGCTGATCGCGCGCGACGGCCTCAGCGCCGTCTTGATCGAGCCTGCCGTGACGTTTTTGACTGAGCGCGGTCACTCCGTTCAGCTCGGTCACGAATTGCGTTCCTTCGTCAGCAATGACGGCAAGGTCGGCGCGCTGAATTTCGGCGGCGAGGATGTGATCCAGCTTGGCGCCGGCGATGTCATCGTGATGGCGGTGCCGCCGCGCTCCGCTGCGAGCTTGCTGCCGGGCCTGAAGACGCCGACCGAGTTCCGTGCCATCGTCAACGCGCATTTCCGCATTGAGCCGCCGCCGGGTTCGGCACCGATCCTCGGCGTGATCGGCGGCGTCGTGGAATGGCTGTTCGCGTTTCCGAACCGGCTGTCCGTCACCATCAGCAACGGCGACCGTCTCGTCGACATGCCGCGCGAGGAACTCGCGCAGGCGATCTGGAACGACGTCTGCAAGGCCGGCGGCGTGTCCGGCGAGTTGCCTCCCTGGCAGATCGTGCGCGAGCGCCGTGCGACGTTTGCCGCCACGCCGGCGCAAAATGCCCTGCGCCCGGGGCCGGTCACGGCGCTGAAAAACCTGTTTCTTGCCGGCGACTGGACTGCTACGGGATTGCCTGCAACCATCGAGGGATCGGTCCGGTCCGGTGATCGCGCCGCCGATCTGGTTCTGGCCGCCAAGGGATCCTGACGAGCGGCCCTGACGGGCATTGGTCCAAGTCACTTCAAGACAACTCAATTCAAATCAACTATCGGAGTAATCGAGCGAGATGGATTCCGTGAACGCGACCGCCCGCGAGGTCCTGGAATCGAGCATTGCGTCAGCCACGCAAGGCGTCCTCGGCTTTCAGCAATCCGACGGCCATTGGGTATTCGAGCTCGAGGCCGACTGCACGATTCCGGCCGAATACGTCCTGCTGCGCCATTATCTCGCCGAGCCGGTCGACACCGTGCTCGAAGCCAAGATCGGCAATTATCTCCGCCGCGTGCAAGGCGCCCATGGCGGCTGGCCGCTGGTGCATGACGGCGAGTTCGACATGAGCGCCAGCGTAAAGGCTTACTTCGCGCTGAAGATGATCGGCGATTCCGTCGACGCCCCGCACATGGTGCGTGCGCGCGAGGCGATCCACGCCCGCGGCGGCGCCATCAACAGCAACGTCTTCACGCGCTTCCTGCTTGCGATGTTTGGCGTCGTGACCTGGCGCGCGGTGCCGGTGCTGCCGATCGAGATCGTGCTGCTGCCGTTCTGGTCGCCGTTCCACATCAACAAGATCTCGTATTGGGCGCGCACCACCATGGTGCCGCTGATGGTGATCGCCGCACTCAAGCCGCGCGCGAAGAATCCGCTAGGCGTCGGCATCGACGAGCTGTTTCTGCAGGATCCGCGTTCGATCGGCATGACCGCGAAGGCACCGCACCAGAGCATGGCCTGGTTCGTGCTGTTCCGCGCGCTCGACGGCATTTTGCGCGTGGTTGAGCCGATGTTTCCGAAGAGCCTGCGCCAGCGCGCGATCGATGCGGCGCTTGCCTTCACCGAGGAGCGGCTCAACGGCGAGGACGGCATGGGCGCGATCTATCCGCCCATGGCCAACATCGTCATGATGTACGATGCGCTCGGCAAGGACGAGAATTTCCCGCCGCGCGCGATCACGCGCCGGGGCATCGACAAGCTGCTCGTGATCGGCGACGACGAGGCCTATTGCCAGCCCTGCGTCTCGCCGGTGTGGGACACGACGCTGACCGCCCACGCGCTGCTGGAAGCCGGCGGCGACAAGGCGGTGCCTGCCGCCAGGCAGGGCCTCGACTGGCTGATCCCGAAGCAGGAGCTCGAGGTGAAGGGCGACTGGGCGGTGAAGCGGCCCGACGTGCGCCCGGGTGGCTGGGCCTTCCAGTACAACAACGCCCATTATCCCGATCTCGACGACACCGCTGTCGTGGTGATGTCGATGGACCGCATGCGCCGGGAGCACGGCACTGCCGGGTATGACGCGGCGATCGACCGCGCCCGGGAGTGGATCGAGGGGATGCAGAGCGACGACGGCGGCTGGGCGGCCTTCGACGTCAACAATCTCGAATATTACCTCAACAACATCCCGTTCTCGGACCATGGCGCGCTGCTCGATCCGCCGACCGAGGACGTCACCGCCCGCTGCATCTCGATGCTGGGTCAGCTCGGCGAGACCGAGAAGACCAGCAAGCACGTCGCCGACGGGGTCGCCTATCTCAGGAACACCCAACACCCCGAGGGGTCCTGGTATGGCCGCTGGGGCATGAACTTCATCTATGGAACCTGGTCGGTGCTCTGTGCCCTCAACATGGCCGGTGTCCGCCACGACGACCCCATGATGCGCAAGGCGGCGGCCTGGCTGGCCTCGATCCAGAATCAGGACGGCGGCTGGGGCGAGGACGCCGTCAGCTACAGGCTCGACTACAAGGGCTGGGAAGCGGCGCCCTCGACGGCCTCGCAAACGGCATGGGCCTTGCTTGCCCTGATGGCAGCTGGCGAGGTTGATCACCCGGCCGTCGCCCGCGGGGTGGAGTACCTGATTGCAACACAGAACGAAAAAGGACTGTGGGACGAGCAGCGGTACACCGCCACAGGCTTTCCCCGTGTATTCTATCTACGGTATCATGGTTACCCTAAGTTCTTCCCGCTGTGGGCGTTGGCGCGGTATCGGAACTTGCGGAACACCAACAGCAGGGTGGTAGGGGTCGGGATGTGACTTTGGGGACGGGGGACTATGTTACCGCGGGCAATGCCATTGATCCGCGGCCCATATTGATCGTGACCGGTCTGGTTCAGGAGGCCCGCATCGCTGCCGGGCCCGGAATGGCGGTCATTTGTTCGTCGAGCAGCCCGACCCAGTTGCGGGCGCTCTTGACGGTCGTGGATCCCGAAACGATTCGCGGCGTGATCTCGTTCGGCGTCGCCGGCGGGCTCGACCCGACCTTGCGCTCCGGCGACGTCGTGCTGGCGACCGAGGTGCTCTCCGGAGACACCCGCTGGGCCGCCGGCCTCTCGCTCGGCGACGACCTGATCGACCGCCTGACATCCGACCGCCGCCGCGTCGTGCGCGGCAGCCTCGCCGGTGCTGAGGAAGTGGTCACCGGACGCTCCTGCAAGGCGGCGCTGCATTCGGAGACCGGCGCCTCCGCCGTTGACATGGAAAGCCACATCGCGGCCGCCTACGCCGCCGAGGCCGGGCTACCCTTCGCCGCCGTCCGCGTCATCAGCGATCCCGCCCATCGCGCGCTGCCGGCGCTCGCCCGCGCCGCCATCAAGCCGAACGGCCAGATCGACCTCGCCGCCGTCCTGCGCGGCATCGTCCGCAACCCGACCACGCTGCATGCCCTGGTCTCCACCGGCATCGACTTCAACCGCGCGCTGCGCTCCTTGCGCGGCTGCCGCGATTATCTGATCGGGACGGAACTCGTGGAGAGCGAGACCATGGTCTCCAAGGCGGCCTGAGCGATTTCCTTTCGGCAAAGAAAAAGGCCCGGTCGCCACTGGTGACCGGGCCTTTTCTATGGTTCGTGCCGGATGAAGCGAAGCCGCGTCGGTAAATTGCGTCAGGCGTGACCGTCAACTCACGTATAATAATTTCCAGCGACCGTAACGTCTCCCGCATGGCCACCGTAGAGATGTCAGGGAATGCCCGTTTCGCGTATCTGGAATGCATCTGAGCCATGCTCGCGCTCGCAGCGAGACCGGTCGGGTTCAGTCCGCTTCCTGGTCCATCAAGACTGCAAGCGGAGTTGGGATGAACAAACAGATCGTTGGAGAACCCTTGAATTCGGCACGGCTCTCACTTGAAAAGGCAATGCAATTCCATGCCGCCGGCAATTGGGTACGTGCCGAGCAGCACTATCTGGAGGTGTTGCTGGACGACTATCGCACCACGGATGTTCTCCCGCTCCTCGCAGCTGTCGTTGCCAATCGCGGACTTATCGACCGCGCCATCTATTACTGGGACACGCTGCTTTCGATGGAGCCGCATCACTTCAACGCCCTGGCTGCCAAGGGTGGGCTGCTCTACAGCAGCGGGCGTTTGGCCGAAGCGCTGAGCTGCTTTGAAGCCGCGGCCAGCCTCGCTCCCGACGATGCGCTCATCCGCAACAATCTCGCCGTTGCACTGGCCGATAGCGGGCGAAAGGATGAAGCGATCGTCGCGTTCGGCCATGTCCTTCGGCTTCAGCCGGATAATGTGAACGCCTACCACCAGCTGCGCCGGTTGTCGTCCGCTGTCGTTCCCTTCTGGCACATCCCCATGATGAACGACACGCGGCGCAACGACTGTTTCGAATTGGCGATCCGTCGCGCGCTGGCGATCCGCGGTTCGAGCGCGCAAATCCTCGACATCGGCACGGGCAGCGGTTTGCTGTCGATGATGGCGGCGCGCGAAGGCGCCACCAACATCGTCACCTGCGAAACGGTTCCGACCATCGCGCGCGTTGCGCAAGAGATCGTTGCCGACAACGGATATGGCGAGCAGATCACAGTCATCGGCAGATCCTCGACGGGTCTTTCCGTCGGCGAGGATATCCCGGCGAAAGCCGACATCCTGATCTCCGAGATCCTGTCCAGCGATCTCCTGGCCGAGGATGTGTTGATCACGTTCGAAGATGCGCGGCGCCGGCTGATTGCCGAAGATGCGATCGTCATTCCAAAGGCGGCAGCGGCCGTGGGCTGCCTGGTGGCAAGCGAAACGCTCGCCGCGTACAGCCATGTCAAAATGGCGTCCGGCTTCGACGTTTCGCGGTTCAACGGCCTTGCCCCGCTGCGTCTGCCCATCCATGGAACGATGACCGAATGGTCAAGGCTTTCGAACGATTTCGAAATCGTATCGCTGGATCTGACCTCTGATGCACATGAACCGGAACTGCGGGCCGTCTCGATCCCCGTGATCGCGTCCGGGACCGCCGTCGGCGTTGTGCAATGGATGCATGTCGATCTCATTGACGATATCGTCTTCACCAACCATCCGGACGACTATCATGACGGCGGCTGGCTCCAGGTGCTCCATGTCTTCCCAAGGCCGATGCCTGTCGAAGCGGGGGCGGTCGTGGATCTTCTTCTCGGCCATGACAGGTCCACGCTCATCGTGCTGCCGGCCGGCTTCGCAATCTCATGAGCGAGCAGGGCTTCGGAGCCGATGAGCTGCGGAAATCCGGTCTCATGCGATGGAAATCGGGAGAGCTGGACCTTGCGATCCAGTCGTTCGAGGCCGCCCTGGTCCTGGAGCCGGAACGTGCCTTGATCTGGGAGGACCTTTGCGGCGTGCAACTCGCCTCCAACAACAGCGACATGGCGCTTGGCTCGATCAGAAGAGCGATCGAGATCGATGACCGGCGCGCTCAATCCTGGCTGATGCTGGCAACCGTCCTCGACCGGATGCAGGATCAGGATCAGGCGGCGTCGGCCTACAGCAAGACCATCATGCTCGACGAAACCATTGCGAGTGCCCATTTCGGTCTCGGCATCATTCACCTCAGGAACGGAAAACCGGCGCAGGCCCTGCCATGCCTGCAGCAGGCCGTCACGCATGATCCGCAGAACGCCATCGCGCATCTTTGCCTTGGCCACGCCTGTTATGCGACCGGCGATTTTGTCGGTGCGGCGCAGTCGCTCGAGGCCGCCGGCAAGTTTGGCCCGCTGGATCCGGACAGCGCATTGGTCCACATCAAGGCGACGACCTTCCAGGCGATCATCGAGGGCAAGGTCGACGACGCTCTCGCAAATTACAGCCGGCTCGCCGACGCGGGTGATGGACCCCTCGACATTTCGCAGGAAGCATTTGCGCTGCTCAACGTGCACGGATACCAGGATGCCGCGCGCCTGGTCGGCCAATTTCGGCTTCGACGCGACCCCGATGACGTGGTTCAGCGCTATATGAACAGTGCGGTGGCCGGTGAACAGTTGCCCACGGCCCCCGCGGACTATGTCGAACGGCATTTCGATGGCCTGGCGCCCAGTTTCGACAGGAAACTCGTCGACTCGTTGCAATATCGCGGGCCCGAGATCATGGCGCAGATGATCGCCCCGCACCGCCGTCGTTTCGATCATATTCTCGATCTTGGCTGCGGCACCGGCTTGGCTGCAAAGCCCCTCTCTCGGTTTGGCGGCACGGCAATCGGCGTCGATCTCTCGGGAGCGATGCTGCTACAGGCCGAGGAGCGCCGCTTCTACAGGGAGTTGATAAAAGCCGAGGCCATCGGGTTCCTGGCGACGAGACCGGCAAACTTCGATCTCGTCTTTGCCGCCGATGTCCTGGTCTACATTGGTGACCTCGGGGCGTTTTTCAGTGCGGTCGCCGACGCCCTTGTAAAGGACGGCATCCTGGCGCTCAGCATCGAGACGACGACCGTTGCGGATTTCGAGCTGCGGGCATCTGGACGTTTCGCGCACTCCGTCTCTTATGTCGAGAGATTGGCGTCCGACCATTTCGCAAAACTGGAAGCGTTGACGGCGCCGCTTCGGCTTGAAATGCGACGTCCGATCGAGGGCGCGTTCATGATCTTTCGGAGGAGATAGTCGTTGCGTTGGAGAGGGCCAATGGAGTTTTGTTTCGGCCATTGATCAATTTCAAAGTGTCGAGAAGGTCATTTCTCTTCAGTTTTGCGCATATGCCCCACGATCGAGCAACGAGGTTGGCCGACGCCGCCTGAGGCGTCGGGCAAAACACCGGAACACCCGTCAATCCCCGTTTGCAAAAATATTCCACTTTTCAGAAATTCGGATTTGTGGCATAGAGCGGCCATCCCGGCCTCTGCTGGAGGGGCGCTTCGCGATCGTCACGAGATGCGGGCCGGGTTGCGGTGGACGCGGTAGCGCCGGCGCGGAGGCGATGGCAGGGCGGGCAACCCCGTGAGTCATGCGTGACGCGATACGACACGGCGCGGTCAAAGCGGCCAGGCTGGATATCGGGGGCGAGCACACGCGAGCCCCCGATGTTTCCGGCAGGGCCGTCCGCGGACGGAGAAGTCGTGTGGTCCCGGCGCCCGGGGTTCTGGCGCCAAACCTCGCGGTGATGTGGCAGCTAACCGGCTCGCGCATCGATCAGCGGCGAGGCGACGGGGGCAATAGTGCAACGCTCCCCGAGGAGAGCACGAAGGACACCGTTAAAACCATCCGCGCAGGGAAGGCCGGGCGACCGGCAACACCTGTGATCCACCCCGTGTGCATTTCTGTTGCGCACGGATTGCGGGTGCCGCCGGCGCCCGGTCTTCCCTGCGCCCTCTGGTCTTTCAAGGGCGGTGAACCGCAGCAGGCCCCGGGCGAAACGCGCCGCGGGACCGCGAAGGTGTGTCTGCGATGGAGAGAGGATTGCAAGAGCAGCCTGGTGCCACATACTCCGTCATTGCGAGCGCAGCGAAGCAATCCAGGCTGCCTCCGCGGAACGATTCTGGATTGCTTCGCTGCGCTCGCAATGACGATCGGACGGACAGTGTGGCTCAAACGCCAATCGAAAAGGCCCGATCGCATCAGCGACCGGGCCTTATTCGTTCGAACTTGCTGCCGCCCTTACGCCGCAGTCGAAGCCTTCCGAGCCGCCTTCTCCTGCGCAGCCGCCGCCTCGTCCTTGCGGATCTCCGACAGGCGCTTCTGCACTTCGGCCGAGAAGATGTACTGCGCCGGACGCTGCTTGCTCATATCGATCTCGGGCGCCATCGGACCGGTGGTCCTGATGCCGCGCAGCGACACCCACATCGCCTTGATCGGGTTGTTGAGCGCTGCGGTGGCCGCCGTCGGCTCGTAGCCGCAATGGGCCATGCAGTCGGCGCACTTCTCGTACTTGCCGGTGCCGTAGGTTTCCCAGTCGGTGGTGTCCATCAGCTCCTTGAAGGTTTTTGCGTAGCCTTCACCGAGCAAATAGCAGGGCTTCTGCCAGCCGAAGATGTTGCGCGCGGGCATGCCCCAGGGTGTGCACTCGTATTCCTGGTTACCGGCCAGGAAGTCGAGGAACAGGCCGGAATGCATGAAATTCCACTTCTTGCCCTTGCCCATCGCAAAGACGTCGCGGAACAGCTTCTTGGTCTTGGTGCGGTTGAGGAAGTGCTCCTGGTCCGGCGCGCGCTCATAGGCGTAGCCCGGCGACATCGAGACGCCGACACCGAGCTCGACGGTGAGGTCGAGGAATTTGGCGATCTCCTCGGCCGGATGGCCGTCGAAGATGGTGGCGTTGACGTTGACGGTGAAGCCGCGGGCCTTCGCCGCCTTGATCGCGGAGACGGCGCGGTCGAACACGCCCTTCTGCGACACCGCCTTGTCGTGATGGTCCTTCAGGCCGTCGAGATGCACCGAGAAGAACAGATACGGGGAGGGCGTGAACAGATCGAGCTTCTTCTCGAGCAGCAGCGCGTTGGTGCAGAGCGAGACGAACTTCTTGCGCTCGACGAGGCCGCGCACGATCTCGCCGATCTCCTTGTGGATCAGCGGCTCGCCGCCGGGAATGGCGACCATCGGCGCGCCGCACTCGTCGGCCGCGTCCCAGCACTCCTGTGCGGTCATGCGGCGGTTGAGGATCGCATCCGGATAGTCGATCTTGCCGCAGCCGACGCAGGCGAGGTTGCAGCGGAACAGCGGCTCCAGCATCAGCACGAGCGGATAGCGTTTGCGGCCAAGCATCTTCTGCTTGAGCAAATAGCCGCCGATACGCATTTCCTTGAAGAAGGGGATAGCCATTACAAAGTTTCTTTCTGGGCTTGGAATTCGGGTGGGTCAGCTCGCGGCCAATTGGGCCGGAAGCCGGAATTCGATGTTTTCCTCGCGGCCCGGCAGCACCTGGACCTTGACTGGTCCGATCCGCCGCATCGCTTCGATCACGTCATCCACGAGTACCTCGGGCGCCGAAGCGCCGGCCGTGACGCCGACGGTCCTGGCATCTTTCAACCACTCCGGATTGAGCTCGCTGCCATCGGCAATCAAATAACTCGCGACGCCGGCCTCAGTGCCGATTTCGCGGAGCCGGTTCGAGTTCGAGCTATTGGCAGCGCCCACCACCAAGATCACGTCGACCAGCTTGCTCAAGTCCCTTACCGCAGATTGGCGGTTCTGTGTCGCATAGCAGATATCCCGGATATCCGGGCCTTGAATATCTGTAAAGCGGGCCTGGAGGGCCGAAATGATGTCCCTGGTGTCGTCCACCGACAGGGTGGTCTGGGTGATGTAGGCCACTGGCGTATCCGCCGGCAGCGTCAGGGCCTTAACCTCTTCAACGCTTTGGACAAGCAGTACGGGGGCGGGAACCTGGCCCATCGTGCCCTCGACCTCGGGGTGGCCGGCATGGCCGATCAGGACCAGGGTGCGGCCCTTGGTGATGTAGCGCTTCCCCTGATTGTGAACTTTCGTGACCAGGGGGCAGGTGGCATTGAGCACCGGAAGGTCGCGCGCGGCGGCCTCTTCCTCGACGCTGCGGGCGACGCCATGGGCGCTGAAAACCGTCACCGCTTTCGGTGGAACCTCGGACAGCTCCTCGACGAAGATGGCGCCTTTGTTCTTCAGGCTCTCGACCACGTATTTGTTGTGCACGATCTCGTGGCGCACGTAGACGGGCGGGCCGTACTTCTCCAGCGCCCGCTCCACGATCTCGATTGCACGCACCACGCCGGCGCAGAAGCCGCGCGGTTGCGCTAGATAAACTTCCATAGGACGCCCATCACGCAAGTTGCACCAATCCGCTTCTTAGGTCCCCAGCGGCACCTCGATACTGACCAATGAGCTGCAATAACCGCACCATTGGCCTCGCGCACGCGGTAACCGCCCACCCCAACTGGGCCCAGCGCATGGAGGCACAGCACTTTGTGTCAAAAAATCGGCAGAAAGGAAAGTCGAATGAACCTTGGGTTCCCTATCGCCTCAGCACCGCGGTACTATAGTATGGGAATTGTCCTGAGCAAAATGGCGACATTTGTGCTCACCCCTTCGTCACTTTCCCGCCTCAACTCACCGGCTATACCGACCGCCCCGCATGATTTTGCCACGGTCTCCCGGCGTTTACTTCGAACCTTGTTCCCGTGAGAACCACTCAAACAGCAATAGGTTTCGCCCGGGAACTCCGATAAACAGCGGGCGTTTCCGGCAAGCTGTTAACACCAGAAAGAAAAGAAGTGCTGCAAAGCGTCGTCGTTGCCATCGTCAGGGCCTGCACCCGGTTTGCCTCCCTCGTCGTCGTTCTCGGGCTCCTGCTTTCGGTGGGGGCCGGCTATTACACGGCCCAGCACTTCGCCATCAACACCGACATCAATTCGCTGATTGCCCAGAATCTGGACTGGCGCCAGCGCGACCAGCAGTTCGACCGTGCCTTCGACCGCGACGCGACGATTCTCGCGGTCGTCGAGGCCAGGACGCCGGAGATGGCAACCGCAGCAGCGGATGCGCTCTTCGCCAAGCTGAAGGACAACAAGACCGACTTCCAGTCGATGCAGCAGCTCGGCACAGGCGAGTTCTTCGAGAAGAACGGTTTGCTGTTCCTGCCGACCGAGGAAGTCGGCAAGATCACCAGCCAGTTCGAATCCGCAGCGCCCCTGATCGAGATCATGGCGGGCGATCCCTCGATCCGCGGCCTGACCGGCGCGTTGGAAACGGGACTTGCCGGCGTCAAGCGCGGCCAGGTCAAGCTCGACAATACCGCGCGGCCCTTCAACCAGATCGCGCAGACGGTCGAGACCGTGCTCAACAAGGGCAATGCCAGCTTCTCCTGGCGTGAGCTCGTCAGCGACGAGCCGCTGTCGGATTCCGACAAGCGCGCCTTCATCGAGTTCAAGCCGATCCTCGACTACAACGCGCTGGAGCCCGGCAAGGGCGCGACCGACGCGATCCGCAAGGCGGCCGTGGATCTGGATTTTGCGACCAAATACCAGGCGCGCGTGCGGCTGACCGGTCCAGTCCCGATCGCCAACGAGGAATACGCCACCGTCCAGGAAGGCGCCGTCGTCAACGGCGTCGGGACTGTGCTGGTCGTGCTGCTCATCCTGTGGCTGGCGCTGCATTCGTCGAAGATCATTTTCGCGGTCTTCGTCAATCTCTTCGTTGGCCTTGCGCTGACGACCGCCGCCGGCCTGATGATGGTCGGCTCGTTCAATTTGCTGTCGATCGCGTTCGCCGTGCTGTTCGTCGGCCTCGGCGTCGATTTCGGTATCCAGTACAGCGTCCGCTACCGCTCTGAGCGCTACAAGCATAACGATCTCTCCGGCGCGCTGGTGCTTGCCGCCAAGCGCTCCGCGGTGCCGCTGTCGCTGGCGGCAATGGCGACCGCCGCCGGCTTCCTCTGTTTCCTGCCGACCGATTACAAGGGCATCTCCGAGCTCGGCCAGATCGCCGGCGTCGGCATGCTGGTGGCGTTCCTCTCCAGCATCACCGTACTGCCCGCGATGCTGAAGCTGTTGAACCCGCCCGGCGAGCAGGAGCCCGTCGGTTACGCTTTCCTGGCGCCGCTCGATTACTTCCTGGAGAAGCACCGCGTGCTGGTCGTGGGCGGCACGTTGCTGCTGGCGGTCGCCGGCCTGCCGCTGCTCTACTTCCTGAAGTTCGACTTCAACCCGATGAACCTTCGCAACCCGAAGGCCGAGTCGATCGCGACCTTCCTCGACCTGCGCAAGGATCCGAACACCGGCGCCAATGCCATCAACGTGATGACCACGTCCGAGGAGCAGGCAAAGCAGATCGAGGCGAAGCTGGAGAAGGTGCCGGAAGTGCTGCGGGTGATGTCACTCAACAGCTTCGTGCCTGAAGACCAGCAGCCGAAGCTGAAGCTGCTCGCGCAGGGCGCCAAGGTGCTGAACCCCGCGCTCAACCCTGACCAGGTCGATGCAGCGCCGACGGACAAGGAAAACGTCGAGGCGCTGAAATCCTCGGTCGACAATCTGCGCCGGACCGCCGGTGACGCCAAGGGCCCGGGCGCCGTCGCCTCGCGCCGGCTGGCGGACGCGCTCGAGAAGCTCGCCAATGGCGACGAGGCCTTGCGCAACAAGGCGCAGGACGTGTTCGTCACGCCGCTGAAGATCGTGTTCGATCAGCTCAGGAACGCGATGCAGGCCAGCCCGGTTACCCTGAGTTCGCTGCCCCCCGAGCTCGTCAGCGCCTGGAAGAGCAAGGACGGCATCATCCGCGTCGAGGCGCAGCCGAAGGGCGATCCCAACGACAACGACACGCTGCGCAAATTTGCGGCGGCGGTGCTCAATGCCGAGCCGACCGCGATCGGCGGGCCGGTCTCGATCCTGAAATCCGGCGATACCGTGGTGAAGGCGTTCATCCACGCCGGCATCTACGCGCTATTGGTGATCGGCCTGCTTTTGTGGATCACGCTGCGTCGGTTCGTGGACGTGCTGATGACGCTGGTACCGCTTCTGGTTGCCGGCGCGGTCACGCTCGAGATCTGCGTGCTGATCGGCCTGCCGCTCAACTTTGCCAATATCGTCGCGTTCCCGCTGCTGCTCGGCGTCGGCGTCGCCTTCAAGATCTATTATGTCGTGGCCTGGCGCTCGGGCAGGACAAACCTGCTTCAGACCAGCCTGACACGCGCGATCTTTTTCAGCGCGCTGACGACGGCGACCGCGTTCGGCAGCCTGTGGCTGTCGAGCCATCCCGGCACGTCCAGCATGGGCAAGCTGCTCGCCCTCTCGCTGGTGACGACGCTCGCCGCCGTGCTGCTGTTCCAGCCAGCCCTAATGGGCAAACCCCGCAATCTCAGGGAGTAGGCAGATATCGCCGACAGGGTCGGCGGCGCCTTTCTGCCCGGGCTTGGCTGCGGTGGCAGTCTTCGGGGCTGCTGCTGCAGGCGCAGGCGGTGTGGCACCCGTCGTGGCTGCCGCACCTTGGGCTCCCTGGGCTTTCGGCGCCGCGCCGGTGGGCTTTGGTGCGCCTTTGGCCATGGCGTTGGCGGGGCTCAGGGGAATCGGCGGGCCGACCCGGGTCCAGGTCTCGCCGCCGCAGAGGAAACCCATCACGCAGCCCTTGATCTCGAGCTGGTCGCTCCCGCTGGGCGTGATCGTCGCGCTGTAGAGCTGGCCGTCTTTTGCGTTGTAGACCTGTCCCTCCCACTGATCGGCGCCGGGCTTTTTCTTCATGTCGATCAGGGTCGGCATGCCCAATGTCGGCCTGTTCTGTTTCGAGACATCCGGATTGTTCTCGTCACGGCCGCCGGGCTGCTTTTCCCAGGAAACGGCGCCCCACATGCTGCCATTGCACTGGGCGACACGGATGTTGGCGACGCCGTCGGCGACCCGCCAGTCGCCGGTGGGATCGGCGGCGAGCGCAGGAGTCAGGCCGGTGTAGCCGCCAGCCAGTAGTATTCCGGTGTAAAGGGCCAAACGCATGAGTGTTCCTTGGCAGTGCAACATGGTTTAAAGCTGTGCTTGCGAAGATGGTCCGAAAAAGGGCAAAAGGCCGCACAGACCGTTTTCAGGAACGGTCCGTTTTCAGTTGACGAGACGGCCCTCAACCGAAGTATGTAGCGGATGCACAGCCCAAATCCAGACATGTCTCAACTGTTCGCGGACCGTCAGGCCCAGCGCAGTGCCCTGCATAATCGGCATCTGAACGAGCAGTTCGTTCGGGTCCTCAAGACCATCGGCTACGATGTCGGCTTCCAGAAGGGGCAGGGGCAGTACCTCTATGACCGCGACGGGGCGCGCTATCTCGACCTGTTGTCCGGATTTGGTGTGTTTGCGATCGGGCGCAATCATCCTGTCATGCGCGAGGCGCTCAAGAGCGTGCTCGATGCCGACATGCCCAACCTCGTCCAGTTCGACGTCTCGACGCTCGCCGGCGTGCTCGCCGAGCGGCTTTTGAAGTACGTCCCCTATCTCGACAAGGCGTTCTTCGCCAATTCCGGCGCCGAATGCGTCGAGGCCGCGATCAAGTTCGCGCGTGGCGCCACGGGGCGTCCCGGCATCGTCTATTGCGCCCACGGCTATCACGGCCTGACCTATGGCGCGCTGTCGCTGACCGGTGATTCGAATTTCCGCACCGGATTCGAGCCGCTGCTGCCGGGCTGCACCTCGATCCCGTTCAATGATCTCGCCGCGCTCGAAAAGGCGCTGGCCTCGCGCGAGGTGGCGGCCTTCGTCGTCGAGCCGATCCAGGGCAAGGGCGTCAACATGCCCACCGACGAGTTCCTGCCTGGTGCTGCCGCGCTCTGCAAGAAATACGGCACGCTGTTCGTCGCCGACGAGATCCAGACCGGCATGGGCCGCACCGGCCGCTTCCTCGCGGTCGAGCACTGGAACGTCGAGCCAGACATGGTGCTGCTGTCGAAGTCGCTGTCGGGCGGCCATGTGCCTGTTGGCGCGGTGCTGACGCGCAAGAGCATCTTCGACAAGATCTTCAACCAGATGGACCGCGCCGTGGTGCACGGCTCGACCTTCTCGAAGAACGACCTCGCGATGGCCGCGGGCATTGCCACGCTCGACGTCATGGAATCCGAGAAGCTGATCGAGTCCGCCGCCAAGCGCGGCGCCGAGCTGCGCCTCGCGCTGACGCGCATGGTGCCCGGCTACGAGCTGATGAAGGAAGTCCGCGGCAAGGGCCTGATGATCGGCGTCGAGTTCGGTCCGCCGAAGTCGTTGCGCCTGCGCGCGTCGTGGAACGTGCTCGAGGCCGCCAACAAGGGCCTGTTCTGCCAGCTCATCACCGTGCCGCTGTTCAAGGATCACAAGATCCTCACGCAAGTGGCCGGTCACGGCAGCCATACCATCAAGCTGCTGCCGCCGCTCACCATCACCGAGGAAGACTGCGGCTGGATCGAGCGCGCCTTCGACGACGTCATCGCCGGCAGCCACAAGGTCCCCGGCGCGATCTGGTCGCTCGGCAAGACGCTGGTGGACAACGCGGTGCGGCGGTCGGCATAATCTTTCGCCGACTACGTCGATTAGCAGCGCCCGGCGTAGTCCCAGATATGAAGCATATTCAGCGTGATCAGGCCGGCAAAGCTGGCAATGACGGACAGGAGCGCGAACCAGATCCATTGCTTGCGCTCCTTGAAGGCCAGCAATGCGCCCGCCGCGAACATCGATGGGAGCGTGGCGCAGATAATCAGTGACGGAACCATGTCTGTCCTCCTTGTGGAGCTGCAATCTGCCGAATTGCGCTCGCGAGGACTGTGAGAGGCGTCACCTCTCTGAACCATGGCGCGGAGCTTCGCCCGCTGCCGGCGATTACCCCTCCACATTCGCCTTCATTGCCGCTTCGAACTTGTCGACGAACTCGGTGAGCTCGTCGCCGCCGATGTCGCTGACGGCCCAGAAGTTCAGGCCGCGCTCGCCCCAGCGGCGGCAGTTGAAGCCCTGCATGGTCTGCGTCTTCGGCGGCCGGTGTTCGGTGCTCGAGGTCTGCGATACGAACAGGTTGATCACGTGCTGCCGGCGCTTGTAGACGACCGCGCCGATGGCGCGGGCGTCGATATAGTCGAGCCGGCCGCCGACCAGCGTAAAGCCTTGCGCGGTGAGATCGATCACGGGCGGGGCGACGTCGAGCTTGCCGTTGAACCAGGGCTTGACGGTGTGCTGGTCGGTCGAGACCACGTCGATGAGGTGGCCGGCCTGGAGCGAGCGCAGATGCGCGGAGACGACCTCCGACAGGATGCGCTGCTGGTCGTCCTGGCGCAACACCAATGCGACGACGCCGGAGGCGGCGAGCGCGGAGACGGCCGAGCCCATCGCAAAGCCGCGCAGCACGGAGCGGCGCGTCGGCTGCACGCGCTGCGGCTGCGGCAGCGAGGCCTCGATCCGGCTGCGCAGGCTTGCCGGCGCGGTGTAGCGCAGATTGGTGTCGGCGAGCACGCGCTGCATGTCGCGCTGTGCGGCAAGCTCCGCGGCGCAGTCCGGGCAGCCGGCGATATGGGCTTCGACCTCGCGCGCATGGCCGGCATCGAGCTCGTTGTCGAGCAGCGCGTGAAGCAGGATCTTTGCTTCGTCGCAGGTCATCTTGCTTGCTCCTCTTCCGCCGTCCAGGCCGCACGCAGCATGGCGCGGGCGCGGGCGAGGCGGGACATCACGGTGCCGACGGGCACGCCTGCGGCCTCGGCGATTTCACGATAGGACAGGTTGTTGATCTCTCGCAGCACGAAGGTTTCCTTGAACGGCTCGGCGAGCGCGTCGATCAGCTTGCGGATGGCGCCGGCATCGCGGCTGCGCAGCACTTCGGTCTCGGGGCTCGCCTCGCTCTCTTGCCAGATCGGCGTCTGGTCGGCGGCGCCGGGCGTATCCTCGATTGCGCTCGGCCTGTGTGCGCGCCGTGCATATTCGGCATTGCAGACGTTGCGCAGGATCGCGAACAGCCAGGGCTTCATCGCCGGTCCGCGATAACTGTCAAAATGCTTCAGCGCGCGCAGATAGCATTCCTGCACCGCATCCTCGGCATCGGAGGCGTCGCGCAGGAGATAACGCGCGAGCGTGTAGACGTCGTCGAGATAGGGCAGCGCCGCCTCGCGGAAGCGTTGCGCCTTCTGCAAATCGTCGCTCACGGGCATCGCTCCTCGCTTTGCCTCTTGTTCTCGTCGTTGCGTCGTTTCGTCCCCGATCGGGTCGTCCCTGTGTGTGACGGAAGGCACACGAGCCCGGCCGGCGTGGGACCACCGGCCGGGCAAGACGTTGATGCCTTGGTTGGAGACGTTACTCAACCTTGATCATCCCCGTCATGTGCGGGTGCAACGAACAAAAATATTTGTAGTCGCCCGCGTTGGTGAAGGTGAACGAGAACTTGTCGTCGGTGTCCAGGGTCTTGGACCTGAACTTGCCGGCCGACACCACGGTGTGGGGGATGTCGTCCCGGTTGGTCCAGGTCACGGTGGTGCCGAGCTTGATCTTGAGCTCGGCCGGTTGGAAAACGAAATTGTCGATATGCACTTCCATGTCGTCGGCAGCCCGGGCAGTTGTTGCGGGCAGCAGGATGGCCGCGGCCACAGCGACACCGAAGTCGCGGCGATTGAGTATCTTCATTGTCAGCTTCCGTTCAGCCTGCATCAACCCTGGATCGGCGTGTCGATGATCGCCAGCCGCTGCTCGTTCTGCTTGAAGTTGATGCTGGCAACGCCGAGCATGGAGCGCAGTTTTGCATCCTCGACCTTCATCGGTCCGGGAGAGGGAGCTGCCCCCGGCGCCGGCTGCGGGAAGGCGGTCGAGCGCGCGGTGTGGAAGGTGACGTTGCCCTCGACCTTCTGCATCACCTGGTGGATGTGGCCGTTCAGCACGGTGACCGAGCCAAAACCCTTGACGTATTCCAGTGCGCGGCCGCCGTCCTCGGTGCCCCAGCCCCACTCCGGATAGACGGTCCAGAGCGGAATATGGGCAAACAGCACGACCGGGGTGGATTTCGACTTGCCGCGGAGATCGTCCTCGAGCCAGGCCAGCTGCTCGGCGCCGAGATTGCCGAGGCCGCCAGCCTTGAGGTCGACCACGTTGACGAGCCCGATGAAGTGCACGCCGCCGGCGTCGAACGAGTACCAGCCCTGGCCCTTGGTGCCGCGGCCGTAGCGCTCGCGATAGAACTTCACCTCCTCGTCGAGGAAGTCATGCTCGCCGGGGACGTAGTGCACGTCGAGCTTGCTCTGCGAGATGATGCGATCGGCATTGTCGAACTCGGCGGCCTTCGACAGATGGGTGATGTCGCCGGTGTGGATCATGAAGGACGGCTTTGCCGGCATCGCGTTGATCTTGCCCACGGCTTCCTCCAGCGTGCCGAGCGCGTTGGGATTGGCCGGCTTGTCGAAGCCGACATGGCTGTCGCTGATCTGGAGGAAGGTCATGCCGGGCGCCGCTGAGGTCGCGGCCTGCGCGGAATCGATGATGCCGAGCGAACGCGGCACGCCGCCCGTGATGGTCCAGAGTACCCCGGTGCCGGCCCAGGTCATGCATTCCAGCACCTTGCGTCGGCTGACGCCGTCGTCCCCGTGATCGTGTCCGCTCATCCCACGTCTCCACTTCGCCCGGAATTGGGCTTCGGGGAGGTGATTGGGGGAGGGAGGGACTTATTCCCGGTTGTGATGACGTTTTCGTGAGGAGGGGGCTCGTGTCCCGGACGCGCTGTAACGCGTAGCGTTGCTGTGCAGAGCCGGGACCCAGGAAACCGCATGAGACGTGGTGAGATGGGCCCCGGCTCTGCGCAGCAGCGTTGCACGCTGCAGCGCGTCCGGGGCACGAGACCTATTTCGCGAATTCCCGCACGGCCTCTACCACAGCTGCCGGCACTTCCTGTGCCGCGCAGTGCCCGGCATTCTCAAAAACCATCGTGCTGGCGTGCGGAATCAGCGATAGGGCGCGTCGCGCCATCTCCCAGTAGATCGGCCCGGACTTCGCGGCGGTCGTGATGCGCACCGGGCAATCGATCTCGGCGAAGGCTCCAAACGGATTGCCGCGGGCATCGCCGGTATAAACCTGCGCCATCGCTTCGTAGATCGGCCGTAATATCGCGGACTCGATCTCGGGCGTGCAGCAGAGCCGGACCCGGCCATCGCCGAGCGGCACGAAGCCGTGTTGCACATAGGCCCGGAGCGAGGCCTCGGTCCAGTCGGCAAAGGCCGGCGCCGTGCGGTAGCGCTCGAACACGGCGGAGGCACTGTCGAACTCGGAGCGTCGGCGCAGCGTGCCCTCGACGCGGGCGAGAGAGTCTTCGTCCAGTCCTCCGGAGCGCGCCGCGCGCGGATCCATCACCGTCGGCTCCATCGCGAACAGGCGCGTGAAACGTCCGGGCCGGAGTCTCGCCGCGAGCAGGAGATCGGTCGCGCCCGCGCTGTGGCCGATGCCGTAGATCCCGCGCAATTCGAGCGCGTCGATCACCCGGCAGATATCGTCGGCGAAGTCGAGGAAATGAAAGGAGCCGGGCTTGTGGCTGGCGCCGTGGCCGCGGCGGTCGAGCGCATAGACGGTGTAGGTCGATGCAAGCTCGCGCGCGACCTCGTCCCAGACGTCGGCGACAAATCCGGTGCCGTGCACGAGCAGCGCGGGCGGTTTCCCACTCTCGCCCCATTGCAACATGGCGATCTCTGCGTCGGCGGGGCCGATTGAAAAGCGATGCTGACTGGTCATGGCTGGGACGCTACTTTGCATCCTCCAAAATCATCCCCGCACCCTTTTCCGCGATCATCGCTGTCGGTGTATTGGTGTTCCCCGATGTGATCGTCGGCATGATCGAGGCATCGACGATGCGCAGGCCGGAGAGGCCGTAGAAGCGCAGGCGCTCGTCGACCACCGCCATCGGATCGCTCGCTGCGCCCATCTTCGCGGTGCCGACGGGATGGAAGATGGTGGTGCCGATATCGCCAGCTGCTTTTGCGAGCGAGGCATCGTCGTCGCCGACGGTGGGGCCGGGCAGATATTCGATCGGGCGGTATTTTGCCAGCGCCTTCTGCTGCATCAGGCGGCGCGTGGTGCGAATGGCGTCGGCGCCGACCTGGCGGTCGTCGTCGGTCGACAGGTAGTTCGGCGCGATGATCGGTTTCTCGTCCGGCGTCGCCGCGCGCAACCGCACGGTGCCGCGCGAGGTCGGCTGGAGATTGCAGGCGCTCACCGTGATGGCGGGGAAGCGGTGCAGGGGATCGCCGAACTTGTCGAGTGACAGCGGCTGCACGTGGAACTGGATGTTGGCGCGCGCGCGTGTCGCATCGGAGCGGGTGAAGATGCCAAGCTGTGACGGCGCCATGGTCAGCGGACCTCGGCGGCGGAAGGCATAGTCGAGCCCCATCAAGCCGCGGCGGAACAGATTGTAATAGGTCTCGTTCAGCGTGCGGACGCCCTCGACCTTGTAGATTGCGCGCTGCTGGAGATGGTCTTGCAGATTGCGGCCGATTCCGGGCTTGTCCATCACGATGTCGATGCCGAGCGGCGACAGCCAGTCGGCGGGGCCGATGCCGGAGCGATGCAGCATCTGCACCGAGCCGATGGAGCCTGCCGAGAGCACGACCTCGCGTTTCGCACGCGCCTCGATGACCTCGCCGTTCTGGATGAAGCGCACGCCGACGGCGCGGCCCTGCTCGATGATGAGACGGTCGACCAGCACGTTCTTCTCGAGCCGCAGGTTGGGGCGGTTCAAGGCGGGCTTGAGGAAACCGCGCGCCGACGACCAGCGCCGGCCGCGCTTCTGGTTGACGTGGAAATAGCTGGTGCCTTCGTTGTCGCCGGTGTTGAAATCCGGGATGCGCTTGATGCCCATCTCCTCGGCGGCATCGCCGACCGCATCGAGAACCTCCCACGACAGCCGTGGCGCCTCGATGCGCCAGCCGCCGCCGGTGCCGTGATGCTCGCTCGCGCCAAGGAAGTGATCCTCCAGCCGCTTGAACACAGGCAGCACGTCGGCATAACCCCAGCCGGTCATGCCGAGCTGGCGCCAGTGGTCGTAATCGGCAGCCTGTCCGCGCATCGAGATCATGGCGTTGATCGCCGAAGAACCGCCGATCACCTTGCCGCGGGGATAGGAGAGCGAGCGGCCGTTCAGCCCGGGCTCGGCTTCGGTCTTGAACATCCAGTCCGAGCGCGGATTGCCGATCGCGAAGAGATAGCCGACCGGGATGTGGAACCAGATCCAGTTGTCGTCGCCGCCGGCTTCGAGGATGAGGACGCGGTTTTTCGGATCGGCCGAGAGCCGGTTCGCAACGATGCATCCCGCCGTGCCTGCCCCGACGACAATGTAGTCAAACTCACCTTCGAGCCGCCTTGGCATTCTGATTCCACCCGGATGGTCACTTAACGTTCTGCCCTAATAGGCAGACGCGGCGGACCGGGACAAGCCTGGCCATGCCGAGAGGGCAGGGCTACCCCCGATCCACGGTGGTTAGGTGGACTGGTGCTTGCATGGTAGACAGTCCTGTATTCCCAACAAAGCTCGAGACCTTCCATGCCCATCGTGAACCGCGTCGCCGATCTCCAACCCGATATTCAGGCCTGGCGCCGGGACATCCATGAGCACCCCGAACTGCTGTACGACGTCCACCGCACTGCAGCATTTGTCGCCGATCGCCTGCGCGAGTTCGGCTGCGATCAGGTCGTGACCGGCCTCGGCCAGACCGGTGTGGTCGGCGTGATCAAGGGCAACAAGCCGGCCGGTGACGGGCTCAAGGTGATCGGCTTGCGCGCCGACATGGACGCCCTGCCGGTCGATGAGCAGACCAACCTGCCTTACGCATCCAAGACGCCTGGCAAGATGCACGCCTGCGGCCATGACGGCCACACCGCGATGCTGCTCGGGGCGGCGCGCTACCTCGCCGAGACCCGCAACTTCGCCGGCGATGCTGTCGTGATCTTCCAGCCGGCCGAGGAGGGCGGCGCCGGCGGCGCAGCCATGGTCAAGGACGGGCTGATGGAGCGCTTCGGCATCGAGCAGGTCTACGGCATGCACAACGGCCCGGGCATCCCGATCGGCTCGTTCGCGATCCGGCCGGGCCCGATCATGGCGGCGACCGATGAGGTCGATGTCATGATCGAGGGCCTCGGCGGCCATGCCGCGCGTCCGCACAAATGCATCGATTCCGTGCTGGTCGGTGCACAGGTGATCACGGCCTTGCAGTCGATCGTCGCGCGCAGCGTCGATCCGCTGGAATCGGCCGTGATCTCGATCTGCGAATTCCACGCCGGCAACGCCCGCAACGTCATTCCGCAGACTGCGACGCTGAGGGGCACCATCCGCACGCTGTCGCCGGAGGTGCGCAAGCTGGTCGAGAAGCGCGTGCATGAGGTGGTGGCGGGCGTGGCGCAGATCACCGGCGCCAAGATCGACCTGCATTACAAGCGCAATTATCCTGTGGTGGTCAATCACGCCGCGGAGACCGAGGTGGCGAAGCGTATCGCCAAGCAGGTCGCGGGCGAGGCCAATGTGCACGAGATGCCGCCGCTGATGGGCGGCGAGGATTTTGCCTATATGCTGGAAGCGCGCCCCGGCGCCTTCATCTTCTGCGGCAACGGCGATAGCGCCGGCCTGCATCACCCCGCCTACAATTTCAACGACGAGGCGATCGTGTTCGGCACATCCTATTGGGTCAAGCTGGTCGAGGAATCGCTGGCTGCGTCGTAACCGTCGAGCTCGAAGCATAAATGAAAAGGGCCCGTGCATCGCACGGGCCCTTTGTCTTTGCGGGATCTGCGCGGCTCTTAGAAGATCCGCGAGAAGATCACGTACAGCGTGCCTGACAGCAGGATCGCGACCGGCAGCGTCAGCACCCAGGCCATCAGCATGTTCCTGAGGGTGGCGAACTGCAGGCCTGAGCCGTTGGCGGCCATCGCGCCTGCGACACCCGACGACAGCACATGCGTGGTCGAGACCGGCAGGCCGAACATGTCGGCGGCGCCGATGGTGGCGGCGGCGACGAGCTCGGCGGACGCGCCCTGAGCATAGGTGAGGTGGGTCTTGCCGATCTTCTCGCCGACGGTGACGACGATGCGCTTCCAGCCGATCATGGTGCCGAGGCCGAGCGCGATCGCCACCGCCACCTTCACCCAGGTCGGGATGAATTTGGTGGCGCTGTCGAGCCCGCCCTTATAGGCGTTCAAGGTCGCGACCTCTTCCTTGCTGAGGTCGTTTTCCTTGTCCTTCATCAGGAAGCGGATCGCTTCCGAGGTCAGGTACATGTCGTTACGGGTGTTGCCGACCACTTCTGCCGGCACCTTGTTGAGCGAGCCGTACTTTGCGACCTGATCGCCGACATCCTTCACCAGCACCGACAGCGAGGGATAGGTGCCTTCGCTGATGTGGTGCGAGGTGATGTACTGCGTGACCGCAGGACGGGGGTCGCCGATGATCGCGTGGCCGGCACCCTTGGCGGCAACCACCTTGGAGGCGGCGTCCGAGACCTTCTGGAACTGGGCGACCTGCGATTCCGGCAGGGCGCGGTTGAGCGCGTAGGCGGTCGGAACGGTGCCGATCAGGATCAGCATGATCAGGCCCATGCCCTTCTGGCCGTCGTTCGAACCGTGAGCGAAGCTGACGCCGGTGCAGGTCGCGATCAGCAGGCCGCGGATCCAGAGCGGCGGCGGCTTGTGGCCGTCCGGCGCGGCATACAACGCCGGGTTCTTGACGATCGTCTTGAGCAGCAGCAGGAGGACCGCGGCACAGATGAAGCCGACCAGCGGCGACAACAACAGCGCGTAGCCGATTTCGGTGGCCTTGCCCCAGTCGACGCCGGAGGTGCCGTCGCGGCCGCGCATCAGCGCGTTGGCAACGCCGACGCCGATGATCGAGCCGATCAGGGTGTGCGAACTCGACGCCGGCAGGCCGAAATACCAGGTGCCGAGATTCCACAGGATCGCAGCGATCAAGAGCGCGAACACCATGGCGAAGCCGGCGCTGCTGCCGACCTGGAGGATCAGCTCGACCGGCAGCAGCGAGACGATGCCGAAAGCGACCGCGCCGCTCGAGGTCAGGACGCCCAGGAAGTTGAACAGGCCGGACCACATCACCGCGGCTTCCGCCGGCAGCGAGTGAGTGTAGATCACGGTCGCGACCGCATTGGCGGTATCGTGGAAGCCGTTGACGAACTCAAAGCCGAGGGCAATCAAGAGCGCGACGAACAGCAGCATGTAGGGCAGATAGCTCGTGACCCTGGTGCCGGTCGCATCGACGTCGGCATAGATGCTGTAGGAAACGTACAATATGCCGGCGGCGAGGATCCCGAAGAACAGGATCATGGTCAGCGGGTTGAAACCCTTGTCGAGATTGGGCCGGGAGGCCGGCTGGATCGGCGCGCCATCGGCTACCGCCCCGTCAAATGCTACATCGGTCATGTCTGGACGCCCCTTAACTTTCTGTAAGGGCTATTGTCGGCGATGGATTTGAAGGCTGGATGACAAGCGGGGGTTGAAAGCCGTTTTCCCGCGTTATTTACGCGGCGCGCGCGGATTTCTTCTGCAAGCCGGCGGCAATCTTTAAATCTTCCACAAAGCGCTGATATTCCAGGACCTTGGCCTCCGGATCGGGCAGCCGCAGCAGATAGGACGGGTGCACCGTCACCAGCGCCTTGCGGCCGTCGGGCAGGTTTATGAGCCGGCCGCGGGTCTTGCCTATAGGGGTGATCTTGCCGAACACGCTCTGCGCGGCGGTGGCGCCCATCGCCACGATGAGATCGGGCTGAACGGCCGCCAGCTCCCGCTCATACCATTGCCGACACGCATTGATCTCCGGCGTCGCCGGTTTCTGGTGCAGGCGGATCTTTCCACGCGGCACGAATTTGAAGTGCTTCACCGCGTTGGTGACATAGACCGTCTTGCGGTCGACGCCGGCCTCCTCCAGCGCACGGTCGAGCATCTGGCCGGCCGGGCCGACGAAGGGATGGCCGGCGAGGTCTTCCTTGTCGCCGGGCTGCTCGCCGATCAGCATGATGGTGGCATGCTTCGGGCCTTCGCCGAACACGGTCTGGGTCGCGTCCTTGTAGAGCGGACAGGCGCGGCAATGGGCGGCCTCCTCGCGGAGGGCTTCGAGATCGTCGGCAGCAAGCTTGCGTGTCATCGGAGCCTCCGGCCGCTTCTGAGGCTTGTGCGGATCGGTTGCGGCATTGGCGATCATGGCGCCGGTCATGCGCTCGGCGTCCTCGATCAAGGGCTTAATGATCGAGGCCTCGGGCAGGTTCCTCCAGTATTTCTTCGGCATCTCCGTCTGCATCGCCTTCACTTTCAAGCGGGCCGGATTGAAGATGCTGGCATAGTAGCGCCGCCAGGTTTCCTCCAGCCGGTCTTCGCCCGGCGCCTCGCTCTTGCTCACGCCCGGCGTGAACGTGAGCGCGTGGCCATCCCAATGCGCGCAGAGGTCCGGCGTCAGGATCGACCAGGGCATGTCGGCAAAGCGTTTGGCGAAGAACGGCGCGGCGAGCTCCACGATGTGGTGCTCCGGCTCGAACCAGGCGACGTAATGCGCGGCGCGCTCGCGGCCGATCTCGCGGAAACGTACGAAGGCGTGCATCTTGTGCTCGTCGCGATGGACCGCTCGCGCCATTGCCGTGACCTGCGCAACATCAGGATCGGTCGCGACCTCGATGAGGTCGTGATTGTCCTTCAGCCGGAACAGCAGGCGATAAAGGATCGCAAAACGCTCGACATCGCGGTGCAGGATCGCGGCCTGGGCGAGGTCGACGAATTTGCCTGATACGTTGAACGTGCCCTCGTTCACCTCGAGAATTGAAGACGGCGCGGGCGGTGCGAACAACTCCGCTTCGCCGCCTTGCACGGTCCAGGTGACATCGGTGGGCTGCACATGATGAAGCACGAGGCTGCGTGCGGCTTTGCGCCAGCCGTCGAAATCGGTCTCGGTGTCGAGAGTGATGTACTGCATCAGAATCCAAACCCCAATTGTGTTGCCTTCGGCTTGAACCGTTCGATGAGCCCGGCGGCATCGAGACGATGCGGGGCGGGCCGGTGGTCGCTGAGGACGATGAACGGCAGTGCCTTGTTGCGGGGCACGTGCAGCCGCGCCAGATCGCAGAGGCGGATCGTCGTGGTGCGCCGCGTCGCAATGATGCGTTCGACCGCCTTGGTGCCGAAGCCCGGCACACGCAACAATTCCTCGCGGCTGGCGCGATTGACGTCGAGCGGAAAACGGTCGCGGTGACGCAGCGCCCAGGCGAGCTTTGGATCGATGTCGAGCGGCAACATCGCGCTGTCGTCGACGATCTCCGCAACGTCAAAACCGTAGAACCGCATCAGCCAGTCAGCCTGGTAGAGCCGGTGCTCACGCAGCAGCGGCGGCGCGCGCAGAGGAAGTGCGCGGCTGGCATCGGGGATTGGGCTGAAGGCGGAGTAATAGACGCGCCGCAGCCTGTAGGAGCCGTAAAGATTGGCGCTGGTGTGCAGGATGGTGTGATCGTTGGCCGCATCGGCGCCGACGATCATCTGCGTGCTTTGTCCTGCTGGTGCGAAGCGCTGCGGCCTTGCCTTCGTCTTCGTTGTACGGTCTTCCTCGGCCTCGTCCAGCTTCAGCCGCAGCCGGCCCATGGTGCGGCGGATCGCGCGCACGTCTTTCTCCGGTGCGAATTGCTGCAGGCTCGTCTCGTCCGGCATCTCGATGTTGATGGAGAGGCGGTCGGCATATTTGCCGGCTTCCGCGATCAACGCGTCGTCGGCCTCGGGAATGGTCTTGAGATGGATGTAGCCGCGGAAGTGATGCTCCTCGCGCAGCTTTCGCGCGACGCTGACCACCTGTTCCATGGTGTAGTCGGGGCTGCGGATGATGCCGGAGGAGAGAAACAGCCCCTCGATGTAATTGCGCCGGTAGAAGTCGAGCGTGAGCTTGACCACCTCGTCCACGGTGAAGCGGGCGCGCGGCACGTTCGAGGAAGCGCGGTTGACGCAGTAGAGGCAGTCGTAATTGCAGGCATTGGTCAGCAGCACCTTGAGCAGCGAGATGCAGCGTCCGTCCGGCGCGTAGGAGTGGCAGATGCCCATGCCCGGCGCGGTCGAACCCATGCCCTTGCCGTCGCTGGAATCCCGCTTCTCGGTGCCGCTGGAGGCGCACGACGCGTCGTATTTGGCGGCATCCGCCAGAATCTCCAGCTTGCGTTGTACATCCATCCCAGAATCCATTTGATTCAGCTCATGAATCCGGATGAGCACCAATTCGATTGACTCACCCGATCCCGTTAGCTTTATATTAGAACATATCATGAACAAATGAGCCAGCCGCAGGTTCTTATTTTTGAGAACCTCGGCAATCACCCCTGAAGGAGCGGCGAGCATGAGCGGCGCACGGATCAGCGCGCTTGCGACCCTGCGCGGCCAGATCGAGCGCATCGAGACGGCGGAGGTCGTGCATCAGCACGATCGCGTCGCGCTGGGCCATCGCGAGGTCGACAACGCGCTGAAGGGCGGGCTCGCGCGCGCGGTGATCCATGAGGTGTTTTGCGAGGGGCGGCAGGGGACGGCCGCGACGGGTTTCGTCATGGGTCTCGCGGGGCGCGTATCGGCGCGCCGGCCGCTGCTGTGGGTGCGGCAGGATTTTTCGGAACTGGAAACCGGCGCGCTGTCGATGAGCGGGCTCGTCGAGCTCGGCCTCGATCCGCGCCGCGTGGTGATGGTGCGCGCCGCCGATGTCGAGAGCGCGCTGCGCAGCTCGGCCGACGCGCTCGCCTGCGATGCGCTCGGGGCCGTCGTGCTCGAGCTCTGGGGCGAGACCAGACAGTTCGATCTGGTGGCGAGCCGCAAGCTGACGCTCGCCGCGCAAGGCTCCGGCGTCACCGGCCTGATGCTGCGCATGGCGGCGCAGCCGCTGCCGTCGACCGCGGAGACACGATGGATGCTGCGCGCGGCGCATTCGCCGCCGGGATCAGCATGGAGTGGCTGGGGTGCGCCGCGCTTCGATGCCGAGCTGTTGCGCAATCGTCATGGCCCGTGCGGCCGGTGGATCATGGAATGGAAATGTGATGAGTGCCAGTTCAGTGAACCGTCGGCGTATCCTCAGCCTGTGGCTGCCGCGCCTGCCCATCGACCGGATCCAGCGTTTCTTCAACAACGCCGGGTTGGGTAGGGCTAATGAGCCCAGCATCGTCGTCATCAAGGACAACAATGCGCTGGTGATCCACGCGCTCGACGATGCGGCGTCGCGTTTGGGCCTGCATATCGGTCAGCCCCTGGCTAATGCGCGGGCGATGTGTCCGGACTTGAAAGTGTTTGACGCCGATGTCGTGGCCGATGCCAAGACGCTCAGCGACATCGCCGACTGGTGCGACCGTTTCACGCCGCTGGTGGCGCTCGATCCGCCGCACGGGCTGTTCCTCGACATCACCGGCTGCGCGCATCTGTTCGGCGGCGAGGCGGCGCTGTTGCAGACGCTGGTCCGTGCGCTCGGCCGGCAGGGTTTTGCCGTCAGCGCGGCGATTGCCGGCACCTCGGTCTGCGCGCGTACGCTGACGCGGCAGACGTCCGGGACCATCGTTGCCGATGGCGGGGAAGCCGCGGCGATCGACCGGTTTCCGGTGTCCGCGCTCGGTGCCGGCAAGGCCATCACCACCGGTTTGCGCCGTGCGGGCCTGAAAACCATCGGCGATGTCGCCTCGCGCGCGCCGGGCGAGATCACGGCGCGGTTCGGCGCGCGGTTCTCCACGCTGCTCGCGCATGCGCTGGGGCAGGGCGATGCGCCGATCAATCCGCGCAAGCCGCTGCCCGACTACATCGTAGAGAAGCGTTTCGCCGAGCCGATCGCGACCGACACCATGATCGCGATGACGCTGTCGCGGCTTGCGGACACGCTGATCGCCTCCATGGAGAAGCATGGCAAGGGCGCCCGGCGGCTGGAGGCCGCCTTCTTCCGCACCGACGGCGTGGTGCGCGCGATCATGGTGGAGACCGGGCGGCCGGTGACGCGAAGTGCGGTGATCGACCGGCTCTTCCGCGAGCGGCTCGATGCGCTCGCCGATCCCCTCGATCCCGGCTTCGGTTTCGACATGGTGCGCCTGTCGGCCAGCCGCACCGAGATCGTGGTGCAGGAGCAGCGCGATCTCGACGCCCATGTCCATGACAATGACGAGCTCGCCGGGCTGATCGACCGCATCGCCGCGCGGATCGGCGGCAAGCGCGTCGTCGTGCACCTGCCGCAGGATACCCATATCCCTGAATGCGCGGTGCTGGCCGCGCCGGCGCAGCATCATCTCGCCGCCGCCATGCAGGCCGAATGGCCTGATCGTGTCGAGAGCGAGCCGCCGCTACGCCCGTTGCGATTGTTTGAGAAACCGGAGCCGATCAAGGTGCCGTTCGCGACCGTGCCTGATGGCCCGCCGCATCAATTCACCTGGCGCCGCGCGCTGCATGCGGTGGTGCGGGTGGAAGGGCCCGAGCGCATCGCGATGGAATGGTGGCGGCAGGACGGCAAGCAGCTGACGCGGGATTATTTCCGTATCGAGGATGCCGAAGGCCTGCGCTTCTGGATCTTTCGCGATGGTCTTTACGAAGGAGAAGTGTTCGACGGCGACGGCAAGCCCGCCTCTCCCGGCTGGTATGTGCATGGTCTCTTCGCATGAGTGCGCCAGCCTATGCCGAGATCGGCATCACCACGAATTTCTCCTTCCTGCGTGGCGGCTCGGATCCGCGTGCCTATGTGCATCAAGCGAGCAAGCTCGGCATTCCCGTGATTGGTATTGCCGACCACAACACGCTTGCCGGCGTGGTGCGGGCCTACAAGGAGCTCGACAATGACAAGGTGCTGCACAAGCCGAAGCTGTTGATCGGCGCGCGCATCGTCTTCATCGACGGCACGCCTGACATTTTCGTCTATCCGCGCGACCGCGCCGCCTATGGCCGGCTCTGCCAGCTTCTGACCCGAGGCAAGCGCGGCGACGACATCACGCGGATCGAGAAGGGCGAATGCCATCTCACTTTCGCTGATCTTCTCGCGTTCTCGGAAGGCCAGCTCCTCATTCTGACGCTGCCGCATCGCTTCGAGCCGGCACAGGCGTTTGATGTTCTTGCAAAGCTGAAAGCAAGCCGTGCCGAGGGCGTGTGGCTGGCGGCGAGCCTGATCTACCGTGGCGACGACCGCCGCCGCCTGGCGCGGCTCGACGACCTCGCGACGACGGCAAAGGTGCCGCTGCTTGCGACCAATGAGGTGCTCTATCACGATCCCGGCCGCCGGCCGCTTCAGGATGTTCTGACCTGCATCCGGGAAAAGACCACGATCGAAGCTGTTGGGCGGAAGCTCGAGGCCAACGCCGAGCGGTTCCTGAAAACGCCCCGTGAAATGGCACGGCTGTTTCGCGATTTCCCTGACGCGATCGCGGAGACCATGCGCTTTGCGAACCAAATCGACTTCTCGCTCGACCAGCTCAAATACCAGTATCCGGACGAGCCGGTGCCGCCGGGCAAGACCGCGCAAGGGCATCTGGAGGATCTGACCCGGGCGGGTGTACAAAAATACTTCGGCGGCGAGATCGACGACAAGCTTCGTACCACCCTCAAGAAAGAGCTCGCGCTGATCGCCGAGCTGAAATACGCGCACTATTTCCTCACCGTCCACGACATCGTCCATTACGCGCGCAGCCAGAACATCCTGTGCCAGGGCCGCGGCTCGGCGGCGAACTCGGCCGTCTGCTACGTGCTTGGCATCACCTCGGTCGACCCGACCAAGGTCGATCTGTTGTTCGAGCGCTTCATTTCCAAGGAGCGGCTGGAGCCGCCTGACATCGACGTCGATTTCGAGCATTCGCGGCGCGAGGAGGTGATGCAATATGTCTATCGCCGCTACGGCCGCCATCGCGCTGCGATCATCGCCACCGTCATCCATTACCGTCCGCGCAGCGCCATCCGCGACGTCGGCAAGGCACTGGGCCTGACCGAGGACGTCACGGCCGCGCTCGCCGATACGGTCTGGGGCAGCTGGGGCAGTGGTCTCAACGATATGCAGGTCAGGCAGGCCGGGCTCGATCCCAACAATCCCATGATCAACCTCGCGGTCGAGCTTGCGACCGAGTTGATCGAATTCCCGCGCCATCTCTCCCAGCATGTCGGCGGCTACGTGCTGACGCAGGACCGGCTCGACACCTATGTCCCGATCGGCAATGCCGCGATGGACGACCGCACTTTTATCGAATGGGACAAGGACGACGTCGACGCGCTCAATATGATGAAGGTCGACGTGCTCGCACTGGGCATGCTGACCTGTATCAGAAAATGCTTTGATCTGATCGCCGATCACAAAGGTGAGCGTTACGAGCTTGCGGACATCAAGGGGGAGGATGATGACGAAGTCTATCAAATGCTGCAGCGAGGAGAGTCGCTCGGTGTGTTCCAGGTCGAGAGCCGCGCCCAGATGAACATGCTGCCGCGCCTGAAACCGCGGACGTTCTACGATCTTGTCATCGAAGTCGCGATCGTGCGGCCGGGGCCGATCCAGGGCGACATGGTGCATCCTTATCTGCGGCGGCGGAACGGCCAGGAGAAGGTGAGCTATCCCTCGCCGTCGCCTGAGCATGGTCCCGCGGACGAGCTCTACAAGGTGTTGCACAAGACCAAGGGCGTGCCACTGTTCCAGGAGCAGGCGATGCGCATCGCGATCGAGGCTGCAAAGTTCACCTCCGAGGAAGCCAATGGCCTGCGCCGGTCGATGGCGACATTCCGTAATGTCGGTACCATCGGCCAATACGAGGAGAAGCTGATCGGCAACATGGTCGCGCGGGGCTACGATCCCAATTTCGCCCGAAGCTGCTTTGATCAGATCAAGGGTTTTGGCTCCTACGGTTTCCCGGAGAGCCATGCCGCAAGCTTCGCGCAGCTCGTCTACATCTCGTCATGGCTGAAATATCATCATCCTGATGCCTTCTGCTGCGGCCTGCTGAACTCGCAGCCGATGGGCTTTTACGCGCCGGCCCAGATTGTCAGCGATGCCCGCAAGAACGGCGTCGAGGTTCGCGACATCGATGTGTCCTACAGCTTTGCGCAGAACACGCTGGAGGAGGGGGGCGGCAAATACTGCGCGGTGCGCCTCGGTTTCCGCCAGATTGACGGCTTCCATTGGCTCGACCCTGATGAGGAACTGCTCAAAGAGCAACAGGCCGAGCGCCAAGGAAGAGAATATAAGCGTCCGGAAGACTGGGCCGACCGCGTCATTGCCGCGCGCAGCCGCGGTTCTTTCACCTCTCTGGAAGACTTCGCCCGCGACACCGGCCTGCCCAAGCGTGCGCTGATCCTGCTCGCGGATGCCGACGCCTTCCGCTCGCTCGGGCTCGATCGCCGCGAGGCGCTATGGCAGGTGCGGCGGCTGCCCGACGATGTGCCGCTGCCCCTGTTCGAAGCGGCCACCGCGCGCGAGCAGCCGGATGAGCACGCCAGGCCATTGCCGTTGATGCCGCTTCCCGAACAGGTCGTCGCAGACTACCAGACCATCCGGCTATCGCTCAAAGGCCATCCGATGGAATTTTTGCGCGAGATGTTTTCGCGCGAGCGCGTCGTCGCCTGCAAGGAGATCAGCCACGAGAACGAGCGCCGCCGCGTCCGCTGCGCCGGCGTGGTGCTGGTCCGGCAGCGGCCGGGCAGTGCCAGCGGTGTCGTGTTCATGACGCTCGAGGACGAAACCGGCATCGCCAATGTCGTGGTCTGGCCCAAGATCATGGAACAGTACCGGAAGGAAGTGATGGGCGCGCGCCTGATCCTGGTCGAGGGCTATATCCAGAGCAGCCCGGAGAAGGTGACGCATCTGATCGCCCAGCGCATGATCGACCGCTCGCACGATCTGGTCGGCCTTGCCAACGATGCCCTGAGCCGCAAGCATCCGGTGCCGTCAGGCGCCACCGTGGTCGAACCCCTCAACGACGACCGCCGCGACCATTTGGATGCACCAGCGCAAAAAATCCGCCACCCCCGCAACGTCCGCATCCTGCCGCCGTCGCGGGATTTTCATTGAAGCTGTCGTGCGCAGAATGTCGCCGTCATTGCGAGCGTAGCGAAGCAATCCAGAGTCTTTCCGCGGTGGCAGTCTGGATTGTTTCGCTGCGCTCGCGATGACGCGTTTATTGAGCCGGGCCGCGTCACATTCTCGGTGTCATACCCCGCGAAAGCGGGGTATCCAGTATGCTGCGGCTCCTCGGCTCTAGCCGAGCCGTCTCTGGAATACTGGGTCGCCCGGTCAAGCCGGGCGACGACAGTGTGCTCGCCTCAAAAATTCACCCGGTTCGAGATCGCCCCGTCCACGACGAGGTTCGATCCCGTGGTGAACCCTGATACCGGGCTGGCCAGAAACACCGCTGCGCTCGCGATCTCCTGCGGCGTCGCCATGCGGCCGGTCGGGTTGCGGCTCATCGCATCCTCGTAGCGCTTGGGCGCGTTCTGCTCGATCATGTTCCAGACGCCGCCCTTGAAATAGACCGTGCCGGGCGAGACCACGTTGACGCGGATCTTCTTCTTCGCATATTGCCGCGCCAGTCCCTTGGCCATGTGGATCAGCGCCGCCTTAACCGGGCCGTAGGAGCTGGCGAAATCGGCCTGTGCTGCCGCGATCGAGGAGATGATGACGAAGGCGGCATCTCCACTCTTTTCTCCGCTGGCCTCGAGGAACGGCTTCGCGGCATCGAACGCATGCACGGCGCCGAGCACGTCGAGCCGGAAATTCTGTTCCCACGATGCGGGATCGTGGCCTTGCGCCATCGCGCCGGCGTTGGAGAACAGCATGTCGGCGCCGCCGAGCTCCTTTGCGGCAGCCTCGACCCACGCCTTCAGCGCTGCGCCGTCGGTGACGTCGACCGGACCGCCGGTGGCACGGATCCCGCTCGCCTTCAGCTCAGTGACGGTCGCCGCGACCTGATCCGCATTGCGCGCGCAGACCGCGACATTGCTGCCTTCACCGGCCAGCGTTGCCGCAATCGCCCGCCCGATGCCGCGCGTGCCGCCGAGAACGATGGCGTTCTTTCCCTTGAGACCGAGATCCATTGTTTTGTTCCTTTTGTTGATCGTGCGGAGCTTGGCTGTTTGAGCGAAGATATCGAATTCGTTCTCGGTGTCATACCCCGCGAAGGCGGGGTATCCAGTACGCCGCGGCTTCTCGGTTCAATCACAACCATCTCACTCCGGCGACGCCCCCACCGGCGGGCCGCCGGGCGGGCGGTGCAGGAAGGTCAGCGAGGCGTAGGCGCCGGCCCAGGAGCCGATCGCAGCGAAGGCGACATAGAAGGCGTTTTCGGTGTAGCTGATCACGGCGTAGGAGGAGAGCAGATACCAGACCGCGCTCCAGTTCGCAGCCGGCACGCGCTTGCGCGCGATCACGGCTGACGTAAACATGACATAGACCGCGTCAGTGGCCGCCGTTGCGATGAACACGGCGCCTGCGGTGAGGGGATCGATGGCGGCCATTGCATTCCTTCTTGTGCTAATGAATGGTCGCAAAAACGTAAGGGAGAGAAGCGGCCATGCAAAGCCCCTCCGATATTCTCAAAGGCATCTGGACCTCCGCCGGCGGCGACGCGGCTGCGCTCGCGCACGTGCGGCTGACCGGCGAGGAGCCGCAGATCCCGTCCTCGTTTCGCGTCGCTGTCGCCGGACAGACCACGATTGCCGCGGCCGGCCTCGCCGCAGCCGAGATATGGCGATTGCGCAGCGGCGAGACGCAGGATGTCTCCGTCGACATGCGCCATGCCGTCGCCGAATGCCGTTCCGAGCGTTACCTGCGGCTCGACGACAAGCCGCCGCCGCCGGCCTGGGACGCCATCGCCGGCGTCTACAAGACCGGCGATAACCGCTTCGTCCGCTGCCACACCAATTTCCCGCATCATCGCGACGCCGTTTGCAAGGTGCTCGGCTGCGAGGCTGAGCGCGAAAAAGTGCAGGCCGCGCTGATGCAATGGAAGGGCGAGGATTTTGAGACCGCGGCCTACGCTGCAGGCGGCGTCGTTGCGTTGATGCGCTCCTACGACGAATGGTCGGCGCTGCCGCAGGCGCGTGCGCTCGCGCAATTGCCGCTGATCTCGATCGAGAAGATCGGCGAGGCCGAGCCAAAGTCTTGGTCTAAGAAGCCTTGTTGGTCTAAGAAGCCTTGGCCCAAAGGCGATCGTCCGCTCTCGGGCCTTCGCGTGCTCGATCTCTCGCGCGTCATCGCAGGCCCCGTCGCCGGCCGCACGCTCGCCGCGCATGGTGCGGATGTGCTGTTGGTATCGGGGCCTGAGTTGCCCGCCATTCCCTGGCTTACCATCGATACCGGCCGCGGCAAGCTCACCACCTTCATCGAGCTGAAGACCGAGACCGGCCGCGCGCAGCTGCGCGAGCTTCTGAAAGAGGCCGACATCTTCTCGCAAGGCTATCGTCCGCGCGCGCTTGCCGCCCTCGGCTTTACGCCCGAGGAGGCCGCCAAGATCAATCCGGGCATCGTCTATGTGACGCTGTCGGCCTACGGCCATGTTGGCCCCTGGGCCGAGCGGCGTGGTTTCGATTCGCTGGTGCAGACCACCACCGGCTTCAACCATGCCGAAGGGCACGCCGCCGGCATCGATAGCCCGAAGGAATTGCCGGCGCAGATGCTCGACCATGCCACCGGCTATCTGATGGCGTTCGGCGCGATGATGGCCAAAGCGCGCCAGTCACGCGAAGGCGGCAGCTGGCACGTGCGCGTGTCGCTGGCCCAGACCGGGCGTTGGCTGTGGAATCTCGGTCGGCTCGACGGCGGCCTGAACACCCCGGATATTACGGGTGAGGCCGTACATGCTGCATTCATCGAAGCCATGCCATCTGGCTTTGGCATGCTGAAAGCGGTGAGTCATTCGGCACTGCTGTCGAGAACGCCGGCACGATGGATCCGTCCGGCGATGCCGCTCGGCAGTCATCCGCCACAATGGCCAGAGTGAAGCTGACACTGAGCTGACGCGTCGCAAAATTTTAACTCAAACCGAAAGGTGCGAAGCGTTTTTTAGGTTGTTTGAAATCTCAATTCGGCACTATTAGCGCGACCGATGAGGCAGTCGTTTGCCGAGATCGTCGCAGACATGACCAGGCCCCATGGTAGTTGAAAATACCAAGCGATTGCAGGTGCTTACAAAACAACGGGTGATCACATCCGTAGTTTTACTGGCCCTCGCCGGCGCGGGTGCCTATGGCTTCCTCCATGCGGGGACCAAGGACAAGAGCCATTCGGAAGTCTCCAGTCAGTCGCGCAGGAATGCGCAGAATTTCACGCCGACACCGTCCGAATGGGCGACGCTGACGATCGAGCCGGTCAAGGCCAAGACCTTCCGGGCCGAATATGTCACCGAGGGCAAGGTCGCCGTCGACGAGGACCGCTCGACGCCGGTGTTCTCGCCCTATGCGGGCCGAGTCACCAAGCTGCTCGCCAAGCCGGGCGAGATGCTGACGCAAGGTCAACCGCTGTTCACAATCGAGGCCGCCGACACCGTGCAGGCCCAGAACGATTTCATCGCCGCGATGACCTCGCAGAACAAGGCGAAGTCGGCGATCGATCTCGCCGACATCCAGTTCAAGCGCGCCAAGGATCTCTATGAAGGTCACGCCATTCCGCTGAAGGATTATCAGCAGGCGGAAGCGACCCAGGTCCAGGCGCAGAACGACATGCGCTCCTCGGTGACGGCGCTGGAGGCCGCGCGCAACAAGCTGCGCATCCTCGGCTTCACCGACGAGACCATCAAGGTGTTCCAGGACAAGGGCGTCATCAATCGGGAGATCACGATCTACTCGCCGATCGCCGGCACCGTCGTGCAACGCAAGATCGGCCCCGGCCAGTACGTCAATTCCGGCGCCAGCGATCCGGTCTTCGTGATCGGCGATCTCTCCACGGTGTGGCTCACCGCCTTCGTGCGCGAGAGCGATGCGGCGGCGGTCTGCATCGGCCAGGACATCAGCGTCAACGTGATGGCACTGCCGGGCCGCCCGCTCACCGCCAAGATCAACTATGTCGCCACCGCGATCGATCCGAGCACCCGCCGCCTGCTGGTTCGCGCCACCATCGACAACAGGGACGGTCTGCTCAAGCCGGAAATGTTCGCCAACGTCACGATCTATTCGGCGGGCGACCGCGCCGCGCCGGCGGTGCCGAAACAGGCCCTGATCTACGAAGCCGACAAGGTCCGTCTCTGGGTTGCACGCGAGGACAAGTCGGTCGAACTGCGCGAGATCAAGATCGGCCTCATCAATGGCAACCTCGTCGAGGTCACCAGCAACCTGAAACCCGGCGAGCAGATCGTCACCAAAGGCAGCCTGTTCATCGACCGAGCGGCGTCCGGTAGCTGATCGACGACCCAAGAAATTGAAGACCTGAATGGATCGTCTCGTCGCCCTTGCCGTCAATCGGCGCTTCCTGATGGTCGGCATGTTCGTCGCCGTGCTGATCGGCGGCCTGATCGCGTTCAACCAGCTCAACATCGAGGCCTATCCCGACCCGACCCCGCCGATGGTCGACATCGTGACGCAGAGCCCAGGCCTGTCGGCGGAAGAGATCGAGCGCTACATCACGATCCCGATCGAGACCCAGGTCGCGGGCCTGAAGAACCTCACCACGATCCGCACCATCTCGCTCTACGGCCTCTCCGACGTCAAGCTCCAGTTCTCCTTCGCCTATACCTATGACGAGGCGCAGCAGCAGGTCTTGAACCGCCTGGCGCAGCTCGCGCCACTGCCGGGCAACGTGCAGCCGCAGATCTCGCCGCTGAGCCCGATCGGCGAAATCTTCCGCTACCGTCTGGTCGGTCCGCCGAACTACAGCGTGCTCGATCTCAAGACCGTCCAGGACTGGATCCTCCAGCGCCGCTTCCGCGCCGTGCCCGGCGTGATCGACGTTACCGGCTGGGGCGGCAAAAGCAGGACCTACGAGCTCCAGGTCGACAACAACAAGCTGGTCGCCAACGGCATGACGCTGCCGCAGGTGCTCCAGGCGGTCAGCAATTCCAACGTCAATGTCGGCGGCAACACCGTCAATATCGGCCAGCAATCGGCCGTGGTGCGCGGCGTCGGCCTGATCCGCTCGATCGACGATCTCGCCAACACCATGATCGCGCAGACCAATGGCAATCCGGTGCTGGTCAAGGATGTCGCCACCGTCACCGTCGGCCAAAAACCCCGTCTCGGCATTGCCGGCCTCGACGAGGCCGACGACATCGTGCAGGGCATCGTCCTGATGCGCCGCGGCGAGCAGAGCTCGCCGACCATCAAGCGCGTCGAGCAGCTCGTCCAGCAGATCAACAATTCGACCATCCTGCCGCCGGGCGTGCGCATCGAGCGCATCTACGATCGTGGCGACCTGATTGAGCTCACCACCCACACGGTGCTGCACAACATGGTGGTCGGCATTCTCCTGATCGTGCTGCTGCAGTGGATATTCCTCGGCGACCTCCGCAGCGCGCTGATCGTCGGCGCCACCATTCCGTTCGCGCTGTTCTTTGCCGTGATCATCCTGGTGCTGCGCGGGGAATCGGCGAATCTGCTCTCGGTCGGCGCGATCGACTTCGGCCTGATCGTCGATGCTACCGTCATCATGGTGGAAGCGATCTTCCGCCGCCTGACACAGACGACGCCGGTGTCGGAATCCGATCACATGTCGCCCGAGACGCTGTTCGGCATGAAGAGCCACGCTATCCTCAGCGCCGCCGCCGACGTGTCGCGCTCGATCTTCTTCGCCGCCGCCATCATCATCGCGGCCTTCCTGCCGCTGTTCACGCTCTCCGGCGTCGAGGGCAACATCTTCGGGCCGATGGCGCGCACCTATGCTTATGCACTCGCCGGCGGCCTGCTTGCCACCTTCACTGTAACCCCGGCGCTGTCCGCGATCATCCTGCCGGCGCATGTCCATGAGACCGAGACAAGGGTGATGCTGATCCTGCACCGGATCTACATGCCGGTGCTGAATTGGGCCGTCGCCAACCGCGGCATCATGCTCGGCGCCGCGATCGGTCTCGTGCTGATGACGGTGGCGCTCAGCCGGCTGCTCGGCCTCGAATTCCTGCCCAAGCTGGAAGAAGGCAATCTCTGGATCCGTGCGACGCTGCCGCCGACCATCTCGCTCCAGGAAGGCAACACCTACGTCAACGAGATGCGCAAGCTGATCCGCGCCCGGCCCGAGGTCGAGTCCGTGGTGTCGCAGCACGGCCGTCCCGACGACGGCACCGACGCCGCCGGCTTCTTCAACGCCGAGTTCTTCGCTCCGCTCAAGCCCGCGAGCCAATGGCCGGGCACGCATGACAAGGAAGAGCTGACTGCGCAATTGCTCAAGCAGCTCGACGACCGCTTTCCCGGCGTCGAGTTCAACTTCTCGCAATATCTCCAGGACAACGTCTCCGAAGCCGTGTCCGGCGTGAAGGGCGAGAACTCGATCAAGCTGTTCGGCAGCGATCTCCAGGCGCTGACGGACACCGCCAACAAGATCAAGCAGGTGCTGTCGACCGTGCAGGGTGTCACCGACCTTGCGGTGTTCACCTCGCTCGGCCAGCCGACCATCCAGATCGACATCGACCGTGCCAAGGCCGCGCGCTACGGCCTTGCGCCTGGCGACATCAACGCCACCATCAAGGTCGCGATCGGCGGCGACACCGCGGGCGATCTCTACGAACCGGGCTCCGACCGCCACTTCCCGATCATCGTACGCCTCGCGCCGGAATACCGCCGGAGCGCGGAGGTGATCCAGAATTTGCGCATCGGCGCGCCCGGGCCGAACGGCACCGTGACGCAGATCCCGCTCAGCGAAGTCGCCAGCATCAGCCTCGTCTCGGGCGCGGCCTACATCTATCGCGAGCAGCAGGAGCGCTATCTGCCGATCAAGTTCTCGGTGCGCGAGCGCGACCTCGGCAGCGCGATCCGCGAAGCGCAGCAGAAGGTCGCTGCCCAGGTGCAGCTGCCGCCCGGCGCGCACATGGACTGGGTCGGTGAGTTCGGCAACCTCCAGGATGCGATCCGGCGCCTGTCGATCGTGGTGCCGATCTCGCTGGCGCTGATCGGCATCCTGCTCTGGTTCAATTTCGGCTCGATGACCGACACACTGCTCGCGATGAGCGTGATTCCGATGGCGATCTTCGGTGGCGTGCTTGGGCTGTTGATCACCGGCACGGCGTTCAGCGTCTCCGCGGCGATCGGCTTCATCGCGTTGTTCGGCATTGCCGTGATGGACGGCATCATCATCCTTTCGCAGTTCAACCAGCTCATCGAAGAGGGCATGGACCGCGTGAGCGCGGTGATCCGTACCGGCGAATTGCAGCTCCGTCCCGTGCTGATGACCTGCGTCGTCGCAGGCATCGGCCTGTTGCCCGCGGCGCTGTCCGAAGGCATCGGCTCGCAGGTGCAGAAACCGCTCGCGGTCGTCGTGGTCACCGGCATGATGCTGGCGCCGGTCGTGATCCTGGTGACGCTGCCGGTGCTGATCTCCTTCTTCTCCCGCCGCGCACGCTAACGCGGTTAGCTGAGAATCCGCTGCGCGATCCGCGCCAGCATCATGGTGCCGAGCCCGAGCAGTATCAGGCTCGCGAACCGGCTGCTCAGCGACAGCATCCGTGGCGTCAGCCGTGACCGCGCGGTTGCGACGATTGTGCTGAGCATCATCCACCAGACCGCAGAGCCCACGAAGACTCCCGCGATGAGCGGCGCTGCCGCTGACTGCGTCGAGAATGCGTGCAGCGCCGCCAGAAACAGGATGACCGTGAGCGGATTGGTGAAGCCAAGCGCGATGGCACTGAGATAGGCGCGGGCGAGGCGCACCTTGTCGATCTCGTCCGTCGCCTCAAGCGCGATGGAACCGCGATGCGTCCGCATCGCGAACCATAGCAGTGTCAGAGCCGAGACGATGCCGAAGACCGCCGCATTGGCCTCGACCCATGGCTGTGCGAGCGAGCCAAGTCCCAAGACTGCAAGGGCGCTGTAGGTGAGATGCACAGTCGCAGCACCAAAGCCGGTTGCGAGGCCGGTCGCCATGCCCGATGCCAATGTGCGCTGGATGCACAGCATGCCCATGGGCCCGATCGGGGCGGCGACGGTGAAACCAATTCCCACGCCGGAAAAAAGCGCGGCAAGATAATGCGATAAAGGCATGCGACCGCACGAACAGATGAAATCTGCGTGCGTGCGTACCGGTGAAAATGAATCGTCGCCTCAACCATACGGGTGAAAGGCGAAAAGAAACTCAAACACGTTCGTGTGAGTCCAACGACGTTGTGCTCTTGCGACAACAGTTCCGCGACTCGATATGGAGCTGTGTCGCATTTCGTTGAACCTAATTGCGCGTGTCGCGACTCAGAAGCCGTAGAGTTGCGCCGGATTGTCGACCAGGATCTTCTTGCGCACATCCGCATCCGGCGCCCAGACCGGAAGCTGGTTGAGCAAGGCGCCGTCGTCGATCTGGTAGAGCGGTGCGATGTCGGTGGCTTTGCGTCCCTCGACGCGGCTCGAATCCGGATGCGGCCAGTCGGTTCCCCAGACGATGCGGTCTGCATTCGCCGTGATGAGTGCGCGCGCGTAAGGCACCATGTCCTGATAATCAGGCGCGAGCTTTGACGAGCGATAGGCGCCCGAAATCTTCACATAGGCTTTGCCGGACTTCACCAGGGCGACGAGATCGGAGAAGCCGGGCTGTTCCAGGCCCAGCGATGCTTCGAGCCCGCCGAAATGGTCGAATACGACGGGTACCGGCGCGCTCTCGACGAGGTCCTTGATCGCCGCGATCATGGCAAGCGTGGTGTAGAGCTGGACGTGCCAGCCGCGCGCCTTCATGCGCTCGACCGCGGCGGTGAAGCGCGACCGGCCGACATTGGGATCGTTGACGCCGCCGGTCGCGAGATTGAGGCGCATGCCGCGGAAGCCGTCCGCCTGCAGCGTATCGAGCTGGGCCTCGGTCGTCTTGTCATCGATCACCGCAACCCCGCGTGCGGTTCCGCCACGCGCCTTCATGCCGAATAGCGTCGAGGAATTGTCGGTGCCGTAGACGCTCGGCGTCACGATCACCACGCGCTCGATATGCAGCGCCTTGTGCAGCGCGGCCATTTCCTCGGGGCTGGCCGGCTCCGGCGTATAGACGCGTCCGGCGAAGAACGGAAACTTTTCGACATCGCCATGAATGTGGGTGTGGCAGTCGCAGGCGTGCGCCGGGACGTCGAAATTCACCGGCGTCGCGGGCTGCGCCGCGCGGGCCTGGGCTTTGCTGGTCATGGCTGCTCCGGCGGCAAGAGAGGCAAGCAGAACGCTGCGTCGATTGAGCATGGTTTCTCCCCCTGATTTTATTGTTTGGCAGTGGTGCCGGGAGAGTATCACATCAGCCCGGCAACCGCTCCGCTTCGCTGCATAGCTGCTCGACAAGGTCCGCAAGCGGGCGCGAGCCGTCAACGCGCGTGACCGGGCAGGGCAGGCCCGCAAGCCAAGCTTCATCTTTTGCCAGACTGCGGCCTTCGCGATCGCCAGCTTCGTAATGCGAGGCCCATTCGAGGAACGATTCCGTCTCCTCATGACGCCAGCCGCCCTGTGCGACGGCATCAGCTCCAAAATGCGCAGCCTCGCGGCCACGCAGGCGCTGCAAGCGAAGCTCGCGCGGCGTGGTCACGTACACGACCAGATCGAACAACGGAATGAGTTCGTCGCCCCAGCCGGTGACGGTTCCACTCAGCACCCAATCGAGCCGCGGCAGAAACATCTCGCGCATCAGGCGCAGGCGCTCGGCGGCGGGGCGCGTGGTCTGATAGGGCGGCGCGGTCGGCTGCCAGAAATAATCGTCGCTGTCGTGATGCGGCAGCGCAAGCCGGCCCGCGAGCGCGCGACCGAGCGTCGTCACGCCGGAGCCCGAAGCTCCCATCAGATGGAGGCGGCAGCTTTTCATCGGTACCAGGCCTATAGATTTGAAACGCCTACTGCCCCGACGGCGTGCGCAGGCCGTGCCAGGCGTCGCGGACTTGCTGGTAGTGCACCTCGGGCAGATAGTCCGGCGTGTTCAGGCTCAGGGTCTTGACGTCGAGATGGCCGACGGCGCTGAGCAGCGTGTAGGAGGCGATGACGCGGTCGCGCAATGCGCCGATCAGGCGGGCCTTGGCCTGGATCAGATCGGCCTGCGAGTTCAGCACGTCCACCGTCGTGCGCTGGCCGCCGGCGGCCTCGCGCTGCACGCCCTGGAGCGCGACGGTTGCCGCCTTCACCTCGGACTCCGAGGCCGAGACCGCGATCTTGGCGCCTTCATTGGCGACCCAGGCGCTGACCGCCGCCGTGCGCGCCTGGTTGCGAACCTGGTCGAGCACGAGCCGGCTTTGCGCCGTGATTTCCTTGGCCTGCCGGGTCTGCGCGGCGGCCTGGCCGCCGTCATAGATCGGCACGGTGACATTGGCGACGACCGAGGCCTGGTCCTCGGCGAAGGTTCCGAGCGTCGGGTCATTGTTGCGGCTTTTGCTGGCGCTGCCCTGGACGCTGGCGCTCGGCAGCAGCGCGCCCTCGGCAACGCGGATGTTGGTGGAGGCGACGTCGACGTCGAAGCCCGCGGCCATCACCGCGGGGTGCTGGCGGATCGCCATCGTCAACGCATCCTCGCGGCCCTTCGGCAGATAGCGATCGACCACCTCGGCAGGCCGCAGCTGCGACGGCGGATTGCCGATCACCTGCGCATAGGTCGCCTGGCTGATCGCGAGCGCGACTTCAGCGGCGTTGAGATCGGACAGCCCGCGATTGAGACGGGCCTCGGCCTGGGCACTGTCGGTCGGCGTGACATCGCCGGCGTTGAGGCGGCGCTGGGTGACGGACAGTGTCTCGCGCAGGAAGGCGACGTTGGAGCGCTGCGCCTCGACCAGCGACTGGTTGGCCAGCACGTTGGTGTAGGCGGTGACCGCGTCGAGCAGCACGCCCTGGCCGACATTGCGCAGCGCCTCGCGGCCTGACTGCACCTGGAGCTCGGCGGCGCGGACGTTGTTGGCGGTGCGGAAGCCGTTGAACAGGGTCTGCGTCACGGTGACGCCGATGATCCACGGCTTCAGATTGGCGGTCTGGATGGTGTTGTCGGGCAACAGGTTGCGCACCGATTGCAGGCCGGCGCTGAGGCTCGCCACGATCTGCGGCCGGTAGCCGGCGAGCGCCTGCGGCACGTTCTCGTCCGTGGCGCGTTGTCGCGCACGTTCGGCATTGAGCTGCGGATTGGTCTGATAGGCCTTGGCGAGCGCCTCGGGCAGGGCTTCGGCCCATGCGGCCGAGGGCAGGGCGCAACAGAGCGCCAGCGTGGTCCATGTCGCAAGCACAGGACCCACGCCCGATCGATGCCGCGTCATCACGCGACCAGCTCTGGCGGCACGCCCAATCATGTAATCCCGCTAAACCCCGGCTGTCCGCCCCCGCCGACGGTGGCCTCTTAACTGTTTAACCAGCCGAGGTCCCGCAGGCAAACTGCCGCGGGGAAAACCCCCATGTATTCCGTGCTTGTTGCAGGTGCGTCACAGGGTGACTGCGAGAAAGCGTCAGAGCCTTACACCAGCCTGACCAGGCGCTGCCTCAGCGGTTCTTGTTCACCGGCTTGCGCTTCTCGATGAACGCCGCCATGCCCTCCGAGCGATCTTCCAGCGCGAAGGTCGCGTGGAACAAATTGCGCTCGACGCTCATGCCTTCGGCGAGCGTGGTCTCGAAGGCGCGGTTCACCGCTTCCTTGGCCATGGCGACGGCCGGCCGCGACATCGACGCGATCTTTTCGGCGGCCGCCATGACTTCGTCCATGAGCTTGTCAGCGGGCACAATGCGGCTGACGAGGCCGCTTCGCTCGGCTTCCGCCGCGTCCATCATGCGTCCGGTGAGGCAGAGGTCCATTGCCTTGGACTTGCCGATCGCGCGGGTCAGGCGCTGGGTGCCGCCGATGCCGGGGATGGTGCCGAGCGTGATTTCGGGCTGGCCGAACTTGGCGGTGTCGGCAGCGATGATGAAGTCGCACATCATGGCGAGCTCGCAGCCGCCGCCGAGCGCGTAACCCGAAACCGCCGCGATGGTCGGCTTGCGGCAGCGCGCGACGCGGTCGCCGCCGATCGCGGCGAAGTCCTCGGAGAACATGTCGATGAAGCCCTTCGGCTGCATCTCCTTGATGTCGGCGCCGGCGGCAAAGGCCTTCTCGCTGCCGGTCACGACGATACAGCCGATGGTATCGTCGCCTTCAAGATCGTCGACCGCGGCGGCAATCTCGCGGAAGACGCCGAAGGAGAGCGCATTGAGCATCTTCGGCCGGTTCAGCTTGATGATGCCGACCGCACCGATGCTTTCGACGATGATGTGTTCGAACGTGCTCATGCTCCACCCACGCTTTTGATTGGGCGGGCAATGTGCCCGCTGGCGCGGTGGGCTTCAAGGGGGGCCCAAAAAGCCGTCGGAACAAGGCCGCCCGGAACGTGCGGCAAGGCGCACGTCCCGGGCGAGGTCCGTCAGGTCGGCATTCAGGCCAGAAAATCAGGCCAGAAAATCAGGCCATGAACATGCGCGCGGCGGAGGCCAGCGTCAGCAGCGTGCCGACGCCGATGAAGATCTTGCCGATCAGGGAGCTCTGGTCCCAGGCCGAGCTATGGTCGCTGCTCGCCATCACCGGTGCGGGCCGCGGCTGCGCGTCGGTTGCGGCAATCACCGCCTTCTGCGCGGGCTGAGTGTCCTGTTGCAGGGCTCGGTCGGGATCGCTCGCCTGATCGGGGGCCGCCGCCTGGCTCTCGGCATTCGGCGCGGCGGTATTATCGGCCGCTGCCTGGACGTTGTCGTTGGCGCGGCCCGTCATCGCGGAGGCCGCAGCCGCGGGCGGCGTATCGGCGGCGGCAAGCTGGGCGTGGGCGTTGGCGACCTCGGGCGGCATCTGGCTCGAGGCCGGCATGTCGCTATCGGCACTATTGTCGATCTTGGCCTCGTCGGCCTTTGCCGCGATGCTTGTCTTGCTCGCCTTGTCATCCGAGGACTTCTGCGCCGTCTTGCTGCTGGTGTGGCGAGAATAGTGGCGCCGCTGTTTGCCCGGCTTGACCGCGTCCGCCTGTTTGCTGGCGCTGTCCGATTTGCCGCTCGCAGCCGAACTCGGAGCCGCCTGTGCAGCGCCACCGAACAGCAGGAAAAGTCCGGCCAGAAGAATCAGGGCAGCGCGCCCGCTGGCTTTTGTCATGTTGACGATCTCCCCAATCCACCCATCCCGGGACCGAACAGAGACCTCGGCGCATGACGACAGCGGGGCAGAAAATGGGAATCTTCGGGCCACACCGGGCAAAAACGGGGCAAGCCGCCGCCTCCTGGCTGGCCGCCGGGTGCGAACGGGACCGATCGGTGTTATGAGCCGTCGCGGATTTCCACGGCCGCGTCGGACAGTGGGTGCGCAGATATCACGAATTCGTGATCTTGTGGTCGACGGCGTAACAAACTGAAAGAGCGGCCGAATTGCTTGGTGAGGGCGCGCGTGCGCGGACGTGAGGACGAATGGACCGGCCTGATGCGGTCGGCCATGGCGGGCGATGATGCTGCCTATCATCGCCTGTTGAAGGCGGTCACGCCAGTGCTGCGCGCTGCCGCGAGGCGGGGCCTGGCGCGGGCTGGGCAGCCTCCCGATCAGGCCGAGGATATCGTGCAGGAGATTCTGTTGGCGGTGCATCTGAAGCGGCACACCTGGGACAGCGAGGCGCCCTTCGCCCCGTGGCTGTTTGCGATCGCCCGCAACAAGCTGATCGATACGCTGAGGCGCCGGGGCAGGCGGGTCTTCGTCAACATCGACGATTTCGCCGAGACGCTGCCGGGCGAGGCGCCGCAGGAGACGGCCTCGGCAGGCGAGGTCACGGCGCAGCTGGGCACCCTGCCGCAGCGCCAGCGCGACGTGTTGCAATCGATCGCGGTCGAGAGCGCTTCGATCAAGGATACGGCGGCCAAGTTGTCGATGAGCGAAGGTGCGGTGCGGGTCGCGCTGCATCGCGGACTTGCAGCACTGACTGCCAAACTGCGGGACCACTAGTCATGGATACCGATCAACTCATTCGCTCTCTCGCGGCCGACAATGCTCACCGCGCCCCTCGCGTCGGCGCCATGCTGACCCTGGCGCTGCTGGTGGCCGCACCGTTCTCGATCCTGATCTTCGCCAGCTTCCTCGGCGTGCGGCCCGATGTGATGACCGCCATGCACAACCCGTTCTTCGACACGAAGTTCGCGGTGACGCTATCCCTCGCGATCCCCGCGATCATCGTCAGCCTGCATCTGTCGCGCCCCGAAGCCTTGATGCGTGGCTGGGGCTGGCTGCTGCTGCTGCCTGTCGGCCTGCTTGCGGTTGCGATCGGCAGCGAGGCGATGATGGCGCCGGCGATGCCGATGACGATGCGGCTGATGGGCAAGAATTCCAGGGCCTGCATGATGGCCATTCCCGCGATGTCGCTACCGCTGCTCGCGGGGGCGCTTTTCGGCCTGCGCCATGGCGCGCCGTCGCGCCCCGCGCTTGCCGGTGCGCTCGCCGGTCTGGTGTCGGCCGGCCTTGCCGCGACGCTCTACGCCTCGCACTGCACCGACGACTCGCCGCTGTTTGTTGCGACTTGGTACACCATCGCTACCGCGGTGGTGACGGCGATCGGTGCTGCGGTCGGCTCGAGGGTCCTACGGTACTGAGGGCGTTCCGCGTAAACTGATGTCGCAACGCAAATTCGCGACATCAGGGCTTCGATTGCGCCATCGCGCCTGCATTCATGAATGACAGGCATAAGCTCATGCCGTCGTGAACGGCTATTCCGGGCTCCGCCTAGAAACTAACTTCGGTTGGACGACTTCTATCCGGAGCGTCGATGGACGCTGCTGTAGCGAGGGATATGCCCAACCATGCGAAAATCCAGCGTATTCGAAATGTCGCGGCGGAACCTTCTGATCGGAACCGCGACGTCGGTGGCGATCGGAGCGACGTCACGTACCGCCGAGGCTCAGAATTCTGCCGCCGACCCTTCGAGGGCCGCAACCGCGGCGGAAGCACCGGCGATGGCGACGGTGTCGTTCAACGTCAACGGCGAGGTCCGCGCTCTGAAGCTCGATACGCGGACCACATTGCTGGATGCGCTGCGCGAGCATCTCCATCTCACCGGCACCAAGAAAGGCTGCGACCACGGCCAATGCGGCGCCTGCACGGTGATCGTCGGCGGACAGCGCATCAATGCATGCCTGACGCTCGCGGTCATGCATGAGGGTGACAGCGTCACCACGATCGAGGGGCTCGGTACGCCGGAGCACATGCATCCGATGCAGGCCGCCTTCGTCAAGCATGATGGCTTCCAGTGCGGCTATTGCACGCCGGGCCAGATCTGCTCGGCGGTGGCCGTGCTCGATGAAATCAAAGCTGGCATCCCCAGTCACGTCACGGGCGACCTCAACGCGGCACCGCAATTGACGAACGCCGAACTGCGCGAGCGCATGAGCGGCAACATCTGCCGTTGCGGCGCCTATTCCAACATCGCCGAGGCGATCACCGAAGTTGCCGGGAGGCCCGCATGAAGTCCTTTACCTATGAGAAGGCGAATTCGCCCGCAGCGGCCGCTTCTGCGGCCGTCCGCACCAGCAACGCAAAATTCATCGCCGGTGGCACCAATCTGCTTGACTTGATGAAGCTGGAAATCGAGACGCCGGCCCATCTGATCGACGTCAACGGCCTCGCCTTCGACAAGATCGAAGCGACAGCTGAAGGCGGCTTGCGCATCGGCGCGCTGGTGCGCAATACGACCCTGGCCGCCGATGAGCGGGTCCGGCGTGATTATGCCCTGCTGTCGCGCGCGCTGCTCGCCGGCGCCTCCGGCCAGCTGCGCAACAAGGCGACCACCGCCGGCAATCTGCTGCAACGGACACGCTGTCCCTATTTCTATGACACCAACCAGCCGTGCAACAAGCGCAGCCCCGGCAGCGGTTGCGCCGCGATCGGCGGCGTGACCCGCCAGCATGCGGTGATCGGCTCCAGCGACGCCTGCATCGCGACCCATCCGAGCGACATGGCGATCGCGATGCGCGCGCTCGATGCGACCGTCCAGACGGTTCGTCCTGATGGTACGACCCGAAACATCCCGATCGCCGATCTCCACCGTTTGCCCGGCGACACGCCACATATCGAGACGACGCTTGCGGCCGGCGAGCTGATCACGTCCGTGACGCTTCCGAAGCCTGTCGGCGGAACGCACATCTATCGGAAGGTGCGTGACCGCGCCTCCTATGCGTTCGCATTGGTCTCGGTCGGTGCGATCGTCCAGCGCGATGGTACGGGACGGGTCGCTGTCGGAGGCATCGCTCACAAGCCGTGGCGCGTTGAGGCAGCGGAAGCGGCGATGCCGCACGGCGCCAAGGCCGTAGCGACGCGTTTGCTCGATGGTGCCAAGCCGACCCGGGATAACGCATTCAAGCTGGCATTGGTCGAGCGCACGCTCGCCGCCGTGCTCACCGAAGCGAAGGGTTGAGTCATGAAGTTCGATACGCCCGCGACCACCAATCCGATCGATCAGCTCAAGGTCATCGGTCACGCGACCAGCCGCATCGACGGCCCTCTCAAGACGACGGGGAGGGCAACCTACGCCTATGAATGGCACGATGTCGGCTCGCGCCCTGCCTACGGCTACATCGTCGGCTCGGCCATCGCCAAGGGCCGCATCGCGTCGATCGACCTGTCGCGCGCCAAGGCCGCATCGGGCGTCATCTCAATCGTGACGGCCGAGACAGCCGGCAAGCTCGGCAAGGGCAGTTTCAATACGGCAAAGCTGCTCGGCGGCCCCGAGATCGACCATTATCACCAGGCCGTCGCGGTCGTCGTTGCCGAAACCTTCGAACAGGCCCGTGCCGCGGCCCAGCTTGTCCAGGTCAATTACAATGCGGCGAAGGGCTCGTTCGATCTGGCCGCCGGACGGGACGGCGCTGCAAAGCCGCCCGGTCGCGGCGAGAACCAGCCGGACACGAATGTCGGCGATTTTCCCGGTGCCTTCGCCGCCGCGCCGGTGCAACTCGATGCGACCTACACCACCCCGGATCAGGCCCATGCCATGATGGAGCCGCATGCGTCGATGGCGGCCTGGGACGGCGACAAGCTCACCCTCTGGACCTCCAACCAGATGATCGCCTGGACGACCGGCGACGTCGCCAAGACGCTCGGCCTGCCCAAGGAAAACGTACGCCTCATTTCGCCCTTCATCGGAGGGGGCTTTGGGGGAAAGCTATTCCTCCGTTCGGACGCGATCCTCGCAGCATTGGGCGCGCGTGCGGCCAATCGCCCGGTCAAGGTCGCCATGCAGCGACCGCTGATGTTCAACAACACCACGCATCGTCCGGCCACGATCCAGCGGATTCGCATCGGTGCCAACAGGGACGGCAAGATCACTGCGATCGGACACGAGAGCTGGTCGGGCAATTTGCCGGAAGGCAAGCCGGAGACCGCGGTCCAGCAGACCCGTCTGCTCTATGCCGGTGAGAACCGGATGACGGCGTTGCGTCTGGCCATGCTGGACCTGCCCGAGGGCAACGCGATGCGTGCGCCGGGCGAGGCGCCTGGCATGATGGCGCTGGAGATCGCCATGGACGAGATGGCGGAGCGGCTGAATCTCGATCCCGTCGAATTCCGCGCGCGCAACGACACCCAGGTCGATCCGGAACATCCGAGCCGTCCGTTCTCGCAGCGGCAGCTCATCGCGTGCATGAAGACCGGCGCGGAACGCTTCGGGTGGAGTGCGCGAAATGCCGAGCCCGGCAGGCGGCGGGAAGGCCGCTGGCTGGTCGGCATGGGCATGGCTGCCGCGTTCCGCAACAACCTTCTGATGAAGTCGGGCGCCCGCGTTCGTCTCGACAGAAGCGGGACCGTGACCGTCGAGACCGATATGACGGACATCGGAACCGGCAGTTACACCATCATCGCGCAGACCGCGGCAGAGATGATGGGGCTGCCACTCGAAAAGGTCGTGGTGCGCCTCGGCGATTCCAGCTTCCCCGTATCCGCCGGCTCCGGTGGGCAATTCGGTGCGAACAATTCGACCTCGGGTGTCTACGCTGCCTGCGTCAAGCTGCGCGAGGCGGTGGCACAGAAGCTCGGCTTCAATTCCGCGGACGTTGCGTTTTCGGACGGGCAGGTGTCCTCGGGCAACCGAAGCGTCCCGCTGGGACAGGCTGCGTCGGACGGCGAGCTCATGGCGGAAGATTCGATCGAGTATGGCGATCTTGCCAAGACGCATCAGCAATCCACGTTCGGCGCGCATTTCGTCGAGCTCGGTGTCGACGTGGCGACGGCCGAGATACGTGTCCGCCGCATGCTCGCCGTTTGCGCCGCAGGCCGGGTCCTCAATCCGAAGACGGCGCGCAGCCAGGTGATCGGCGCCATGACGATGGGCGTCGGCGCGGCGCTCATGGAAGAGCTGGCGGTGGACAAGCGCACTGGTTTCTTCGTCAACCATGATCTTGCCGGCTACGAGGTTCCGGTTCATGCCGACATCCCGCACCAGGACACCATCTTCCTGGACGAAACGGACCCGATGTCTTCGCCGATGAAAGCCAAGGGGATCGGTGAGCTCGGGCTATGCGGCGTCGCGGCGGCGCTGGCCAACGCCATCTACAACGCGACCGGGATACGCGTGCGCGACTATCCGATCACGCTCGACAAGCTGCTGCATCGCATGCCCGACGCATGACGATGAGGGCAATCAGGCCGCCGGTGTCGCGCCCTGCTGCATGCGGTGGAAGCGCAACACCTGCTGCGCGGTCGATGCGCGCAGGGCCTCGTAGGTATCACGCATCATCAGCATGTCGATCTGCGAGCCGCCTGAGAGCTTCTCGCGCATGGCGATGATCGCGCGCACGCTCGCCCACGATATGCCCGCGACCTTGGCGAGGATCATCACGCCCTCGGTGCGGCTCTCGATCATCATGGTCTCGGCGATCTCGACCGCCACGCCCGCGAGCGCCGCGAGCCCCGCATTGGTCTCGTCGAACTTGCCCTGTTCTGCGAAGGCCGTGACCTGGAACTCGTTGAGACGGCCGTCATCGTAGAGCGACTTCACCAGCGCGCGCGCCATCTCGGTCTGCCGCGTCATGGCGGCGGCGCGGACCCGCTGGGCCGCTTCCTGGACCACGCTCGACACCTCGTCGGCGAGCTCCGGATGCGCGGCCTCCAGCTTCCTGCGCACGCTCAGGGACGCCTTTGCGATCAGCTTCAAATAGTGATGGCGCGGCAAATCGGGCCGCAGGCCGATGCAGGTGGCAAGATCATCGTTGCGTTCGGCGCGCGCGACGAGGTCGGTGAGACTTCCCTCGGAGAGCTGCGCGCCCGGATTGCTGACGGTCGATTGCACCACGTCCTCGTCGCCGCGCGTCACCAGCACGTCGGTCAGTGCTTCCGACAGCACACGCCGCAGCGAGATCGCCTTCAGATGCGCCTGGCCGCGCGTGCGCGCGATATCGAGCAAGGTCGCCTCGTCCAGCCGTTCCGATTTCGACAGCACGGGGCCTGCGACCTCGATGACCTCGTCGAGCGCGAGCGTGCGGATGATTTTGGGCGGCGCGGCTGCGATTGGCGCGAGGCGGTCGGCCAGCAGCGCCCTGGCCGAGGTCTCGATCTGCTCGATCAGGCACTGGAATACGTCGTCGAACACGCGGATATGGTCGTCGGAATAGTCCACGGCGTTGCCGACGAAGAGATCGGTGACGCGGCGCAACGTCTCCACACGGCGCGCGACGGTGCCGTGCGAAAGTGCGGTCTGCAATTCCTCGAGAAGGTTCTCGGATGGTTTGGCGGATTTCGATCTCATTGCCCTGTCCTGGAGCGTTCGATCCGGCGGCGGCTTCTCACGCGCCGGGGAAATTGGATTGGTCAGCTCGTCGCAATACGGTTGCGCCCTTGCGCCTTGGCGGAATAGAGCGCGCGATCGGCGCGCGCGAGAAACGTGTCGGCAGTATCATTGTCGCGCAGCGTCACGACGCCCGCGGAAATCGTAACGCGCATGCCGGGGGAGAATGCGCTCCAGTCGAGATCGGCGACGATGCCGCGCAAGCGCTCGAGCATACGCGAGGCCGCCTCGGCCTCGGTGTCCGGCAGCAATAGCAGGAATTCCTCGCCGCCGTAGCGGCCGAAGCGATCGGCCGGGCGGATGTTGGCGAAAATGGTGATCGCGAAGGTGCGCAGCACCTCGTCGCCGACGGGATGGCCGTGGGCGTCGTTGATGCGCTTGAACCAGTCGAGATCGATCAGTGCGATCGCACAAGGCGACGACGCCCGCCGCGATCTTTCCATCTCGGCGTCGAGCAGCCGCATGATGCAGCGGCGGTTGTAGGAGCCGGTCAGCTCGTCGAGCTCGGCCAGCTCCTCGATGCGCTGATAGGCGGCCTTCAGCTCGATGCTGCGCTGATACAGGATCTTGCGCAGCGTGGCGCCAAACAGCCCGAGACAGGCGCACTGGCCGATCACCAGCACGAAGCACAGCATCGAGGCGGTTCGCTGCAGCCGCGTTGCAACGGGCATGCCGATCGGCAGGTCTGAGGCGAGGAAGACGGCGGCGAGGCCGCTTGCCGCGAGCGTCCAGGTCAGCATCGCCTGGGCCGAGGTCATGCGCAGCGTGCCGAAGGCGAAGATCAGGAACAGCACGCTGATGAAGGCGACGCCGACGGTCGGGACCGACAGCAGGAATATGAATTGCAGCGCCATATGCGCCGAGATCTGGAAGACGGTGAGGTAGTGGTCCGTGAACCTGTCACCGACGCCGGCCTCCGACAGCACGGTGAACGTGCCGATGATCAGCAGACCGCCGAACCAGAACAGCGAGGCAACGTCGAGCGAGATCGCGCCGTCATAGGCATAGAGCAGCAGGACCGAGGCGCCGAGCGAGTAGCTCGCGACCTGGCCGATATACATCTGGCGGCGCTGCCGGATCCGGCGCGCCCGGACGTGGGGCGCCGCGGCCTCGGACGTGAGGACGAGATCCGCGACCTCAGCGGCATTCCTCTCCGGAAAGGACGTCGCGGCCGTGTTCATGATCCCGCCAATGGTCGATGTCAGCCCAAAAATCTACGTGGCAAGCCTTTAGGTTTGGTATCCTTTGAAACCGAATCCGAACGGTGCAGTGCAGAACAGGATGATATTGGCCGGCAGGGGGAATTTGCCGGCGATTAGGCATCGTTTGCGATGCGGTCGAGCCAAAGCGGGGGTTCGTGAGACATACGTCGTGCAGGACTGCTATGGAACCAGACTTGGTCGGCCTGCCCGTGCCGGGCCGCCGCTCCGCAAAAGAGTGTTTCAGTATTATGTTACCGATCCCGATCGAGGCAGCCAACCGCCGCGCGTGCGACGAGAAAAATGCGCGTATGTGGGGTAGATCACACAAGGCCCCGTATGACTGCGGTAGGTTGAAGAATTTCGCGCCTCCCGTCGAACCGTCCGCCGCGCCGACCCGACCAACCTTGCGAGACGGGCATTGAGCGTGACACAGGCGGCTTCGGACGAGGTCCTGATCGCCAGGATCGCTCAAGGTGACCGGCTCGCTATGCAGGTGCTGTACGGGCGGCACCATGTCAGGGTCTACAGGTTCGGGCTGAGGCTCGTGCGAGACGAGCAGGCGGCGGAAGACCTCATCAGCGAGGTATTTCTCGACGTTTGGCGTCAAGCCGGCAAGTTCGAAGGCCGATCCGCAGTTTCCACCTGGCTGCTGGCAATCACCCGATTCAAGGCCCTCTCGGCGCTCCGGCGCAGGAAGGACGTTGGATTGGACGACGAAGCTGCAAACGCGATCGAGGATTCGTCGGACGATCCGGAAATCGCGGTGCAGAAAAAGGATACCAGTGAAGCGTTGCGGGAGTGTCTGACGGGCCTCTCGCCGGACCATCGGGAAATCGTCGATCTCGTCTACTACCACGAGAAATCCGTGGAGGAGGTGGCTGAAATCGTCGGCATTCCCGAGAACACTGTGAAGACGCGCTTGTTCTATGCGCGCAAGAAATTGGCCGAACTGCTGAAGGCAGCCGGCGTTGAGCGAGGCTGGCCATGATGGCTTTGAGCAAGAAGATGCTGGAGCAAGAGCCCAGTGAGATTGAACTGCTGCTGCCCTGGCACGCCGCCGGCACGCTGAACGCGCGCGACGCCCGCCGTGTCGAGGACGCGCTGGCGAATGATCCGGCGCTCGCAAGGCAATATGCCGCGATCCGCGGCGAGTACGAAGAGACCATCCATCTGAACGAGAGCCTGGGGGCTCCATCGGCGCGCGCGATGCAGAAGCTGTTCGCCGCGATCGACGCCGAGCCGGCACGGCCGGTCGGCTCGCTGCCGCTGTCAGCGCGCGTCGCCACGTTCTTCTCCAGCCTGTCGCCGCGTACACTGGCCTGGTCGGCGAGCCTGGGTGCCATCGCGCTGCTGCTGCAGGCCGGCATCATCGGCGCGGTGCTGATGAAGACCCAGACCGCGACCTATCAGACCGCCTCGCTCTCGACCGGCGCGCCGATCACACGCGAGCTCGGTGCATCCGCAGCACCGGCGCGCGCGCTGGTGCGCTTCACGCCCGAGGCGCGTGTTGCCGACATCACCGCATTGCTCGACAGCTACCAGGCGTCGATCATCGGCGATGCCAAGGGCGGCATGTTCCGCCTCCAGTTCGACAAGGCAATGAGCCAGGACGAGCTCGCCTCGCTGCTCGGCAGGATGTCGCGCGAGAAGTTCGTCAACCTCGCCGTCGGGGGGGGGGGGGGGGGGGGGGGGGGGGGGGGG